>NZ_WQFL01000006.1:0-343365 GCF_013034175.1 Ruegeria sp. HKCCA5463
CCCTTGCCCCATCAGAACTTCAACCTGCCGTAACTTCGAGACAATCTCTTCGGGCTTCGGTCGCTTGTTTGCCATTCTCAGTCCTCCGTTTCCTAAACATAACGGTGGACCCGTTCAGTTGGGGAGGCTCACTGTCTTCTGGAAGGTTGAACCCGGCCAGTTTCTCAAACTGAACCGGGCTTGCAACAGGGTCAGAGACACTCGGCCAGAGTTTTTGCCATGTTGAGAATAACTTGCGGGTAGAGATCGGCTCCGGGTTCCAGATCAGAGCCCAGCGGATCGATTACGCCCGTTTTCGCCTCGGTCCCGTCTAGCACGGTTTTGACGATACCGGGGTTGAATTGCGGCTCGGCGAGAACGCAGTTGATACCTTCTTCGCGGATACGGGTTTGAATCTCGGCGATACGAGCCGGGCTCGGGTCCGAGGCGTCGGCGATGGAAATCGCACCTGCGGCCGGAAAGTCAAATGCATCCTCGAAATACTGGTAGGCGTCGTGGAACACGACGAAACTTCCTCCGCGAACCGGTCCAAGCGTCTCGGCCACTTGTGCGGACAGCGCGGCCATCTCAGCGCGCGCGGCTGTGGCATTGGCAAAATATGCACCTGCATTGTCCGGGTCGGCAGACGACAGCTGCGCGGCGATCAGATTCAGCCAGGTTTCTGCATTTGCCGGTGAAAGCCACGCATGTGGGTCGTGCTCGCCATGCGCGTGATCATGATGCTCATCATGCTTGTCTTGATCGGCATGTTCTTCGTGATCGTGATCATCATCCTTGACGTGGTCGTCGTGATCATGCTCGTGGTCATCATCCTTTGCATGGTCGTCGTGACCATGTTCATGATCATCATGATCGTGCCCGTCGTCTTCGATGTGCTCATCATCATGATCATGTTCGTCTTCGCCGCCATGATCGTGTGCCTCGAAAACAGCGCTTTCGCGGAACTCCAGAAGAACCGTACCATCCGCGTCAAGAAGGGACGTGACCGTCGCACTGTCGGCAAGGGTTTCGATGGCACTTTCCATCCAAGGTGTCAGGTCTTCTCCTACCCAGAACACCAGATCGGCATCCTGCAATGCGGCCGCCTCGGACGGGCGCAGGTTGTATTCATGGGGCGAGGCACCGGGTGCGACGATCAGGGCCGGTGTTCCGACGCCATCCATAACCCGGGAAACGAGCGAGTGGATCGGTGCGATATCGACCGCGACGTTCGGAAAGTCCGCGATGGCCGTTCCTCCCATCAATGCAACCGTGATCGAAACTGGAAGAAGCTTTCTGGACATCAGACCCTCTGTGTGATTTTATAACGTTACGAGTGGCAATACATGATATGAAATAACATGACAAGCGATACGAACCCTGTCTCTGTCGATGAGGCGGCCCCGGTCGGGTTTCAGGAACATGACCATCAGAGTTGCGTCAAAACTGCGTTGGTATCCGCCGAGGCGCGCTGCAAGGGCGAGGGGCTGCGCCTGACGCCGGTTCGCCGCAAGGTCTTGGAAATGCTGCTGCAAGAGCATCGGGCCCTTGGTGCCTATGCAATTCTTGACCGCCTGCGAGAGGAAGGGTTCGGATCTCAACCTCCGGTCGCCTATCGGGCGCTTGATTTCCTTGTTCAAAACGGGTTCGTTCACAAGATCGAGCGGCTGAATGCATTCGTTGCCTGCTCTCATCCCGGCGCGTCGCATTCGCCGGCATTCATGATTTGCAGAAAGTGCGATGCCGTTGCCGAGGCGCAGTCCACGCCGGCCAAAGGTGTTCTGGGTGCCGCTGCGCGCGCAGCGGGTTTCGAGATCGAAAGAACGGTTGTAGAAGCCGAGGGACTTTGCCCCGACTGCACCGAAAAGGCCTGAAAATGACGCTCGTCTCTGTCGAGAATCTCAGTGTTCGCTATGGTTCAAACACTGTTCTGAGCCATGTGGACATGGCTGTCGAACCCGGCGAGATCGTCACCATCGTCGGGCCGAACGGGTCGGGAAAAACCAGCCTGTTGCGCGCCATCATCGGTGCGACCAGGCCATGTGCCGGGCATGTATCGCTGAAACCCGGATTGAAGATCGGGTACGTGCCGCAGAAACTGCACGTGGATCCCACGCTGCCAATCTCGGTCGAGCGATTCATGCGACTGACAGACCGTGTCTCCGGCCGTCAGTGCGTCGAGGCATTGGAAAAAGCAGGCGTCCCGGATCTGTTGAAACGTCAGATGTCGCAACTGTCCGGCGGGCAGTTTCAGCGTGTGTTGCTGGCGCGGGCGTTGATCAACCAGCCTGACCTTCTGCTGCTGGATGAGGCAACCCAGGGGTTGGACCAGCGCGGATCGGCGAGTTTCTATCAGCAGATTGAGGCCGTGCGCCGCGAAACCGGATGTGCAATTCTGATGATCAGTCACGAATTGCACGTGGTCATGAGCGCCTCGGACCGGGTGATTTGTCTGAACGGCCATGTATGCTGTGAAGGATCGCCGGCGGTGGTCGCTTCGGCACCGGAATACCGGGCCTTGTTCGGAACGGGAACAGGCGGAGCGCTTGCCCTGTACCGGCACGAACATGATCACCATCACGACCATGATGCAAATCCTCAGGAAGCGGCGGAATGATGCTGGACGATTTCATGATGCGTGCAACGCTTGCAGGTATAGGGGTTGCGTTTGCGGCGGCGCCTCTTGGATGTTTCGTGGTGTGGCGCCGCATGGCGTATTTCGGTGACGCAACCGCACATGCCGCGATTCTGGGCGTGGCCCTGTCACTGACCTTTCAGATGTCGATCTTCACCGGTGCGCTGGCTGTTGCGTTGATTATGGCGCTGACGGTCACTTTGTTGGCGGGTCGTGGCTATGCGATGGACACGCTGCTGGGGGTCCTGGCGCATTCCGCCTTGGCTTTCGGTCTGGTTGCCGTTTCGTTTTTGTCCGGCGTCCGCATTGATTTGATGGCATATCTGTTCGGCGATATTCTTGCGGTATCCCGTTCGGATCTGCTTGTGATCTGGGGCGGCGCGGCGCTTGTCGTGGCGCTGATCGCCTGGCGATGGGCTCAGCTTTTGACGGCCACATTGAACGAGGAACTGGCCTATGCCAGTGGGTTCGACCCGAGGCGGGAACAGTTGATTCTGACTCTGTCTCTGGCGGTGACCGTGGCTGTTGCGATCAAGGTTGTGGGGGTATTGCTGATCGCGGCGATGCTGATCATTCCTGCGGCGGCGGCACGAAATCTGGCCCGATCGCCCGAATCAATGGCGTTGATAGCGGCAGCAATAGGCGCGATGTCCTCAGTTGCGGGGTTACGGGCAGCTTATGTGTTTGATACTCCGGCAGGGCCATCAATTGTCTGCGTCGCCGCAGTCTTGTTTGCCTGTCTCAGCGTGGTGGGGTGGCGAAGACAGGGCAGGGTGTGATGGATCTGAGCTCGATTGCGCTGACCAGGTAATCTCATTCGTTGTTCGGCACTTCAGGTGCGCACAGCACAAAAAAGGGCCCGCACACGGATTGCGGGCCCTTTCCGTTCCTTGACGATACAGCTTACTGCGGAATTTCGCCTTCCAGCCCTTCAACATAGAAGTTCATGCCTGCCAGCGTGCCATCGTCAGCGGTTTCGCCTTCAGCCAGCCAGTCACTGCCGTCCTGCTTCTTCAGCGGACCGGTGAACGCGTGATAGCTGCCATCTGCAAGGGCCGCCTTCAGGGCCAGAGCCTCTTCCTTGACATCTGCGGGAACCGCGTCCGAAATCTCGCCGATTTCAACCATTCCTGCTCCGATACCGTCCCAGGTGTTGGAAGACGTCCAGGTTCCGTCCATTACGGCTTTTGTCCGCGCGATGTAATAGGGGGCCCAGTTGTCGATGATCGATGACACACGCGGAAGCGGTGCGTACTCGCTCATGTCCGACGCCTGACCGAAGGTGATCACATTGCCGGCCTCTTGCGCTGCTGCTTGCGGCGCTGTCGAATCGGTGTGTTGCAGGATTACGTCCGCGCCCTGTTCGATCAAAACAGTGGCGGCGTCAGCTTCTTTCGCCGGGTCGAACCACGTGTAGGCCCAGACGATCTTGAACTCGACATCCGGGTTCACCTTCTTGGCGTGGATATAGGCCGAGTTGATGCCGCGGATCACCTCGGGGATCGGGTAGGAGCCGATATAACCGATGATGTTCGACTTGGTCATTTTACCGGCGATGTGGCCCTGAACCGCGCGACCTTCGTAGAAACGGGCCGAGTAGACCGAGACGTTGTCGGCGGTTTTATAGCCGGTTGCGTGCTCGAACTTCACGTCCGGGAATTTCTTGGCCACGTTGATGGTCGGGTCCATGTAGCCAAACGAGGTGGTAAAGATCAGATCCGCGCCTTCCAGCGCCATCTGAGTCATCACACGCTCGGCATCCGGGCCTTCGGGAACGGATTCAACGAATACGGTTTCAACCTTGTCGCCAAACTCTTTTTCAACGGCCTGCCGGCCCTTGTCATGTTCATAGGTCCAGCCGCCATCGCCGACCGGGCCGACATAGACGAAACCGACCTTGGTCTTGTCTTCGGCCATGGCCCCCGAGGTCAGACCCAGCGCCATGGCGGCGCTCGTCAGAAGTGTAGTGAATTTCATGTGTTACTCCCCAAGTTGGTACTGTTGGCCCCTAGTGTGAGGCATGGAAGGTCCGGCCCAGCGAGGCAGGTGCGCTGCTCTTGTCGGCCGAAAGGATCACAAGCACAAGGATCGTGATGATATAGGGCGACATTGCCAGATACTCGACGGGAATGGCAACGCCCGCTGCCTGCAAATTAAGCTGCAACACGGTAATGCCGCCGAACAAATAGGCACCCAGCAGGACACGCCACGGCTTCCAGCTTGCAAAGACAACAAGGGCCAATGCGATCCAGCCGACGCCGGCGGTCATGCCCTCGGTCCACTGCGGCACGCGGATCAGGCTGATATAGGCCCCGCCCAGACCGGCGCAGGCGCCGCCGAACATGATGGCCAGAATGCGGATCTTGATCACCTTGTAGCCAAGCGCATGCGCGGCATCGTGGTTTTCACCGACGGCCCGCAGGATCAGACCAACACGCGTGTATTTCAGCACCGCCCAGACGGTCGCCGTGATCGCGATGCCCAGGTACAGGATCGGGTCATGTTGAAACAGGATCGGGCCGACAACCGGGATATCGCTGATCAGCGGAATATGGATGTCGCCCATACTGGGGGGTTTGATCCCCACATAGCTCTGCCCGATCAGTGCGCTGAACCCAAGGCCAAACAGGGTCAGAGCCAGACCGCTGGCCACCTGATTGGCCAATGCAAACTGCGTCAACAAGACGAACAGCAGCGATAGAACGGCGCCGCCGATCGCGGCAGCAACAAAGCCCAGCCAGGGCGAGCCGGTCTCGACCGAAATCGCGAAGCCGCTGATCGCACCGACAATCATCATGCCTTCGACGCCTAGGTTCAGAACGCCTGCTTTCTCAACGACCAGCTCTCCGATCGCGGCCAGCAGCAAGGGGGTCGCGGCCACCATCAGTGAAGCGACCAGAAGTACGGGATTGATTTCACCAAGGTCCATGGGTCACGCCACCTCGTTACGGGCCGCACGGATGCGGTAGTTGGTCAATAGGTCGAAGGCCAGCAGGAAGAACAGCAGCATGCCCTGGAACACCTGAATGGCAGCGGCAGGCAGGCCCAGCTGCGACTGCGCGATTTCACCGCCGATATAGGTCAGCGCCATCAGTCCACCGGCCAGCAGAATGCCCACAGGGTGCAGACGGCCCAAAAAGGCCACGATGATGGCAGTGAAACCGTAGCCCACGTTGAAATCGATGCTGACAACGCCTGAAGGGCCGGAAACTTCGAACATGCCTGCAAGTCCTGCAAGCGCGCCGGACAAACCCAGACAGAACAGGATCAACCGGGCCGGGTTCACACCCGCAAATTTCGCGGCGCGCGGTGCTTCACCGGTCAGGCGGATGTGAAAGCCCAGCATGTGCCGGTTCAGCAGGACATAGGCAAAGATCACTGCGATCAACGCGGTCACAACACCCCAGTGCATGCCGGATCCGGCGATCAGTTCGGCATTGTGCGCACTGTCATAGGATTGCAGATTGCGGGACCCCGGAAAGCCGAACCCTTCGGGGTTCTTCAGCAAACCCAGAGAAACCGAGGCCAGCATCTGCTCGGCCACATAGACCAACATCAACGAGACGAGAATCTCGTTGGTGCCGAAACGCACCTTCAGGAAGGCGGGGATCATGGCCCACAACCAGCCGCCGAAGGCGCCGGCAATCACCATGATCGGAAAGATGTAGAAGGCATCCAAAGGGTAAAAGGCCAGCCCGGCACCCGCCCCGAAGATGGCGCCCATGATATACTGTCCCTCGGCCCCGATGTTCCAGATGCCTGCACGAAAGCCCAGCGACAGACCGATGGCGATAAGCACCAGCGGAGCGCCTTTCACCAGCAGCTGTGGGCGGTAATAAAAGGCGAATTCACCAAAAAGAGGTTCCCAGAAGATGGTGCCGATGGCCTCAACCGGATTCTTGCCCAGTATGGCAAACAATAACCCGCCAAAAAACATCGTCGCCAAAACTGCAACCAACGGCGTCGCATAAGACCAGACCCTGGAAGGCTGAGGACGTTTCTCCAGCAAAATCATCAGCTCGTTCCCCTGACTTCTTCATCTTTTTTCAAATGCTCTCGCCGAAGGCGGCCCAACAGATCACACATGCGCCACCTCCATTCCGTGGGCACCGCCCATCATCAGCCCGATTTCGTCCACTGTCAGTCCGGTTGTCGGACGTGGCGCGCTCAGGCGGCCCTCGTTCAGCGCAGCAAAGCTGTCCGAGATTTCCATCAACTCATCCAGATCCTGAGAGATGCAGACAACTGCCGTTCCCTTTGCCGCCAGGTCGAGGATTGCCTGCCGGATCGACGCGGCCGCCGCAGCATCCACGCCCCAGGTTGGCTGGTTCACCACCAGCACATCCGGGTTTTGCAGCACTTCGCGTCCGATCACGAATTTCTGCAGGTTCCCCCCGGACAAGGACCGCGCCGCGTTGTCCGGGCCTGGTGTCCGGACGTCAAAAATCTCGATGATCTTCTCCGCAAAGCTCTTGGTCTCGGCCCATTTCAGAAAGCCGTTGCTTTCCAGACCCTCTCGAACCGACCCGGTCAACAGGGCGTTTTCGGTCAGGCTCATGTTCGGGGCAGCGGCATGGCCCAGCCGTTCTTCGGGCGCGGTCAACACGCCAAGTTTGCGTCGCGCGGTCGGGCCCAGCTTGCCGATCGCCTGACCGTTGAACTTGATCGCGTCGGCAGATGTCAGAATTTCACCGGACAGGACGCCCAGCAATTCATCCTGCCCGTTGCCCGCAACGCCGCCAATGCCCAGAACCTCGCCCTTGCGGACGGTCAAATGCACGTTGCGCAATGCGGTGCCGAATTCTGACGGAGAAGGCACCGACAGCCCGCTGACATCCAGCGTCACTGCGCCAAATTCACGCCCCGAACGTTCCGGGGTTTGCAGGGCCGTTCCCACCATCAGTTCGGCCATGTCGCGGGCCGAGGTCTCAGACGGGACGCACTCGCCTACATTCTTGCCCAGACGTAGGATCGTGGCGTGGTCACACAGGGTCCGAATCTCTTCCAGCTTGTGCGAGATATACAAGATCGACGTGCCTTCGGACCGCAACTTGTTCAGCGTCTCGAACAGGATTTCGACCTCCTGCGGGGTCAGTACCGAGGTCGGTTCGTCCATGATCAGCAGTTTCGGGTCTTGCAGAAGGCAACGGATAATTTCAACACGCTGGCGTTCCCCGGCGGACAGATCGCCGACTGTGCGGAACGGATCCAGCGGCAGGCCGTAGGTTTCCGACACTTCGCGGATGCGCGAGGCCAGATCACCCATGGCGGGCGGGTTTTCCATCCCCAAGGCGATGTTCTCGGCCACGTTCAGCGCGTCAAACAGCGAAAAATGCTGGAACACCATCGCAATCCCGTCGGCCCGTGCGGAGCGGGGCTCGGGCGGCGCAAAAGGCTGACCGCGCAACAGCATGGTGCCACTGTCAGGTTTCACCAGCCCATAGATCATCTTGACCAGCGTGGATTTCCCGGCCCCGTTTTCCCCCAACAGGGCGTGAACTTCGCCCTCTCCGATGTCAAAGGACACCTGATCATTGGCAACGACACCGGGATAGGCTTTGGTCAACCCTTGCAGGCTCAGCAATGGAGTGGTCACGCGCTCAGGTCCTTCTTCAACTCATTCTGCCGGGCCGGGCGCAGCAGTTGCGCTGCGACGCCCACGGCGATCATCTGCGGGTGTTTGCCCAGCGACGGGTCACCAATCGGGCAGGTAATCCGGCTTATCCGGTCGGGCGGATGCCCAAGGGCCGCCAGCCGCGATCGGAACCGCGCCCATTTGGTAGCCGAGCCGATCAGTCCCGCAAAGCGGAAATCGTGCAAAAGCAGCCTGTTGCACAGTTCTAAATCCAGATTGTGTGAATAAGTCAGCACAAGGTGCTCGGCATTGGGCGGTGCATGTCGCACAAGTTCGGCCGGTTTCGTCGCTGGCAGATCGGTCACGCCTGCAGGAATCACGTCCGGAAAGCGCTCGGGGCCGGTATCGACCCAAGTGATCGCAAGATCGGGCAGGGGGGACAGAACATCCACCAGCGCCCGTCCGACGTGACCTGCGCCCCAGATCCACAGGTTTCGTGCCGGTTTATGCACCGGTTCGATCATCCAGCCGTCGATCAGGCGTGGTTCGGGTGCAATGCCCTGACTGCGTGCTGTCGCCAGCACTCGCTTGACCGAAAGAGGCGTGGCGCCACCGGATGCTGATCGTGCAATGATCGTATCATCCAGCGTTTCAACCTTCTTGAGATCATAGACTTCGCTGAACAACGAGACCGCTCCGCCGCAACATTGGCCCATGTCCGGTCCCAGCGTGTGATGCGTCAGGCGCGTGGCGACTGTTTGCGATCGTGCGGCCTCCGCGGCCTGGTATTCCAGCGTACCACCACCGATGGTTCCGCTTTGCCCGTCTTTCCAGACCAGCATCGCAGCACCCACCTCGCGCGGGGACGACCCTTTGATCCCGGCGATGACCACCCGAACCACTTTCCCGTGGGTTTTGACCGCCTCCCTCAAAGCCTCAAGGTCAAATCCCATCAGATGCCTCCCTTCATCCTCTGGACCCCGCGCCAAACCTCTTCGGCCGTGGCCGGAGCGTTCAGGGCCGGGTATCTGTCTCCGCAGGCGGCAATGGCGTTCGACAGCGCCAGCCAGGCCGAGATCCCCAGCATGAAAGGTGGCTCGCCCACAGCTTTCGAACGATAGATGGTGTCCTCGCGGTTTTCGCCATCCCAAAGCGTGACGTTGAAGATGTCCGGCCGGTCCGAGCAGGCCGGAATCTTGTAGGTCGAGGGCGCGTGCGTGCGCAGGTTGCCCGTGCCATCCCAGACCAGCTCTTCGGTCGTCAGCCACCCTGCACCCTGTACATAGCCGCCCTCAACCTGACCTATGTCCAAAGCTGGGTTCAGCGACGCGCCCGCGTCATGTAGGATATCCGTTCGCAGAATGCGGTTTTCACCGGTCAGAGTGTCCACCGCCACCTCGGTAACGGAAGCACCGTAGGCAAAGTAGAAGAAGGGGCGACCGCGCCCGGCGATCCGGTCCCACTCGATCTTGGGCGTCTTGTAGAACCCGGTCGCCGACAGGCTGACGCGCCCCTGATAGGCCAGTGCGGCGGCTTCGGCGAAGGTGTAACGCTCTTCTGAGACCGACACCTGCCCATCCGAGAACGTGACCGTCGATGGATCGGCCTGATGACGTTCCGCAAGATAGGCGGCCATCCGGTCGCGGATCGTGTCGCAAGCGGCCTTGACCGCCATGCCGTTCAGGTCACTGCCCGAAGATGCCGCCGTCGCAGACGTGTTCGGTACTTTCGCCGTGTCGGTTGCGGTGATTTTCACCATCTCCAGCGGTATGCCAAAGCGCGACGCGGCGACCTGTGCGACCTTCTGGAACAGGCCCTGGCCCATCTCGGTGCCGCCGTGATTCAAGTGGACTGATCCGTCCTGATAGACATGCACCAGCGCACCCGCCTGATTGAGGTGGGTCAGCGTGAACGAGATACCAAACTTGACCGGGGAAAAGGCGATGCCCTTTTTGATTACACTGTTCTCGGCATTCCATTTCGCGACAGCCGTCTTGCGCGCGGCATAGTCGCTGGATTTCAGCAACGCCTCGGTCATGCCGTGCAGTTCGAAATCGCTGACCTCCATCCCATAGGGTGTGGTGTTCCCGCCGGCGGGCAGAGGACGCACCGGTGCGTCACCCATTTCAACGGCGCCGCGGCTGGTCAGGTCTTCGTGCGGATCGGGATGCCCCAGTGGTTTTTCTGTCGGTGTGCTCTCGGTCACGGCGTGCGCGGGTGCGTAGTAATTCCGGCGGCGCAGCTCGACGGGATCCAAACCCAGCGCATGCGCGGCATGGTCCATGACCCGTTCGATGCCGACCATGCCCTGCGGGCCGCCGAACCCGCGATAGGCGGTGGCAGATTGGGTGTTGGTCTTCAAGCGGTGGCTTTCGATCCGGGCGTTCGGCAAAAGGTAGGCGTTGTCCGAGTGCAGCATCGCCCGGTCGGCCACGGGCAAGGACAGGTCCTGCGCCCAGCCGCAGATCGCATAGTGGAGGAATGAGACGCCCTGTATATGTCCATGCTCATCGAACCCGGCCTTGTACGAAATGCGGAAAGCGTGGCGTTTGCCCGTGATGATCATGTCATCGTCACGGTCATAGCGCATCTTGCAGGCCTTGCCGGTTGCGCGGGCGGCCACGGCGCAGGCCACTGCCAAAGCGTTGCCCTGACTTTCCTTGCCGCCAAACCCTCCGCCCATGCGGCGGGTCTCGACCCGGACGGCGTGCATCGGAACACCCAGAGCGTCGGCCACTTTGTGCTGAATCTCGGTCGGGTGCTGGGTCGAGCTGTGCACCAGCATATCCGCACCTTCATCCGGCACGGCCAGCGCGGCCTGACCTTCCAGATAGAAATGCTCCTGCCCGCCCAATTCAAACGAACCTTCGATCACATGCGGCGCACTGGCAATGGCCGCATCCGCATCGCCCTTGGCATAGATGCGTGGACCATCTTCAAACCGGCTGTCGGCGGCCAAGGCGTCCGCGATCGTCAGGATCGGCGTTTCTTCGGCATAGTCGACCTTGCCCAATCGCGCCGCTTTGCGGGCGGCCAGATGGCTGGTGGCAACGACCAGGAACACGGGCTGACCGATATAATGCACCGTGCCGTCCGACAGCAGCGGCTCATCGTGGATCGAGGGCGAGACATCGTTGGCAAATGGCAGATCCTGTGCCGTCATGACCATCACGACACCCTCGGCGTCTTTGACAGCCGACAGATCCATTGCGGTGATCTTGCCCTTGGCGATCGGGCTCAGGCCAAAGGCCAGGTGCAGCGTGCCCTTGGGTGTCGGGATGTCATCCACGTACCGCGCCGCGCCCGAAACGTGCAAAGGGGCGGCGTCGTGGGGCAGGGCTTGCGTCACACTCATGCTGACACCTCCAGCACATTGGTGATCTCGCCCTGATCTTCCAGGAAATACCGTTGCAGCATCGCCTTGGCGGTTTCCAGTCGATACAGGGCCGAGGCGCGCATATCCGTGAGTGGTGAAAAGTCGTCGGCAAACGATGGCAGCGCGGCGTCAACGGTCTTGCGCGTCCACGGTTTGCCGATCAAAGCGGCCTCGACATGGGTTGCCCGTTTCGGAACAGCAGCCATGCCACCATAGGCGATGCGCGCCTGTGTGACGCTGCCCTCCGAAACGGTTATGTTGAAACAGCCGCAGACGGCCGAGATATCCTGATCGAACCGTTTGCTGAGCTTGTAAGCCTTCAGGCGATCTGGCTGGCGGGGGAAGCTGACGGCTTCCACAAACTCGCCCGGAACCCGATCCTGTTTGCCGTAGTCGATGAAGAACTCTTCCAGCGGGATCGACCGCCGCTCGTCGCCCTTGCGCAGGTGCAGTGTCGCGTTCAATGCGATCAGCGCAGGCGGGTTGTCCCCGATGGGCGAACCGTTGGCGATGTTGCCTCCGACCGTGGCCGCATGGCGAACCTGAACGCTGGCATAGCGTCGGATCATCTCGGCATAGGACGGATGCAGATCGACCAATGCATCTGCCATGCGATTCATGTCGACCATGGCACCAAAGCTGACTTCATCGTCGGTGATCGTGATCTCTTTCAGATCGTCACATCGGTTGAGGAAGATCACCGGGTCAAGTTCACGCAATTGTTTCGTGACCCAAAGGCCCACATCGGTCGCACCAGCGACCAGAGTCGCATTCGGGTTCTCGGCATACACGGCGGCCAATTCGTCGGATGAGGTTGGCAGCATGCGCGAAGCGGCAATCGTTGCAGGTGGTTTATCTTTGACCCAAACCGGAACGGGCTGTTCCTCGGCCGCTTTCGCTGCGCGAACGATCGGCGCATAGCCGGTGCAGCGGCACAGGTTGCCTGCAAGCAAAGTGTCATGGTCCGTTGCGCCATTCGTGTGCCCGGCCACCATCGACATGACGAAACCGGGTGTGCAGAAGCCGCATTGCGAGCCGTGCAGATCAACCATTGCCTGCTGAACCGGGTGCGCTTCGCCATTCGGGCCGCTGGCACCTTCGACCGTGCGCACCGCTTTGCCATGCAGTTGCGGCAGAAACAGAATGCACGAGTTCAGGGCCTTGGCGCCTTGGTCATCCGTCACCATCACGGTGCAAGCCCCGCAATCGCCTTCGTTGCAGCCTTCCTTGGTGCCGGTCAGGCCGCGATCTTCGCGCAGCCAATCCAGCAGGGTGGCTGTCGGATCGATATCAGCCAACTCCACTGTCTCTCCGTTCAGAAGAAACGTGATGTTCATTCGAGAAACCCGTCGCCTTACCCGGTTGCGCCCTTGTGGCCCTCCTTCGATGCGACGTAGAAAGAGTGGCGGGCGAATTGCTTGCCATGAGATGTTAGAAACAGCGCGGCTTGTCTGGCAAGAAAAACCGCCTCTGTTATACACCATTAGACGTATACGGCCTGTTGCCGTCTTGTCCGATTAATGGGCAGCCACTTGTAAATAAAGCGGTTTTTGATTGCGGCGCCCAGTCAATCCCGAAGCACCTTCTGAAAAAGCCGAATAATCAATGGCGATATTTTTGCGGCATACGTGGCGCGGTTCCGCCTTTTGTCGCACAGCCGGCTGGGGTAGCTTGGGCGTCATGAGCAGCTCTCCACGATTCATCCACCTCCGCGTTCACACTGAATATTCCCTTCTGGAAGGCGCCGTGCGGCTGAAAAAGCTGCCGGGCCTCTGCGAGAAGATGGAGATGCCAGCCGTTGCCGTAACGGATACCAATTCGATGTTTTCGGCGCTGGAATTCTCGGTCACCGCAAGCGGCGCCGGGGTACAGCCGATCATGGGGTGCCAGGTCGATCTGACCTATGTCCAGGCCCAGCCGGGCGAGAAGCCAAAGACGCCCGCGCCTCTGGTGCTGCTGGCGCAGTCCGAGACCGGGTACGAAAACCTGATGAAACTCAGCACGTGTCTCTACGTGGACAAGGGCGGGCAACTGCCTCAGGTCACTTTGGAAGAACTGGCCGACCGATCTGAAGGGTTGATCTGCCTGTCAGGTGGACCTGACGGCCCGGTGGGAATGCTACTGCAACAGGGTCAGCGCCCGGCGGCCGAAGCGTTGGTCGATCGGCTGGCGGCAATGTTCCCCAACCGGTTTTATATCGAGCTTCAGCGCCATCCGGGTGAAGATGGCCAGCCCGAGGCCGAACGCCTGACAGAACGCGGCCATGTCGAGATGGCTTATGCCAAGAACCTGCCGCTGGTCGCCACGAATGACGTCTATTTCCCGACGCCGGACATGTACGAAGCTCATGACGCGCTGATCTGCATATCGGAAGGGGCCTATGTCGACCAGCAGGAAGGCCGCCGTCGGCTGACGGCGCAGCACTACTTCAAGTCACAACAAGAGATGGCGACCCTGTTCGCCGACTTGCCCGAGGCCATCGAAAACACCGTCGAGATCGCCAGACGCTGTGCGTTCATGGCCTATCGACGCGACCCGATCCTGCCAAAATTTGCGGATGACGAGGTGGCCGAGCTGCGGCGCATCGCCAATGACGGCTTGCAGAAACGTCTGGCCGTGATCCCGCATGCCGTGACGCCCGAGGAGTACCAGGAACGTCTGGATTTCGAACTGGGCATCATCGAAAGCATGGGTTTCCCCGGCTACTTTCTGATCGTCGCGGATTTCATTCAATGGGCCAAGGATCACGACATTCCGGTCGGGCCGGGGCGGGGCTCGGGCGCGGGCTCGCTGGTGGCCTATGCGCTGACGATCACCGACCTTGACCCGCTGCGCTACAGCCTGCTGTTTGAACGGTTCCTGAACCCCGAGCGGGTCTCGATGCCCGACTTCGACATCGACTTTTGCATGGACCGCCGTGAAGAAGTGATCCGCTATGTGCAGCAGAAATACGGCCGCGACAAGGTGGGGCAGATCATCACCTTCGGTGCGTTGCTGTCGAAGGCTGCCGTGCGCGATATCGGGCGGGTGCTGCAGATGCCTTACGGGCAGGTGGATCGTCTGTCCAAGATGATCCCGGTTGAAGGCGTCAAACCTGTCTCCATCGAAAAGGCGTTGAAAGACGAACCGCGTCTGCGCGAAGAGGCGCGGAATGAAGAGGTTGTTGACCGTCTGCTGACCTATGGCCAGCAGGTCGAGGGGCTGTTGCGCAATGCCTCGACCCACGCGGCCGGTGTGGTGATCGGTGACCGGCCGCTGGATGCGCTGGTGCCGCTTTATCAGGATCCGCGCTCGGATATGCCTGCGACCCAGTTTAACATGAAATGGGTGGAACAGGCCGGGCTGGTAAAGTTCGACTTTCTGGGTCTGAAGACCCTGACCGTGATTCAGAACGCAATGGACCTAATTTTCAAATCCGGGCGTCCCTTGCACATCGCCGCCGATGGCACCGAACTTTATGAGCCCGCTGAGGGGGCTGAAAACCAGATCAACGCTATCCCGCTGGATGATGAGGCGACGTACAAGCTTTATTCCGCAGCCAAGACCGTGGCGGTGTTCCAGGTGGAAAGCTCGGGCATGATGGACGCGCTCAAGCGCATGAAACCCACCTGCATCGAGGATATCGTGGCGCTTGTGGCGCTCTACCGTCCCGGCCCGATGGAGAACATCCCCACCTATTGCGAGGTCAAGAACGGCCTACGCGAAATCACCTCGGTCCACCCGCTGATCGATCATATCCTGGAAGAAACGCAGGGCATCATCGTCTATCAGGAGCAGGTGATGCAGATCGCCCAGGTCATGGCGGGATACAGCCTTGGTGGCGCCGACCTGCTACGCCGTGCGATGGGCAAGAAGATCAAAGAGGCGATGGACGCCGAACGCCCGAAATTCGAGGCCGGTGCAGCCAAGAACGGCGTGGACGCCAAGAAGGCTTCCGAGGTGTTCGACCTGCTGGAGAAATTCGCCAACTACGGCTTCAACAAGTCGCACGCGGCGGCCTACGCGGTGGTCAGCTACCAGACCGGCTGGCTCAAGGCGAACCACCCGGTCGAGTTCATGGCCGGGGTCATGAACTGCGATATCCACCTGACCGACAAGCTGGCGGTGTATTTCGAAGAGGTCCGCAAGGGGCTGGGCCTGCCTTACGTGCCGCCCTGCGTGAACCGCTCGCTGGCGACCTTCGACGTGGTGGATGGTCAGCTGGTCTATGCGCTGGGCGCGCTCAAGAATGTCGGCGTCGAGGCGATGAACCTTGTGGTGAAGGGCAGGGGAGACAAGCCTTTCGTCAACCTCTTTGACTTTGCCCGCCGGGTCGATTTGAAGAAGGTCGGTAAACGTCCGCTGGAAATGCTGGCGCGTGCCGGCGCTTTTGATGAGCTCGACAAGAACCGTCGCCGCGTGTTCGAAAGCCTTGACCGTCTGGTACAGTATTCGGCGGCGATCCATGAACAGAAAAACTCCAATCAGGTGTCTCTGTTCGGTGAGGCAGGCGACGACCTGCCCGAACCGCGCCTGTCGCCGACGCCCGACTGGCTGCCGGCCGAGCGCCTCAGCGAAGAATTCAAGGCCATCGGCTTCTATCTCTCGGGGCATCCGCTGGACGATTACATGCCCGCGCTGAAGCGCAAACAGGTGCTGACGCTGGATGAGGTTACGGAAAAGGCCCGGTCTGGTCCGCTCATCGCAAAGATGGCAGGGGTTGTCGCCGGGCGGCAGGAACGGAAATCGGCCAAGGGCAACCGCTTTGCTTTCGTTCAAATGTCTGATCCCACCGGCGCCTATGAGGTCACGCTGTTTTCGGACACGCTGGAGAAGTGTCGCGAGTTTCTGGAAACCGGCGCGCAGGTCGTGCTGACTGCCGAGGCAACGATGGAAGCCGATCAGCTCAAGCTGCTGGGCCGCTCGGTTGGTCCTGCGGATTCCCTCGTGGCCGAGGCCGGAGCAACTGGGCTGCGAATTTACGTTGACGAAGCACAGGCCGTACCAACGGTGGCCAAGGTTTTGGAAGACGCCGCCTCTGCCGCGAAAGGGGCTGCACGGGGACCAGTCCAGTTCATGTTGCTGGACCCCAGCCTGCCCGGCGATGTTGAGATGGAACTGGGACGTGAATTCCCCATCAACCCGCAGATCAAGGGCGCGATCAAATCCCTTGAAGGCGTCATGACCGTCGAAGAGATATGATACCGCTTTGTTGCCAGACTGTTGGTGCCCCGCTAGGCTGACTTGACAGAGATGTCTTTAGGTCATGCCACAGGAGGGCGTTGTTATGACAATAACGGGTCTCAAGTTCAGAAAGATTGTATTCGGCGCAGCAGCGACGCTGGCTTTGGTTTCGGCCTCAGCTGGTCTGGCGGATGACAAGAAAAAAGAAAACACGATCAAAGGCGCCGTGATTGGCGCGGGTGTCGGCGCGCTGATCGGCGACGGCAAAGGTGCCGCCGCCGGAGCGGTGGCCGGTGCGCTGATCGGCGCGAATTCCAAGTAAGCGGAGGAGCATCCGGATGAGGACGAATTTGCTTAAGCCAGCCGCCACCGCCTTAATGCTTGCAGCGCCCGGATTGGCCCTTGCCGACGAGGAAGCCGAACAGATGATGCAGGACGCGCTGCCGCTGATGTATCACACCTGCACCTCTGTTATCGAAGAGGCTGATGGGAACGAAGAATACATTCTGGACGTCGTTGGGAAGATGACGGCCCTTTCGCTTTACAACCGTCAGGTTGACATCGAAGCCCACGCGACTTCGGATGAGGAAAAGGCGGCTCTGAGAGAAACATTTGTGGCCGCCTTGAAAGAGGGCTGCACCGGGGACGGAAACGCCCTGTTGGGAGGCGTTGTGGACAACGCGGTAAAATCGACGCTGGGGCTTTAAATCATCAATAGTGAGGCGGTCGTTCGTCACCAAAGACAACGCCGCCTGAACCTTCCTGCGCCCGTTCTGCTTCGCGCTGCAACAGCATTTCAACCCGTTGGGTCAGCCGGTCGATTTCCGACTGTTGTCTGGTGACGACCGTGTTCAGTTCGTCCACGGTACGGGTCAGATGGGCGATCTCTTCTTCCAGATGCTGCATGGGGAACTCCTGTCTTGCGCTGGTCATAGCGACACAGTTGGCCAAAGGCCAGAGAAAGCGCGCCTTGCCCCGATGCGGACCATGGGATAGACCGCGCGCGGAACAAGGACACTCCCAAGGACGCCCCACATGGCCAAGCCCAAGAAACAGCCCCGCCCCAAGGCCGTCACGCCGAAAGGGTTCCGCGACTATTTCGGCGAGGAAGTCACGCAGCGCACCGAGATGCTGCGGACGATTGCGGGCGTGTATCATCGTTACGGGTTCGACGCGCTTGAAAGCAGTGCGGTCGAGACCGTCGAGGCGCTGGGCAAGTTCCTGCCCGACGTGGATCGCCCGAACGAAGGCGTGTTCGCCTGGCAGGAGTTTGACGAGGGCGGCAATGGCGATTGGATGGCGCTGCGCTATGATCTGACAGCACCTTTGGCCCGGGTCTATGCCCAGCACCGCAACGATCTGCCCACGCCCTATCGCCGCTATGCGATGGGTCCGGTCTGGCGCAACGAAAAGCCGGGGCCTGGGCGGTACCGTCAGTTCTATCAGTGTGATGCGGATACGGTGGGGACGGCCAGCATGGCGGCCGATGCCGAGATTTGCGCGATGCTGTCAGACACGCTGGAAACCGTGGGCATTCCGCGCGGCGATTATCTGGTGCGGGTCAACAACCGCAAGGTTCTGAATGGCGTGCTTGAGGCGATGGGCCTAGGCGCGGACGCGGCAGCGCGCGACGACGTTCTGCGCACCATCGACAAGTTCGACAAGGTGGGTGAGCAGGGCGTGCGCGAGTTGCTGACCAAGGGCCGGCTGGATGTCTCGGGCGCGTTCATCGACGGTGTGGGCCTGTCCGACGATCAGGCCGAGCCGGTGATCGCCTTCCTGACCTCCAAGGCCGATGCTGCCGCCGGAACGCTGGCCAACCTGCGCGCGGCCGTGGGTGACAGCAAGATCGGCGCCGAAGGCATTACGGAACTGGAGCAGATCGGCGAGTTGCTGGCCGCGGGCGGCTATGGTGCTGATCGCATCCAGATCGATCCCTCGGTCGTGCGCGGTCTGGGTTATTATACCGGGCCGGTCTATGAGGCCGAACTGACCTTCGAGATCTTTGATGAGAAAGGCCGCAAGCGGCAGTTCGGGTCCGTCTCGGGTGGTGGGCGCTATGACGATCTGGTGAAGCGTTTCACCGGGCAGGAAATGCCTGCGACAGGCATCTCCATCGGCGTTGATCGCCTGCTCGCAGCGCTGCGCGAAAAGGGTCGGATCAGTGCTCAGGCCACCGGCCCTGTGGTCGTGACCGTAATGGACCGCGACCGCATGGCCGACTATCAGGCGATGGTGGCCGAGCTGCGCAATGCCGGCATCCGGGCCGAGGTCTATCTGGGCAATCCCAAGAATTTTGGTAACCAGCTGAAATATGCGGACAAGCGGAATTCTCCGATTGCGGTGATCGAGGGCGGCGACGAAAAAGCCAAAGGCATCGTGCAGATCAAGGACCTGATCCTGGGGGCCAAGATTGCCGAAAGCGCCACGCTCGAGGAATGGAAGGAACGCCCCAGCCAGTTCGAGGTGCCGCGCAGCGATCTGGTCGCCAAGGTGCGCGAGATTCTGGACAGTCAGGACTAAGCCATGCCCAACCGATCCCAGATCCAGGCCCGGGCCGCGATGATGCGCGTGCGCTTCGAGGCCGCCGGGGCGCAGGTCGTCGACCCGCCGCTGCTGCAATCGGCCGAGACGCTGCTGGACCTCTACGGCGAGGATATCCGCGCGCGCGCCTATGTCACCTCGGACGCGCTGCGCGGCGAACAGATGCTGCGCCCGGATTTCACCCTACCGGTGGTGCAGATGCACATGCGCGACGGGGCCGAACCGGCGCGCTATACCTATTCGGGTGAGGTGTTCCGCCGTCAGGAGCATGACCCCGACCGCGCCAATGAATATATCCAGGTGGGATACGAGGTTTTTGACCGTGACGATCCGGCCGGGGCCGATGCCGAGGTGTTTTCGCTGATGGCGCTTCAGTTGCGTGGGTTGCCTCTGCGAGCGGCAACCGGGGATATCGGTATCCTCACCGCCGCGGTCGAAGGGCTGCGCACGACCGAGCGTCGTAAGGCCGCCCTGATGCGGCACCTGTGGAGACCGCGCCGGTTCCGCATCTTGCTGGATCGGTTTGCAGGTCGCAAGGCGCCCTCGGAAGGGCGCGCCGCGCTGCTGGACGCTGCCGATCCGATGGCCTTTGATGCCCCTATGATCGGCAAGCGCCGCAAGGCCGAAATCGCAGCGCGCATCGAAGCCCTGCGCGAAGACCGCGATACGCCGCCGATTTCCGACAATGAACTGGCCGGGCTGGAAACGTTGCTGAATGTGCGCGAGACCATGCCATTTGCGCTGGAACAGCTGCGCGACGTGGCGGTGGATCTGCCGCAGATCACGCCCGCCTTGGACCGGCTGGAGGCGCGTGTGGCTGCGCTGCAAGCACGTGGCGTCGATGTCGAGCGGTTGGATTTCGAGGCCGCCTATGGCCGGACATCGATGGAATATTACGATGGTTTTGTTTTTGGGTTTTACGCGGAAGGTCGGCCTGACCTGCCTCCGATCGCCACGGGCGGGCGCTATGACGCGCTGACACGGCAATTGGGCCGTGGAGACGAAATCCCGGCTGTCGGCGGCGTGTTGCGCCCCGACCTGATGCTGGAGATTGAGGAGGGTGCTGTATGAGCCTGAAACTTGGTGTGCCGTCGAAGGGCCGGTTGATGGAAAAGACCTTCTCATGGTTCGAAAAACGCGGCATCACCTTGTCACGCAGCGGGTCGGACCGGGAATATGCGGGCAAGGTCGAAGGGATCGACGGTGTCTCTCTGATCCTGTTGTCGGCGGGGGAAATTCCGCGTGAACTGGCGGCGGGGCGGATTCAACTGGGCGTCACCGGGATCGATCTGGTGCACGAGAAACTGCCGCGCTGGGAACAGCAGGTTGAAGAGGTTTCGCAGCTTGGATTCGGCAAGGCTGATCTGATCATCGCAATTCCGGCATGTTGGGTCGATGTCGATACGCTTGATGATCTGGACGCGGCAGCAGCTGCGTTTCGCAAAACCCATGGCCACCGGCTGCGGATCGCCACCAAATACCACCGTCTGGTTCGGGAATTCCTGACAGAAGCGGGCGTGGCCGATTACACGCTGGTCGACAGTCAGGGTGCGACTGAAGGCACGGTGATGAATGAAACCGCCGAAGCAATTGCCGACATCACCTCGACCGGAGAGACCCTGCGCGCGAACCACCTGAAGATCCTCTCGGACGGTCTGATCCTGCAATCGCAGGCCACGCTGTGGCGCAGTCGGGTGGCCAGTTATTTGCCTGATGACAAGCGGGTGCTTGCGGAAGTAATGGACCGGGTAAGCAAAACTTAATCAGGGGCAGCGGTCACTGATTTGCTGATGTCAAAACGTTTTGACCCGCACGTCCCTTTCCATTTTTTGAACACGACATTCTTTCTCAGGTCGAATGTCATGGTGCCGGTGTTGCCGCCTCCGCAGTTCGCGCTGTCGAAGTTGAAACTGATGGATTGCTTTTTGCTGTTCCCCGAAACGCTGGCGCCGTTGATATTTTGCAGCGTTGAGGACGTGATGCCTGCAATGTTGCCGCCGGTAATTGTGACCGACACCGGGAACGGATTTTTGGACGGCACGGTCAGGCTATAGGTTCCATCCTTTGGGGCGGCGAGAACGCTTGTTCCGCCTGCTACAAATACAGCCGCCAATACGATTGTTCGAAATTGTCCAATCATCATAGATTGCCCTCGTTAACTTAATAAAATCAAGTAAACATTCTATGCGATTTTGTTGGCATCCTCAACGCATCACATTGCAGATAGTCTGGTGCCGGCCTTTACAGAACCCCGATTTCCGCCAGGGCGCGGTTCAGATCATCGGGCAGGGCATCGTCCTGCTCGCGGTTTTTGGGCAAATCGGCAGGAGTATCTTCAGGCTTGAGATAACGCCATCCCTGAAACGGGCGTTTCAGGGCGTTCTGGGTGCGGTGCAACTTGGGGTCCAGCACAATGGCACAGCGGCGGATACCATCGTCTCCGATCACTTCATCCAGCCGCAGGATCCGCTGGCGGCATTGGATTACGCCCTTGATGACCCAATAGATCGATCCGCCGTTCAGAATTTCGGCTTCGCGCTTGGGCCACATGCGGGTGACGTGGCGTGGAAGGCCATCTGCGAACCGCTGGCGATAGCTGTCCTGCCAGGCCATCAGCGTGTCGACGCTTTCCGAACCAACGGACAGTTTTATGAGGTTTACGTAATTATCCACAGCTTTCCCACAGAGTCGTCCCGAAGACCATCTTTATATTGTAGCTTGGTTCCAGTTGTCATCAAGGTGTTGTGGTGAGCATGTGATTTGAGGTAGTCTGGATACCTCTTTCAGCACAGGGAATCACCAATGAGCCGCTTTGCCGCCCCCATCGCCGAGCAGATCTGGGATATGAAGTACCGCTTTAAACAGGCGGATGGCACCCCCATCGATCAAACGGTTGAAGACAGTTGGCGGCGCATCGCCCGTGATCTGACGCGGGCGGAAAACGACCCGGGGCACTGGGAAGAGAAATTCTATGAGGCGCTGGAAGACTTTAAATACCTGCCTGCCGGGCGGATCACAGCAGGTGCCGGCACCGCGCGTCAGGTGACCCTGTTCAATTGTTTTGTCATGGGCACGGTACCCGACAGCATGGGCGGCATTTTCGACATGCTGAAAGAGGCCGCTTTGACCATGCAGCAGGGCGGGGGGATCGGCTATGATTTCTCGACCATCCGCCCGCGTGGCGCTGACGTGAAAGGCGTCGCGGCGGATGCGTCGGGGCCGCTGAGCTTTATGGATGTCTGGGATGCCATGTGCCGCACGATCATGTCCGCGGGCTCGCGCCGTGGCGCGATGATGGCGACCATGCGCTGTGACCACCCGGATATCGAACAGTTCATCACCGCCAAATCTGACCCGGCCCGCCTGCGCATGTTCAACATGTCGGTTCTGGTGACCGATCCGTTCATGGAAGCGGTCAAGGCCGATGCCTCGTGGGATCTGATCTTTGACGGCAAGGTCTATCACACGGTTCAGGCGCGTGATCTGTGGAACAAGATCATGCAGGCCACCTATGACTATGCCGAACCGGGCGTGATCTTCATCGACCGTATCAACCAGGCCAACAACCTGAGCTATGTTGAAACAATCGCTGCCACGAACCCGTGCGGCGAACAGCCATTGCCGCCCTATGGCGCCTGCCTGTTGGGTTCGATCAATCTGG
The DNA here is from genome assembly GCF_013034175.1 of Ruegeria sp. HKCCA5463. Classification (NCBI taxonomy): domain Bacteria; kingdom Pseudomonadati; phylum Pseudomonadota; class Alphaproteobacteria; order Rhodobacterales; family Roseobacteraceae; genus Ruegeria; species Ruegeria sp. HKCCA5463. The sequence continues at coordinate 22,934 of NZ_WQFL01000006.1, forward strand.
CGCGTTTGGTGGTTGAACCGTTTGAGGCAAAAGCCCGTTTGAATGAAGAGGCCCTGCAAGAACTTGTCGCCACGGCTGTCCGGATGATGGACAATGTCGTTGATGTGTCAAAATTCCCACTGGCCGAACAAGAGGCTGAAGCGCAGGACAAACGCCGCATCGGGCTGGGCGTGACCGGGCTGGCGGATGCGCTGTTGATGCTGGGTCTGCGCTATGGCTCGGACGAGGCGGCGCGTCAGACCGAGCGCTGGTTGCACGCGATCGCCCGCGCCGCGTATCTGGCGTCGGTCGACTTGGCCAAGGAAAAAGGGGCGTTCCCCCTGTTCGATGCCGAGAAATACCTGGCCAGCGGCACGATGCAGCAGATGGATGACGATGTCCGCGAAGCCATCCGTGCACACGGCATCCGCAACGCGCTGCTGACCTCGATCGCGCCCACTGGGACGATCTCTTTGTACGCAGGGAACGTATCGTCGGGGATCGAGCCGGTCTTTGCCTATGCCTATACGCGCAAGGTTTTGCAGAAGGACGGCTCGCGGACCGAGGAAGAGGTGGTGGACTATGCCGTTCAGATGTGGCGCGACAAGTTCGGCGATGTCGAGCTGCCCGACTATTTCGTGAACGCCCAGACCCTGACCCCGGCCGAGCACGTCAAGATGCAGGCGGCGGCGCAGAAATGGATCGACAGCTCGATCTCGAAGACGATCAACTGCCCCGAGGACATCTCGTTCGACGCCTTCAAGGACGTGTATATGCAGGCCTGGGATCAGGGCTGCAAGGGTTGCACGACCTATCGCCCGAACGACGTGACCGGTTCGGTTCTGACCGTTTCGGAAAGCGACGACAAAGTGCCGGGCGAAAGTGCGGATGCGCCGCACGAGGTGGATGGCGGCGATGTCATCTACATGTCCGAACCGCTGGACCGGCCGCAATCGCTTGAGGGTTCGACCTACAAGCTGAAATGGCCCGACAGCGAACACGCGATCTATCTGACCATCAACGACATCGTCATCGGCGGCCGGCGGCGTCCGTTCGAGGTGTTCATCAACTCGAAGAACATGGAGCATTACGCCTGGACGCTGGCCTTGACCCGGATGATCTCGGCCGTGTTCCGGCGCGGTGGTGACGTGTCTTTCGTGGTCGAGGAGCTCAAGGCCGTGTTCGATCCGCGCGGCGGGGCCTGGGTGCAGGGCAAGTATATCCCTTCGATCCTGGCGGCGATCGGCGGCGTAATCGAGCAGCACATGATCGCGATCGGGTTCCTCGAGGGCGAAGGGATGGGGCTGAAGTCCGACCCGCAGGCGCAGGTGGTCAACATGGACGCCCCCCGCGGCAAGGCCTGCCCGTCCTGCGGCCAGTATGACATGGTGATGATCGAGGGCTGCATGACCTGCCGCAGCTGCGGGCATTCGAAATGTGGCTGAGACGGGGGGGTCGCTGTGAAAACCAGCAACAGTCTGCAATTTAACCTGCTCAAACTGCAACTTTGACCACCAGAACTTTGCCATCGCGTTTCGAGGCGCTGGCTTTTTTTGATTTGGATTGTGTAGAGAGAGTTGTCAGCGCTTTAGCACGCTCCCGATAAAGTTGGCGGGTGCCAAACCGCATTGGTCCGCTTGGACCAATCAAAGCTTCGTTAGCCTGATTGTGGTCTTCTAGCCATGCAGTGAAATAAAGCAGGTGCCAAATTGAGAATGCCCACGAAGATTGCAGAGAGTATTTGTTTGTAGGCGATTGATAAGTTTCAGAGATGGGCGGGGCCAGATGAGGCTATCCAGCCGAGAAATGCTTCAACAAGTTGAAGAATGCCAGCCGAGTTGCAACTCGCTGCGACGTGCCCGCCGAAAGCTCTTCGGCTTCGTCGATATCGCATCAACCCGTCTCTGGCTCAGCCATTAGTCAACATGACCTAATTGATGAGAGGGATGGCTAAGGAGTAAACCCTTTCGGCACACCGAATATCGGCGAGTCCACGCTGCGACCTGTCAACGAATGCAGAAAAGCAATCAGGTTTTCTATTTCCAATTCCGCAAGCTGGATCGGATCAATATCAATTTTCTTGCGTTGACGTGCCATTTCATATTGGTCCTGCCAAACTAGGAAATCCGTTTTTTGCAACCATGGCACGTGGGGTAAGGCAGCCATTTGTGGGGTCCATTTGTCCAGGCTGGCCTGCGGATCCAAATGATGGCGAATGACGCTTTCAAGATCGGGGAAGGCGCCATTGTGACCGTACGGTGCGGTCAGGGCAACGTTACGGAGCATCGGGGTGCGGAACCTGTAGGCATCCTCAAGGCGGTTGCTTTCACCCATGCGGCCGACATCCCGGACGAAGGGATCCCACTGCCGGGTGCGACCCGGCCCAAAGGGTGGCAAGCCCAGTGCATGGAACTTCTGATCTGACATGAGCGGTCCGCTGTGGCAGGCGGAGCAGCGGGCTTTGCCGTAGAACAGCCTCATCCCCTCGATTTGCGCCGGTGAAAGGGCATTCATGTCGCCCGCAAGATAGTGGTCAAACGGGCTGTCGGTGCTGCGCCACTCGATCGCCATGAAAGCGGCCAGAGCGTTGGCGACTTGCGTGATCGTGATGTCCTCGGTCGTCTCGACCTCAGCAAAGGCGGCGACTATGGCTGGACCATAGCGCGGATCGGTGCGGACGCGTTTCGCCAGAATGAGCCAGCCCTTGTCGATGCGATCATGCACCGCGCCTGTGACTTCATTTTCGGCCACATTGCCCGCCATCTCGAATTGTGAGGTCAGGGGAAACAGAGCCTGTGCCGCCAGCAGGGAGTTCAGGCCCTCGGGCAGCCACTCCTGCGCCGGGGAATTGAAGCCGTTGCCGTAGACGTCGGAAATGCTCAGCCTGCCGTCGTGAAAGACGGTGTGTATGTCCTTGGCCCCAAGATTCCACAGGCCCGGAGAGTTGCGAGGGATGCGTTTGCGTATTCTGTCGGCCCCGGTGCCGGGTGTGCGGTCCGGCCCCAACCCCTGCCCGCCTTCTCCTATGCCCAGAGACAACCCGTCCGAAGTGCCGAAATCCGGGTGGTGACAATGGGCGCAGGCGTTGTTGCGGTTGCCTGACAGGATCGGGTCGTAAAACAGTTGATGACCGATGGCGGCCTGTTCCATATCAAAGGGGATAAAGTCATCATCGGTCAGCGGGCGCGGCAAATCCTGTGCCACAGCGGCCCCGACCCAGAAGAAGGCAACCATCCCATGCGCCAGCTTGTTCTTGCCCTTTGCGTATTTGCGTCTCCGGCTCTGGCTGAACTGGAACAAGCCCGCGATATGATGGAAGCCGGACAGTTTGCTGCCGCGCGCGAGGAACTTCTTCCAGCCGCGCGCTCGGGCAACGCCGAGGCTGAAGAGCTGATCGGCGTGATGTACGGGCTGGGTTTGGGGGTCGAGCAGGATTACGAACGGGCTTTTGAATGGTATCTGCGCGCCTCGATGAAGGGGCATCCGGGGGCGCAATCGGGCGTTGGCTGGTATTACGAATTGGGTCTGGGCATGCCTGCGCCCGATCTGGTGCGCGCGTATATGTGGTACACGCTCAGCGCCATTGGCGGCGACCCCGATGCGGCGATCAGCCTTGAGGAAGTGGTCAAGAAAATGTCGCCGGAGCAGATTGAAAAGGCGCATGTTCTGGTCAACGACTACAAAGGGTGGATGTACCCGTTTCGGTGAGGGCCAGGCCGCAAAGCCCGGCCCAACCGTTCACTTCAGATCCGCATCGCGAGCGGCGTTGACGTCCGCCTCAGCCGCCGCGACCGCCTCGGTCAGTGCAGCAAATATCTCATCGCCACGCGCAACGTTGGACTGGAACCAATCATAGACTGGCGTTGCGGCCTCTTTGAACGCAGCCTTCTGATCGGGTGTCAGCACATAGAGGTCTCCGCCACCGGCAACGAAATCCTCATAGGCTTGGATCGACTTGCGCTTGGGGGAGGCGAAAGTGGCCTGTTGCAGGGCATAGAACCCGTCGACCACGACGCGGCGCAGATCCTCGGGCATCTCCTGGAACTTGGCGTTGTTCATCCACCACAATGCGCCCATATAGGCGTGGCCGTCCAGCGTTACGTATTGCAGGCCCGCATCCGGGAATTTCATGCCCATGATGTCGGTGATGCCGTTCTTGGATCCTTCAACGACACCGGTCTGGAAGCTGGTGAACAGTTCCGGCCACGGGATCGGGGTGGGCGACGCACCCAGCGCCTTGACCAGTTCCTGCGGCAGGTCGGCGACGACGGTGCGGATTTTCAGACCTTCCATATCCGCAGGCTCGGCAATGCGGCGCTGTGTGTTGGCAAAGTTGCGCCAGCCGCCGGTGTTGCCGATGGTCATCAGACGGATCGCGCCGCCCGAGTCCTCAAGCGCCATGTCGCGCATTGTGCGGGTGAAATCGCCCGACAGGACATGCTCGGCAATGCGGTCATCGGCCATCAGATAAGGTAGGTCCAGAACCTGCACGTAAGGAAAGATGCCTGAGGCACCGCCCGAGGTCGAGATGTAGATGTCGATGGTGCCGTCTGCCACGCCCTGCAAGCATTCGGCCCCGTTCGAGCAAAGCTGTGTGCCGATGAACAGTTCGACCTCGATCGCGCCGTTCGAGGCAGATTCGACATAGTTCTTGAAGACGATCAGCCCGTCATAGTCCTCATCGTTTTCGTTCGAATTTGCGGTTGCGCGCAGCGTATAGTCGGCGGCTATCGCAGCCATGGCGGACGCCGCCACCAGCGATGTGGCCACCGCTGTGGTTTTGATGAATTCTCTGAGCATGCGTTTCCTCCCTGTGGAACTCAGTTAGTTGGCAAATCCCGTTATCCTCGGGATCGTCATGGATAGTGCGGGTATGTAGGTGATCAGGAAAATCACGATGATTTCGACCGCCAGGAACGGCAGGATCGCTTTGGCGATGGTTTCAACCCGTTCGCGCGATACGGCGGCAGCCACGAACAGGACCAGGCCCATTGGCGGTGTGGCGAGGCCGACGGTCAGGTTGACGCTCATGATGATGGCAAAATGGATCGGGTCGACGCCTAGGCTGGTGAAGATCGGGCCAAGGATTGGTCCAAGGATGATGATCGCAGGGCCTGCGTCCAGGAACATGCCAACGATGAACAGCAGCAGGTTGATCAGGAACAAAAGGATCAGCGGGTTTTCTGACAGGCTGAGGATCAGCGAGGCCAGTTGTTCCGGCGCATGGCTGAGGCTGACAACCGTCTTGAACGCCATCGCAGCACCAACCAGCAGCAGAACAACGGCTGAAGTCATGCCTGCATTGCTGAGCACCTCGGGGACCTCTTTCCATGTCAATGTCCGCAGGATGAAGAACCCGATGATGAAGGCATAGCCCACGGCGACTGCCGCAGCCTCGGTCGGTGTGAAGATACCACCCAGAATACCGCCCAGAATGATGACCGGTGTCATCAATGGGAAAAAGGCCTTCAAACTGGCCTGACTCCGCTCGGGCCATGTGTATTTGCGGCTGGCGATGGGGAAGTCATAGCGGTCGGCCATCAGTTTGATCATCAGCATCAGACCGACACCGACCATCACGCCCGGAACGATCCCCGCCAGAAACAACGCGGCCACGCTTTCGCCCATCACATAGGCGTAGATGATCATGATGCCCGAGGGCGGAATGATCGGCCCGATCACCGAACTCGCCGCCGTGATCGCGGCGGCGAATTTGCGGGTATAGCCCTGTTTCTCCATCGCCGGGATCAGCATCGACCCAAGCGCCGAGGTGTCCGCCACTGCGGACCCTGAGAGGCCCGCGAACAGGATCGAACTCAGCACGTTCACATGCGCCAGACCACCGCGCAGGTGTCCCATCAGGGCCTGCGAAAACTCGACAAGGCGGATGGTGATGCCGCCTCGGTTCATGAGCTCTCCGGCCAGCATGAAGAAGGGGATCGCCATCAGAGGGAAGCTGTCCATACCGTTATAGACATTGCGATACAGCAACGTGATGTCGTTCGTCTGGCCGTTCAGCCACAGCAGGATTCCGGGCGCCGCCAGCAAAGCGAAAAAGACCGGCAGGCCGATCAGCAGGAAAATCAGGAAGGTGGGCAGGAACCAGATCAGCATTTATTCGGCCCCCACTGCCGCATCAGGAATTTCAGGCAACAGGTGGCCGCCGCCCAGCAGAGTGATGAAGGATCGCAGGATCAGCTCGATATTCACCGAGATCAGCAGGATGATCCCCACCAGCAGCGATGTCATCATCCAACTGCGAGGAATGCGATACCATTCGTCGAACCCGAAAGAGGTGGGCAGATACAGCGCGGCAGTGGCGAATTTTCCGCCAAAGCCGGTGACCTCGGACCAGCCGATATTGACCGCGACCAGCAGGACGGCGAGCGCGATCAAAAGCAGGAACAGATTCAGCGTCTGGCCGATGATGCGGGGAAGGAGGCGTTCCAGCATGTCAATGGCTACAAAACCGCCGCGCCGAAACGCGGTGGGCGCCATAAGACCGGTCATCCACAGCATGCAGAACCGCGCGGCCTCGTCCGGCCAAGGCAGCGCATTGCCCAGAACGTATCGGAAAAACACCTGGATCAGAATTGCGATCACCATGAGCGCAATCGCAACAACACCAACCGCGCGGCCCAGACGCAGCACGGTTTCGTTCACGAATGCAATCGGTGCAAGCACCGATGCCAGTCCGCCCATGCGGATCCTCCCTTGGTCAGCCGTGGGTGTCCCCCACGGTCATCAAATCGCGCTTAGACTTTCGCGAATTGGCCGAGTTTCCCGGCATAGAAGGTCAGCGCGTCTCCATCCGACATGCTGGCCCTGAGAACTTTTCCAACCACAATAACGTGATCGCCTGCATCGTGATACGCGTGCTGTTCGCATTCGAACCGCGCCAGGCAGTCCGCCAACACCGGCGTCCCATTCTCACAGCGCTCGTGGCTGATGTCCCGCAGTGCAAAGGCGTCTTTCGAGCAGCCGAAACACAGCTCGGCCTGGTCCGAAGACAGCACATGCACGCTGAAATGCCGGGCCTTGTGGAAATAGGGGAAGCGACGCGAGTTGCGGTCTCCGGCCCACATGATCAGCGGTGGGTCAAGCGACAGGGACGAAAAGCTGTTGGCGGTGATGCAGACAGGCCCATCCGCGCTGTCGCAAGTGACGATTGTGACGCCGGTTGCAAAGCGGCCGAAGGCGTCGCGCAGGGTACGTGTGTCGTCCTTATGTGGAATGAAGGTGCGGGTCATGTCCTTTGAGATTGCGTTCATCATGGTACCTCATGCCCCAGTGCCGCCTCGTACAGGCGAAACCAGCTTTCGCGATCCAGTTTGACTTTCAATGCGTCCGAGGCGCGTTTGATCCGGTCCAGATTGTTGGTGCCCAGAACCGGCAGGATGTTGGCCGGGTGGGCCAGCAGGAACGCCACTGCGACGGCGGCGCGATCCACGCCAAACCCGGCTGCGATTTCATCGGCGACGACCCCAACCGGCGGGTTTCCGGCCATCAACAGGCCTCCACCCAGCGGCGACCATGCCATCAACGGATGGCCATGCTGTTGGTGAAACGCCAGATCACCGTTGGTGAAAGGGCTGATCTGACCCAGAGAAATTTCGATCTGGTTGGTGACCAACTGCGTTTTCATCGCCGATTGCAGCAACGACCAATCCCACGGGCGGAAGTTGGACACACCCACCGCGCCGACCTTTCCACTGGCGACGACCTCATCCAGGGCGGCTCCGGTTTCATGGTGGTCCATCATGGGGTCCGGGCGGTGGATCAACAGTAGATCGATGTGGTCAATCGCCATTTCTGACAGCGACGTCTCGACCGATTTCAGAATGTGGGCGCGCGAGGTGTCGTAGTATTTTACCTTCGCATCCGTGTAACGGCCAACCGGCGCGACGATGTCGCATTTGGTGACGATCTCCATCTTCTGACGCAGGTTTGGATTGGCGCGCAGGGCGGCACCCAGCACGGCCTCGGCCTGGTAGCCGCCATAGATGTCGGCCTGATCGAAGGTGGTGATACCCTGATCCAGGCAGGTCTGAATCTTGGCCTCGACATGGCCCGCGGACGTGTCACTGTCATCGCCCAACCGCCACATGCCATAGACAAGGCGGCTCATCTCCAGCGAGTCAGATAGTTTCACACGTTGCATCAGCGGCGTTCTCTGTTGCCCAGCGGTGTGGCCGGGGTCGTTTTGGGAACCCTTCCGTAAGCTTCGGGAAGGGAACAGGTTTTCAGATTCGGCAACACGCGGGCGCCGAAATGGCGGGCTTCGTCCAGATGCGGGTAGCCCGAGAAGATGAAAGCGCGGATGCCCATCTTCTGGTATTCCTCGATCTTCGACATAACCTGATCGGTCGACCCGACCAGCGCCGCCCCACAGCCCGAACGCGCGCGGCCAACACCGGTCCAGAGACCGGGTTCGACATAGCCGTATTCATCCGCCAGATCGCGGTTCCTGGCCTGATGCGCCACCCCTAGCGAGGTCGAATCCAGCGCCCGTTCGCGGATGGCGCGACCGTATTCGTCGTCCAGCTTCGAGACGATGTAGTCCGCGTATTCCTGTGCCTCAACCTCGGTATCGCGAACGATCATATGGACACGCAACCCGTAATCCAGCGTGCGGTCGTAGTTTTCAGCGACGGTGTGAACGGCCTTCATCCGTTCGGCCAGTTGATCCTTGGTTTCAGGCCACATCAGGTAGACGTCACAATGCTCGCCGCACAGATCCAAAGCAGAGGGAGAATAGCCGCCGAAATAAAGCAGCGGGCCGCCGGTCTGATATGGCTTGGCCGGGTCGGTGGTCAGGCCCGAGAAGTTATAGACCTCGCCTGCATGATTGATCTCATCCTGCGTCCAGGCCTGTTTCAGAATCTGCACCACTTCGCGCGAGCGCTGATAGCGGAACGCGCTGTCGGCTTTCTCACCGGGAAAGTCGGATGAGATGATGTTGACCGTCAACCGCCCCTTCAGCATGTGATCCAGCGTTGCGATGGTGCGGGCCAGCATGATCGGTTGCATCTCGCCACAGCGCACAGCGGCCAGCAGGTTGATCCGGTCGGTGATCGGAGCGCAGCCGGCGACAAAGCTCAGCGTGTCTTGACCGACCTGATAGGAGGACGGGCAGAGGATGTTGCGAAAACCCTGCGCCTCGGCCTCTTTCACAATGTTCGAGCAATGCTCCCAACTCGACCGCAGGTCACCGTCGGGAACGCCAAGGAACTGGTAATCATCGGAACACAGCGCAGCGAACCACGAAACTTCGGCCGCATCCAGATCGGGGGATGTGATGGGGACGATGCTCATTTGATTCACGCTCCGTACATCTTTGACTTTCCTCTTGCGTAGCAATCGCTTTGATGTAGATCAATAGTGTATCAATTTTTCCTGCGACCGAGTGAAGCGTCTGCCGTGCCTGCATCCAACCGAAACCCCAATGCCCTGCCGGTATATATTCAGATCGCGGAACTTCTGATCCGTGACATCGCGGCTGGTCGCCTTATTGACGGTGAACGATTGCCGACCGAGCGCGAGATGGCCGCAGAGCTGAATGTCTCGGTTGGAACGCTGCGAAAATCGCTCTCAGAGCTGGAAAAAAAGGGGATGTTGGAGCGTATCCAGGGCTCGGGCAACTACATACGCGAGACCGGTACGCAAAACAGCGTCTATGCAATGTTCAGGCTGGAACTGCCGAAAGGGGGCGGCCTGCCCCGTGCGGATATCCTGTCGGTTGACCATCTGAAAAAGCCGGTCGATCTGCCGAAATTCGGTGCTTCTGACGCTGGTTCGCGTGTCCGGCGGATGCGCTACCTGAATGATACAATCATCGCTGTCGAAGAAATCTGGCTGGACGAATCAGCGGGCCTGATCGACCAGAGCCTGCTGTCCGACTCGCTCTATCGCTATTATCAGCGCCAGTTGGGCTTTTGGATCGCAAGAGCCGAAGACAGGGTTTCGGTCCGGCCTCTACCGGACTGGACGCCTACTGACTTCACCAAGCCAGCCGGCCAAGCAGTTGGTTACATCGAGCGGTTCAGCTGGTCGGAAAGCGCAGCACCCGTCGAATTCTCAAAAACTTGGTTCGACCCGGATCGGGCCAACTACGTACAACGTCTGAAGTAAAAGGAATCGCACATGACCCGGACCATCAATTACGGGCTGATTGGATGCGGAATGATGGGGCAAGAGCACCTGCATAATATAGGATTGCTGGAAGGTACCAGTGTGGCTGCGATCTATGAACCGGATCAGGAGATGGCAAAAGCCGCCAAGGCAATTGCGCCAACTGCTACCATGGTAGGTTCTGTGCAAGAGCTTCTGGCAGTAGAGGAACTGGACTGCGTTGTCATTGTCAGCCCGAACCATCTTCATGTGGACCAGATCTGCGAAATCGCAGAAACACGTCCTCTGCCGCTATTGGTAGAAAAACCATTGTTCACCGACCCGCAAGACGTGCCCCGACTTGAGCAGTTGCAGCGCGACTACCCCTGCCCGATTTGGGTCGCGATGGAATACCGGTACATGCCCCCTATCGCTGCTTTGATCGACAAGGCCGAGGCGACAGGTGGGGTGAAAATGCTGTCGATCCGCGAGCATCGTTTTCCCTTCCTCGACAAGGTCGGCCACTGGAACCGGTTCAACCGAAATACTGGCGGTACTTTCGTCGAGAAATGCTGCCACTTCTTCGACCTGATGCGTCTGATATTGCAATCCGATCCGGTGCGCATCACGGCAAGCGGCGGGCAGGCGGTGAACCATCTGGACGAAAGTTACGACGGTCAAACCCCGGATATTCTGGATCATGGCTTTGTTCTGGTCGACTTTGCTTCGGGTGCGCGCGCGATGTTGGAACTTTGCATGTTTGCCGAAGGCTCACGCTATCAAGAAGAAATATCGGCCGTCGGACCGGACGCCAAGATCGAGGCGTTTGTTCCTGGACCCGGACGATTCTGGCCCGATCACTTGGGAACTCCGCCGCTGCCGCAGGTGATCCTGAGCCCGCGCAATCCCAAAGGTCCGGTATCAATGGACGTTCCGGTGGACGCCACCCTTTTGGCGGCTGGGGATCACAATGGGTCGACCTACTATCAGCACAAAGGGTTCCTGTCCGTACTTCGTGGCGAAAAGGCGAAACCGGATGTGAGTTTGAAGGACGGCCTCTGGGCTGTCAGGATGGGGCAAGCGGCACAACAGGCAATTGAAACCGGTGAAACGGTTTACTTGGCCGACTGATCGGGGCCGGAGTCGCAGGTGCGTTTTGCGATCGCTAAAAGACGCCTTAGACTGTTGCTGGCAATGTCTTTCGTCGTATGACTAGGACCACGATCGCTTGATTGGTTTAAGTGGGTCAAGCTCGCTGAAACTTCAATCTGCAGCGCGCTGTGTTTATGCAGAACGCGGCGTTTCTGGAATGTCTGGTCTTTGCTTTTCTGTCTGGTCAAGCGCGTCACGGGGTTCTGAGCTTAGTCACTGTCGAAAATTCGCATCCTAAACTAAGTTGAGTTACAGATTATTGTGCCAACTCAAGTGCCGACAGGTAAAAAGGAACACATAAACTAAATAACATCAGTATCTTATGCGCTTAGTAACGAAACTTCTCTCACTGCTTTGTGTTCTGGCCACCTTTTCGGTGACCTCTAGACCTTTGCAAGCTTGCTCAGTCTGCGTGACCTTGCCTGAGGCTTCGTCGGCTGATCACATTATTTCCGCGGACATTATCGTTCTGGCGGGTCCGACACCGGACAACCCGTTCCGGTTTTCTCCGGTTCACATTCTGAGAGGGACAGAACAGAAAATCTCAGCGCTGCCGGAAATACCGTTTCTGATCGACAGCAAGACCCGCGCAGCTTTCCGGTCCAATCCAGAAAAGACGGTTCTCTTCACCTATGGCGCAACCGACAAGGATGGTGCAGGGCGTAGCATTTCACGAAGCTGGAAGCGCCTATTCATGATGACGCCAGACAGATCTCGGTTTGTTGAGGATTTAATAGCTGTTGGAGGATCGTGGGCGTACGGCGACAATGACGGCTCGGAGCGTGTTATGTTCTTTGCGGGCTATCTAAGCCACGAAGATCATGTGCTGAGAAACATCGCTATGGTTGAAATCTACCGTGCCCCATATGAATTTGTTCATCCACTTCGGAACACGATGCCTACTGAGCAGCTCCTGCAAGAATTTCGTAGTCTGAACAGGATCAGTTACATACCCGTCGCGGTGCGTCTGCTTGGCTTGCAATCTGATGAACAGGCAGCCTCTGTTGTGCGTTCGCGATTTGAACAGGTTTTGAAAAGCAATGGTCAAAACCTTTATGAATGGGCTCTCGCAGGTATCGAAATCGACGGCGCCCTTTCAGTTACTGCGATTGAGCGAGCGCTGCAGCGCCCCGGCTGGCAACTGCCCGAAAAGCGATCCCTGATCCGGGCTTTGACCGAAGGCGGCACGGTTTTGCCTGAACTTCGCGCTCAGATTATTGGCATTTTTTCGAGTGAACTCGAAAAGGACCGTAATCTAGCGCCGCGGATCGCAGTTGCCATGCGGAACTGGGGCGAGACCGCCCTGAATCACCAATTTCAAGCGCTTATCGTGAGGGGTGAAATTGATCCCGCGACACAATTTGTTCTCAGAACAATAGTCGGCGCGGGGCAGGTCACCGATTGAAAGTGAGCTGTGCGCTGTTCTTTGGCACAAGTAATGCGAAATGGATCTCGATCGCCCGTTTTCAGAGTTTTTTTGGCGTTGGTCTCTTTGTAACGCAGGCTCTGGTTCGGTTTACGTTTAAGTAAAAGTGGCAGCGGCTTTGTTCTGAAACCTACGGTTTCTGATTGTTTGCTTCTTGATCTCCACTCTTATGTTCAGGATTTTGGCGTCTCGGCCATGATAGACGTCGGCGGGTGTCAAGTTGGCCGGGCTCTCCGGGTAACAGTAGTTGTTGTTGTGATCGACAAAGGTGCCGATCTGTCGCTCAAAACCTCCGGGTAGGAAGTAAATTTCCAAGAGAACCCAGTTCTTCAAGGTTTGGTACCAACGCTCGAACTGGAGTGGGGTTTGTGTGTGGTGCGGCGCACCGTGCACGTGATCCGAGACAGTCCACCAGATCACCCGCGGCGTATGTCGAGCCGTTTTCGCTGAGCAGCCTTGGCTCGTGTGCGACCATGACGTGATCTCAGTCCGAGGCCTCAGGGGCAGTCACCTGCCGAGCGGTGTCGCCCGCAAGACGGGCTCTCCCGGCTTCCGGGAACTCCTTCGACCAGAATATAATAGCTTTCGGTTATGCCCTCGCGGAGACACAGCGCCGCAATGCTATCCTCAGCGCGCAGACCGGCCGGGACAATACCGACATTCTATTCGGCCCAGTAATGTTTGCGGGTCTTGCGTTTGATGTTCCTGACGAGCTTTTAAATTTGCGTCTTTCTAAGTTCCGGATTTCTTGTTCATCTTAGCTTGCTAATAGGTTCAATGAACTCGAACCCCTCCGCAACACAGATCCCTAAATCTACCGGGTGGGTGCTGAAGTCAGACAGCGGAAAATGGAAGATCCTTCGTCGCAGTTCGAGGCGAAAGATAAGCTTGAGTCGCTGCAATGCACGTTGCGCTTCGCGTCTGATTCAGCCTTGAGCTGGTCGTCGATTTTACTTGTCTGGCCGCACTGTCTACCGTTGAGAAAGAACAGAAGGGAGTTGGCGACATGGTCGAGGGCGGCGGGCCGGACAGAACAACCGAACTGAGAATCGCTGTAACACCATTTTTCAACCTGGCGGCCACGATGTCATTTATCGATCCCTTTCGTGCCGCCAACTATCTCGAGGGAACAACACTGTTCCGATGGCAACTTGTGTCCGAGGCGGGCGGGATGGTGACGGCCAGCAATGGCGTTGAAGTCAACACCGCCAGGTTCTCAGAGGCGGGAATGAACAAAGCGAACATGCTTTTCGTCTCGTCAAGTTGGGAGCCGGAGCGCCATGTTTCTGCTGCGTTGCGCGCGAACCTCAGAAATGCCGCACAACGTCAGGCAATCTTGGGCGGGCTAGATACAGGTGCCTTTATTCTGGCCCATGCCGGGTTGTTGGAAAACTATACGGCAACAGTCCATTACGAACATATTGATGCGTTCCAAGAATTGTTCCCCAAGACGGGCATCAGTGAAGCGCTGTGGGTTATAGATCGCCGTCGTGTGACTTGCAGTGGTGGTGCGGCTTCGCTCGATCTTGCCCTGCATCTGATCCAGCAGTCTCATGGTAGCGCTCTTGCAAATGCCGCTGCACGCTATGTGTTTGCCCCCCCGATACGCGCCCACGGGGCATTGCAGTACCCCGAGAATACCGAGCCTTTGGGCAACTCTGTTCCAACAAATGTGCGTGCCGCAATTCGTGTCATGGAGGCAAACCTTGAAACGCCACTCTCCATTGCGGATGTTTGTAGGCATGTCGGGTTATCACATCGGCAACTTGATCGGCTCTTTGCGCAATGCGTGCGAAAAACGCCAGCACTTTACTACCGTGATATCCGCCTCGACCGGGCCCGTGGCCTTGTAACCCAAACTGACCTGACCATGTCGGAGATTGCCTTTGCGAGCGGATTTTCAAGCCAGGTCCACTTTAGTCGGGCCTACAAGGACCGCTTCGGTCTCCCACCAAGCAAGGATCGTGTTCAGGGACGCATTCCATTCGAGTTCCGAGCATGGCCAATGCACCGTGCACCAAAGCCTAAGGCGAAAAAGGTTAAGTAGTCGGCGATTCATGGTAAGTCTTGTGGTTTGATCCGCGAAATGCTGGTGCAGTGAGTTCCTGATTCCAGTCGTGAGGACAGCCATGACGCAGTTTCCAGATCAAAACGCGTTCGAAGCAATAAAGTCTGGCTTCGACCCAGATCCAAATCGTGCGCTTTCGTTGCGCAAAGAGGCTTACATTGACGCAAACTGGTTTGAGGTCGACCGTACGGAGATCCTTGCCAAGTCTTGGCAATGGGTTTGTCACGTCGAAAAGCTGCGTACGCCGGGGTCATACGTCGCCACACATATCGCGGGGCACCCAATCGCTGTCGTCAGGGATAGGGAAGGGGTCTTGCGCGCCTTCTACAACGTCTGCAAACACCGCGCCCATGAGCTGTTGAGTGGCGAAGGCGAGACGACCCGTATCATGTGTCCCTACCATGCTTGGGTCTACAAGCTTGACGGTCAACTTGTCCGCGCACCTGAAACCGATCACCTGGAGGCCTTCACGCCACGCGATATCTGCCTGGATGCTGTTCAAGTGGAAGAGTTTGCCGGTTTCGTTTTCGTCAATCTCGACACGCAAGCTGCCTCGCTGTCGGATCAATCCGGCAATCTGGAGACCGAAATCCGCCACTGGGCCCCTGATATCGAACAACTTACCTTCGGGAAAAGACTGACATACGATATCAAGTCGAACTGGAAGAATGTCGTCGACAATTTCCTTGAATGCTACCACTGCCCGACCGCCCACAAGGACTTTTGTGATCTTGTGGACATGGACACGTACAAGGTCACGACCTACGGTATTTATTCCAGCCACATGGCAGAGGCGGGGCAGAACGCCAATTCCGCCTACGACGTCTCCAACGCGACTGTAAAGACCCATGCGGTCTGGTGGCTGTGGCCCACAACTTGTCTGATGCGATACCCGGGCCGGTCTAGCATGATCGTGTTAAATGTCATTCCGGTCGGACCAGATCGCACGTTGGAGACCTATGACTTTTTTCTTGAGACGCCCGAGCCTGATCCGATGGAAATCGACGCGATGCGCTATCTGGATGAAGTGCTTCAGGTTGAAGACATCAATCTGGTCGAAAGTGTACAGCGAGGAATGAAAACGCCGGCCTTTACGCAAGGTCGAATCGTGTCGGACCCTTCAGGATCCGGCAAATCCGAACATGCCGTTCATCACTTCCACGGGCTGGTACTTGATGCTTACGCAAAGGCCGCTCCATGACGCAGCCGAATATTGTTGTGGTGATGGCCGATCAGTTGGCACCACATTTCATTGGTGCTTATGGGCACAAGGGCGCCAAAACCCAGCACATGGACAAACTCGCGGCACGCGGGATGCGATTTGACGCCGCTTATTGCAACTCGCCGCTCTGTGCACCGTCGCGATTTGCTTTCATGTCCGGGCAATATGTCAGCCGAATTGCGGCTTATGACAACGCGTCGGAATTCCGTGCCAGCGTGCCTACCTTTGCACACTACCTCAAGGCTCTGGGATATCGCACGTGCCTGTCAGGCAAGATGCACTTCGTCGGACCTGACCAGATGCATGGGTTTCAAGATCGGATTACGACCGATATCTATCCCGCCGATTTCGCTTGGACGCCGGACTGGGAAGCCCATGATGAGCGGATCGACAAGTGGTACCACAACATGCAGACCGTCAAGGAAAGCGGTGTGGCAATCGCGACATTCCAAACGGATTACGATGACGAGGTCGAGTTCGCAGCGCGCCGGTGGCTGATCGAGCGCGGACGGGATCACGCAGCCGGCGACGTCTCTCCGTTCTGCTTGGTGGCGAGTTTCATCCATCCTCACGATCCATATGTGGCGAAGCCAGAATTCTGGGATCTCTACGCCGATTATGAAGTCGACTTGCCGCAAGGCCTCTCTCTGGAAGAGCACGACCCGTTCTCACGCCGTGTGATGGATGGGATCGAAGCCTCCACTGTGCCGCTTTCGGATGAAGAAATCGGCCGCGCACGGCGCGCTTATCTGGCAAATGTGAGCTATTTCGACAGTAAAGTCGGCGCGATCGTCAAGGCGCTGGAAGAAACGGGTCAGATTGACAACACATTGATCATTGTGACCGCGGATCATGGAGACATGCTGGGTGAACGGGGTCTTTGGTACAAGATGACGTTCTTCGAACACTCTGCCCGTGTGCCCTTAATCTTCGCAGGCCCGGATGTGGCCGAAGGCACGGCGCCTCACGCGTGCTCTCTCGTCGACCTGCTTCCGACCTTCCTGGAGGTTGCCGGAGGGACACCCGACATGCTGGGCGAGCCAGTTGACGGTCGGTCCCTGATGCCCTTGACGCGTGGGGAGGATGCACCAGAGGACATTGCCATCGGCGAATACTGCGCAGAGATGACACCTTGGCCTGTCTTCATGATCCGGCGCGGGACACTGAAGTATATTCACTGCGATGTGGATCCACCGCAGCTCTATGACCTGTCTCGGGACCCGGATGAGCGTGTCAACTTGGCGGATGACCCGGCCTACAGTGATGCAGCCGCTGCCTTTGCATGCGAAGTCGCTGAGAGATGGGACAGCGAAAGGCTCCGGGCTGATGTTATGCGCACCCAGAAATCGAGGCGCGCGCTTCATGCCGCGATGGAGGCCGGGGCAAGCGAGCCATGGGATTACAACCCGCCGCGCGACGCCAGTCAGGAATATGTTCGCAATCACATGGATTGGACTGCGGCAGCCGCGCGCTACCGCTTTCCACCGATGGGGGAAACAAACTGATGGATATTCAAGACGGCAAGGTGGCCCTTGTGACGGGCGGACGGGGCGGCATCGGCCGTGCGATCGTGGATCGGCTGACCCGAGAAGGGGCCGTTGTCTACGCAGCCGATCTCAGTGAAAGCGGATCCGTGTCCAACCCAGCAGGGGCCGATAGCCATTTTCTCCGACTTGATGTCACCTCAGAACCCGAGGCCATTGCAGCTATGGAGAGGATAAAGACTGAGCACGGCAAACTCGATATTCTCGTGAACGCTGCGGGCATCGAGATCGAAAAAACAATTGAGGATACAAGCCTTGAAGAATGGAACCGCTCGTTTGCGGTGAACGTGACAGGCACATTCCTGACGTCCAAATATGCGCTACCTTTGATGCGCAAGGCGGCAAAGAGCGGCAGTTCTGCATCTGTCATTAACTTCGGATCATATGACGGTTTCATCGCAGATCCGGGACTGGCGGCATATTGTGCAACGAAAGGTGCGGTTCATGCCCTGACCCGCGCGATGGCCTGCGATCACGGGCCCGAAGGCATCCGGGTCAACGCGATTTGCCCTGGCTACATCGACACACCGATGCTGCAAAGCTTTTTCACCGGCGACGGCTCGGGTGGCGGCGGCAAGACGATTGACCAGCTTCAGCAAGCTGTGCGCGATGTGCACCCGATGCGCACTTATGGAACGCCAGACGATATCGCAAACCTCGTGAACTGGCTCGCCAGCGATGAGGCCCGATATGCAAGCGGACAGCTTTGGGTGCTGGATGGAGGCCTTAGCGCTCAAGTCCAGCAGATGCGGCTATGAAATGCGCCGTCAACCCCAGGAAGGTCGCCGACGAGGGTGCTTTACGGCCACGCTATGCGCTTGGTGAAACCCCCGAGGTTCACCTGATCTACCGACCCAAAGAGGTGCGTTACCATTTGCGCCGTGTTGTTTCGCAGGAGGCCCCGGAATGCCAAAATCCGTAATCATCACATGCGCACCGACCGGGGGCATCCACACCCCGACAATGAGCCCTCATCTGCCCATTACGCCAACCGAAATCGCAACGGCCAGTATAGAAGCCGCCGAGGCCGGTGCCTCCATTATCCATTTGCATGCCCGCCATCCCGAGACCGGCAAACCCGATCCCAGGCCAGAATTGTTCCAGCAATTTATGCCTGTCATCAAACAATCCACAGATGCCGTGATCAACGTTTCAACCGGCGGTGGGCTTGGCATGTCCATGGACGAACGCATGTTGGCGGCCACGACGACAAGCCCCGAAATGGCATCCCTCAATGTGGGGTCGCTGAATTTCGGAATCTTCCCGATGCTTCAGAAATACACCGAGTTTCAGCATGATTGGGAACGCCCTTTCCTCGAAATGACCGAGGATTTCATCTTTCCCAACACGTTCAGGACAATTCGCTACGCCATCGAAAAGCTTGGGGGTGAACATGGCACACGGTTCGAATTCGAGTGCTACGATCTTGGCCATCTCTACAATGTAAAATGGTTCGTTGATCAGGGTCTGATCAAGCCACCGTTTTTTATTCAGATGGTGTTCGGAATCCTCGGCGGTGTGGGCGCTGATCTCGATAACCTGATGCATATGCACACCATAGCCGACCGGCTGTTCGGGCCGGAGAACTACGAATGGTCGGTGCTGGCTGCGGGGCGCCATCAGATGCCATTTGCGACTCAGGCGGCCCTGTTGGGGGGCAACCTTCGTGTGGGGCTCGAAGACAGCCTGTTCATCGGCAAGGGCGAACTGGCGACATCCAATGCCCAGCAGGTCCGGAAAATTCGAGACATCGTGAAAAACCTCGGGCTTGAGGTTGCAACACCTGCCGAAGCCAGAGAGCGGCTCGCGCTTAAGGGCGCGGACCGGGTGAATTTCTGATAGAAGGGAACAGGCATGCAAGGCAAATTGCTTATCAATGGGGAGATGGTGGAAGGGGAGGGTGAGGCCCTGGCCATTTTGAACCCCGCGACAGGAGAGAAGATTGGCCTGGTCGCAGAGGCCAGTTCGGACCAGGTAGAGGCCGCAGTAAGGTCATCTGAAGAGGCGTTCGAAACCTTCCGACATGTCCCGCCGGTCGAACGGGCCGCGCTGCTGATGCAAATCGCCGATATTATCGAAGCCAATCAGGATGAGTTGGCGGAGCTTGAAAGCCTTGATGCCGGCAAACCCTGGCCATCGGCACGCGATGATGAGTTCCCTCTTACCATCGACACATTCCGCTTCTTTGCAGGGGCGGCCCGGACCATGACGGGATCGGCTGCGGGCGAGTATGTCGCAGGCCACACAAGCATGATCCGCCGCGACCCTGTTGGCCCCGTGGCGGCGATTGCCCCTTGGAATTATCCGTTGATGATGGCCGCCTGGAAACTTGCAGCCCCTCTTGCAGCCGGCTGTACAGTTGTTCTGAAGCCTTCCGAGATCACACCTTTGTCCACGTTGCGCCTTGCTGAACTTTTGCAGGACGTCTTGCCCAAAGGGGTGCTGAATGTGATTCACGGGCGTGGTCCCACGATTGGGGATCAATTGATCAACAGCCCTCAAATGGAAGCAATCACTGTCACGGGGTCCCCGGCCACTGGCATGGCCGCTATGCGCGCCGCCAGCGAGCAAATCCGCCATGTGCATCTGGAACTGGGTGGCAAGGCCCCCGTCATTGTTTTTGATGATGCCGACCTGGACGCTGTGGCTGAAACGATCCGCTATGGGAGCTTTTTCAATGCCGGGCAGGATTGTGCGCAACCGTGCCGGATCCTGGTCCAGGACAGTGTGTATGAAAAATTCGCGGCCATGGTCGAAGCGCAAGTAAAAGAAATAAAAGTTGGCGCGCCCAAGGCTGAAGGCACCGAAATGGGTCCGATGGTTTCCGCAGCTCAGCGCGACCGCGTTTCCGCCTTTGTCGACCGCGCACGTCCTGGATGCGAGATCGTCACAGGTGGCGCAAGCGGAGATGGAAACGGGTTCTTCTATCAACCGACGGTGTTAGCAAACGTCGATAATTCAGCAGAGATCGCAACGGATGAGGTCTTTGGGCCCGTTGTGACGCTTTCCCGTTTCTCGGACGCGGATCATGCCGTAAAGGTGGCGAATGCAGGTCGATACGGACTGGCATCCTCGGTCTGGACGACCGACGTGGGACGGGCAATGTCGATTACATCTCGCCTGCGCTACGGGTTCACATGGGTCAATACGCATGGTGTCGGCACACCTGAAATGCCTTGGGCCGCGATGAAAGGCTCCGGCACGGGCTGTGATATGAGCATCTATGCGCTCGACGCCTATACGTCGATCCGTCATGTGATGGTGGCGCACTGATGCGGCTTGCAGGAAAAAAAGCGTTTGTTACTGGCGGGCGCCAGGGAATTGGACGCGCCATCGTCGGTGCTTTCCTGAAGGAAGGCGCCGAGGTGGTGACCTGCGGGCGGGGTGGAGCCCCTGACGGCCTGCCCTGTGAATGGCACGATCTGGACGTCAGTGATCCGGTGAACGTCCAAATGGTAGCCGAGGCTGTGGGTGCGTTGGACATTCTCGTCAACAATGCCGGGGTTCAGGTGGAAAAGTCAGTGACGGAAAGCACCGACGCGGATTGGGATCTAGTGATCGGCGCCAACTGTCGAGGGGTGTTCAACTGCTGCCGTGCCTTTATTCCGACTATGAAATCCGGCGGGAGCATCATCAATATCGGCTCAATCTCTGGCAAGGTCGCGGACCCTTCGATGGCTCTCTACAATGCGTCCAAAGCTTTCGTGCATGGGCTCACGCGATCTATCGCCGTGGATCATGGCCCAAGCCTGCGGTGCAATGCGATTTGTCCGGGATGGATCAATACCGGCATGCTTGAGGCCGCGTTCGAACTTGCAAAGGATCCTGTCGCGGCAAGGCAAGACGCACTGGCCCGTCATCCCGTTCGTCGGTTTGGCGAGCCGGATGACATTGCATCCATGGCTGTCTGGCTCGCCTCTGACGAGGCAAGCTTCGCAACGGGTCAGTTCTTTACCGTCGACGGCGGCATGACGGCCGCGTCGCCACTCAACCCCGGAGTGTTCTGATGTCGGAGATCTCACATACTGCAATTCTTGGTGCCGGCGTTATTGGTGCAAGCTGGGCTGCGCTGTTTCTCGCGGCTGGTCGATCAGTTACTGTTTACGACCCGGCACCAAACTCTGAAGAGCAAACCCGCGCTTTCATTGAAACAGCTTGGCCCACGCTTGAAGAACTCGGCCTGACCGGCAGAGCCTCTCCGAACGCATTGGCGTTTGCAGAAACAGCAGCATCTGCGGTCGATGGTGCAGACTTCGTGCAGGAGAATGTTCCAGAAAGAGAAGCGATCAAACACGCACTCTATTCTGAAGTCGAACCAGCCCTGAGCGAGGATGCGATCGTTTCCAGTTCCACATCAGGCATGACGCTGGAGGCTTTACAAGCTGGCTGGCAAGATCCTGCGCCTTTCATCCTCGGACACCCGTTCAACCCGCCACATCTTATCCCGTTGGTGGAGCTCACTGCAAACGCGCAAACAGGTGATGGCGTTCTCGAACGAGCCGAAGCGTTTTATCACGACATAGGCAAGGTCACGATCCGCATCAGGAAAGGCTTGCCTGGCCATGTGGCGAACCGCCTTCAGGCAGCCGTCTGGCGCGAAGCGGTCCATATGGCTGTCGAGGGCGTTGCTTCGGTCGAAGACATTGACAAGGCCATGTGGGCGGGCCCCGGTCTGCGATGGGCGGCCATGGGGCCGACGATGTTGTTCAATCTAGGAGCGGGAGAGGGCGGTCTGCGCGCCTTTTGCGAACACTTCCGGGATACGTTTAACGGATGGTGGGACGGGTTGGGTCAGCCACACTTGAACGACGACGTTATCGAAACTTTGGTTCAGGGCATAAACGAAGAAGCAAACGGTCGATCCCCGCAGACACTCGCGGCCGAGCGAGATGCGCTTATTGTTGCCATGCAAAAATCCCTCAAAAGCATTCGACTAGAATCGAACACTTGAACGCTGAGCGTTCGTGATAACGCATTGAGGAGGCACCACCGGCCGAATTTCGGAGCTCTGGCTGCGCAGTGTGTCGACAATCCGTTCCGCCGTGGCCGCGCCAAAGCCCTGTTGTAGCTTCGTGATGAGGTTGCCTTCGTGGACGGCAAAGGGTTGGAACACTGAATGTACGACAAAGTTGGTGCTTTTTATTGTCTGGGTCTCTTTCTCGATCCAAACGTGCTGGATCTTCCGTCCGTCGCCTTCGGCGATTTTTTTAGCTTGGGCATGCGCGGCATGACCCTGGAAAACGCCACTGCCATTTCTGCGATCTTGCGCGAGACCCCGTAGAATTTCTACCGTTCCTAAAGCCTGGTTGCGCCCAAGAAAGCTGCGGTTACTAGGGGCTAGAAGATATCAGGGTCCCCTGCTGTGGTAGATTTCTGCCGGTTGGGATGAACTGAGCAAAAACAACCCGCGAAACGTTGCGGAAATCGTTGCGTGAAATACGCTGAAAGCAAAAAAGCGCCCTTGGGCGCCTTGTTTTATTGGTCGGAGTGAGAGGATTCGAACCTCCGACCCCTGCCTCCCGAAGATCGGTGCAGGTGGCCAAGTTATTGATTTTTAGTCAAAGGAGCCCTGTTTTCCAGGCGTTGTCGCCAATCAAACCAGCCAAGTTCAGGTTCGGCAGGTTCATTGAACCTGAGAGCACTGTCTACATGCGCGTTAATCCTGCAGTTCCTGTAACAGCCGCTGCGTTTTCGGCATGCGGTCCAGGCTGGCCTCAATCCTAGAACGCCACTTGGGGCCACGAGAGAGTGCATCTTCGTAGGCGTCATTCAATTCATCCGGCCGATCCTGAGCAAGCACCTCGACTAGAAATGCGGCCTGTCGTCTGTCCTTTTCTGCTTTGAGGGCATTTTCACCGGGACGGCGACGGTCCGCGACGATCAACTTGTGGATGGCATAGCGTTCTGGCTGCGGGATTTGCACCAAAACGCCACTCCGGTAGGTTACAGCAGCGTTGATTGGCTCCGCGATGAGGTAGTTCAGATGGTGCAATCCTTGCGCATCCACTCCCAAAGCGGGCAGTTCGCGCACATCCTCATCCTCACCAAATGATGGAGTGAGGAATTCTATCAGCGTGTCGCCTCGTGTCTGTTTCCAACGCCAGGTGCGTCCGGCCGTGAGACTGGGCTGCGCCATGAAGTCGAAATCGCGGAACACATCTTCCAGCGATGGTGATGCAGTGTCCTCCAGCACCAGCGACAACCTGGAAAAGCTGGCGATGTCGATGTCATCCGTGTGAGCGGTCATATCCATGTCGAAACGCACACCCAATTCACCTTCGTAAAGGCGGAAGGCGTGCGTCCCCACTATGGTGCCGCCTAGACGAAATACGCCGGACGTTGCCATCGCAGAGAGCAGGCTGCCCGTGGCAGCGTCCAGACCCAGAAAACCTTCTGCTCTTAGGAGCCGCACGAGGCGCGCCCGGTTGCGGCGGCGGTCTTCCTGTTGGGCTTTCAAAGTTTTGTGCTGTTCCAGCCTACCGCGCAGTTCCTCACGATCCTCTCCCAAGTAGTGCTTTTTGACATCGGAACCGACCCGGTAGGTGTCATACCAGTAGGTCCTGTTGTTGCGTTCGACTCGTGTGGGGGTGCCCCGGATGTCCGAAACAGCATCGTCCCGCAGTGAACGCAGGAGATCGTGATAAGCGGCATGTGCTATGGATGAATGGCGCGTGAACATCTTGGCTTCCACTGTGCTCAACGGATTTTAGTTTTGTTGAACATAAGTATGTTCAACAAAAAGTAAAGATGTTGAACACCACGCTTTTAGCTCTGTAATTCGTGAATAAACACAGATGGGCATGAATTTTTCGCGATGTCGCAAAGATGCGCGTGATGAGTCAGGTAGATCACCTGGCCGCTTTTGCTCATCTCAGCTAACAGGCCGAAGGCCTCGGCGGTGCGGTCGTCGTCGAAGCTTTCCATGATGTCATCGGCAATGAACGGCACTGGGCCGTTGTTGCGAGCAAACTCGTGGTAGCCTGCAATGCGTAGCGCAAGGTAGAGCTGAGCCCGGGTGCCGTCTGAGAGTTGGTCAGCCTGTTTCGAGCCACCCCCAGCGGCCAGCGCCACCAATACTTCGCGGGAACCATCCGGCTGTGCGGCGAGGCCAGAATATCGGTCTCGCGACATGATGCGGAAGGCTTCTGATGCGCGTTCGAGCATACCGCTGCGGTGAGTGTCACGATAGCTCCTGAGAGCAGCTTCGACTGCCAAGAGCCCCAAACGCTGCCGTAGGTGGCGCCGGGCGCCGTCCTCAATCTCAAGCAACAATGTCTGGCGTTGTTCTTCCAGACGGGCAACTGCGTCATCGCCACCGACCGCTTCGACGGCGTCTTCGGCCTTGCGGAAGTCGTCCTGTGCTTCTTCCTGTGCTGTGCGCAGGGTTTTCAAATCGGTCCGCAGGCTGTCGGCGCGTGCGGCGAGCGCATCGGCATCTAGATCACGCAGTCGCGCACGTGCTTTTTCGACTGTATCGCATCGCATCCCTGCACAGAGGTCTTCGGTCAGTTCGCGCTGAGTTTCACGCAGTTTCGACAGTTCCCCTGCTCGCGTGAGCGCATCGCGCGCTTCGGCCCAAACTTCGACTTCAAAGTGACGGGAAAATTCGACGGTCCGATTGCGATGAATCTCGGCTTCCTCTTCCAACTCCGAGAGGGCTTGTTTGGCCGTCGTCAAACGATCTGAGAGGTTGGCTCGCTGATCTTCGCGGCTCTCCGCTGCGCGCTGTCGCCGGGTGATGTCACGCCACAGATCAGTCGCTGGCAGATCGAAAGGCATTTCGATGCGACCCGCCAAATCGCGAGCCTCTTTTTCAAACCTTTCGCGGTTGGATTGCATGGTCGTTATCCGGTGGGTCAGTTCACCGATGCGGTCCTGATGTTCACGTAGTTGGTCGAGCTCTTCGAGGATCGCACGCATCTCGTCGACAGCGGGCGGCGCGTCAGCCATCCAAGTGTCGGCACAGGCGGCTTCCCACTCCACCTGCCATGCGGTGCGCGCGTCGTCTGCCTCTAGTTTGTTGCGCTCACGTCTGGTCAGGTTCTGGCGGGCCTCGGCTTCGGTCTCGCTCAAAGCCTCAACCTTAGACACCTGGTCCAAGAGAGATTGAGCGGTTTCAAGGGCTAGGGCCAGGCTCGTATCTTTGGGTATTGCGCGGCCCGCCTGTGCGAAAGCGTTCGAAATATCCAAACGAGCCTGGGCAACGACCTGCACGCGCCGGGCAAGATCGCGCGCCTTGCCATCGTGCTTGACCAGGGCATCCTGCGCTATGTCGAGCTTGTCGAGCCAAGCGCGGAAAGTTGGCAGGTCGATGTCGGTGGGGAGTGCGGGGGAGACCTTGGCAGCGATTCCGGCAAGCCGTTTCGCCAGGTTTTTGCGCCGCTCCCTGGCCTCGGCCGATTTCACTTTGGCAACGTCAACTTGTTGTTGGGCTTCGACCAACGTACGCTCGGCCTCGGCTGTCTTTTCAGCATGGGCGCGCTGATCCGCAAGGGTGGCAGTCACCTGGTCGTCGAGGCGCATCGCAACCTCAAAGCACTCTGCAGTTTTGTCCGTCAGATCCGCACGGTGGCGGGACCATTCTAATTCCCGACGTGTTCGCACTTGAGCTGCTTCTTCCAGACTAACTACGGCAGTTGTTCCGACTGCATCGCGTCGAGCGAGAGCTTGGGTCACAGCCAGTTCTAGTTGCTCCAGCCAATCATCCGCCCGGTCGATCGCCCTATCAGCCTCGGCGATTTCCGCGTCCAATTGCTCAAGAGCGGCGTCGTCTGACGGAGTCAAACTCGCCAGTTCATCGTTGTTTCCCGTCCAGGGCGAAAGCGCAGACAGGGCCGATTTCAAACGCGCTTCCTTCTCTTCAAGCTCGGTGCTTACACGGTCGTGTGCGCCGACAGGATCGTCGCGGCGAAGGTTTTGCACCAAACCGGCCAGCCCACCCAAATTTGACACGCTGCCTCCAGCCTTACTTAAACGCCGCTCAGCGCGCTCGAGGTCATCTTTAGCAAGCTGCAATTCTCTAGTCGCAGAATCGCACGCGGTTTCCACACCAGAGCTTTTTTCGATCAGCGCGCGCAGGCGCCCCAGGCTTCTTGCCTCGGGCAACAGCTTGGTCGGATCCGCCCCGACGTGCCCCAGTCGAGACAGGCAATCATTGACTGCTTGCGTCTTGGCTTCGAGCTCTCCGTGCCGCTTGGGCAAGTCCTCCACCGCGGTGTCGTGGGCCGATTTTAATTGTTCCGCCGCCTCGATGTCCTCGCGTGCTTTCAGAACCACCCCGTCGGGTGGGAGGTCGTTTAATTCGGCTACCAACCCTGCCACAGTCTTTCTCGCGGCCTCAAGCCGGGTGGCAATAGCGGTCTCCGTGCGGTCAAGTTCGGGAAGTTCGGCAAGCCATCCCTCTGGAGGTTCTGGTAGCGAACCGTAACTGGCGATCTCCGCCTCTAGACGGTCCAGCCGCGGCAAAAGCGGTAGTGCTGCGATGTGACGTTCGGTCGCGATTACATCGGTCTGTGCAGTTTCTGCCGCCTCGCGCGCTTTGTGCCAGGCATCTTTGGTCCGATAGCATTCAGTCGATAGGCGAGCATACTCGGAAGCAGCAGTGTCCAATTCCTTAATCTGCCTTCCCAAGTCGTCGTAGGCGGCACAAAGATCGCGCAACGCACCCTTGCGTCCGGTCCTGTTCAGGAACCCCTCCGACTCTGCATTCAATTCGTCCAACTGCGCCGCCAAATCGGTCATCCCCGCGCTTGCCTGAAACAGCAACTCACCGAGATCCCCCTTGCTGGCGAGGATGCTTTCGCCTCCTTCGTCCAGGGTCTGTCGATTGAGCGAGAACATCGCCGCATAGGATGTGCGGTCGAGTCCTCGCAGACCGCCATGCAGCAGGGCTTCACCCAGCGGTTCACCGCTGGCGTCGAGCAGAGAATTGTCACGTTTCTTGACCCGAAGCAGTTCATGCGTCTGCCCGTCTATTTCTAGCACGGCCCCCAACCGCATCGACTGATAGGGGTGAATGAATCCCATGCTGCTTCGCACGGGGATCTGGAACAGCATGTCCAGCCAACCTTCGAGCAGGGTGGATTTCCCAGCTTCGTTTGCACCGTAGATCACGTGCAGGTCGGGGTTACCGGGTGTTTGGATGGGAAACGACAGGCTCAGATCAGTGAACTTGCCAAAACGGGTGAGGTCGAGCCGGTTCAATCGCATCGCTCAACCATCGGTCTCTTCGAGGCGCGCAAGAACCTCCATTGCGCCCTGCTGCATCGCATGGACAATAGTCGCGGTCGTCTCTTCCTGACTATCACCCAGGAGCGCTCGCAACTCTCGTGGGATATACTTCAGCAGACGTTCCACTTCTTCCAGAACTGCCGGATCATCGAAATCAAGCTTCTGGAAGAAAGTCTGGGAACCGTCCTCCTCACCAGAACGACCCGATCGATGTCACTGACTGACACCGGCAGTCTTTATTACCAAGATGCAATTGGAATTCTCGACGCGGTCGAAAAAACGGAACAGACCATTAGGGAAGGTTCAAAAGCGATGCGTGGACACCTTCGGGTGAATGCGTCAAGTTCCTTCGGCCAAACCGTTATCGCACCGATGCTTCCAGAGTTCTTGGAAACCTATCCCGATTTGCGATTTACGCTTTCGATGGACGACAAGGTGATTGATATGGTCGAGGGCGGGTTCGATCTATCGATACGTATCCGTGCTGCCATGCCGGATTCGGCACTTGTTGCCCGACGGATCGGCGTGATGCGGCAAAGAATATTTGCGTCTCCTGACTATTTGGAGCGATGCGGGACTCCGACCCAGCCGGCGGATCTCAAAAACCACGCGATCATCGGCTTTTTGCTTGCTGATCATTTGACGAGCTGGAAGCTCTCGGCCGCCGAAGGTGTCACAACATTAGAGCTTGATCCGCGCGTGCGCGTCGGCAACAGCCTCGTTTTGCGGGATCTGCTAATAGCGGGGCAAGGTATCGGAACACTGCCCGAGTTCGTTTCTGATGCTCCTGAAGCCAGTGGGACCTTGGTGCGAGTTCTTCCTGACCACGAACTGCCTGCGCCGGAAGTATTCGCCGTTACAGCATCTCGTTTGGGAATGGACGCAAAGGTCAAAGCCTTTCTTGATCATCTGCGCCTGGCTCTCAAGTCGTGACATTGTTCAATACAGGTAAAGAGTGATGTCAAAGAGCGCGACTTAATTGGCGGCGCAACAAATTCCATTCTCTCAGGGAACAAGTCACAGCCCTGAGAGGTATCCTATGTCACGTATTCTCGTTCTCTACTATTCAAGCTATGGCCACGTCCGCACATTGGCCGATGCAGAAGCTGAAGGCGCCAGAAGTGTTCCCGGCACCGAAGTGGACGTTCGGCGTGTGCCCGAAACCGTCCCAGAGGAAGTCCGCCTGCAGGCTGGCTATGTCGTCGATGATACGCCTATCGCTTTGCCGGCAGATCTGGAAAACTATGATGGAATAATTTTAGGAACACCGACCCGATTTGGCATGATGGCCGGCCAAATGAAGTCGTTTCTGGATCAGGCCGGAGGGCTTTGGGCCAGAAATGCTCTGGTTGGAAAAGTCGGGGCGGTCTTTGCATCAACAGGTTCGCAACACGGTGGGCATGAGGCCACCCTTCTGACAACGCAAGTCCCGCTTCAACACTTTGGGATGCTGATTGCCGGAATGCCCTACACATTTGCTGGCCAGACTACATCAAAAAAAATCATTGGCGGCGCCCCATATGG
The DNA here is from genome assembly GCF_013034175.1 of Ruegeria sp. HKCCA5463. Lineage (NCBI taxonomy): Bacteria > Pseudomonadati > Pseudomonadota > Alphaproteobacteria > Rhodobacterales > Roseobacteraceae > Ruegeria > Ruegeria sp. HKCCA5463. Next base: position 52,189 of record NZ_WQFL01000006.1, read on the forward strand.
TGCCGGAACGATCGCCGGCGCTGATGGTTCCCGCACACCTACCGAAACCGACCTAGCCGGAGCGCGGTTCCAGGGCGCTCATGTTGCAAGAATTGCCGCATGTCTCGCCGGATCAAATCTGCAAGAGGAAGCAGCCTAACCCGCGCGCCTCTGACGTCTCACTCAACTTTTCCAACGCCTCAGCCGGGAGACACACTATGTCACGCTCAACCGACATTCTTCTCACTGCGCTCGCCCCAGCGGTATGGGGGAGCACCTACCTGGTAGCTACGGAAGCGCTTCCGGCGGGCTATCCTATTACCCTGGCTGCGTTACGAGCTCTGCCTGCTGGCTTGTTGTTGCTTGCAGTGACGCGCTGCGTTCCACCACGCGAATGGCTCGGTCGAACTTTCGTCTTAGGCAGCCTCAATTTCGCTCTGTTCTGGGTGCTCCTCTTCGTTGCTGCGTATAGGTTACCCGGTGGTGTGGCCGCCACCCTAGGATCGTTGCAAGCAATGATCGTGATTTTGATGGCGTGGGGATGGCTGGGAACCCCAATACGACTTGGTGCACTCGGCGCCGCCGCGACTGGCGTAATGGGTGTGTCTCTGCTGCTGATCGGGCCGGAAGCACAACTTGATTGGATCGGTATAGCAGCGGGTTTTGGAGGAGCCGCGTCAATGGCTGCTGGCACTGTTCTCAGCCGGAAATGGCAACCTCCGGTCTCGGCGCTGAGTTTCACAGCGTGGCAATTAACAGCCGGTGGTTTGATACTGTTGCCAGTCGCACTGTTTCTTGAGCCGCCTCTACCTGCGCTCAGCGCGACAAATGTCGTCGGCCTGATTTGGCTTGGGTTGATTGGTGCTGCAGCAACCTATGCTCTTTGGTTTCGTGGCATAGCGCGCCTGGAGCCCAGTGCACTCTCGATGCTCGGCATGATGAGTCCTGTTACAGCTGTAGTGTTAGGCCGGGTATACTTGGGACAAACTCTTAGCATCACTCAGACTATAGGAGCAGCCATAGTTATTGGCTCTGTTGTGGTCGGCCAGAGCGTGAGTCGAAGGGACAATTCGGGTTTGAAAAAATGGAGACCAGCAACAGCTGGATCTGTCTGATGGGTGTTGAGTCGCAAACAATGAGCCCAATCACGCAAGCGGGCGAGGAATGGCTCAGCGCCTCGCTCAAGCCCGTTCGCCAGATCCCTAGAATATCGAAGTCCTAGGTTTCCGTGCGCAACATGAAGGGGATGGGTTCTGGTGCCGCAGCATCTGGGCGATCCAAACCTCCCATAGCTATTGTTGCGTTGTGGACGAGCGATCCAAAGCGCTGAGAGCGCTCAAGGCGTGCGTTTCTATTTCAGTGCTGTCGTGTATCGAAAACTGCCTTGGATGCTGCCAGTAAGCGCCCCAGCCAGTCTGGTGCTACTCACAGCACTCGTTAAGCTTTCAGAGTGAGCCTACACTCAACCACCTTGCCGCGCAGGTAATTGACCATCCATCAGCGCGCATCGCGCCCCGAAGTAGTTCCTAGTTCTGGTGCATCCAACCCCTGCAGGCGCACCGGTGTCGCGCTAATCACAGATGCCGCGATGCGTGCGATCATACAGGGGACGCAAACGCTGAACGAGAGCGACGGCCTCCTGGGCTGTATCAGCACCATAGACGCAATCTTCACGAATATTCTTATATCGCGTCCTCTCATCGATCGGCGCGTCGGCAAGTCGTCCGCTCCAGCCATTGCAGCGAAGCGCGATCAACAGCCGTCGATGGATCCAAGCGAAAGCCATCTCCGAAAGTGTCCCGGCACCGCCGCCGATCGCGATCACTGCATCTGCTTGGGCCATCACGAGGTTTCGCCCATGATCCAGCCCGGTCGGGATGACGATATCCGCGTTCGAAGATACGCGAGGACCGCCAGGATCTCTGCCTGGAAGCAGGCCGATACACGCGCCATGCACCCAGTTTGGCGACGTCCGCCCGCCTTCAAGCGCGGCGTCCATGACACCACCCATGCCGCCAGTCATCACCGCAAAGCCCTTATCGACCAGGCATCGGCCCGTGCTAAAGGCAAGTTCTAGGCGCCGATCCTCGTCGGGAAGTGTCGCATCTCCGATCACTGAAACGATCTGGCGGCGTTCTGTGCAGTTCATTGATATTCCTCTTCGATTCGCGTCTCTCTTGCAATCAGTCGTGCGATCACCGCCTCGCGCATTGCGGCCCTGGCGGTCTCGCGCGTCTCTCCCGGTTCATGAAGATAAAGCGGCTTGCGGATCCAAATGGGCGCTCGCGCGGCCTCGACCATCGGCAGCATAAAAGCCCAGTCTGACGCCAGTTCGACATATGAACCGTCGAGCCGAAGCGCCTCGTCGGGCACTCCGTCGAAGAGACCTTTTCGGAAACTGCGCAGATGCTGCCAGACATTGCCGCCGCGGTTGCCTCGCGGATTGTCGAAGCACACCTTGTAGTCGACACTCTTGTCCGTGCGCAACATGGAGCCAACGGTCAGGTCAGCACCCGCGTCATAGGCATTGGCAAGTTGGGTTAGCACATCACGGCCAATCAACTGATCGTCGGCATCGAGCGTCACTATGATCTGCCCGGGTGTGGCGCATAGATCGCGGATCGCATGAACGGTATTGGCCAGCAATCCGGCACGTCGGCGCCTCGCAACAAAGCTCACTCGATGAATGTCGCCGGAAAGCATGTGCCCGACTTCCTCGGCGATCCAAGGGACCGATGCGTCATCGACAACGATGGCACCCCAATCCTGACGATCTTGTCTGAGAACCGAGTCCCAACAACGTCGGAACCGCTCCGGTGTCACGTTGTGTCCGCAGATGACAAATACAAAGCGCTCGTGACGTTCTGCCTGCCGCCAGTCTTTCGCCCCTCCGGTCCATTCAATTTGATCGACCTGAACTGTCGGCACCCGCCCCCTCGCAACGGATGCACGCACTTCTTCCCACGCCTCGATATCACGCTTGCGAGCATTCGGCGGATGCAAACAAAAGCCGCCGACACAGCCTCCCCGTAAGGAAGTTCCCCGACCAAGCCGCACTGCTTCATCCATCGCACGATGCCATGACAGATCTGGAGCGCCGTTCCGCTCGGTGTTCGGCAGCGGAAGGATTGCGTTCATTCGCTTGAGGCAGACAAGGCCCAATCGGCTTTCGACCCGCCATGGGCCTTGCGACCCAGTAGCCGTCCATCGCCTGTGGCCTTCGTGAGCAACGGGAAAACTGGCTGTCAGCGCTTGCGAATCCTCCCGCAATGCCGCGACCAGCTCGCTCACCGGGTCGCGGTTTCGGTCTGTGCGCGCGATCATCATGTCGATATCGGCATGAAGCACGTTCGGGCCTATGCAGGCATCGAACCCAGCCAGAAGCGCCCCAGTCGCGGCGCCGCCAGCGCTATGACTTGCAGCGAGATCAAGTCCAAACCAGCGGAAATTGAGCGCCCTGAGAGCTGTAGGCGAGGATGGTGTCTCCACGATACGGTCGATCTCGCCTTCGTTCAGTAGGCGCTGGGCCGCGTTGCGTAGAGCCGAAAGGTTCGCTTCGGCATGCGGTCTCGGGAAGCCTTCCCTGCGCGTGTCGAGGGCCAGCACTGTCTCGTTGAAAACACCGGGATGCTCCAACGCTGCCAAGATGTCGCGCAGTTGCAGATCCAGCGCCTCGGCGTCCATTGCACAGGCCTTGATCAACAGCGAAACATCGGGCTTCGAAGCGGGTGCCAGTTCGAGAACAAGCAGATCGGACACGGTTTCGAAGCGCTCGAATTCGATGCATCGGCGTTCATGCCGCGCCATGATGCGAAACCCGGAGCGCATCAGTCGACGGCGAAGCAATCGCTCGCTTCGATGTCTCTCGTGAAGAACCCGTCCTGTCGCGCGCACCGTCTTGGTCCATTCCGCAGCAGCATGATTGCCAGGAGTCGAAAGTGGCGTGGCTTCGGCCACGTAGGACCTGTGCGCATATGCGGGGTGACACAGCGCGAACAGCACTCGCCCGTCTGTCGCGAGGGCAGCCCGCAGATCAGTGAGGACTTTGCCCAGCTCATCCTCGTCCAACAAACAGGCGACGCGTCGACATACGACAAGATCGAACGGGCCGGACGTGATGGCTTCTGCGGCCGTTTTGGCCCTGTGCACACCAAGCGAAGCCAATTCATCCAGACGTGTTTCGACGCCAGGATCAGGATCCCAGGCAACGACCTTAGCCCCCGCTCGGGCAAGCGTGGCCGCCTGCTTGCCCTTGCCGGCCCCATAATCGAGAACCCGTTTCGGACGCAATGCCAAGGCGCGCGTGACCGTCGGATCTACCGGCAACTCCAAGCCGAGTCGTTCACGCACAGCCCGGATTAGGTTCTCATGCCCTTCAAGCTCAGGTAGATTCACATCATGCAGCGATTGGCGCATCAGCAGACCGATGTCGCTCCGCCACCACCATCGCCAGCACAACCAGGCACGACGGCACATCCGCGCGAATTCCAAACCTTCGGCCTTCGGATCATCGACCGGTATCAGGTCTGCCCCGTAGTCGATCAAGCGCACAGAACCGTTCGCAACCCGCAGGTTCTTCGGATGCAGGTTTCGGCAAACGAGCCCTGCGCGATGCAAATCCGCGAGCAGCTCGACAAGGCCTGGCCCGTGCCCGCCCGCCCAAGGATCCGATGCTTCGAACGGCAAACTCATTAGCCAACCCAGAGATGTCCGCTCTATCGTCTGGGGCTTGATCAGTGCCGTCGTCGAGGAGGTTTCTCCAGTCAACATCCGGAGTGTAGGAACGGCTTCGGCCACCTGTTCCGATGTCCAGCGGTCGAAGAGTTTCCAGATCGTGCGCCCATCGGTAAAAACCACGCCTTCCGCGCCTTGCCCAAGGACATGAATGGGTGTGGACGTCTCGACCGAAGCACAAGCGGCTTGGCCACGTTCCTCGGCCAACAGCTGTGGAATTGCGTTCGAACGGCGCACCCTTCCGGAATACTCCATGATGCGCGCATCCATGCCAGAAAGGAAATCTCGAACCTCCACTGGGCCAAGAACACGGACCGCAGATTCGATTTGCGCGAAATTCTCCGTTGAGAACATCTGGAGCAGCTGTCGTGCCTGCGCGTCGAGTGTGATGCGCGCGACATAAGTCGGTGCCTCGTTTCGGATCCAATCCAAGAGCTCCAGTGCAAGGCCACGAATGCGGAAGAAGGAGAGGCGCAGAACGGCGAGGCGCTCGTCTTCATATTTTCCGCAGAGCGCCTCGACAAGGTCCGGGTCTTCGTCGGCATCTACCAATGCGCTGAAAATTGCAAAACCACGCACATCATCGGCGATCCCTGCAAGATCAAGCTTTTGTGGTGGTGGAAGGCTACTACGGTCGTGCCGCACCGGAACAGGGACCGAGATGACTTGTCGATCGAAACGACGCTCATGCATAAGTGCCCAGATCATGTCCGATCGCCGCGTCGGACGCCCTCCGATGGTGGGAGAAATATTTGGCAGATCCAACAAGGCTTCGGGATCAAAAATAAAGGTATTTCCGCCCCGATGGAGCGCATCTGCGGCTTCAAAAACGCCCATGGCATCTGGGTCCGCCATCAGCGGGCGCAGCGGAGCTTCACCTGCAAGGATGCGCGGGATCATCGTCTCCAACCGTGCAAGCGCATCCCCGCAGCTCTCGTCGGAGTGTTTCGGTTCAAGTGCAAAAGGAGTTTCAAGCCGGTCGGTCTCGATCCGGGAAAGATCATGATAGTAGTCTCGCCGGCCTGCACGCAGCACAGCATTGTGGGGTTGTGCTGCCGGAACCGGTGCGTCCTCGGGAGAGGCCGACAACCGCCGCAGGTTCCACAGCAGGTCCATCAGTTGCCCTCGGATACTGGCAACGGCAGGAAGCGGCGGTGCGCCGGTATAAGTCCCGATGCAGATGTCCGCGCCCGTTGCGCGCATCCTGCGCAACGCTTGGGCAAGTTCGAAAGGTCGACGCTCTGACCCGGAAGACGTCGCAATAATCGGATCGAGACGCATGTCATCGTCAAGAATCCAGACTACACAACCCGGTCTTTCCTGCGCCATGTGATAGAGGCAACTTTGAAGGGCCGTTCGCGCATCGGAGATGGCGAGTCGCCCTTGTCGGTCCACACCCTCCGGACGCCAAGCCCCTTTCCTCTCAAGCAGTTCCAGCCCCGCTCGATCCACGACACGAATCCGTAGGCGGTCCCTCTTCTGCGCCACCATGGAGGCGAAACTTTGTCCAGAAATCGCTTCAGGTCGGTTCTCAAGCAACAAAACGTCGGGCGGCGCAAATTCCTCGGCCTCGACCCTCTCGGCCAAGTCGTCCAGAAGACGAGAGAGCGACTGGACGCGTCGGTCATCTGCGATGATGCCAACAATCAATGGCGGTGTCCCTTCCGACTGTGGAAAGGAAGGTCTGTCTGGCGGAATTTCTTCGCCAACGTCTCGGTCCTGATTTGGCCCTTCGACCGGCTGCCAATCAAAGAGCTTCTGCGCGCGATTGAGATGCTTGGCGCGCACGGTCGGCGACATCAGTGGTCCGTGAATGCGATCGAACATCTCCAGACCGGAATGTTTGGCCACCGAACCGGGAGACGAAAGCCGAGGGCGATCAACACAGGCATAATGGTGCACACTTGGGGCTGATGTCGTCGCATATCGCAGGTTGGGACGGCGGCACAGCCTGATCCACAGGTCGCGGTCAGTGCAGCTTTGCAGCGCTTCGTTGAAGCCTCCAGCCTCGAGCAGGATGTCGAGCTGTGCCGCAAAAGTGGAGCCTTGAATCCCTGGGTTCCGCTCCATGAAAAGACTGGCGTCCACCGCGGCAGGCGGGTCGATCCTGCGCGCATCCAAATCTGACTCGAGGCGCAGGAAAGGCGCCGCGACGACCTCGGCACCTTCTCGGATGCGTGCCTCGACCGCAGCGAGATGCTCAGGCGTCCATTCATCGTCGTCGTCGAGGAAAGCAACGAAGATATCCGTCATACCGGCGTGTTTTCGCACCAGATGATCAAGCCCAGTATTCAACGCACCCGAGAGCCCTTTTGTCCGGCGGTTGTGAAGAAACTGAGCGGTTGGGGCCGCCACTTTAACTTCCTGGGCAAGGTCAGTTGTTCGTTCGTCCTCGACTACGATAATTGCATCCGCAGGGCGAGATTGAGAGAGGGCGGAAGGTAGTGCGCGTTGCAACAGCAAGTTATTGCGCGCATGCGTTGCCAGCATCGCGACGATGGTCGGTCTGTTCATGGTCATCCCCGATGAAAGGAAGCAATTGGCTAACCGTCTTCCTTGCGAGAGCATGTCGGCTTAAGAGGCTTGCGGGATCGGTCATCGTGGATCCATCAAGCCCGATCCGGCACGTCAAACAACCAAGAGCAGCTGCAACCTTGAGTAGTTATTGGGTGGTGAGGTGTCAATCTCGAGGTCGAATGTCATGCCGGTTGATTGTGAAGACCGGAACCAGTTTGAGCAGCCTCATCTGACTGGTCCAAATTGATTGTTGGTGCATTGTCGGCCTGCGATCCAGGCGAGTTTGTCCGATGTGTCGCCGCATGTGTTGCGGCACACGGCAGCTGTCCACATGGCCGAGGCAGGCATCGCGATGGAGGAGATCGCTCAGTTTCTCGGTCATTCCGACTCGCGGATCACGGCGTCTGTCTATGCGCGCTACAGCCCGGAACACCTCCGCAAGGCCGCCAGCGCGTTGGAGTTCGACTAGGCTGAGGTTCAATGAACTGCAGATCACTGTCTTGAAAGCAAAAAGGCGCCCTTGGGCGCCTTGTTTTATTGGTCGGAGTGAGAGGATTCGAACCTCCGACCCCTGCCTCCCGAAGACAGTGCTCTACCAGGCTGAGCTACACTCCGACCGTGGCGGGTGATCTATACGCGGCGTGTCTGATGCGCAAGAGGATTCTGTATTTCGATCACCCGAATCTTTCGAACGCAACAACCAAAAAAGGGCGGCGCACCGATAAGGTCGGAACCCGGTAATTTGAGCAGGTCTTCACGAATCGAAAAAACGAGCGGTTGCATGTCTGCGTTCTTCTGGTTGATCGGCACGCAAGAGTGCCCGCCAATTTGTTCACCCCTGCCGGGCAGGTCACAATTGCACCGGTGCTAAGACGTCGAGAGGTTCACAGGCACGTTGAAAGACAAGGGAACCGCACCCCTTTGCGGCGGAAACCCTGTGGTCTTCTTGTCCGCTCTCGCCCGCGCAGCCATCGTCATGAATTGGTTGTGAAGCATCCCAGGCAATCACGGCAAGGGGTCTGTTTGGTACAGACGAATTTTGGTTCCACCATGGTCGACGACCGGTCCTGGCGCCAGCAAAGGCAGGCGTGTGGCCCGGGCAAGCCCCGGAGCGCTGGTGATCACGCCGACCCGCCATCCCTGGAACCGGTTCATCAAGGTCTTGCCCATCGCACCATAGACTGAACGCAAGCGTCTTTCGTCACCAATCCGCGCCCCGTAGGGCGGGTTCACAATGACCAGCCCCGCAGGACCTTCGGGGGGTTTTATGTCACTGACGGAACGCTGTTGAAACCGTGTCACATCACTGACCTGGGCCCTTTCGGCATTGGCAGTCGCCGCGTCGACCGCGCCCGAGTTGCGATCCGAGCCGTAGAAGGTAAGCGCGCATTCCGCCGTCTTCGTTTCCTGCCGCATTTCCTGCCACTGATCAGGGTCAAAGCCCGCCAGGTCCTCGAATGCAAAACTGCGGGAGCGGCCAGGGCGCAGACCTAGAGCGATCTCGGCGGCCTCGATCACGAAGGTACCGGATCCGCACATCGGGTCCAGTACGGGTTCATCGCCCGAGTAGCCACACTCTCTCAGGAAGATGGCGGCCATTGTTTCGCGCATTGGGGCCTTGGCAATGGCTTCCTTGTGACCGCGTTTGTGCAACAGCTCGCCGGAACTGTCGACCGAGATCGTGCAGATGTCTTTCTCGATTCGAAGCAAGACCCGAAGGTTTGCCTCGGATGAAATCGAGGTGCCCAATGTCTCGGATATTGCCCGCTCGATCCTCTGACGCGCTGCACCGGCGTGATAAATTCTGGATTTGCGGCTGATGGCTTCCACCTTGACCGGCACGTCAGGACGCAAAACGGTGCCCCAAGGAAATTTCCGAGCACGTTTGTCCAATTGGGCAAGGTGCACGGCGGGGAAACTGCCCAGTCGCACCAGAACCTTGTTGGCGCCGCGCAGTGTCAGGTTGGCGCGCCAGACCTCGGGCCATGAACCCCGGCATGTCACCCCGCCGGGTACAGTTCTGACCTGCGCGAATCCGTTGAATTGCGCCTCGTCACCAAGAGGCGCCTCGAGGCCAGGCGTGGCAACCAGAAAGATTTCCAAATCTGTGTCTTTTTCCATTCCGGTTGCTTACACTGGAACCTTGTTGGGCGCGATATGCAATTATACGCCATGGAATCAGAAGAAATGACCGATCAATCGCAGGATTGTGTGGTTCATCCTCAAGTTTTGGCGGTAACAGGTTTGCGTTTGTGACCTTCCCCGCGTAAAGGGTCCTTGATCGGAAATACGCCTGCGGATTTTGGACCGTTTTCGACGCTTTTGCGACGGAGGCTCGAAAAAACCGCGCTATTGCATGACCCCGAAAGGGCGTTGGCAGAGCTGGCGCAGAAAAGAGGCTTGGAAGAACGTAGCAACATGCAAACTTTCAAACTGAAAAAGGGGCTGGATCTGCCGGTGGAAGGCGCTCCTGACCAGACCATTCACCCGGGCCCGGAATACTCGACCGTTGGCGTCCTGGGCGGTGACTACATCGGCCTGAAACCCAAGATGCTGGTGCAGGAAGGCGACAGCGTCGTACGTGGCGCGCCGCTGTTCTGTCACAAGGACGCGCCTGACGCGATGATGGTCGCACCGGTAAGTGGCAGGGTCGTCGCGATCAACCGTGGTGCCCGTCGGGTGCTGCAAAGCGTCGTGATCGAAGTGACAGATGTCAATGACGCCGGTGTTGATTTCTCGGGCATAGGGGATGCCGACAGCGCCGAAGGCGTGACGGCCAAGCTGTGCGCCGCCGGCCTGTGGACGTCGTTCCGCACGCGTCCCTATTCGAAAATGCCGAACCCCGGCGTCAAACCGGATGCGATCTTTGTCACCGCCATGGACAGTGACCCGCTGGCCGCTGACGCTGCCACGATCATTGCCGAGGCGGCCGAAGAATTTGCCGCCGGTTTGGCGGCAGTCAGCACATTGACCGAGGGCAAAACCTATCTTTGCCAGAAAGAGGGTGACACGATACCCGGCGCAGATGTCGCCGGTGTCGAAACTGCATCTTTCGCAGGCCCGCACCCATCGGGGCTGGCCGGAACGCATATTCACTTTCTCGAACCCCTTGCAGGCGACAAGCAGGTCTGGACCATCGGGTATCAGGATGTCATCGCCATTGGCCGCCTGACGCAGACCGGCCATCTGGATCCGAATGTCGTGATTGCCCTGACGGGGCCGGGTGCGCGTCAACCGCGTTTGATCCGTACCGTGATGGGCGCATCAACTGACGATCTGACCAGCGACGAAGTCGTTGTGGACGGCACGCCCCGTATCATTTCGGGTTCGATCCTGTCGGGCCGGCACGCAGATGGTCCTACCGCCTATCTGGGCCGGTTCGCGCGCCAGATCAGCATCATCCGTGAAGATCCCGATCAAATCCCGTTGGGCTGGATTCGTCCGATGCCGTCGAAATACGCGGTCCAGCCTGTATTGGGTTCGGCATTCGCCAAGAAGCTGTATGCCTTCACGTCCAACCTGAACGGCGGGCGTCGGGCCATGGTGCCCACAGGTGTTTTCGAAGACCTGATGCCGCAGGACTATCTGCCCACTCAGTTGCTGCGGGCGCTGCTGGTAATGGATACGGACACTGCCCAGGCCCTGGGTGCGCTGGAGCTGGACGAAGAGGATCTGGGCCTTGTGGGCTTCGCTTGTCCGGCAAAATATGAATACGGGCTGGCGCTGCGCGACTGCCTGAGCAAAATTGAAAAGGAGGGCTGAGCCGAATGGGTTTGCGCAGCTTCTTTGACAGGATCGAGCCGAACTTTACCAAGGGCGGCAAGTACGAAAAGTACTTCCCCATCTACGAGATGGTGGAAAGCTTCATCTACACTCCAAAAACCGTGACCACGGTGGCGCCGCACGCGCGGTCCTATGTGGATATGAAGCGGATCATGACCTATGTCGTGATCGCGACGATCCCCTGCATCCTGTGGGGGATGTGGAACACCGGCTATCAGGCGAACTCGGCGATTGCTTTGCTGGGGCCGGAATCGGCCACCGGCTGGCGGATTGCTTTGTTGCAGATGTTCGGGATTTCGCTGGACCCGTCCAGCATCTTTGCCAACGTCATGCATGGTCTGATGTATTTCCTTCCGATCTACATCGTCACGCTGGTCGCGGGCGGTATCTTCGAGGTCATCTTTGCCACCGTTCGCGGCCATGAGGTGAACGAAGGCTTCCTTGTTACATCAATGCTTTATACGCTGATCATGCCTGCTACGACGCCCCTGTGGCAGGTGGCATTGGGCATCATCTTCGGCGTCGTGATCGGTAAGGAAGTGTTCGGGGGCACCGGCAAGAACTTTCTCAACCCCGCGCTTGTGGGGCGGGCGTTTTTGTATTTCGCCTATCCGGCGCAGATGTCGGGGGATGCGGTCTGGACACCCGTTGACGGGTTCTCGGGCGCAACTGCATTGGGCGTGTCTGCGGCCGAAGGTGTGCAGGCACTGGCCGCCGAAGGCATCACCTGGTCGAGCGCGTTTTTCGGCACCATTCAGGGCAGCTTTGGCGAAACATCGACACTGGCCTGCATGATCGGTCTGGCTTTCCTTCTGATGACCAGGATCGCCAACTACCGCCTGATTGTGGGCTGTCTGGGGGGCACCATCGGCTTTACCCTGCTGTTGAACCTGATCGGATCGGATACCAACCCGATGTTCGCGATGCCGTGGTACTGGCATATCGTATTGGGCGGTTACGCTTTCGGGCTGGCCTTTATGGTGACGGAACCGGTTTCGGCCAGCCACACCAATGTAGGGCGTTATATCTACGGCGCTTTGATCGGAGTCATGGTCGTGATGATCCGCGTGATCAACCCGGCTTTCCCCGAAGGGATGATGCTGGCAATCCTGTTCGGCAACGTCTTTGCACCGCTGATCGATTATTTCGTCGTGCAAGCCAACATCAAACGGAGGGCGCGTCGCCATGTCTGATACGCAATCCCCAGATCAAAACGAGGCACCCAAGGGCGCATTGGCCAGATTCCTGGCGGCGTCGCCGGATTCTGTTGGCAAGACGATCTTCATCGCCGTTGCCGTCTGTCTGGTCGCCTCGATGGTTGTGTCCGCGGCCGCAGTCAGCCTGCGCCCGGTGCAAGAGGCCAACCGCCTGAAGGACAAACAGGTAAACGTTCTGCAAGTTGCGGGCGTGTTCGAGCCGGGCATCGACGTGACAGAGGCTTTTGCCGCCTTCGAACCACATGTGCTGGAGCTGTCCGCGGGCACCTTCGTCGATGATCAATTTGATCCGACCACGTTTGACGACATCGCCGCCGCCAGCGATCCAGAGCTGAGCGTCGCGCTGGACAATGACCCAGCCGGTATCGGCCGCAAATCCAAGTACCGTGTTATCTATCTGCTGCGCGATGATGCGGGTGATCTGGACAAGGTGATCCTGCCTCTGCACGGATACGGCCTGTGGTCGACGCTCTATGGGTTTATCGCGCTTGAAAACAACGGCAACGATATCTACGGCCTGCAATTCTATCAGCATGGTGAAACTCCGGGCCTTGGGGCCGAGGTGGACAACCCGCGCTGGAAAGCCTTGTGGAACGGGAAAAAGCTGCGCGACGAAGCAGGTGATCTGCAAATCACCGTTGCCAAATCGCAGCCCGCAGCCGGGCCAGATTTCTATGTGGATGCGTTGGCGGGGGCCACGCTGACCTCGGTCGGCGTCGACAACCTTGTGAAATTCTGGATGGGCGATGCGGGCTATGGTCCCTTCCTGGCCAAACTTCAAGCAGGAGAGATTTGATGTCCCAGACCAAGAAAGAGATGCTGGTCGACCCGCTTGTCGACAACAATCCGATCACATTGCAGGTGCTGGGCATCTGTTCGGCGCTTGCGGTGACATCATCGTTGCAAGTGTCGATGGTGATGGCGCTGGCGGTGATCTTCGTGACCTCGTTTTCGTCCTTCTTCATTTCATGCCTGCGCAACCAGATCCCCGGTTCGATCCGGATCATCGTTCAGATGGTGATCATCGCGTCGCTGGTGATCCTGGTGGACCAGATCCTGAAAGCCTATGCTTTCGAGATTTCGAAAACCCTGTCGGTTTTCGTCGGCCTGATCATCACCAACTGCATCGTGATGGGCCGCGCCGAGGCATTTGCGATGAAGAACCCTCCGGTTGCGTCCTTCATCGACGGAATGGGCAACGGCATGGGCTATGGTCTGATCCTGCTGCTGGTCGGCTTCATTCGCGAGCTGTTTGGCGCGGGGTCGCTGTTCGGCGTCACGATTCTGGAAACCGTCAACAACGGCGGCTGGTACGTGCCCAACGGCATGCTGCTGTTGCCGCCCTCGGCGTTCTTCATCATCGGTCTGATCATCTGGGCCTTCCGCACCTGGAAGCCGAACCAGGTGGAAGAGCGTGAATACAAAATTCAGCAGGTAGAGGCCCACTGATGGAAGGTCTGATCTCACTGGCCGTAAAGGCCATCTTTGTCGAAAACCTTGCGCTCAGCTTTTTTCTTGGCATGTGCACTTTCATCGCCGTGTCCAAGAAGATTTCGACAGCGCTGGGGCTGGGGATTTCGGTCATGGTCGTGCAGGCCATCACCGTGCCTGCCAACAACCTGCTGCTGAACTACCTGCTGAAACCGGGCGCGCTGGCCTGGGCCGGGTTCCCGGATGTGGACCTGACCTTCCTTGGCCTGATTTCCTATATCGGCGTGATCGCGGCGATGGTGCAGATCCTCGAGATGGTTTTGGACAAGTATTTCCCACCGCTTTACAACGCGCTGGGGATCTTTCTGCCACTGATCACGGTGAACTGCGCCATCCTTGGCGGGTCGCTGTTCATGGTGGAGCGTGACTATAACTTTACCGAGGCGGCAACTTATGGCTTGTCTTCCGGTTTTGGCTGGGCGCTGGCAATCACGGCAATGGCCGGAGTGCGGGAAAAGCTGAAATATTCGGACATTCCCGATGGTCTGCAAGGTCTGGGCATTACTTTCATTACCGCAGGTCTGATGGCTATGGCCTTCATGTCCTTCTCGGGCGTGAAACTGTAAGGGGGCGTTGATGGAAACCTTTACCTTAGGCGTAGCTCTTTTCACCGTAATCGTTCTGGCATTGGTGGCCATCATCATGGCCGCCCGATCCAAGCTGGTATCGACTGGAAACGTCAACATTACGATCAACGGCGAAAAGACGATTTCCGTTCCGGCAGGTGGCAAGCTGCTACAGACACTGGCTGCCGAGAAGCTGTTTGTCCCTTCGGCCTGCGGTGGCGGCGGCACCTGTGCGCAGTGCCGGGTGCGGGTGCATTCGGGGGGCGGGTCGATCCTGCCGACCGAAGAAAGCCATATCACGAAACGTGAAGCGTCATGTGGTGATCGCCTGTCTTGCCAGGTGGCGGTCAAGCAGGACATGGATATCGAAGTTCCGGAGGAAGTCTTCGGCGTCAAGAAATGGGAATGTACCGTTCGGTCGAACGAAAACGTAGCGACCTTCATCAAGGCGTTGATCCTGGACCTGCCCGAGGGCGAGGATGTGAACTTCCGTGCCGGTGGCTACATCCAGATCGAAGCACCAGCACACCAGTTGAAATACACGGATTTCGACATTGAAGAGGAATATCGCGAGGATTGGGATCGCTTCAATCTGTGGCAATATGAATCGGTGGTGACCGAACCCATCGAGCGCGCCTATTCGATGGCCAACTACCCGGACGAAAAAGGCATGATCATGCTGAACGTCCGCGTGGCCTCGCCGCCGCCGGGGTCCGAAGGCATTCCGCCGGGTCAGATGTCGTCCTACATCTTCAACCTGAAGCCGGGTGACAAGGTCACCATTTCAGGCCCATTCGGCGAGTTCTTTGCCCGTGAAACTGACAAAGAGATGGTCTTCATTGGCGGCGGCGCCGGTATGGCACCCATGCGCAGCCATATCTTTGATCAGCTCAAGCGTCTTCAGAACCGCAACCGCAAGATCAGCTTCTGGTATGGTGCGCGGTCGAAGAAAGAGATGTTCTTTGTCGAAGACTTCGACAGTCTGGCTGAAGAATTCGACAATTTCGAATGGCACGTGGCCTTGTCGGACGCGCAGCCCGAGGACAATTGGAAAGGCTTTACCGGCTTCATCCACAACGTATTGTTCGAAGAATACCTCAAGAACCACCCCGCGCCTGAGGATTGCGAATACTACATGTGTGGTCCGCCAATCATGAACCAGTCGGTCATCAACATGCTGCTGGATCTGGGCGTGGACCGCGAAGACATCATGCTCGACGATTTCGGCGGGTAAGGAACAAAAAAGAACCGGCGTTGAAGACGCCGGTTCTTTCATTTGGCGATAGGCCTACGTTATTTTATTTTCCGTAATAGTCTCGGTACCACGCAACGAACTGGGTGATGCCGTCTTTCAGGTCTGTCCGGGGACGATAGTTCGTCAGTCTTTGTAGCAGCCGATTGTCCGCCCAGGTGGCATGAACATCACCCATCTGCATCGGCATGAAGTTCTTGATCGCCTTCTGCCCCACGGCCTGTTCGATGGCTTCGATGAAATCCATCAGGCGCACTTTTTCTCCGTTGCCGATATTCACGATGCGGTAGGGCGCGACGGGGGACAGGCTGTCTCCGTCCTCGATACCCTCACGGCTGGCTGGCCGCACCGGAGGCACATCGATCAGCAATCTGATGCCGCGTACAAGGTCTTGGACATGGGTGAAATCCCGATGCATGTCGCCGTGATTGTAAATGTCGATCGGGCGGCCATCCAGGATGGCGGCGACAAATTTGAAATACGCCAGATCCGGTCGTCCCCAAGTGCCGTAGACGGTAAAGAAGCGGAACATGGTCGTCGGCAAATCCCAAAGATGCGCATAGGAATGCCCCATCGCCTCATTCGCCTTCTTTGTCGCGGAATAGATGGTCAGTTGGGTGTCGGCTTTTTCCGTCTCGGTAAACGGCATGTCTTCGTTGGCACCGTAAATGGAAGAGGTCGATGCCATCAAAAGATGATCCACCTTATGTTGCCGTGCAATTTCCATCACGTTGAATGTTCCAACGACATTCGATTCAACATAGCTGCGGGGATGGTCCAAACTGTGTCTCACACCGGCCTGAGCCGCCAGATGAACAATGACTTCCGGCTGAAATTCTTCGGCGACCTGCATCAACCGATCAAAATTTTCCAACCGATCCTCGGTTGCCGTGAACCCGGGTGTCTGAAGCAGAATTTGATGCCGACGCTGTTTCAGGACCACATCATAGTAATCCGTCATCCCGTCGTATCCATGCACGCGGAACCCTTCCTCTAACAGCAGCTTTGCCAGATGGAACCCGATGAACCCCGCAGAGCCCGTAATCAAAACCCGTTTCATAGAACCCTCAAAACGCCCTGCACGATCATCGCCGAACAAAAGGTTCTGCCCCTGATGCCGGGTCAAACATTTTGAACTGCGCTGAAGGTCATATCGAACATCCAGACGTCATTGGTCAACTCTTTGCTGATTCAATCAGATGCTCATTGCCGCCAATGGGCGAGAAGGATAGGGATCAACATGTATGATTACGAACTGGATCAGACGGTGGTTCGACCGCAGGGCGGGGCGGACAATGAATGCAGTGCCTTGCGACATCGCTCCGGCCGAGAAAGTGACGGCCGTGGGCGATATTCACGGTCGTCTGGACTTGTTGCAGGCGTTGTTGCCCCGACTGGACGATCAGAGCTTGCTGGTCTTTGTCGGAGATTACATTGATCGGGGGCCATACAGCGCGCAGGTGCTGCGCCACCTGTTTCACCTGAGCGAGACGTCAGGAGGACGCGTTCAATGTCTTCTTGGAAACCACGAAGAGTTTCTGTTGCAATTCCTGGAGGCGCCGGAACGCAACGCCCGGCTTTGGTTTCAAAATGGGGGTGTACATACACTGGCGTCTTTCGGGTTGAAACCGCCCGGGGATATCGACAACAACCAGCAGATTCGAAAACTGGCGGATGATCTTCGCCTTAAGATGGGGGAAAGCCTAATCAACTGGCTTGCCGACCGGCCTTTGACCTGGACCACTGGCAACGTCACTTTCGTTCATGCGGCGCTGGACCCCCGACATCCGGCTGAGGCCCAGGATCGCCAGATTTGCCTCTGGGGACATCCCATGTTTCCCAGGCTGGCCCGCAGTGATGGTCAATGGGTGGTGCATGGCCACACCATCGTGGACCTCCCCCGGGTCAGGAACCGGGTGGTGTCGCTTGACACGGGCGCTTTCGCTTCGGGTCGGTTGACAGCCGCCGAGATCAACGCCGGAAGTGTTCGGTTCACCTCGACCGTGTGAACAGTGGGCCGTTAACCGACGATCATTTGCTTCATGCGAAGCGCTTCATATTCCAGCTCTTTAAGGCGGAAGTGGACAACGTCTCCGATCGTGATGACGCCGCACAAGTGACCGTCGCGCAGCACCGGCATATGGCGAAAACGGCCCTCGGTCATCGTTTTCAGAACTTCATTCAGCAGATCGTCCGGTGTGCAGGTCTTAACATCCCTGGTCATGAGATCTTCGACCGATTGCGGAAGGGTCTGGCCGGGTGTGTCTGCCATGCGCCGAACGATGTCGCGTTCTGACAAAATCCCCTGCAATGCCCCGTTCTGATCCGTCACTAGAACTGCACCGATCCGCTTTTCCTTCAGCGTGTTGACCACAGAATGGATGGTGTCATTTGGCCGCACCGAAAACACCGCGTCCCCTTTACCTTCAAGCAGCTTTGCCACGGTTGTCTGCGAATGCGACAGGTTCGATTCCGCAGACTGGCTGTACGTCGTCTTGTCAGCCTTGTCGCCGCGCGAAGGCGACTGGTAAGAGGTTGGAGCCATGGGCAATCTCCTTGTGGTTCTTGCAAAGTCTTTCCCTTTCACCTTAGCGCAGCTAAACGACCTGTATAGGGTGCAATTGCGCCGATCGGCAAAAACGCGGGCCCGGAAAGGACGTTCAAGCCATTGAGTGAACTCTATCTTACGCCACCCATAGCGGCATTGATCTTCTTTGCCGTTGTTGTTTGTGGCCACAATTTCCGCATGGCGTGGAAGCAACAGCCGCCGGGTTGGCAAAAACGTGCGTGGTTGTTCGGCGTGCCGGCGGGGGTCGGCCTTTTGATGCTGGGATTCCTGCCGCTGAAGATGTGATCGCAGTTTGACTCTGGCCGGGGCCACTGGCATATGCCGGGCACAGAATTTCCCGGAGATCGCCCGATGCGTCTTATGCCTTTACTGGCCGTTGCCACCCTTCTTTCCGGCTGTTTGTTCGACAAAGAACCCGAGGTGGTTCGTCTGTCGGGCGAAACGATGGGCACGACCTTCAACATAACCGCGATCGGCGAAGATCTTGATGAGGCCGCATTGGCCGCGGCCGTCGAAGAGACGCTGGCCGAGGTGAACGCCAAAATGTCCAACTGGGATCCAGAATCCGAGGTGTCCGTCTTTTCGGCGTCAACCAGCACAGCCCCCGTTCCGGTCTCGGACGAACTCGCATTGGTCCTTTCGGCCGCCAATGAAGTGCACGAAAAAACCGGTGGGACTTTTGATGTAACTCTGGGCCCGCTGATCGAACTTTGGGGCTTTGGCCCACGCAAGCCCGAGGATCCAGTGCCCTCGGATGCCGAAATCGAGGCCGCGTTGAGCAGCGTCGGGCAAGCCCGTTTGCTGACGCTCGACACCGCAGCCGGCACGCTGTCGAAGGCTGATCCAAAGGTGGGCATCAACCTGTCGGCGATTGCGAAGGGCTATGGCATCGATGCGGTGGCCGGTGCTTTGCAGGATGCCGGTATCGACGATTACCTTGTCGAGATCGGCGGTGATCTTGTTGCCAAAGGCAAGAATGAGCAGGGCGAAGCCTGGCGCATTGGCATCGAAAAGCCTGAAACGGGCGCTCAGGGCATTCAATTGATCGTTTCCCTGGATGATCGCGGCATGGCCAGCTCGGGCGATTACAAGAATTTCTTCGAACAGGACGGCGTGCGCTATTCGCATATCATCGATCCGACCACGGGACGCCCGATCACACATCGCACGACCTCTGTCACGGTTCTGGCGGAAAACGCAATGTTGGCGGATGCCTGGGCAACGGCCATGCTGGCTTTGGGTCACGAGAAGGGAATGGACATTGCGGAAAAGTATAAACTTGCCGTGTACTTCATCTCGCGGGATGTGACAGGCGGCGAAGATGCCTATATTACTTCGCACAGCACCGAGTTCAAAAACGCTTTGGGAACCAACTGACAGTCAGGAACCGAGATGAGCACTTTTATTCTGGCCTTTATTCTTTTGGCGCTTGTCATGGTCGGTATGTCATTGGGTGTCATGCTAATGGGCAAGACCATCAAAGGCAGCTGCGGTGGCCTGAATGCGATCTCGGGCGCCGATAAATGCGTTGTGTGCCAAAAGGATGTCGACCCGGACAGCCCGCTGCGCGACCAATTGCAATGCAAACGTGCCAGGAAGATGCTGGAACAGATGGAACAGCAGACCTGAAGCAAGTTTTGCTTCGCTCTGCGAACGGAAGTGGCTAACTAGGTCCCCATGACTTTCGGGGAGGCACCGCGTTGGCCAAGGCAAAGAATATCCTGTTCATCATGTTCGACCAGCTGCGCTGGGATTATCTGAGCTGTTACGGGCACCCACATCTGCATACTCCGAATATCGATCGTCTGGCCGCGCGCGGTGTCCGCTTTGACCGTGCCTACATCCAGTCGCCGATTTGCGGCAGTTCACGCATGTCGACCTATACCGGACGATATGTGCATTCCCATGGGGCCTCATGGAACAACATCCCTCTGAAAGTGGGTGAGATCACGTTGGGCGACCACCTGCGCAAGGCGGGAATGGATTGCTGGCTGGTCGGCAAGACACATATGGCCGCCGATGCCGAGGGGATGGCCCGTCTTGGGCTGGAGCCCGACAGCATCATCGGGGCCCGCGTCGCGGAATGCGGGTTTGACGTGTTCGAACGCGATGACGGGTTGCGTGCAGAGGGTCCGGACGGGTTCTATGACCCGGACGGGGCAAAGAAATACAACCATTACCTTGCAGATAAGGGGTACGAGAGCGACAATCCGTGGCATGATTTTGCCAATTCCGGTCTGGATGCCGATGGCAACGTGCTGTCGGGGTGGTTCCTGAAAAATTCATCCGAACCGGCAAATATCGCGGAAGAGGACAGTGAAACACCATATCTGACCACCCGTGGAATCGAGTTCATGGACAGCCATGAAGGACCGTGGTGCTGTCACCTCAGCTACATCAAGCCTCACTGGCCTTACATCGTGCCGGAACCTTACGCTTCGATGTACGGGCCCGAACATGTCGTGCCCGTGGTCCGCTCGGAAGCTGAGCGAAAGAATGCCCATCCCGTCCTGAAGGCCTTCATGGACACCAAGGTCGGGCAGGCTTTTTCGCGCGAGGATGTCCGCGAGGCGGTGATCCCGGCTTACATGGGGCTGATCAAACAAGCGGATGACCAGATGGGTCGTCTGTTCGACTGGATGGAGAAAACCGGGAGGATGGACGACACGATGATCGTGCTGACCTCGGATCACGGTGATTTTCTGGGTGACCACTGGATGGGTGAGAAGACTTTCTTCCACGATGCCTCTACCAAAGTGCCGCTAATCATTTATGACCCGTCACCCGAAGCGGACCTCACGCGCGGCACCACCTGCGGCGCGCTGGTCGAGTCGATCGATCTTGCGCCGACGTTTCTGGAACTGGCAGGTGGTGAAAATGCCGGACATATTCTCGAGGGGCATTCCCTGCTGCCGATCCTGCATGGTCAGTCCGACAAAACGCCGCGACAGGTCGCGATCTGCGAGTATGACTATTCCGCCTCACCCATTGCGCAGCGGTTGAACGTATCCGTTCGCGACGCGGTGATGTTCATGGTCGCGAATGAAAAGTGGAAGCTCATCCATTGCGAGGGCGGGTACAGGCCGATCCTGTTCGATCTGGAAAACGACCCCGACGAACTGGTGGATCTGGGTGACAGCGCGGATCATTCGGATGTCATCGCGCAAATGTACGACCACCTGTTTGCCTGGGCGCGGCGCCCGTCACAGCGCACCACCCGGTCCGAACAGCAATTGATCGATATGCGGACCCGAAGCGGGGGTACGGGCATCATGATCGGTATCTATGATGAAAACGACACGCCGCTGGAACTGACGGTCAAGTATCGCAACCGCACGGCAAAGCCATACACGCGTTACCTCAAAGGCTAGTCTCGTCCGGGTTTCCACCGATCATACCATGATGGCTCTGCGTCGAAAAATGCAGGGGACCGTTGTCTTCCAGCGATGGCCCGAAGCTGGCAGGCCGTTTGATTAATTCTGCGTAATTTGCCGCAAAGATGGTTCACCCCTTGCCGGCCAGACGCTAGAAGAAGACCCAAGAGCAGTAATCGGAGAATTTCAATGCCAACCCCCAAACCCGTTGTTCTGTGCATTCTTGATGGGTGGGGCGTGTCAGACGACACACAGGCGAATGCGCCCCATCTGGCGAATACGCCGACCTTTGACGCGATCATGGCCAAATGCCCGCATGCCACACTGACAACGCATGGCCCGGACGTAGGTCTGCCCAGCGGGCAGATGGGTAACTCCGAAGTCGGTCACACAAACATAGGCGCGGGCCGTGTTGTGGCCATGGATCTGGGTCAGATCGACCTGGCTATCGAAAACGGTTCATTCTTTGGCAATGAGGCGTTGCAGGCTTTCATTTCCAAGGTCAAATCCTCAGGGGGGACGGCTCACCTCATGGGGTTGGTCTCGGACGGTGGTGTCCACGGGCACCTGAACCACATCATCGCGGCAACCAAGGCCATTACGGATGCCGGTGTTCCGGTCGCCCTTCATGCCGTCACGGACGGGCGCGACGTGGCCCCCAAATCTGCGCTGACCTATCTTTCCCAGTTGGAAGAACGGCTGCCCGAGGGGGCTCGTGTCGTCACGGTAAGCGGTCGCTATTTCGCCATGGATCGCGACAATCGCTGGGAACGGATCGCAGAAGCCTATGACGCGATGATCAACGGCAAGGGCAGGGTCGCCGACACCGCACATGGCGCCGTGGACCATGCCTACAACCAGTCTGAGTCTGACGAATTCATTACGCCGACCGTGTTGCAAGGTTACAAGGGCGTATCCGACGGCGATGGCTTTTTCTGTCTAAATTTCCGTGCAGATCGTGCTCGCGAAATCCTGCGCGCGATTGGTGAACCGGGCTTTGCCGAGTTCGAAACCGGGCCGCGGCCGAAACTGTCGGCGCTGCTGGGCATGGTAGAGTATTCGGACGGTCACAACGCATATATGACCGCGGTTTTTCCGAAACGGGCGATTGTGAACACGCTCGGGGAATGGGTCGCCAAGCAGGGGTTGCGTCAGTTCCGGCTGGCTGAAACCGAAAAATACCCCCATGTCACTTTTTTCCTGAACGGGGGCAAGGAGACACCTGAAAAAGGTGAAGATCGCTATATGCCCAAATCACCCAAGGTTGCGACCTATGATTTGCAACCCGAGATGTCCTCGGCCGAGGTCACAGCCAAGTTTGTCGAGGCGATCGAACAAGGTTACGACCTGATCGTAACCAATTACGCCAACCCTGATATGGTCGGGCATACCGGCGACCTTCAAGCTGCGATTAAGGCATGCGAAGCCGTTGATGCAGGATTGGCTCAGGTCGTTGCTGCCTTGGAAAAAGCAGGCGGCGCAATGATCGTCACCGCCGATCACGGTAACTGTGAAGTGATGGTTGATCCGGAAACCGGCGGTCCGCATACGGCGCACACGCTGAACCCGGTGCCCATAGCTTTGGTCGGAGGGCCAGAGGGCGCGCAGGTGCGTCAGGGGCGGTTATCTGATCTGGCGCCGACCCTGCTTGATTTGATGAACCTGCCCAAACCGCCGGAAATGACCGGAGAAAGCCTGCTGTCATGAGGCTGACCGCCCTAGCGATTGTGCTGCTTTCAGCTTGTCAGGCCTTTGCCCAGACCGACGCTTCTCGGGCGGCGCTGGATGCGGCAAGGATGCTGGAACAGGCGTCGATCTCGCTGAGCGAAGCAGACGGCGCAAGGGATCGGGTGCGGGCGCTGACCGAAACGATACAAGCCTATGAGGCCGGGCTGAGCGCGATGCGGACCGGTCTGCGCAAGGCTGCAACACGCGAAGCGCAACTGAGCGCGCAATTGAGCGCGCGTGAAAAGGACGTCAGGCAGTTGCTTGGTATTTTGCAGACCATCGAAACGACCGCGCCGCCAGTGCTGATGCTGCACCCGTCAGGCCCATTGGGCGCGGCGCGGGCCGGAATGATGCTGTCCGAGGTCACGCCTGGGCTCAATGCAAAAGCGCAAGCGCTGGCGCAGGACCTGCAAGAGGTTCAGACCTTGCGTCTGCTGCAACAAAGCGCCTCGGAAACTTTGACCGAAGGGCTGCGCGGTGTGCAGGATGCCCGCACAAAGTTGAGCGAAGCGATTGCCGACCGCACCGATTTGCCGCGTCGGTTTGTCGAAGACCCGGTGCGCACGGCCATTCTGATATCTTCGACCGAGACTCTGGATGGCTTTGCAAGCGGTCTGTCAGAAATCTCGGAAGGTGAGATCATTGAAACCGACGCAAGCATCCTGGATCAGAAAGGACAGATTCCCTTGCCGGTGCAGGGCGTCATGCTGCACAAGGCCGGTGAACCGGACGCCGCAGGCGTCGCCCGCGCAGGTCTGGTCATCGGCACCCGTTCCCGTGCGCTTGTAACATCCCCGACCGCGGCCACGATCCGTTATCGCGGACCATTGCTGGATCTGGGAAACCTGGTCATTCTGGAGCCGCAACCGGGCCTGTTGTTCGTGTTTTCGGGCTTGCAAGAGGTCTATGGTCAACCCGGGCAGGTGATCCCCAAAGGCACTCCGGTTGGCCTGATGCCGGGTGAAACGCCGGAAATCGGCGCAATATTGTCAACAAGCGGTGATGGCACTGGAACTGATCGCCCAGAAACGCTCTATATAGAGGTAAGAGAAGACAACACCCCGGTGGACCCGGAAACTTGGTTTCGGACCGACAAGGATGGATAAACGAGTATGAAGAAATTTGTGATGGCCGGTTTGGCCGGAACTGTGGCAGGCATTCTTGCGACAACACAGATCGCAGGTCCCCTGCTGGCGCAGGAGGCTGTGAACAAGGCCAGCGTCTATGAACAGCTTGACCTGTTTGGTGACATTTTCGAACGCATCCGTGCGCAATATGTCGAAGAGGTCGAGCCCGAAGAACTTATCGAGGCGGCAATCGATGGAATGCTGACCTCTCTTGATCCGCATTCCAGTTATCTTTCACCCGATGATGCCGAACAGATGCGCGTTCAGACTCGGGGCGAGTTCGGTGGACTGGGTATTGAGGTCACGCAGGAAGACGGTTTTGTCAAAGTCGTGTCTCCCATCGACGACACACCCGCTGACGAGGCCGGGATCGAAGCCGGAGATTTCATCACACATGTGGATGGCGAAAGCATTCTGGGCCTGACGCTGGACAAGGCGGTGGATCTGATGCGGGGTCCGGTCGGCTCCGAGATCGTTATTACCGTCGTGCGCGAAGGCGAACCTGATCCCTTCGATGTCACCATTATCCGTGACACGATCAAGCTGACCGCCGTTCGCGCCCGCACCGAGGGCACAAGTGTCGTGCTGCGGGTAACGACCTTTAATGATCAGACTTTCCCCAACCTACAGGAAGGGTTGAAGGAACAGATCGAAGAAGCTGGTGGCATCGACAAGGTCAATGGTGTCGTACTGGACCTGCGCAACAACCCGGGCGGTCTGTTAACACAGGCCATCAAAGTTTCGGATGCGTTCCTGAACGAAGGGGAAATCGTCTCGACCCGTGGACGGGACCCGGAAGAGGGTGAGCGTTTCAACGCCACCCCCGGCGATCTGGCGGAAGGCAAACCCATTGTCGTGTTGATCAATGGTGGTTCGGCCTCGGCATCTGAAATCGTCGCGGGCGCGCTTCAGGATCATCGCCGGGCCATCGTCGTCGGCACCAAAAGCTTCGGCAAAGGGTCGGTTCAGACGGTGATGCCGCTGCGGGGTGATGGTGCGATGCGCCTGACTACGTCCCGGTATTACACCCCATCGGGGCGGTCGATTCAGGCTCTGGGTGTCAGCCCTGATATCATCGTGGAGCAACCCCGTCCGGCGCCAGAACCGGAAGAGGAAGAAACAAACGCCCGTTCACGGTCCGAGGCCGATCTGCGCGGCAGCCTCAACAATGACAGCCTGAGCGAAGATGAGATCCGCCAGATCGAAGAAGATCGCGCCAAGGCCGAGGCAACCGCAGAGCTGAGGGAAGAGGATTACCAGCTGGCCTATGCCATCGATATCCTGAAGGGGCTGTCGGCCTTCAACCCCAACGGGCCGTCACAGTAAAACGGTTAGGGCTGCGGATGTCGCAGCCCTTGGCTCCCGGCTTTAGCTTTCGATCCGGTGCAGTTTCTTTTCGTCGAGAAGCAGCGCCAGAACGAGACCGACCGAGACGGACAAGGCCGAAAAGACGAAAGCCATACTCATTCCGCTGTCAAAGGCCGCCGACAATGCCCGTTGAACCGTCTCTGCTTCGCTGGATGACAACCGGCTGATTACCGCATGGGCGGACGGCGTTTCAAGTGTTCCGCCGTTGATCGTGCGAAGCTCTGCTTCGGTCAACTTGATGCCCGAAGCGGCCACATACTGGCGAAGCTCAGACAGGCTGACGACGTACATAATGGCCGTGGCACAGGCGACAGAGATTGCGCCGTAAACCAGGTGGGTCATGAAGCTCAGGCCGCCAACCAGCCCAGCCCGTTCCGGCTTTACGGCACACATTGCAGCAGTGCCGGACGGCCCAACCGTCAATGTTGCGCCCAGCCCGATCATCGCCATGCCGGGCAGGATGCGAAAATACCCCAGATCACCGGGCAGCACGACAATGGTCGCAGCGCCGATCGTTGCGATCAGATATCCCCAAAACAGAAGCCGCTTGGGGCCGAAATCATTGTAAAGCGTGCCCGAAACAATTGATCCCACGGCAAGCAACACGGTCAGCGGCGCCAAGCCCAGTGCCGATTCAAACGTCGACCAGCCCAGCACCTTTTGCATGTATTGGGGAAAATACAGCAGCCCCACAAATGCCGCGGACACGTTGAACATATTCAGGCCAAGGGTGATGCGAAACTCGCGGTTTTGCATCATCTGCGGCAAAAGCAGCGGCTCTGTCACGCGTTTCTCGACTTTGGGGAACAGAATGAAAAGCGCAGCACTGATGAAAAACAGCATCAACAACGGAACGGATGTCCACCCCCAGTCCGCGCCCACATCCAAACCGTAAAGCAGCAGCAAAACGGCAAAGGACAATACACCCATTCCGGCGAGGTCGAGGTGTTCATCCGGTTTGTGCTGTGTTTCGCGCTCCATCAGGATCAGCGCGGTGGCCATCGAAATGCAGGAAAAGACCACATTGGCGAGGAAAAAGTAGCGCCACTCTCCCAAGTTCACGGCCAATCCGCTGAGCATCGGACCAAACACGTTTCCGGTGGTCACACCTGCCAGAATTAGCCCCATCACCAAGGCTCGATGTTCTGGCTTTGATACTTTGGTTGCCCCGAAGGCCAGCGTGCAGGGCCACACACAACCCGCGCCGATGCCTTGCAGCGCACGCGCAATGACAAGAAAATCAAGACTGGGCGAAACGAAGCACATGACCGAGGAAAACAGAAAGATCGACAGGCCAAAAAGCATCATTCTGCGGTGGCCATACATGTCGCCAAGCCGTCCGCCTGCGACCATGGTCATGGCGAAAAACAAGGCATAGATGTTCAGAACCCATTGGGTGCTGGTGATGTCGGCGTCAAAGCTGCTTTCGATCGCAGGCACCAGCATCAGGGCGCCGGTAAAATCAATACCGATGCCAAATCCGGTAACCATCAAAGCGATGACTTTGACTATGCTGCTGCGATCCATGACAAGGCGCGATCCGTTCCGAAAACGCCAATGATGCACGAATCTGCCAAGATTGACAGGAAAACCAGCCGGAACGGATCAGGTGTCGTCTCGGCAGATCCGGCGGAAAGCGCGTTTCAGCATATCCAGTTCAGCCCGCAGCAGATCAATTTCGGCCCTTAGATCATCTGCGGCGGGCTCACCGGCAATCACCGTGAAGCTTCCCAGTTTCTCGGTCGTGGCTGCATCTGCAACGACGAACGTGTGCACACCTTCGGACAGGGCGGCAACAGGCACCTGTATGCGCAAGTCCCATCCGTTTTCTGCGGGCGACAGGTCAACGTCGCTCAGGGTTTCGCCCTGATAGCTTACCTCGGGGTTATTAGGCGTACTGCTGGCTTGAATGTGGCCTTGCCAGATTCCGTTTTCGAACCGGATGAAGGTTAGCTTGGTCTGCGTCATGACTGATCTTCTCACAAATCGGCACGATGAAAACGGCAAAACGTAAGATCCCGCACCACCATGCGGTTCATCTCGGGCGTTTCAAAAATCAAGTCCAGCCAGATTTTTTCGATCCTGCGCTCATTCAGGGGGAGATGCGCCAGATCAAAATCCACGGCCTTTGATACCTCGCTGGGATAAAGGCTTCGCAACACCTGTTCCATATTGGGCCCGTGCTGAATGTTGAGGCGCGCGAAAACGCCCGATGGCTTTTCACACTCGATCAGGGTTTCCAGCCTCACAAGATGCTCGCGCGTTAGATGAGTTGCAGCATCCACAGGCAATTCAACCGAAACGGACAGGAAGGACCCCCCAAAGCTGAAAACCTCGATCACGAGACTGAACGGAGCCAGATCTCTGTCCCCTCTGTTCCGGACTTGCCGAACGGCAATTTCAGAAAGCGGGCAGTCGTGGAACACGCTGACCTGACTGTCCAGAACGGTCTTTCGCGGGGCCGAAGCCACACCCGGTTGCGTCAGGGGCGCACGCCATAGGTCGGGGCGGCAGCTCCAGTCTGTTCCGACGGGTTTGGGAAACTGCGTTGACCCAATCGTTGGCCGGATCAGGCGACTGTCCGCCTGCTGAATCAGATGATCAAGATGCCTGCGCAAGCCGCGGGCCTGATCCCGTTGCAAGCGCAAATCTGCCTGGCTGGCATACGGCGCCTGATGCGCGGCTCGACGCCAGCGCCCCAGAATCTTGCGATGAAAATAGCGATCCAGAATCCTGCCCATGGCCACGTCGTCCGATAATGCCCGGCCTTAGTCAAGGACAACAGCATGAACAAAGCCGCAATAACGGAATTGCTATCGAAGCCTTGTGTTTTCCTGTTGGGGTCCCTCCATAATTTGGTTAGGCGCAACATGCTGAAACTGAACCGGTCTATTCTTGCAATGTACCGGGTCAGTGCTTACCGTTTGGCTCCTGCAAAGTGGGTCATCCCAAGAACAGCCACACAACAGTTTAGCGCATGACAAGGCCAGGTTATGGAGTCCACTTTATTTGCCTTCATTTGGAAATATTCGAAGAAACAGCAACTTGTTCTTCTTCTGCTGACGGTCCTGTCGTTCCCGTTTCTTTACGCCTCGCTGGAACTGCCCAAACAAATCATCAACGACGCAATCGGCGCGCCGGGTGACACGGTAACCATCTGGAACTTCACCGTGACGCAGGTTCAGTATCTGATGATACTGTGCGTTGCATTTCTGGCGACGGTGATCGCGAGCGGTGTCATGAAGATGCGCATCAACACGATGAAGGGCGTCCTAGCCGAGCGCATGCTGCGGCGCCTGCGCTATACGTTGATTCAACGGTCGATGCGGTTTCCGAAATCCTATTTTGCGACCACCAGCCAGGGTGAGCTGGTATCGATGATCACGTCCGAGGCCGAACCGATGGGTGGCCTGATGGGGGATGCCATCGCGCAGCCGGTTTTCCAGTTCGGCCAGATGATGACGATCGTCACCTTCCTGTTCATGCAAAGCGTTTGGTTCGGGCTTGCCAGTATCGCGCTGATCCCGCTTCAGGCCTGGCTGATCCCCAAGCTTCAGCGGCAAATCAACCTTCTGAACAAGGACCGCATTCAGGAAGTTCGACGTCTGAGCTCGGAGATCGGCGAAACTGCGGCGGGTATCAGCGATCTGCGGACCAACGGAGGGTGGCGCTATCGCCTTGCGCAATTCAGCCATCGGCTGGGGAAACTGTTCGAGATCCGTTTCAAGATCTACAACAAAAAATTCTTCATGAAGTTCCTCAACAACCTGATAACTCAGATGACACCCTTCCTGTTTTATTCAGTGGGAGGATATCTGGCGATTACCGGTGAGGTGACCGTAGGTGCGCTGGTTGCCGCGTTGGGCGCCTACAAGGATCTGAGCGGCCCATGGAAGGATCTGCTGACCTATTACAATCAGGTACAGGACATGTCTTTGCGGTGGGAAATCGTCACCGAGAGATTTGCACCGGGCAACATGATACCGGAAGAGCTTTTCGAGGGTGAGCCTGAAACCATTCCGCGTCTGACTGGCGACATAGAGCTGCGAAATGTGACAGTTCGCGATAGCGATGGTAAAACCGTTCTCGAAGATCTCGATCTGACCATTCCGCGCGGCGCGCGCGTCGCAATTCAGTCTGGACAGGCGTCGGAACGCAGTGCGTTGGGACAGCTTCTGACTCGTGAGGTGTTGCCGGCTCAGGGTGAGGTGATCATAGCCGGGCATAATCTGCGGGGTCTGCATCAGGCCGTCATCGCGGCCCGGATCGGCTATGCCTATTCGCGCCCTTACCTGTTTGACGGGACATTGGGCGACAACCTCATGATGCCTTTGCGCACGCATCCACGACATCAAGCAGATACGCTCAAGGCCCCGACGCGGTGGCAAATCGAAGCTGTTCGTGCAGGCAATTCACCGGATTCTCTGGACGATGAATGGATTGACCCGGGCCTCGCCGGTCTTGACGATATCGACGACATACGTGACTGGTGGTTCCAGCTGGTGGAAGCGATGGGCATCGACGAGTTCATGTTCCGCCGCACTTTGCGTACGCAGTTCGACCCGGAAATTCACCCGGTTCTGGCACAGGAAGTTGTCAATTTACGAGGGACCATCGCTGAGCGCCTGGCAGAAAAGGGGCTTGATCGATATGTGTACCGGTTCGACCCTGATCGCTTTAACCCGGCAGTTCCGCTGGGCGGAAACCTGTTGTTCGCGGCACCATCCAAGGACATTTCTCCGGATATTTTGGCGGGTGACGAACGGTTCGTTCAGATGCTCAGGACCCATGATATGGTTGACGACGTGATCAGCATCTCTCAGGCCGTCATGGACACGCTCAGCAAGACCTTCGGGCGGGACGGGGCGGATCACCCGCTTTTCCTGAGGCTTGGCATGTCCAAGGACATGTATCACAAATTGCTGGATATCGAAGAACGGCGCAAAGCCAAGGGTGATATGGCCGTGAGCGACCAGGAGCGCGCATTGCTATTGACGGTGCCGTTCCTGTTGACGGCGGAGCAGATCGGCCCAAACTTCCCGGAAGAATACAAGGAAAAGATTCTTGCCATCCGCAAAAGTCAGGCCAAGCGGCTGCGGGATGCGATGGGCGGCATGTTCATGTCAGTTGCGCCGGACATCTATGTGCCACGTCTGACCGTGATGGAAAATGCGATCTACGGCCGGGTTTCGTTGATGGCCGGTGCACACGCGGACGAAATAGAAGACGTTGTGGCCGAAGCCATGAACGAAGCCGGCCTGCGACGCCGTGCAGCTGCCATCATCTACGATTTGCCAGCAGGCCTGGGCGGGAACAATCTGCCGACCGTCTTTCAGGAGCGTGCCGCATTCTCTCGCGCGGGTATCAAACGGCCTGACGTCCTGATTCTGGACAGGGCCCTGGCAAGTCACGATTCCGAAAGCCGGTTGCGCACCCGCCTGAAACTGCGGGAATTGTTGCCGGATTCCATTATGATATTTATGGAAGATCACTTTGCACATCCCGAAGCGTATGATCTGTTTGTGGAAATCAAGGATGGCCGTATCGATGGTGTGTCACGATCCAAATCCCCGCAAGAAGACAGCACGTCGGACGATCTGAGCCGCAAGCTCGAGATCATTTCGGCGACCGAGTTGTTTTCCGGCGTGGATGGCCGCAACCAGCGGTTGTTGGCGTTCTCAGCGCAATGGTACGAAGCAGCAGCGGGGCAAGTCATTTTCTCGCGTGGTCAGGCGCCGGACGCGGCGTATCTGTGCGTCTCAGGGCAGGCCAGGCTGGACTGGCCCACGGATGATGGAAAAAAACGCCCGATCTCGATCATCGAACCCGGGCGGCTGATCGGTGATCTCTCGATCATAACAGGAGAGCCCAGACAACTGGATCTGGTCGCCACCGAAGGTTGCAGGTTCCTGCGTATCGGCGCCGAGGAACTGCGTGCCGTGGTCGAAAGCGACGCTTCGGTTGCTACGCAATTGCTACAGACTGTTGCGGGATATCTGACTACGTTGTCCACAAGAATCAATGCGGCGCAGAACCCCGAGGAGCTGCTCCCGACGATTACGGATCAGGCGATTCAGGAAAGCACGGATAATAATGCCTAAAGCATATTCCGCTCATGACCATCTGGTCGAAACCGCGCGCGGCAAACCGGAAATCTGGCGCCTGTTGCTGGGGCTCTTGCTGGTTGCCGTGCTGGTCAGCGTTCTGAACATGGTGTTTTTTACCGTGGTTGCCGGGATGGGTCCGGAAAGCTGGGCGCAGACGCTTCTGATGGGCGGTTCACCCCTCGCGCTGCTGTTGCTGTTGGCCAGTTTCGGTTTCATCATTCTGGGCGTGGCCGTCGCCGCGCGGCAGGTTCAGCACAGGTCTTTGGTGTCCATCGTGGGCGGGTACCGGTTGGCTGCGGGCCAATTCCTTAAAGTGTTGAAAGCACTTCTTATTTTGGGCATTGTCGGGTTCCTGCTGCCGCCTTATGGCTTTGGCGGATCTCTGTCGCAGAACCTGCCATTGTCAACCTGGCTTCTTCTTTTGCCGGTTTCGGCCTTGGTTGTTCTGGTGCAGACCAGCGCCGAAGAGCTGTTGTTCAGAGGCTATATTCAGCAAACCCTGGCAGCCAGATTTCGATCGCCTGTCATCTGGATGGGGGTGCCATCCATCCTGTTTGCAATTGGACATTACACACCGGACATGGCCGGCGACAACGCGTTGCTGATTGCGCTGTGGGCTTGCGTTTTCGGTCTGCTGACATCGGACCTGACGGCACGGACCGGAACATTGGGGCCAGCTATCGCCTTGCATTTTTTCAACAACATCATAGCGTTGCTGTTCATCTCGTTGCCCGACAACCTGAACGGGCTGGCGCTGTTCACCCTTCCGTTTGATGCATCCGACGCCGAACAGCTTCGTCCCTGGCTTCTGGTGGACCTTGCCGTGATGTTCGTTTGCTGGCTGACCGCGCGACTTGCGCTCAGGCGTTGATTGCAATTCCTTCCGTGGCGTCCTATTTGACGTCAACACCGCACAAGCCAAGGTTCCGACATGAACTGGATCACAAACTACGTCCGCCCCCGGATCAACTCGATCTTCTCACGCCGCGAAGTGCCTGAAAACCTCTGGCACAAATGCGACGAATGCGGAACGATGCTGTTCCATCGCGAGCTGGCGGAAAACCAGAATGTCTGCACACAGTGCGACCACCACATGGCGATCACACCGCGAGAGCGGTTCAAGCACTTGTTTGACGGCGGCATCTTTACCGAACTTGAAGTACCCGCGCCAAAAGACGACCCGTTGCAATTCCGCGATCAGAAGAAATACCCCGACCGCATGAAAGCAGCGCAGAAGAAGACCGGCGAAAAGGAAGCCATGCTGGTTGCCTTGGGTGAAATTGGCCGCACCCCCATTGTGGCCGCCGCGCAGGACTTTTCGTTCATGGGCGGATCGATGGGCATGTATGTCGGCAACGCGATCATCGCCGCCGCGCAGGAGGCGGTAAAACTCAAACGGCCGCTGATCCTGTTCTCGGCGGCCGGTGGCGCCCGTATGCAGGAAGGTATCCTCAGCCTGATGCAGATGCCGCGCACCACTGTGGCAGTCGAGATGCTGAAAGAAGCCAACCTGCCATATATCGTGGTACTGACTCATCCGACAACCGGTGGCGTTACTGCGTCTTATGCGATGCTGGGCGATGTCCATATCTCGGAACCCAATGCGCTGATCTGCTTTGCCGGGCCTCGCGTGATTGAGCAGACGATCCGCGAAAAACTGCCCGAAGGCTTTCAACGCGCCGAATACCTGCTGGATCACGGGATGCTGGACCGTGTCACCAGACGTACCGAAATGCGCGATGAACTGATAACCATCACGCGGATGCTGATGAGTCTGCCGCCGGCGATCAAGGGCGATCTGCCGGCACCGGAACCAACCGACGCAATCGAGGCCCCCGCCGAAGAGACAGATCAGAAATGACGGCCAAGACGTCCGACGCCATCCTCGACCGGATGATGGCGCTGCACCCCAAGATCATTGATCTGACCTTGGACCGTGTCTGGCGTTTGCTGGCTGCACTGGACAATCCTCAGCTGAAACTGCCGCCGGTCATCCATATTGCCGGGACCAACGGCAAGGGCTCGACTCAGGCGATGATCAGAGCGGGGCTTGAGGGGGCAGGGCGCTCGGTACACGCCTATACTTCGCCACATCTGGCCCGTTTCCATGAACGCATTCGATTGGCCGGAGAGCTGATCTCGGAGCCAGAACTGACGGCAATTCTGGATGAATGCTACGCTGCCAATGGCGGCGAAAACATCACCTATTTCGAGATCACCACATGCGCCGCCCTGTTGGCCTTTGCCCGTGCCAAGGCAGATTACACTCTGCTCGAGGTCGGGCTGGGCGGGCGTCTGGACGCCACAAATGTGATCGAAAACCCGGCCGTCACGGTTATTACCCCCGTATCCATCGATCATGAACAGTTCCTGGGTGGTACTTTGGGCAAGATCGCGGCGGAAAAGGCGGGCATCATCAAGCCCGGCGTTCCGTGCATTGTCGGCCCGCAACAGGACGAAGCGCTTGAGGTCATCGAATACACGGCCGCCCGATTGGGTGCGCCTTTGTTGGTTCATGGTCAGCACTGGCACGTGCAGGAAGAAAACGGGCGTCTGATCTATCAGGACGAAACCGGTTTGCGGGATGTGCCTCTGCCCAACCTTCTGGGCGCACATCAGGTTCAGAATGCGGGCGCAGCGTTGGCGGTTCTGCGCCATCTGAACATGGGCGACGACGCGTACGAAGCTGCCGTGACCAAGGCCGAATGGCCGGCACGCATGCAGCGTCTGAAATCCGGCCCGCTCGTAGATCAGGCGCCGCAGGCCGAGATTTGGCTGGACGGTGGTCATAACGCCGCCGCAGGTGTCGCGTTGGCGGATGTGTTGGCGAAACTGCCGCCAAAACCGACGCACATGATCTGCGGCATGCTCAACACCAAGGATGTGACCGGGTATCTCGCACCTCTGGCAGAGAAGGCGACAAGTCTGACAGCCGTGTCCATTCCGGGCGAGACCGCAACGCTCAGCGCGGAAGAAACCGCTGCGGCTGCGGCCAGGGTCAACCTGCCCGCATCCACCGCTGACAGCGTAGCGGACGCATTGAAAGTGATCACGGACAATGACCCGCAGGCGCGTGTTCTGATCTGCGGCTCGCTCTACCTGGCCGGAAAAATTCTGCAAGAAAACGCGTAGGCGCGTTCCAGCCTCTTGACCTTGCTGACACGGTCTTGGATGGGGCGGGCGATACGGGCGGATCAGCGCCCCTTTCGCCCCCAATCCTGATCCTGCATTTCCCGCAGGCGCGATGCCGTGCGTTCAAATTCGAAGGTTCCTTCGCCTTCGACATACAGCATCTCTGGTTCGGCCGCAGCCGAACAGATCAAACGCACCCTGGCTTCGTAAAGTGCATCGATCAGGGTGACAAAACGCTTGGCTTCGTTGAAATTGTTCCGAGACAGGCGCGGGATGTCCTCAAGCACCAGCACCTTCACTTCTTCCGCAATCGCCAGATAATCCCCCGGTCCCAACATGCGGCCACACAGATCATAGAAGGAAGCCCGCGCCACCCCGTTGCGAAAGGCGGGCAATTCAACGGCCCGACCTTTGACGTGCAACACAAGCGGATCAGCGGGCCCACCGGCAAGATCTGTCCAGACCTGCCGGATTTTTTGCCGGGCTTCTGGGCCAATCGGAGTGAAATAGACCGGGGCACCCTCCAACCGGTTCTGCCGATAGTCCGTGGGCGACACCAACTCCCACACCTGCAACTGCTCTTTGATATGCGCGATGAACGGCAGAAACAGCTGCCGGTTCAGCCCATCCTTGTACAGATCGTCGGGATGCCTGTTCGACGTGGTAACCACGACCACGCCGCCCTCGTGCAACAAGTCAAACAGCCGCCCGACGATCATCGCGTCCGTAATGTCGGTGATCTGCATTTCGTCAAATGCGAGCAAGCGAACTGAGTTGACCACCTCCTTCGCCACTGGTGCCAAGGCATCCTCGACATTCTGTTGCCGTGCCTTGTGCATTCCAGCATGGATTTCCTGCATAAAGGCATGAAAATGCACACGCCGTGCCGGGATATTGCCCAGCGTATCGACGAACATGTCCATCAGCATCGATTTTCCACGCCCGACACCGCCCCATAGGTACAATCCTTTGGGGGGCGGAGGCGCCTTGCGGAAGAGCCCGCGTTTGACCGGCTTGGACAGTGCCGCCCGGATACGTTCGAATTGGGGCAGAACGGCCTCTTGCGCGTCGTCGCGTGTCAGCGTTCCGTCCGCGATGCGGGCCTCGTAAAGCGAAATAAGATCCGTCATGAATCCGAGCCTTACCCGTCGTCTCGGCCGTTGAAAAGAAGCCATTTTTGGCGACACATCAATTTTGTTTATCCGTGACCGCAAATCTGCTGAATTGACGGTGACACCAAAAGTAATACGGTCCTTCGGACGTAACGCCTGAGGTCCCATGCCCCGATCCGCCCGCTTGTTGAATCCGATTCTGATTGTCGGATGTATCATCATCACGGTCAGCTTCGCCGTTCGTGCGTCGTTCGGCGTATTCCAGATTCCGATAGCCGATGAGTTCGGCTGGCTTCGGACCGATTTCTCGATGGCGATTGCAATTCAAAACCTGGCCTGGGGCATCGGGCAGCCGATCTTTGCTGCGATTGCCGAAAAGGTGGGCGACCGCCGAGCCATCATCCTCGGCGCTCTCACTTACGCGGCTGGCATGGTGCTGACGGCGTGGTCCGTTACGCCGTTCGAGCATCAGATATACGCGTGGCTGGTGGGTTTCGGCATCGCCGGGACCGGGTTTGGTGTGGTTCTGGCGGTTGTCGGACGCGCGTCCACCGATGAAAACCGGTCCATGTCGCTGGCCATCGTTACCGCTGCGGGCAGCTTTGGGCAGGTTCTGGGGGCGCCGACCGCTGAATGGCTGCTGACTTTCCTGCCTTGGCAGCAGGTTTTTGTCGTGTTCGCCGCGGCAATTCTTGCCCTTGTGCTGACCTTGCCCTTCATGCGCGCACCCCAGCCCGTTTCGAAGGCAGAGATGCAAGAAAGCATGAGCGAGATTCTGGGCAAGGCGTTCCGCGACCCTTCCTATGCGCTGATATTTCTGGGTTTTTTCAGCTGCGGATACCAGCTGGGTTTCATCACCGCGCATTTCCCGGCTTTCGTGACCGAGATGTGTGGACCAATCCAGCCTGGAGGCGTACTGCATTCCATCGGGATCACCTCCACATCCGCACTTGGTGCGGTGTCGATTTCATTGATCGGTCTGGCCAATATCGGCGGTACGCTGCTGGCGGGTTGGGCCGGCAACCACTTTCCGAAAAAGTACCTTCTGGCAGCGGTTTATACGGGCCGGACGATTGCAGCGGCTTTGTTCATCGTGTTCCCGATCACACCCCTTACGGTCATCGTGTTCTCGCTGGTGATGGGATCGCTTTGGCTGGCCACCGTGCCGCTGACTTCGGGTCTCGTCGCGCATCTTTACGGTCTGCGTTATATGGGAACGCTCTATGGCTTTATCTTCTTGAGCCACCAGATCGGCAGCTTCCTGGGCGTCTGGCTTGGCGGACGCATGTACGACCAGTATGGCGACTACAACATGGTTTGGTGGATCGGGGTCGCGATAGGTGCCTTCAGCGCCATAGTCCACCTGCCGATCCGAGAGAACCGAACGGCAGTTCCTGCCTGAGGCACATCGATACGCCACAGGCAGGGAACCAATCGGGCAAAGGCGTTACCGAAGTTCGGCCTCGGTATTGCCGCCATCCACCGTCACGACATGACCGGTGGTGCGTTCCATCAGCGCCAGCGCAACAAAGGCGTTCGCGACATGCTTCGCCTCGACTTCGCGGCCCAGCAGGTTGCCTGACATATAGGTCTCCTCGGAAACGCCACGTGCGGCAGCGCGTTCCTGAATGAACCCATCCGTTAGCAGGCCAGACCGAATTCGGTCTGCATTCACCCCATTCACACGGATCCCATATTCGGCCAATTCAAGTGTCAACTGGCGCAACAGGAACAGGGTGGCGGCTTTTGGCGTGCCATAGGCCCCCATGTTCCGGCCCGGGTTGATCGCCTGTTTGGAGATATTGAACAGGATCTGACCGCCGCGGCCCTGAGCTTGCATCACTCGGGCAGCCTGTGTCGCAAATGCCTTGTGCGCGAAGAAATTCAGTTCAAAAGCCGCGCGGAACTCGTCGTCACCAAGATCCAGCAAAGCGCCCGAAGTCGCCGACCCGGCATTCGATACCATTACATCGATCCCACCAAACCGGTGTATCGCCGCCGCAATCGCGGCATCTGCGGCGCCTCTCTCGGTTACATCGCAGGCATATGTCGAATGCCATGTGCCAAGGGTCGATTTGGCCTCGGCCAACGCCCGTTCATCCCGGTCCACCAGAACGACATTTGCACCGGCGTTAGCAAAGGCCTTGGCGGTGGCCAAACCTATCGCCCCTGCACCGCCGGTCACCATCACAATCTTGCCCTGAAGCGGAGGTGGTGAGCTTTTGCCCAGCTTCGCCTGTTCCAAGGACCAGTATTCACAATCAAAGCGATCTTTTTCATTGATGGGAAAAAAACCGCCCGCGTCTTCGCCCACTGTTCGAACCCGCAGGTTTTGTTCCGCAAGATCTGCCGCTGCCGAGGCAGCCTTTGCGTTCGGACCCATTCCCAGGACCCCCACGCCCTCGATCCAGGCATGCTTGGGGTCTTGGGGCAGCAGTTTCTTGGGTTCGTCGGCCTGCGGCGCCTGCCGTTCAAAATACGCCCGATAGTCTTTGGCAAACTCTTCGACCTTTGCCTTGATCCGAGACCGCCCCCCAGACAAATCCGACGCGCGCAATACAAGCGGGCAGCCTTTTGTCCGCAACACGTGATCCGGCGACGCCATGCCCCGCTGGGCCAATGAATCAATATCCGGACGATCGAAAAAATGCATGACATCCGGCCCGTTGCGGAGGTCAAAAACCGGCATCGGGTCATCCCGTTGGGCCGCCACTTCGGCGATAACCCCGCGCAGGATCGGAAATATCTCAAGATTCTCAGCCGGATCGCGACGGCCAATTGTCGTCAGGTCCTTCATTCCGAAATAGGCAGCAACCTCGTTGGTATGCGCCACGATCCGGTCATAGCTTTCCTGCGCCGACGCGCCGAACGTGAAATGCCCGTGCTGAAGCAGCAGAAGCCCTTCGACATTCGGGTTTTCGTCAAATACCTCGGCCGCCTTTTTGGCCAGCCCGAAGCCAGGCATGATATAGGGCACAATGCCCAGTCGGTCGCCAAAAATCTCGCGGCAGACGTTCTCGGCATTTGGCAGATTGGCGAGCACCAGAAAGGGTGTCGCATGCGTATGATCCACATATTTGTGCGGCAGAAATGCATGCAACAGAGTTTCCACAGAGGGGTTCGGAGAACCCGAATCCAACAGATTGGCGCGCTGAACATTGACCATCTGCGCATCTGACAGATGGTCCAATGCGCGCAGTTTCATCAAAGGATCAAGCCACACGCCCGGCAAGCCCGGTGCCTCGATGCTGTCCAGATCCCACCCAGATCCCTTGACATGCAGAACGCGCTGCGGATCGCCAAACAGATCAGGGCGTTCCAGTTTGACCGACGTGTTGCCTCCTCCGTGCATCAGGAGGTCCGGGTTCTGACCGATCAGCCGCGAGGTATAGACACGTTCGCCCAGTTCCTGATCCGCGGGGTCTGTTCCGGCCCGGTCACGCCATTTCCGTGCCTCGTCGGCCCTGTACCAGTTTTCAATCATCATTCATTCTCAGCAAGTTAAGCGGGTGCATGATCCGCGTGGGCGATTGCACAATTCAAGACTGTACTAAACAAAGTGTGAACCAGCCCGTTCGGGAAACAACCGGGCAAGCCCGTCAGCAGACGCCTCGCTGACGCCGCGCTCGGTGATAAGCCCCGTCACCAGCCGGTTTGGGGTGACATCAAAGGCAGGATTGCCACCTTCCGTGCCGTCTGGCGTCACGCGTACATCCGAGATGTTCCCCTGCCCATCAACCCCCATGACATGGGTGACTTCCCTGGAATCACGTTCTTCGATCGGGATTTCGGCGACTCCGTCGCGAACGGTCCAGTCAATCGTAGGGGAGGGCAGGGCGACGTAAAATGGCACACCGTTGTCCCGCGCAGCCAAAGCTTTCAGATAGGTCCCGATCTTGTTGCAAACATCACCTTGGGCCGTGGTTCGGTCCGTGCCCGTAATCACCAAATCAACCAGGCCGTGCTGCATCAAATGACCGCCGGCATTGTCCACGATGTAACGATGTGGAATGCCATGTTCGCCCAATTCCCAAGATGTCAGCGCGCCCTGGTTGCGCGGTCTGGTTTCATCCACCCAGACGTGCAGCGGGATGCCCGCGTCATGTGCGTGATACATCGGGCTTGTGGCCGTGCCCCAATCCACAGTCGCCAGCCATCCCGCATTGCAATGCGTCAGCAACCGAACCGGTTCTCCGGCGGGTTTTCGGGCCGCGATATCCTTGATCAGTTCCAACCCGTGCCGGCCGATTGCGGCGTTGATCTCGACATCTTCGTCTGCAATCTCCTGCGCCAGCGACCAGGCACGCTCGGCACGGTCACCCGGAGCAAGCGGCATCAGCGCTTCTCGGCATCTGTCCAATGCCCAGCGCAGGTTGATTGCCGTGGGTCGGGTTGCATGCAAAACGTCATACGCGGCATCAAAGGAGGCTTCGGAGCTGTCCCGAGACATCTGCTCGGCAATTCCAAACGCAGCGGTCGCGCCTATCAAGGGTGCGCCCCTGACCCACATATCCCGTATCGCAGCTGCAAATTCATCAAGGGTTTTCAGGGTTACGACCCGAAAATCATGCGGCAACCACCTTTGGTCGATGATCCGAACCACGCCTGCCGGTTTGTCCCACCAAATAGACCGACAATGGGTGCCTTGTACTTTCATAACGCAGTCTCCGTATTCGAAAAGCCTGATCGGAATTCAAGCACAGGGTGCGTTCTAATGAGGTACTTGTAAACGGGCGTTTCGGAATTCGGGTTAGTAATTGATCCGGCAAAAGGAATGATCATCCCTTTCTGGCGGCACGTATTTCCCGTTCCAAGGCGTCCAGAAACCGCGAGCGGTCGGCTTTGCCGAAGGGTCGCCCACCGCCGCCGGTTCCCAACGGATTGGCCGCGCGCAGATCGGCCATCAAATCGCGCATTGCCAGTTGTTGGCCAATATTTGCCGCGGTGAAGGTTTCACCATTCGGGCGTAGCACGCGTGCGCCCGCTTCGACGCATTTTGCGGCCAAAGGGATGTCGGACGTTATGACGACATCCCCTTCTCCACAGCGTTCGGCAATCCATTTGTCGGCCTCATCGGCGCCTTCGGAAACGACAATGACCTGCACCAGCGGGTTGGCCGATGGACGAAGCCCGCCATTGGACACCAGCGCCATCGGCACTTTGTGCCGCGTCGCGACCCGTTCGGCCTCGGCTTTTACGGGACAGGCATCGCCATCGACATACAGCGTCGTCACGCCTTCTTTGCCTCTTGCTTTGCTGGTTCCACCGGTTTCTTTTTGACCTTGAATTCCTCGGGTATGGGCATGCGGTTGAACGCATCCAGGCCCGCGATTTTATACGCTTCGGCAAGTGTCGGGTAGTTGAACGTGTTCTGAACGAAGTAGTCCACCGTACCTTTCAGGTTCAGCACGGCCTGCGCGATATGAATCAACTCCGTCGCGCCTTCACCAACGATCTGGACACCCAGCACCCTGCGGGTCTTGAGCGAGAACAGCATTTTCAACATGCCGTGTTCCAGCCCCATGATATGCCCGCGTGACGTCTCGCGGAATCGCGCGACACCGACTTCGTAGGGGATGTTGCGCTCCTGCAATTCTTCTTCCGACATTCCGCAGGTTGATATTTCGGGCACTGAATAGATGCCATAGGGGTACCACGGGCTTTCCGGCAGCGTGGGCGTTTCAAGCGCGTGACAGGCAGCCACGCGCCCCTGCTGCAAAGAGGTCGATGCCAGTGACGGATGTCCGATCACATCGCCCGTGGCATAGATATGCGGCACCGCCGTTTGATATGTCTTGCGGTCTACCTTGATCCGGTTGCGGTGGTCTGTTTCCAGCCCGACGGCATCCAGATTGAGTTTGGACGTCGCCCCCATGCGTCCGGCCGCAAACAGAAGCATTTCAGCGCGAACGTGGCGACCGTTTTCAAGGGTCACTTCCACATGTTCACCGGCGTCTTCAATTTTCTCGACAGCCGAGCCCAAACGCAGGTCGACACCGTTTTCCCGGATCTGATGGGTAAAGTCGTGGATCAACCGGCTGTCGATGAAATCCAGAAACGTGTCGCGGGGTTCAATCAGCGTCACACGCACGTCCAGGGCTGAAAACATCGTGGCATATTCTACGCCAATGACCCCGGCACCGATAACGACCAACGAGCGCGGAATCTCAGCCATTTCCAGAAATTCATCACCGTCCACTACCGTTTTGCCGTTGAACGGGACATAATCCGGTCGATAGGTTTTCGTACCTGTCGCGATCAGGAACTTCGCGGCCGTCACACGCGTTGTTTCCCCGGCATCGGTTGCGACCTCTACTTCGTGCGGCCCGACAAATCTGGCCAGGCCGTCGAGGGTTTCGACGTGGTTCCGATTGAACTGATGCTCCAACACATCGACTTCATGGTCGAGGGTCATATGCAGGCGGGCTTTCAAGTCTTCTGCCCGGATCTGATCCTTTACCCGGTATGAACGCCCGTAAAAGCTGCGCTCGCGCCAGCCCGACAGGTTCAGAACCGTTTCGCGCAAGGTCTTGGACGGAATTGTCCCGGTGTGGACAGAGACGCCACCAAAACGGTCTTTGCGGTCGATGACCAGCACACGCCGTTTCAGTTTGCCTGCCTGAATCGCCGCAGAACGCCCAGAAGGCCCCGACCCTATGATGATCAGGTCATAATCGTAGCTGCTCATCCCTCAGTCTCCGTACAGTGCCTCGGCATGGAAGATGACGTGATCTTCCATAAACGTGGACACAAAGAAGTACGAATGATCGTAACCCGGCTGGAAGCGATACGTCGCTTGCTGGCGACGTTCGGCGATGGCTTGCGCCAACGCTTCGGGGCGCAGAAAATCCATGAACTGATCGTTTGCACCGGTGTCGATCAGGATCGGACCGTCGAAGCCGGTTTTCTTCATCAACAAGGACGCATCGTGTTTTGACCAAAGCGCTTCGTCGTCACCAAGGTAGGCGCTCAGCTGTTTGCGGCCCCAATCCGCTCCGGTCGGGTTCGAGATCGGCGCAAAGGCTGACACCGAACGGAAGCGTCCGGGCAGGTTCATGGCAAGTGTCAGGGCGCCGTGCCCCCCCATGGAATGGCCCGTAATGGCCTGGCGTTCGCTGTCGATGGCGAAGTTTTCGCACAGCAGGGCGGGCAGCTCTTCGGCAACATAGTCCCACATCCGAAAATGCGGTGCCCAGGGTTCCTGTGTTGCGTTCACATAGAACCCCGCGCCCTGACCCAGGTCGTAATCTTCGTGATCTGCGACGCCGTCACCACGCGGCGACGTATCTGGAAACACCACGGCAATTCCCTGTTCCGCGGCCCACGCCTGAGCCCCGGCTTTGGTCATCGCGTTTTCATGGGTGCAGGTCAATCCCGACAAATACCAAAGAACCGGGACCGGGCCGTCCTTGGCCTCGGCTGGAAGAAACAGGCCAAAAGTCATGTCACACTTGCACGACGAGGAAGCGTGGCGGTACACGCCCTGCACACCGCCGAAACAGGCATTTTCCGAAATGGTTTCCATCAGGCACCGTCCTTGTTTTCGAGTCGCAACATGGCTAACGATCCGCGGACCCGGCGTAAAGTCTGTGCGCCTTCGTTGAGAGTATTTTTCGAAAAGGTGAAGGTCAGAATGTGCCCGCCCAGGCGATCACCATCGGCACGGTGAGAATACTGACGATTGTGGATAGAAGGATTGCCGCCGACGCGCGATGCGGGGCAATGCCGTAATGCGCGGCCAGCATGTAAACATTGCCCGCCACAGGCAAAGCAGCGGCAGAGATGGCAACAGTTGCGGGAAAAGTATCAATCGGTATCAGCCATAACAGAGCGACCGCAACGCAGGCCGGATGGATCACCAGTTTGCAGAAGCTCAACCATGCCGCGATCTGGACACGTTCAGCCGACTTGTCCGCCAATGATGCACCAATGGCGAACAATGCACCCGGAGTTGCTGCCCCACCGAGAATGATAAGAAAATCGCCAAGAGGTTCAGGAACAGGCAATTGCAGCGAGGACCAGATGAGACCGGCCGAGATGGATACGATCATGGGATTGCGGACCAAACCCAGTCCGATCAGCTTGAAGGTGGTCGGGGTCAATCTACCGTCACGGCCGCCGTTGATCAGGATCACGATCAGGGAAGAGAACACGACCAGATCGACGGTCAGGACCAGCATCACGGGCCCGATCGCAGCCTCGGAGAACAAAAGGGAAAGCATGGGCAGCCCGAGGAACCCGACATTGCCGATGGCCGCGCACTGAGCCTCGACCGCAGCAGTCGGAATGTCGAGCCCGCGCAGCCAGGCGATGGCCGACGCCAGAACGTAAACGGTCATAGTTCCCAGCAGATATCCTAGGATGAGCCGGGCATTGAAAATCTCGGCAAAGGGAAGGGTGGCGGCAAAGCGAAACAGCATCGCCGACAATGCAAAGAAAAAGACGAACTTGGTCAGATATGCCGTGGCTTCAGCCGTGAAGAACCGCGTGCGCCCCGCCCAAAAGCCCAGGCCGATAATCGCGAAAAACGGAAGGGTGCGCAGAAATATTTCGACCATGGGCCCAGTCCTAGCACGGTTTGAACGCGCTGCAAGTCCCCGGCATCAAAGCAAATG
The DNA here is from genome assembly GCF_013034175.1 of Ruegeria sp. HKCCA5463. Taxonomy (NCBI): domain Bacteria; kingdom Pseudomonadati; phylum Pseudomonadota; class Alphaproteobacteria; order Rhodobacterales; family Roseobacteraceae; genus Ruegeria; species Ruegeria sp. HKCCA5463. The sequence goes on from NZ_WQFL01000006.1 coordinate 96,860, forward strand.
CAACCTCCGCTTCGCTGAAATATTCGAGAATCGTTGTATCTAAACCGAACGGTTTATAAACTGGCGCGGCTATCGATCGAGGAGAAGACATGACCCAGACCGCCACCATTCTGCGCACCGGCCGGAAATTCGACCAGGTTCTGCGCGGGGCTCGACAGGTTTTCATGGCGGATGGGTTTGAAGGGGCAAGTGTGGATGACATTGCCCGCGCGGCTGGCGTGTCAAAAGCAACGCTTTACAGCTATTTCCCGGACAAGCGCCTTTTGTTCATGGAAGTGGCCCAGACAGAATGCTGCCTGATGGCCGAGCGGGTCATCTCGATGATCGACGAAACCAAGCCTGCCCGCGAAGTGCTTCAGATCACGGCGACGCAATTGACGGCCTTTCTTGTGTCGGATTTCGCGCAGCAGGTTTTCAGGATCTGCGTTGCCGAGCGCGACCGGTTTCCCGAGCTTGGTCGTGCGTTCTATGAGGCAGGGCCGCAAAACGGCCAGCGACAGATGGCCGAGTATCTGGAAAAAGCCGTGGCCAAGGGTGAATTGGCCATTGATGATGTACATATCGCTGCCGAGCAGTTTTCCGAACTGTGCAAAGTGCGGATCTGGACCCGGGCGGCTTTTGGTATTCAGAACACGTTCACTCAGGAAGAAATAGATCAGGTCGCTGCTCAGGCTGTTGACATGTTTCTTGCCCGTTACGGGGTCTGACCCACAAAAGTGATGGCCCGCGCCCGGAACAGGGGCGCAGACCATCGCTTACTCACCAAAACACTCGATACACAACAGTTTAAAGCTGCAAGTCTTGTAAAACCCTTTACTCGAAGAAAGTTCTGGCCAGACGCTCGCTGACAGGCTGTGCCAGATATGCAATCACTGCGCGTTCGCTTGTGTTGACGAACAGGTCTGCGGGCATGCCGGGGACCAAGTCCAAAGCCGCCACTTCGTCGGATTGCCGATCGTTCAGTTTGACCCGGGTCTTGAAATTGCACTCGCCAGTGCGTTCGTCCTCCAATGCGTCGGCTGAGATAAAAGATGGAACCTCGGAACTCGGGCACATTGGCCTGCGAAAAAGCTAACAAACGAATCCGTGTGGCCTGACCGATTTTCAGCTTGTTGATGTCACCGGGATTGATCCGGCCCGAAATCGCCGAATTGCAACCGATAAGGATGTCGTCGTCGCCTTCACTGTTCTGTGGATCATCGCCGACGGCGCCGTTCAGCGCATTGGTCAGATCGCTGCCGACAATCACGTCGCCATCAGCCGAGCCAATGGCGTACTCAATTGAAAACAGTCCATCGGTCTTGACCTGGTTCGAGATCACGTCCTGACCGATGACACCGATGCCCCCTGATGCGTTCACGTTCAGCGTGGTGCACGCCTCCGCCAGCGATTCCTGTACAACCGGGCCGTTTTGGCCGACCGGCGCATTGTGCAGATGGATGGCCGAAACCGCGCCGGGGATGAGCGTGTTCAGGTCAGCTTCGTTCCGCCCGAAAACGCTCAGTTCGCTGGAATACGAGACTTCTCCGGTCGCCGAATTCCGGGTGATGACTACGGTCGCGTGGCCGGTGACCTTGCTGTCCAAGGCCGGCCCGGGCTCTTGCTCCGCGTTCAGGCTACCGCTCAGGGTGACGGTGCGAATGTCAAACTTGGCCAACCAGAGCAAAAAACTTGAACAGGAATTGGGAACCGATCTTTTCCTGCGCCTCAACAACGAGGTGCCTCGACACTGTACGGTGCCCGTGTCGTTGAACTGGCTGGGCGCCTTCTGAACGATGCGCAGAAAATCCGTGACACCGCGACCGAGTTCCGCGACCCTGAAACAGTTCCTTTGACCGTCGGAATGCCTCCGACTTAGGCCCCTTATCTGACCGGGTATCTCTCTGAACCCTTCAGCTCGCTGTTTCCAAGGATGGGGGTCACGCTGATCTAGGATCTGCCTGAAAATATATTGCGTATGGTCGATGATCACTTGCTGGACATGGCGCTTGTGGCGAAGATCAACAGCAGCGCCGCTTTGGATTTCACTTCAATCTGGTCTGAACCATTGTTTCTGGCCCTTCGAAAAGGGCAACCGCTTTGCGCCTTGTCGTCCACCACCCCAGAGGATGTTCCGCCATATGATTTCATCCGGCTTCCACACGGTTTCGGATACGAACTTGAGGGGAGGCTTCCCAAACATGACGGATCAACCCGGATCAGCAAAGGTTTCGACCTGACCACGCTGAGGTTCGAGACGATCTGCCGCCATATTTGCCATTCCGACGATTGTACAATTGTCTCGGCCTTGGCCGCTGAACAACGAGAACCAAATCTCGGCTGCTTCGGACGCTGAACGGGCAAAGGTGACTGCCACGACAGTCAGGAAGGTGGGATCGAAGCGATAAGGTTTTGCCTCTATGTCAAAACCTGTTCGGTGCTCTGGCCTCAATACGTGGTGCGCATCTGGTATCCCTGATGGAAAGTCATGCGCACGAAAGTAACCGGATCGCTGCGAAACCAAGTCGTACGTTCCAGCTGAAACAACGGTGTGCCGGGCGGTACCGCCAGAAACTCCTGCAAATGCCCTGTTGCGGGGACGGCCGAGAAGGCAATTTCAGCGTTTGAAAACGGCACCTCGGACAGCAGCCATTCATTCGGCCCGGTGGTCAGGAAATCTTCGTCGAGAACCTGAGGCACGGTGCTGACGTTGATCCAGCGTTCCTCGAACTGGAATGGACGGTTGTCGGCGTGGTGCATACATTGCAGATGGACGACCTGCGCACCTTCCGGGATGTTCAGCTTTGCCTGCAACCACGCGGGGCAATCGATCAGTGTTCGGCTGACCAGAGCATAGCGGTATTCGGCGTTCATTTCTTCGATGGCCTGCCGAACGACAGTGATCGGTAATTTCGCCTGTTTTACCGGTGTGGTCACAACACGCGTGCCACCCTTGCGTTTGCGGGTGACAATTCCCTGTTCGGCAAGTTCCCGCAGCGCCCGATTGACCGTCGCCCGTGCAACGCCGAATTCGGCTGCCAGTTCCATCTCGGTGGGCAACAGGCTGCCCTGTGGCCAGACACGGGTTTGAATGCGGTTCACGACTTCGTCCCGAATGTCCTGAAAGCCGAGAGGTTTTTGATCGGTCACGTGGTGTTCATCCAATTAGGTACAAACATATTGCTATTATGAGGCCATTTTTGTCAGCCCGTAAAGGCGGCAGCAAGCTCAAAGCCTCGGCATGAGATCAGCCATGGCCCGCCGATAGCCGGATACGATCCGATCCCGAGCAATATGGCGGCCCCGGCGTACCTGATGGCGGCCAGCCGACCACAGATCGGTCACTACGTGGTCCTTCGCGGCAAAGACCAACCCGTCGAGCAACTGTTCAGGACGCAGGGCACAAAGTGCCGGATCCTGGCTGTCGATGGCAACAAGATCCGCCAGCATCCCTGCTGCGATCTGGCCCGCCGCGCGACCCAGGGCCTGCGCACCGCCCAAAGCCGCATTGCAATACAGTGTCTGTCCAACCGAACCGTCCCCTTCGACCAGGACATTGCGCGACAGGTCTCGCAGGCGTTGGGAATACTCCAGCGTACGCAGTTCCTCTGTCATCGAAACCAACACGTTTGAATCCGACCCGACCCCGAAACGACCACCGGCTTCAAGAAAGACGGCCCCATTGAAAGGGCCATCCCCCAAATTGGCCTCGGTGATCGGGCAAAGCCCCGCGACCGCGCCCGTTGCGGCCATATCGCGGGTTTCCTTTTCCGTCATATGAGTGGCGTGGATGAGGCACCAGCGATGGTTTACCGTTGCATTGCTCAGCAGCCATTCCACCGGGCGGGCGCCCAGACCCTCGTGAACCTGCTCAACTTCCATGGGTTGTTCCGCAATGTGGATATGGACAGGTCCCGTCTTTTTTGCGTCCAGAACCCGGGCAAGATCTTGTGGTGATGTCGCGCGCAAGGAATGTGGTGCAATGCCTATCTGACAGTCATCCGGCAGATCGCCCAGTGCCACTTGCGCTTGCTCGACCAACGCCAGATAGCGGTCTACATCATTGCCAAATCGTTGCTGTCCCGATTCCAACGGTTGCTCGCCGACCCCTGCGTAAGAATAAAGTACGGGCAGATGCGTCAGCCCGATTCCCGTCTCGTCCGCAGCAGCCATGATCCGCTGGGACAGCTCTGCAAGATTGTCATAAGGTGTGCCGTCTGGCTGGTGATGCAGATAATGGAATTCACCAACCGAGGCGTAACCGGCTTCCTGCATCTCCATATAGACCAGAGCGGCAATCGCCTGCACGTGATCAGGCGTCAGGTGCTGGGTGAAACGATACATCAGTTCCCGCCACGTCCAGAAACTGTCGCGACCGGCCTTTCGGTATTCGGTCATGCCTGCCATCGCGCGCTGAAATGCGTGGCTGTGCAGATTGGCCAATGCGGGCAGCAAAGTGTCGACGCAAGTGTCACCCTCTTGCGCCGTCGCGCCCTGTTGCAGCGACAATATCAGCCCTTGGCTGATTTCCACCCGCAGGTTCGTAGCCCAACCAGTGCTCAATAATGCGCGATTAGCGAAGATAGCCATTTTTTACCTCGTTTTATGCATAGACATATAAATGATAGAAATGTACTAGAAAAGCAGGAAATGCATGGAGGGTGCGAGTCACATGCAGACGCAAACGCAGGTTTTGACGGATCTTGATGCCGCAACGATGACCGAAGGCGGACCGCCATACGGTTTGGTCCCGGATGCCGCGATCGCGTTGCAGGACGGGCGTATCGCATGGGTCGGCCCTGTTGTGGATCTTCCATCACGTTTCGCCGACCAACCAAGGGTTCGAATGGGTGGGCGCCTGGTTACGCCCGCCTTGATCGATTGCCACACCCATGTGGTTCACGGTGGCCATCGCGCGTCAGAGTTCGAAATGCGCCTGAACGGCGCAAGCTATGAAGAGGTCGCCCGCGCCGGGGGTGGGATCATCTCAACGGTAAAGGCCACGCGTGCAGCCGGAGTGGAGGAGTTGGTGGCACAGGCATTGCCGCGAGTTGATGCGATGCTGGCCGAAGGGGTATCGGTCATCGAAGTGAAGTCCGGTTACGGATTGGATGACGATACCGAATTGAACATGTTGCGCGCGGCTCGGGCGTTGCCGGATCATCGTCCCGTCCGCGTTCTGACCAGCTTTTTGGGGGCTCATGCGGTGCCTCGGGGCTATGAGGGCAGGGCGTCGGACTACATTCATCAGGTCTGCATTCCCACGCTTCGCGCCGCACATGCCGAGGGATTGGCCGATGCGGTCGATGCCTTCTGCGAAGGCATCGCCTTTCAACCGGAAGAGTTGATCCCGCTTTTTGATGTCGCGACAAAGCTTGGCCTGCCGATCAAGATCCACGCCGAACAATTGTCGAATTTGGGCGGCGCAAAACTGGCTGCCGGATACGGCGCGCTTTCGGCAGATCATATTGAGTACCTTGATGAAGCGGGTGTCCTGGATATGGCGCAGGCCGGTACCGTCGGCGTTATTCTGCCGGGGGCGTTCTACACCTTGCGCGAAACGCAGGCGCCACCGATTGACCTGTTGCGTCGGCATGCTGTGCCCATGGCGCTTGCCACGGATTGCAACCCCGGTTCAGCGCCGATGACCTCGTTGCTGCTGGCGATGAACATGGGATGCACCCTGTTTCGCATGACGCCAGAAGAGGCCCTGCAAGGCGTGACGGTTCACGCGGCCCGTGCTCTCGGGTTGGCTGACTGCGGTCAGATCTCAGTCGGGCGGCGCGCTGATCTGGCGGTTTGGAATGTCGAACACCCCGCGGAATTGGCCTATCGCATCGGATTCAACCCTCTTCATACCCGCATTTTCGGAGGTATATTTTGACGACCCTCACCCTTACCCCGGGCACCGTTACCCTGTCGCAGCTGGAACAGGTCTTTCGCGAAGAGCGCGCTGTTCAACTGGATCCCGCTTGCCGCCCGGCCGTCGAAGAAGCGCACAAGCGCATCGCCGATGCGGCGGCGGGAGAGGCCGCCGTATATGGCGTGAACACAGGGTTCGGGAAACTGGCAAGCGTCAAAATCGCGGCCGAGGACACGGCAACCTTGCAGCGCAACCTGATCCTCAGCCATTGCTGTGGTGTGGGCCCTGCGATCCCGCGCGCCCTTGCCAGATTGATGATGGTTCTGAAATTGCTGAGCCTGGGGCGCGGGGCCTCGGGGGTTCGGCCAGAAGTGATCACCCTGCTGGAAGGGATGTTGTCACAAGGTGTGACCCCGGTGATCCCGGCGCAGGGTTCAGTCGGGGCTTCGGGTGATCTTGCGCCCTTGTCCCACATGGCTGCCGTCATGATGGGCGCTGGTGAGGCCGAATTCGGTGGCGATGTGATGCCCGGTGATGCTGCGCTGTCCAAAGCGGGTCTGCACCCGATCGAATTGGGCCCCAAAGAAGGGCTGGCGCTGATCAATGGCACCCAGTTTTCGACGGCCTTTGCGCTGTCCGGCCTGTTTGGCGCATGGCAGGCGGCGCAAAGCGCGCTGGTTACCTCGGCGCTGACGACGGATGCGATCATGGGTTCGACCGCCCCGTTGCAACCGGAAATCCACACGTTGCGCGGGCATCGCGGGCAGATCGAGGCCGGCGTGACCATGCGGGCGCTGCTGGCCGGGTCGGTCATTCGTGAAAGCCATCGGGATGGCGATACCCGGGTTCAGGACCCGTATTGTATCCGCTGCCAGCCTCAGGTGGTGGGGGCCGCGATGGATGTGCTGAGGCAGGCCGCAACAACGCTGGAAATCGAGGCCAACGCGGCGACGGACAATCCTCTGGTTCTTTCGGAAACCGGCCTGATCGTTTCGGGCGGGAATTTTCACGCCGAACCGGTTGGGTTTGCCGCAGACATGATCGCGCTTGCCGTGGCCGAGATCGGGGCAATTGCACAACGCCGCATTGCGTTGATCGTTGATCCGGCGCTCAGCTTTGATCTGCCGCCTTTTCTGACTCCCAATCCGGGCCTGAATTCGGGCTATATGATCGCTGAGGTGACGACTGCCGCACTGATGAGCGAAAACAAGCATCTGGCCAATCCATGCGTGACGGACTCGACGCCCACATCGGCCAATCAGGAAGATCACGTTTCGATGGCGGCCCATGGTGCGCGGCGATTGGGGCAGATGGTTGCCAATCTGGAACGCATTCTGGGGGTCGAACTGCTGTGTGCCACACAAGGGGTCGAGTTCCGCGCGCCGCTGCCTACGAGCGATACGTTGCAGGCCGTGATGGCACGGTTGCGCGCCGTGGTGCCGGCCTTGGGTGACGATCGCTATATGGCACCCGAGATCGAAGCAGCCTCGGCCCTGATTGCCAGTGGTGAGATTGCCCGTGGCACGGGCATCGCCATGCCGGAACTTGGCGCATGAGCGGCCCGGTCGAGATTTCGCGCGGTGACGGTCCGATCGTGCTGGGTCTGCCGCATACCGGCACCCATGTTCCGGCCACGATCGAGGCCAAGTTGAATGCGCGGGGTCAAGCTCTAGCAGATACGGATTGGCATGTTCATACCTTGTATGAAGGACTTCTGCCCAGTGCGACCACGGTTCGGGCGACCTTCCACCGATATGTGATCGACGCCAACCGGGACCCGACGGGCGTGTCGCTTTATCCCGGCCAGAACACGACCTCTCTTGTGCCGCTGACGGATTTTGACGGCCAGGGCATTTGGGACATCCCGCCTTCGGAAAAGGATATCCTCGAACGACGGGAAGCTTTTCATGCACCGTATCATGCCGCCCTGAAGGCCGAGCTGGAACGCGTGAAGGCGGCGCATGGGGTTGCGGTGCTGTATGATTGCCACTCGATCCGCAGCCATATTCCTTTTCTGTTCGAAGGTACTCTGCCCGATATGAGCATCGGCACGAACAATGGGGCGACCTGCGCGCCGGAAATCGAAGCCATAGCGCATGAATTCGCGGCGTCCTCGCCCTGTACGGCTGTTCTGAATGGGCGGTTCAAGGGCGGATGGACAACGCGCCATTATGGGCGCCCCTCGGAAGGGGTTCACGCGATCCAGATGGAGCTGGCTCAGTCGACCTACCTGAAAACTGAAGCGCCGCCCTGGGCTTTTGACACCGACAAAGCCGACCGCCTGCGCCGGTGGCTCAAAGACATTCTTGACGCTATCCATGACACTGCATTGGAGCTTGCCCGATGACCGATCCTCGCAAAAATACCCGTGACATCTATCCCCCGACAGGGCCCGAACTGAACGCCAAAAGCTGGATGACCGAAGCCCCGATGCGGATGCTGATGAACAATCTGCACCCTGATGTGGCCGAGAATCCGCATGAGCTGGTTGTCTATGGCGGGATCGGACGTGCCGCGCGGACGTGGAAAGATTTTGACACCATCGTTGCTAGCCTCAAGGACCTGGAGGAAGATGAAACGCTGGTGGTGCAATCCGGCAAACCGGTCGCCATCGTTCGGACGCATGCCGATGCACCTCGGGTGCTGATCGCGAACTCGAACCTCGTGCCGCATTGGGCCAACTGGGACCACTTCAACGAGCTCGATAAGAAGGGCCTGATGATGTACGGCCAGATGACGGCCGGTTCGTGGATCTATATCGGGACGCAAGGCATCGTTCAGGGCACTTACGAAACCTTCGCCGAGGCTGGACGTCAACACTATGACGGGGACCTGACCGGCAAGTGGATTCTGACTGGTGGTCTGGGCGGCATGGGTGGTGCGCAACCTCTGGCGGCGGTCTTTGCAGGGGCGTGTTGCCTGGCTGTCGAGTGCAATCCAGACAGCATCGATTTCCGCCTGCGTACCAAGTATCTCGACGAAAAGGCCGAGACGCTGGACGAAGCGCTGGAAATGATCGACCGCTGGACCAGGGCGGGCGAGGCGAAATCGGTCGGTTTGCTGGGCAATGCGGCCGAGATTTTCCCCGAAATCTACCGGCGGATGCAGGCGGGCGGGATGCGCCCTGACATCGTGACCGACCAGACCAGCGCCCATGATCCGGTCAACGGCTATCTGCCATTGGGCTGGGGCATGGCGCAGTGGAAAGACAAGAGGGAAAGCGACCCCAAGGCCGTGGAAAAGGCAGCCCGAGCGTCGATGAAGCAACACGTGGCCGCCATGGTCGATTTCTGGAACGCGGGTGTGCCAACCCTGGACTATGGCAACAACATCCGGCAGGTGGCGCAGGACGAAGGCTTGGAAAACGCCTTTGCCTTCCCGGGTTTCGTGCCCGCCTATATCCGCCCGTTGTTCTGCCGCGGCATCGGCCCGTTCCGCTGGTGCGCACTGTCGGGTGATCCCGAGGATATCTACAAAACTGACGCAAAGATGAAGGAACTGTTCCCCGAAAACACCCATCTGCACAACTGGCTCGACATGGCGCAGGAGCGCATCGCCTTTCAGGGCCTTCCCGCGCGCATCTGCTGGATCGGACTGGGCGACCGCCACAAGGCTGGGCTGGCATTCAACGAGATGGTCAAATCTGGAGAGTTGAAGGCGCCGGTCGTCATCGGTCGCGACCACCTCGACAGCGGCTCGGTCGCGTCGCCGAACCGCGAAACCGAGGCGATGAAGGACGGCTCGGACGCCGTTTCGGATTGGCCGCTGCTGAACGCGCTGGTCAATACCGCCTCGGGCGCGACATGGGTCTCGCTGCACCACGGAGGCGGCGTTGGCATGGGTTTCAGCCAACATGCGGGTGTCGTGATTTGTGCCGACGGAACCGATGCAGCGGCCAGACGTCTAGAGCGGGTTCTGTGGAACGATCCGGCTTCTGGCGTCTGGCGTCACGCAGATGCGGGTTATGCGGACGCCAAGGCCTGCGCACGTGAACACGGGCTGCGTCTGCCGGGGATTCTGGGCTGATTTGCCATTCATCTTTGAATTTGTCTGCATGGCTTAGCGCTAACGTCTCATTTTCCGGTTTCGAACCGGGGATGTTTCCGCTAGGGCTAAGCCGTTAAGCAGCCCGCCAGGCTAACGACAACTGACAAAGGTGGCTCGCCCGTTGCTCGATATTGCACAAGTCCGCACTGTTCTTTCGGACGTCTATGACCTCGCCCCATCGGCCACGTTGGCCAATGAGATGAAAGACACGTTTGCCCGTATGGATCGTGTGATCAGCCCGCCGGATTGGGCGATCTATGCGCCCTATGTGCGGGCGATCAACGCGCTCAAGAAAGAGCGTAACGCCGTGATCCTTGGGCACAATTACATGACACCGGAAATCTATCATGGTGTGTCCGATTTCGTGGGTGACAGCCTGCAACTGGCGATCAAGGCCAGCGAGGTGGAAGAGGATGTGATCGTTCAGGCCGGGGTTCATTTCATGGCCGAGACATCGAAAATTCTGAGCCCCGGGAAAACTGTTCTGATGCCCGACATGGATGCGGGGTGTTCTTTGGCAGAATCGATTACTGCCGAAGGAATCGACGAAATGCGGGCCAAATACCCCGGCGCGCCGGTTGTGTCTTACGTGAACACCACTGCCGAGGTCAAAGCGGCTTCGGATATCTGCTGCACCTCGTCGAACGCCTTGCAGATCGTGAATGCCATGGAGAGCGACACGGTCATCATGACGCCGGATCAATATCTGGCTCAAAACGTGGCCAATGAAAGCCACAAGAATGTGGTTTACTGGCCCGGTTCCTGCATCGTGCATGAACAATACACCGCTCAGGACCTGCGCGACTTCCGGGAATGGAACCCCGGAACGCGCCTGATTGCGCACCCGGAATGCCCGCCGGATGTGGTGGCCGAGGCGGATTATTCCGGTTCAACCAGCGGGATCATCAAATATGTGCATGATGAGAAACCCGAAAAGGCGATGCTGATCACCGAATGTTCGATGGCGTCGAACATCGCGGATGAACTGCCCGAGGTCGATTTCGTAGGGCCGTGCAATATGTGCCCGTACATGAAAAAGATCACGCTGGAAAAGATCCTCTATGCGTTGCACACGATGGAAGGCCAGGTCGAGGTCGCCGAAGACGTGGCAGAGCAGGCCCGCAAATCTGTTCAGGCGATGATTGATCTGTCCCGCAAGCTCGGCATCTGATCGGCAATGACCGACATCACCACGGATCGCGTCATTATTGTCGGGGCCGGGATTGGCGCGCTTTATGCTGCGCTGAAACTGGCGCCGCGCCCGGTGGTGATCATCTCGCCTGATCCTTTGGGCGAAGGTGCAAGTTCGGCATGGGCGCAGGGTGGCGTGGCGGCGGCGATGGACCTGGCTGACAGCCCGGAAAGCCACGCCGTTGACACCGTCAATGCCGGGGCAGGCACTGTCGAGCCTGACGTTGCGGATTTGGTGACGCGAGAGGCGCGGGATTATATTCTGGACCTGACCACTTTGGGCACACCATTTGATCGCACCGAGGGTGGCGGGTATGTCCTGTCCCGAGAAGCCGCGCACAGTTTTGCCCGCGTCGTGCGGGTAAAGGGCGATCAGGCTGGCAGTGAAATCATGGCCGCCCTGATCGAACGAGTGCGCGAAACTTCTTCGGTGCAGGTGTTGGAAGGGGTCCTTGCCGTTGCGCTGGAAGTGGCGGATGGGCGCGTAGTGGGCGTGGTTTTGCAGGAGGCCTCGGAAAGCGGATCCGCGCCCGTGACGCTTCGTGCACCTGCCGTATTGTTGGCGGGTGGCGGTTCTGGCGGGCTTTTTGCCCTGACGACCAATCCGGCCCGCATCCGGGGGCAGGTCATCGGAATGGCCGCACGGGCCGGGGCGCTGATCGCCGATGCCGAATTCGTGCAGTTCCACCCCACGGCCATGGACGTGGGTGAAGATCCGGCCCCGCTGGCGACCGAGGCCCTGCGCGGAGAAGGGGCAATACTGATAAACAAACACGGCGAGCGTTTCATGCAGGCCGTTCACCCTGATGCCGAGCTTGCCCCGCGCGACGTTGTGGCCCGGGCGATATTTGCCGAGGTACAGGCCGGCAACCGCCCGATGCTGGACACCCGCAAGGCTTTGGGCGCGCAAATCAACGAACTTTTCCCGGCGGTTGCCGCATATTGCGCGCGCAACGGAATCGATCCGGTCCGGGATGCGATCCCGGTTGCTCCGGCAGCGCATTACCACATGGGCGGGATTGCCACAGGCACTGATGGCCGCGCGACGCTGGATCGGTTGTGGGTGTGCGGCGAGGCGTCTTCGACCGGCCTTCACGGCGCCAACCGGCTGGCCTCGAACGGTTTGCTCGAAGCGTTGGTGTTTGCACGCATCTGTGCCCGGGACATTGCGCGTTCGATACCGGACACTTCCGCGTCGGAACCTGTGGCCCTTCGATTTGATCAAGCTGACATCCCTGATACGTCCGATGCGGTCAGTATGTTGCGCACGACCATGTCGCGCGATGTTGGCGTTGTCCGGGACCGCGCCGGGTTATGCCGGGCATTGCGCAGGATTGCCACGCTCGAAGAGCAGCATGGCACATGCCCGTCCTTCAGAAACATGTGTGCCACAGCAACCCTGATCGCCGCGGCGGCATTGCAGCGCGAAGAAAGCCGCGGCGCGCATGAGCGATCCGACTTTCCGGAAACTGCCGACGGCCCCGGCAAGCGATCCCGGATGTATCTTAGCGACGCGCTGCACATTCGCGCCGATGCCTGCAAGGAAATACCATGAGTTTTGCGACCCTGCCCGATCTGATCCTCGAACCCGTCATCCGCGCGGCGCTGATGGAGGATCTGGGAGCTTACGGTGATGTGACCACCCGCGCCGTGATCCCGCCGAGCACGACCTATACAGCCCGGCTGAATGCGCGCGAGGACGCCGTTGTTTCGGGCATGCAGGTGGCGACGATAGCGTTCCGGCTGGTCGACCCGACGCTTGAAGTTGAGGTGCTTGTCAAGGATGGCCAGTCCTGTCGGCGCGGCGACACGCTGATGACCATCAAAGGGTCCGCGGCCTCGATCCTGTCGGGTGAGCGGGTCGCACTGAATTTTGCCGGTCGCCTGACCGGTATTGCCACAAAAACTGCCACCTTTGTCCAGCAGACAAAGGGCACGAATGCCCGCATGACCTGTACCCGCAAAACCACGCCCGGACTACGCATCGTGGAAAAACAGGCCGTGCTGCATGGTGGCGGTTTCAATCATCGCTATTCGTTGTCCGACGCGATCCTGATCAAGGACAACCACATTGCCGCCGCCGGGGGTGTGCGTCAGGTTCTTGAGGCCGCCAAAGCGCAAGCCAGCCACATGATGGCCGTCGAGATCGAAGTCGATCGACTGGACCAGCTGGCCGAAGTTCTCAGGATTGGCGGCGCGTCCGTCGTATTGCTGGATAATATGGACAACGAGATGCTGCGCGAAGCGGTTGCCATGGTGGACGGGCGGATGAAGACCGAAGCCAGCGGTAATGTGACGTTGGACCGCGTCGCATCGATTGCGGCGACCGGGGTCGATTACATCTCGTCCGGGGCGCTGACGCATTCCGCCCGAACCGTTGATCTGGGCCTTGATTTCTGAAAAGCGCGGCATTTCCGCTTGATTTGGGATCGTTTGCGCCAACACGGTTGCGCCTTCAGGTTTTATCGATAATAAATCCTCGGCAACGCAAGCTGCAGGAAGTTTTATAGATAAAATGATCATCCCTCATTCCGGCTGGACCCGAAAGTCTGCGCAAGCTGTTCATGACCTCCCGTTGATGGACCTTCTGTTCCGGGCACAGACCGTGCACCGCGAGAACTTTGATCCGAACAAGATCCAGACCTCTAAGCTGCTGTCGATCAAAACCGGCGGGTGCGCCGAGGATTGCGCCTATTGCTCGCAATCGGCCCGCAACGGATCCACCCTGCCTGCATCGAAGCTGATCGAGGTTCAGCGTGTACTGGCCGAGGCCAAAAAGGCCCGCGACGGTGGCGCGACCCGGTTCTGCATGGGGGCCGCCTGGCGCGAGCCCAAGCCGCGCGATATGCCTGCCCTGATTGCCATGGTGGAAGGCGTCAAGGCGATGGGCATGGAAACCTGCATGACGCTGGGCATGCTGGATGACACCCAGGTGGTTCAACTGCGCGATGCCGGGTTGGACTATTACAACCACAATATCGACACGTCCGAACGCTATTATTCCGAAGTGATCACCACCCGTACTTTCGCGGACCGGATCGACACGATGAACCGGGTGCAGGAAGCCGGAATCAAGGTCTGCTCGGGTGGTATTCTGGGTATGGGTGAACACACTGGCGACCGTATCGATATGTTGCTGACTTTGGCCAACATGACCCCGCCGCCGGATTCGGTGCCGATCAACATGCTGATGCCACAGGCGGATACTCCGCTGGCTGATGCGGAACCGGTTGATCCAATCGACTTTGTGCGGATCATCGCAACCGCTCGCATCCTGATGCCCAAAGCCTATGTTCGGTTGTCCGCCGGGCGCAGCGACATGAGCGACGAGATGCAGGCGATGTGCTTCTTCGCCGGAGCAAATTCCATCTTTGTCGGTGAAACTCTTTTGACGGCGGAAAACCCCGAAGAAGACACCGACTCGATCCTGTTTGCAAAACTTGGCCTTCAGGCCGAAACGGCTGAAGACCATAAGCGCACGGAAGCCGCCGAATGACAGCAGTCGAACGACTGGAATCCATGCTGGATGCGCTGGAAGCCCGGCACCGCCGCCGGGTTTTGATCCCGGCGCGCGGGCTGGATTTTGCGTCCAACGACTATTTGGGCTTGGCCGGGTCAAGCCTGTTGCAAGAGGCCGCACAGGCGGCGCTGGCCCGCGGCGTGCCCGTCGGCTCGGGCGGCTCGCGGCTGCTGCGGGGAAATCACCCCGAGCATGAGGCGCTGGAACACGAAGCAGCTGTGTTCTTTGGGGCCGAGGCCGCATTGTTCATGGGTGGAGGGTTTCAGGCCAATCAGGCAATCTTTTCCACCCTGCCGGCGGCCGGGGATCTGGTTTTGTATGACGAACTGGTTCACGCCAGCGCCCATGAGGGGATGCGCGCCAGCCGAGCGGATCTGCGCGCTTTTCGTCACAACGACGTCGCGGATGCGCGAAACGTTCTGGCCGAATGGCGATCCGCTGGTGGGCAGGGTCAGGTATGGATTGCTGTTGAAAGCGTCTATTCCATGGAGGGCGATCTGGCTCCGCTGGAAGATTTGTCATGTCTGGCGCGTGAAGCCCAAGCTGTTCTGATCGTGGATGAGGCGCACGCCACCGGCGTTTTCGGGGCAAATGGCAAAGGTCTGGCGCATGATCTGAACGCTGACCTTTTGACCCTGCACACCTGCGGCAAGGGGCTTGGAGTTTCCGGCGGGCTGATCTGTGGCCCGCGGGCGATGATCGATACCCTGATCAACCGCGCACGGCCCTTTATCTTTGCAACGGCGCCGTCCCCTCTGAATGCTGCGCTGGTACGGGCTGTCCTGTGTGAACTGGCCGGGACTGACGATTTGGTCACTGCTGCACGCAAACGTCTGCGCCATGCACATGAGGCGGCCCGTGAAACAGGGTTGCCTGACGCGGCCTTGAACAGCCAGATCATTCCCGTCGTTCTTGGGGGCGAGGCCCGCACGATGGCGATGGCACAGGCTTTGCAACATCAGGGGTTTGACATTCGCGGCATTCGCCCGCCTACCGTTCCAAAAGGCACATCCCGTCTGCGCGTCTCGATCACCGGGAATGTCGGTCCCGAGGACATTTCGGCCCTGTTTGCAACCATCTCCAGCCATCAGTCGGAGGCCGCATGAGCGCTCTGGTCATTGTCGGAACCGACACGGGCGTCGGAAAAACAGTTTTTTCGGCTGGCCTGACGGCGGCCCTGAACGCCACTTACTGGAAGCCGGTTCAATCGGGGCTCGAGGATGCGACGGACACGGAAACCGTCTGCACCTTGTCCGGTGTGGACGTGTTGCCCGAGGCGTATCGCCTGAACATGCCTGCCTCACCCCATCTTTCTGCCGAGGATATGGGCATAGAGATCGATCTGTCCCGGCTCGCGCTGCCGCAAGTTGACGGGCCGCTGGTTGTGGAAGGGGCAGGGGGGCTGATGGTGCCTCTGAACCGCAAATCCTACTATCTGGATCTGATTGCCCAATGGCAGGCCCCGGTCGTTCTGGTCGCACGCACGGCGTTGGGAACGATCAACCACACCACGTTGTCCCTGATGGCGCTTCGACGCGCTGGGTCCGAGGTGGTCGGCGTTGCCTTTGTCGGAGATCCGGAGCCCGACGTGGAACAAACCATCGTCGAAATGAGCAAGGTGCGACACCTCGGACGCCTGCCTTATCTTGGCGACCTGACGCAGCAAAGCTTGTCAGAAGCTTTCTCGTCCATAGACGTGGCGACCATACGGAGGTTTCTGTGACCCCGCTGGAGTTTGACGCCCACCACCTTTGGCATCCCTATACCAACGTGGCCGATCCCGGTGCGATGCATCTCATCGACCGGGCCGAGGGCGTGTATCTTTACCGGGAGGACGGCGCAAAGATGATAGACGCCATGTCGTCATGGTGGTGCGCCATCCACGGCCACAAGCATCCCGAAATCACATCCGCCATGCAGTCCCAGCTGGAAAAGATGCCTCATGTGATGTTCGGGGGGCTGACACACCATCCGGCCATTGATCTGGGGCGCAGGATGGTCGACATGTTGCCCGAGGGGCTGGACCGCATTTTCTATTGCGACAGTGGGTCTGTTTCGGTCGAAGTGTCGATGAAGATGGCGGTGCAGTATCAAATGGCTCATGGCCGCACCCGCAAATTCGAATTTGCCACAATTCGGGGCGGCTATCACGGTGACACGTGGAAAGCGATGAGCGTCTGTGACCCTGTGACGGGTATGCACGGGCTGTTCCGAGGGGCTTTGTCGATCCAGCACTTCCTGCCGCGTCCCCAGGTTCGGTTGGGGGATGACTGGCCCGAAGACCCGGCGTTGAACGGATTGGAGGCGCTGGAACGACTGTTGGCCGACAAGGGCGATCACCTCGCGGCCCTGATCCTTGAGCCCGTGGTTCAAGGCGCCGGGGGCATGTATTTCTATCATCCCCAATGGCTGCGCGCGGCACGCGCCATGTGCGATGCTCATGACGTGCTGATCATTTTTGACGAGATCGCAACCGGATTTGGCCGAACCGGCAAGCTGTTCGCCACCGATCATGCGGGCATAACCCCGGATATAATGTGTCTGGGCAAGGCATTGACCGGGGGGCATATCTCGTTTGCTGCTACCGTGACCAGCAAGCAGGTGGCGTATGGCATTGGCAATAGTGAGGCCGGAGTGTTCATGCACGGCCCGACCTATATGGCCAACCCTCTGGCCTGTGCCGCTGGTTCGGCCAGCCTCAGACTGCTGGCCGAGGGGAACTGGCAACGCCAGGTGGCTGATATCGAAGGCCAGATGCGGACCGAACTGGAGCCAGCACGCAGTTTGTCGGGCGTTGCAGATGTCAGGGTTCTTGGCGCTATTGGCGTTATCGAAATGAAGGAAACGGTTGATCCATCGGTTGCTCATCGGCTGGCCCCTGAAACCGGAGTGTGGCTGCGCCCCTTTGCGCGAAACATCTATTGTATGCCGCCTTACATTGTTACACCTGATGAGCTCGGCCGGATCACCAGCGCGATGGTCGCTTTGGCCGGGGGGCAGCAATGAAACACCAGTGGCTGGCGCAATCGGATGACAGCAAGCTGACACTGGTCTTCGGGGGGTGGGCGCTGGGTGCTGCCCCGTTCCGCGGGCTGACCGGAGGCGGATCTGTTCTGCTGGTTGATGACTATACCCGGCTCGATGATCCCTTGCCCGATCTGGCCGGGTTTGACCGCGTCGAAATGCTTGCGTTTTCCTTCGGTGTCGCATCCGCGGCCCATTGGCTGGCCAGCACAGTGTTTCGCCCTGACCGGCTGGTTGCTGTCAGTGGTACGTTGCACCCTGCCTGCGCAGACCGGGGCATCGCGCCCGATATTGTCCGGGCCACGGCGGATCAGCTGTCATCGGCAAGTTTCGTCAAATTTTGCCGACGCGCCGGACTGTCTGCTGACATACCTGAACTGGACATCGAGCAGGCAAGAAAGGAACTTCATGCGGTCATCGAACGTGGCTCGGCGCCTGATCCCGGCTTTGATCTGGTTTGGATATCAGAGCGGGACCGGATCATTCCGACCAATGCTCAAAGGGCGGCCTGGGCCGCAACCCCGGATGTGGTCAAGGGCGTCGCCGCTCCGCATGTACCTTTCCAACCGGGTCAAAGCTGGACGGAGTGGCTGTCATGACGGCGCAATTGGCCGACAAGGTTCAGCGAAGCTTCAGTCGAAGCTTCCAGACTTACAACGATACAGCCAGCCAGCAGGCCTGGGTTGCCCGCAAGCTGGTTTCCGAGATGCGTCGGGTTGGCGCGCCGAACCGGTTTGATGTGGCGTTCGAGCTGGGATGCGGCACTGGCCATCTGACCCGGTTGCTGCGGCAGAACTTTGACCTTCCTGATCTTCACCTGAACGATATAGCGCCGCAGGCTCGGGCGACGGCAGATGCGGAAAATGCGGCTTTCATTGACGGAGACGTCCGCCTGGTCGAATGGCCCGCAAAGCTGGATTTGGTCGCATCGGCCTCGATGATCCAATGGATGGAGGATCCGGCCGGTTTGCTGCAACAGGTTGCCGAAGCGCTTGAACCCGGAGGGTGGTTGGCCATTTCCGGGTTTGGCCCATTGCAATATCAAGAGCTTGCGCAAATCGGATCGACAGCCCGTGCACCGGGCCTATGCCTGCCTGACGCCCTTGCAACCGCCATAGATGGGCCGTTCAAGATTCTGAAGGTTGGCCAAAGCGTTCGGCCATCCTATTTTGACACGCCCAGAGATGTGCTGAAACATTTACGCAGTACAGGAGTAAATGGCCGGGCTCAGGGTGCATGGACCCGGTCCACCTTGGCCCGGTTCGAAGCTGACTACGTTCAGAAGTTCGGAACTGACGGCAGGGTTCCTCTGACTTACCACCCGGTGTGGGTCATTGCCGAAAAGCGTTAGGCGCTTATTCGGCGACGACAAGGTCGATTTCATTCGCCGACAGCATCTGGCAGATGTCCTCGGGCGGGTTCACATCGGTAAAGAACAGATTGATCTTGTCGGCAGGTTCCAATGTGACCGGCGCGCGCTTTCCCAGCTTTTCGCCATCGGCCACGACAATGCGGACCTGTGCGTTTTGAATGGCGACGCGGGCCAAGTTTGCTTCTTGCAGGTCGTGCAGCATAAAGCCCGGGTCCGCATTGACCGCCCCGACTGAAAGAATGGCGAAACGGACGTTCAAACGTTTGATCAGGTCCTGAGCTTCAACACCAAATGCGCCCCCATCGTGCGACCGCAGCTCGCCACCAGCCATGAAGACCCGGTTGTTGTTTCGTGAAGCCAATGCCTGCGCCACAAAAACCGAGTTCGTCACGACAAAGAGATCGCTGTGGTTGCCAAGCGCCTGCGCCACATAAGCGGTAGTAGAGCCGATATCGAGGAAAACGGAGTCGCCGTTACTAATGACCTCGGCAACCGCCTTCGCCAGCTTCTCTTTCGCGTCAACCTTCTTGTCCAGGCGGCTTTGCAGCGACGGTTCCAGAATGTCTTCGAGAAGATGAACCCCGCCATGGACCTTGCGCACGATGCCGCGCTCTTCCAGATTGCGGACGTTTCGCCGAATGGTTTCCAGGCTGACCCCAAGTTCATTCGCCAGAACGCTTACGCGGCACGAACCGCCCGCGCGAAAAAGGGCGCGCAGGATTTCTTCTTCTCGTTGGTTTGTGGTCGGCAGGTTCATGTTTCGCGCTCTGATGGCATCGTCATAAGGGACGTTAAGCCATACCACAATACCCACATAAAGCAACGCTGCACGAGAGAAAGGCTTTGAAAACTTGCCATGATCAGGAAAAAGTGTGGCTTTACGTGGTTTTTATTGACACAAAAGCCCACGATGTGGTCGTCTGTACTCAATACCACCGATTCATCGAAAAAAATCACGACAGGGAGAAGGTGTTATGAATTGTAAAATGGGAATTTCCGCGCTGGCCCTCATGGTCGCCGGAGCCGCAACAACTGCATGGGCTGTTGAGTCCACGGACCCAATCAAACTGACGTTGCACGACTGGTCGGGGCAGTTGATCAATACCAAGATCATGGGTTCGATCCTGGAAGAAGCCGGGTACAACGTTGAATATGTTCAGGCGGATTACATTGCTCAGTTCGCCGGTCTGAAAACGGGTGACCTGCATCTGGCAATGGAAATCTGGGAAACCACCGGACGCGAAGCGCTGGACGAGGCAACCGGCACCGGCAAGGTCGTCAATGTCGGCGAAACCGGCCTGATGGCGATCGAAGAATGGTGGTATCCCAGCTACATGAAGGAACGGTGCCCGGGATTGCCGAATTGGGAGGCGCTGAAAGACTGCGCCGAGGAATTCGCGACGGCGGAAACTGCTCCGAACGGGCGTTATGTCGGCGGCCCGGTGACCTGGGGTGGCTTCGATGACGAGCGTGTCGAAGCGCTTGAACTGGATTTCGAAGTCGTCCATGCGGGCACCGACGCGGCCCTGTTTGCAGAATTGGAATCCGCTTATCAAAGACAGGATCCAATTGTTCTGTGGGTCTACGTCCCACATTGGGCGCCGGCAAAATACGAAGGCGAGTTCGTCGAGTTCCCGCCATTTACGCCAGAGTGTTACAGCGACCCTTCTGTCGGTGTGAACCCGAATATGGCCTATGATTGCGGCAAACCGCGTGGCCCGATCTGGAAAGCAGCCTGGTCTGGCCTGCAAGAAAAATGGCCGGGCGCTTATGACATCATCGAAGCCTACAAAATCAACAATGATGAAATGAGCGCCATGGTTGGCAAGGCCGATCTGGACGGTGTGGAAATCGACAGCGTTGTTGCAGAGTGGATGGAGACCAACAAAGACCGCTGGTCTGGCTGGATCTCGAAGTAATCCACTGGCCAGAGCGGGCCTGTCGCTCTCTCGGACCGCTCTGGCCTTTTTCGCGAATGAACCGGACCACCCTGATGCCCCCCAAGACCAAACTGTCGTGCCGAAACGTCTGGAAGCTTTATGGCCCCAACGCAGATCGGTTGCTGCGGACAACCCCCGAACCTACGGCAGAAGAAATTCGCAAGGCAGGCGTGATCGGCGCAGTGCGCAACGCCAATATCGAGATCTCGGAAGGTGAGATTTTCGTCATCATGGGCCTGTCGGGGTCCGGCAAATCCACTTTGGTACGGTGTTTGTCCCGGTTGATCGAGCCAACCGCCGGAGAAGTTCTGTTCGACGATGCTGACCTCTTGCGCGCCAGCGAGAATGAGCTGATCGAAATCCGGCGTCACAAGATGGGCATGGTGTTCCAGCATTTCGCGTTGCTGCCGCATCTGACCGTTTTGCAGAATGTGATGTTTCCATTGACGATTCAGGCCACACCCAAACCCGAAGCCGACGCCAAGGCCCGCGAGGTGGTGGAACTGGTCGGTTTGAAGGGGCGCGAGGATTATTACCCGCGTGAGCTGTCCGGCGGCCAGCAACAGCGCGTCGGCATTGCCCGTTCCTTGGTGACCGAGCCTGATCTATGGTTTCTGGACGAGCCGTTCTCGGCCCTCGATCCGCTGATCCGGCGCGAGATGCAGGATGAATTCCTGCGGTTGCAGGAGCGGTTGCACAAGACCATCGTTTTCATCACCCATGATTTCGAAGAGGCCGTTCGCCTGGCCGACCGCATCGCCATCATGAAGGACGGAGAGGTGATCCAGATCGCCACGCCGGAAGAGCTGGTGATGCACCCGGCCACCGACTATGTGGCTGAATTCACGAAACATATTCCCCGTTCAAAGGTCTTGACCGTCGGCGGTGTCATGACTCCCGGCGCTGTGGGCGAGGGCAATCCGATCTCTCAATCCACGCGCATCTCGGACGTGGCGGAACGGATTATCGCGGCAGATGCGCCGATCGCCGTCGTGGATGCAGAGGGCCAACCCGTCGGAGCGATTGACCGCAAGGCCGTTGCGCATGTGCTGTTCGGCGGCGGAGACACGGCATGATCCGCCTGACCCGCAGCCAGATGGCCATTCTGCTGCTTGTTCTGCTCACCATCGTGCTTGGCTATTTCGGCCGTGATTTGAGCAAGGCGCTGGATGCGCGCTGGTTGACCAAGTTCCCTTCGGCCTGGGTGATCCCGTTCAAAACCTACATTTCCTCGGCGATGACATGGCTGATCGAGGACGCCGCCATCGGGCCGGTGTCCTTCACCGATGTCACCCGCGCCATCGCGTGGTTGATCGAGCAGCCCTACAATCTGGTATTGGCCCTGCTGGCCGACGGCTTTGTCAGCGGTCAGGGAAATGACGCGCAGGTCATCCTGCCTGCGATCAGCTGGATCGTGGTCATCACCGCCGTTGTCGCCTTGGGTCAATATTGCCGTGACTGGGGATTGGCCGCTCTGGTCGGGGCCTGCTTCATCTATCTTGCAGTTTTCGGACAATGGGATAGCGCCATGGTGACGCTGGCCTCGGTCCTGATCGCGGTGCCGATTGGAGCGGGCGGCGGGTTGCTGTTGGGCATTCTCGCCTATCGCCATCCGCATTTTGAAAAGATCATCTCACCAATACTGGACTTGATGCAGACGATCCCGATCTTTGCTTATCTGGTGCCGATCCTGTTCATGTTTGGGTTTGGCCCGATCTCTGCCTTGGTCGCGACGATCATCTATGCGACGCCACCGATGGTGCGGATCACCACGTTGGCACTGAAAGGTGTGGATCCCGAAATCCTGGATTTCGGACGCATGGCGGGCACGACCCGGCGGCAGTTGATGTGGCGCGTGCTTGTGCCCTCGGCCAGCCACAGCCTGATGGTGGGTGTCAATCAGGTGATCATGCTGACCCTGAACATGGTCATCATCGCCTCGATGATCGGGGCTGGGGGGCTGGGCTTTGACGTTCTCGCCGCACTACGCCGTCTGGACATTGGAGCAGGGTTCGAAGCCGGCATCGCCATCGTGGTACTGGCCATCGCCGTCGACCGTCTGAGCCAGGCCTTTGCCGAACGGATGGGCCAGGTGCATCATGAGGTCGCTGGCTCGTGGATCGCGCGTCATCGCCGGACGGTTCTGGTTGTGGTTCTGATGCTGCTGACATGGGTATTGGGACAGTTCTCGCCTCTGTTGTTGGAATATCCTGAAAGCCAGACCATCACCACTGGCGCGTTCTGGGACAACACGGTCGAATACCTGAACGTCAACTATTTCGACACGTTCGAAGCCATCAAGGTTTTCTTCCTGACCTGGTTCATGATCCCGATCAAAACGGTTCTGCTGGGCATCCCGTGGCCGTGGGCCATCGCGATGCTGTTCCTGCTGGGCTGGCACGCAGGCGGTTGGCGTCTGGCGTTTCTGTGTGGCGGAATGGCCTCGCTGATACTTGTGTCGGGCCTGTGGTCAAAGGCGATGGTGACAGTGTATCTGTGCGGCGCATCGGTCATTCTGGCGACGCTGATCGGGGTGCCTCTGGGTGTTCTGGCGGCACTGAACAAACGCGCTGGAACGGCCATCAATCTGCTGATCGACACGCTGCAAACCTTGCCCAGCTTTGTTTATCTGATCCCTGTCGTCATGCTGTTCCGGGTCGGCGATTTCACCGCCCTGATTGCCATCGTTCTCTATGCGCTGGCCCCGGCGGTCCGTTATGCCGCCCATGGCGTGCGCTCGGTCAGTGAGGAACTGATCGAGGCGGGTCTGGTTTCGGGCTGCACCCGCAGACAACTGCTGCGCCATATCCGCCTGCCGATGGCGTTGCCTGAAATCCTGCTGGGCGTCAATCAGACGATCATGCTGGCGCTGTCGATGCTGGTGATCACCGCCCTCGTCGGCACCCGCGATCTGGGGCAGGAGGTCTATATCGCCCTGACCAAGGCCGATACCGGCCGCGGTCTGGTGGCCGGCCTGTCGATTGCCTTCATCGCCATCATCGCTGATCGGTTGATCAATGCCAGTGCCCGTCAGGCCCGCATCCGCTTTGGACTGGAGAGTTGATATGAGTCATCCCGACCTGATGACCCGCATCCGCGCTCTGCCGATCTGGCAGGGAGAGATCGAGGCCACTCCGTTGACCGGTGGCATCACCAATGTGAACTACAAGGTCACGGATGGCAGCGGGTCTTATGTGGTGCGTGTGGGCGACGACATCCCCCTGCATCAGGTAATGCGGTTCAATGAGCTGGCCGCCAGCAAGGCAGCCAATGCGGCGGGTCTGTCGCCTGCCGTGCTGCATTCCTCAGGCGATTTGACAGTGCTGGAATTCATCGAAAGCCGCACATTGACGGAAGAAGAAGTCCGCCACCCGAACATGCTGCCCCGAGTTCTGGAATTGGTGAAAGCCTGTCATGTCGAAGTGCCGAAACACCTGCGCGGGCCGTCGCTGGTGTTCTGGGTGTTCCATGTCATCCGGGACTATGCCGCAACGCTGACCGAGAATGACAGCGCCCATGCAAAGCTGATCCCCGATCTGATCGACGCAGGCACGCTGCTGGAACATGAAGCAGGGCCGTATGACATCGTGTTCGGCCATAACGACCTGCTCTGCGGCAATTTTCTGGACGACGGCAACCGCCTTTGGCTGATCGATTTCGACTATGCCGGGTTCAATTCTCCGCTGTTCGATCTGGGCGGGCTGGCGTCGAACAATGGCCTGTCGTCTGAACAGGAAGACTGGGTGTTGGAGAGCTATTTCGAAGCCCCGGTCACCGACGATCTGCGCCACCGCTATACGGCGATGAAATGTGCCTCGCTGCTGCGGGAAACCATGTGGAGCATGGTGTCCGAGATCACCTCGGATATCGACTTTGATTACGCAGCCTACACAGCTGAAAACCTGGCGCGGTTCCGCGCGGCCCTTACCGATTTCAAAAATACCTGAGGACAGACATGACCGACCTTCCGAATACAGCCAAAGCCGTCGTTATCGGTGGCGGGATCATCGGCTGCTCGACCGCCTATCACCTGGCCAAGCTGGGCTGGACGGATACGGTGCTGCTGGAGCGCAAGAAGCTGACCTCGGGCACCACCTTCCACGCCGCGGGTCTGGTGGGGCAGTTGCGTTCGAACGCCAATATCACGCAATTGCTGGGTTATTCCGTCGATCTGTACAACAAGATCGAAGAGGAAACAGGGCTTGGCACTGGCTGGAAGATGAACGGCGGCTTGCGTCTGGCCTGCAACGAAGAGCGCTGGACCGAGGTGAAACGCCAGGCCACTACGGCGCATTCCTTTGGTCTGGACATGCAGCTTCTGACCCCATCCGAGGCGCAGGAGCTGTGGCCCTTGATGGATGTCTCTGACGTGATCGGCGCGGCTTACCTGCCGACTGACGGTCAGGCGAACCCGTCAGATATCACGCAGGCATTGGCCAAGGGCGCCCGCATGGCCGGGGCGAAGATAATCGAAGATACCAAAGTTACCGATATCGAGATCGAAGGTGGCAAAATTCGCGCGGTTATCACCGAACAAGGTCGGATCGAGTGTGAAAAGGTGATCTGCTGCGCCGGGCAATGGTCCCGCACCTTTGCCAGCCGCTTTGGCGTCAACGTTCCTCTGGTTCCGATGGAGCACCAGTACATGGTGACTGAACCTTTCGACGTGCCCGGCAATCTGCCCACTCTGCGCGATCCCGACCGGCTGACTTACTACAAGGAAGAAGTCGGAGGTCTGGTCATGGGCGGCTATGAGCCGAACCCGATCCCCTGGGCCACCAAGGGTATTCCGCAAGGCTTCCACTATACCCTTCTTGACAGCAACTTCGATCATTTCGAACAGCTTATGGAACTTGCGCTGGGTCGCGTGCCCGCGCTGGAGAACGCCGGCGTCAAGACGCTGACCAACGGGCCGGAAAGCTTCACGCCCGACGGCAATTTCATCATCGGCGAAGCGCCCGAGTTGAGGAACTTCTTCGTCGGTGCTGGCTTCAATGCCTTTGGCATCGCGGCTGGCGGTGGTGCGGGCATGGCGCTGGCGGAATGGGTGCATAAGGGCGAGCCGCCCTTCGATTTGTGGTCTGCCGATATCCGTCGCTTTGGCCGCCCGCATTTCGACACCGACTGGGTTCGCACCCGTACTGTCGAGGCATATGGCAAACACTACACGATGGGTTGGCCGCATGAGGAACATGACTCGGGCCGCCCCTGCCGAAAATCGCCGCTTTATGACACGCTGAAAAAGCAGGGCGCGTGTTTTGGCGAGAAACTGGGCTGGGAACGCCCCAACTGGTACGCGGACGCGTCAAAGGGCGAGGTGCCCAAGGATGAATACAGCTTTGGCCGCCAGAACTGGTTCGATGCCGTCGGGCGGGAACATAAAGCGGCACGTGAAGCGGCTGTGTTGTTCGATCAGACCTCTTTCGCCAAATTCGCCCTCAAGGGTCCGGATGCTTTGGCAGCGTTGAACTGGATCTGCGCCAATGATGTGGACAAGCCGGTTGGCGCGCTTGCCTACACCCAGATGCTGAACGACAAGGGCGGGATCGAGTGTGACCTGACCGTTGGGCGCGTGGCCCATGATGAGTTCTATATCGTCACCGGCACCGGCTATGCCACCCATGACTTCGACTGGATCAACCGCAGCATTCCCGAGGGCATGAATTGCCAGCTTTTCGATATCACCTCATCGAATGCGGTTCTGTCATTGATGGGGCCAAAATCACGTGAGATTCTGGCGCCGGTGACGCGCGATGACGTCTCGAACAGCGGGTTCAAGTTTGGCACGATCCGCACCATCGGCATCGCCGGGTGCCCGGTTAAGGCGCTGCGCGTGACTTATGTGGGTGAACTGGGCTGGGAACTGCACCTGCCGGTGGAATATGCACAAACCGTGTATGACGCCTTGATGGAGGCAGGGCGCCCGCATGGATTGATCAATGCGGGCTACAGGGCGATTGAATCGCTGCGTCTTGAAAAAGGCTATCGCGCCTGGGGCTCGGATATCGGGCCGGATTATACGCCGTTCGAAAGCGGCTTGGGCTGGGCCGTGAAACTCCGGAAAAATATTGATTTCAAAGGGCGCGCCGCCTCTGAGGCGCAAAAAACCGGCGGCGTAAAGAAGATGCTGGCATGTTTCACGGTTGACCCCGAGGTTGTTCTTCTGGGGCGTGAAACGATCTATCGGAATGGCGAAAGGGTCGGATGGCTGACTTCGGGCGGCTATGGTTACACCGTCGAAAAGTCGATCGGCTACGGTTACATCCGAAACGCCAACGGTGTCGACGCACAATACGTCACATCAGGGACATATGAATTGGATGTCGCCACTCAGAGGGTTCCTTGCGAAGTGACGCTGCAACCGCTTTACGACCCGCAGATGAGCCGGGTGAAGACCTGACCCGAGGGTGCAAGAGCAGATCTACCGACACACGCACGGCGATCGGAACACATGGGGAAAGCATGCAAACAGGGCAAATCCGCCCAGAGTGTCCGAATGTTCGTCGAATCTGACGGATTTCGATCCATAAGCCATTGATAAAGTTTCAGTATTGTCACACCTCATGCCCATCTGAAAACTGAACTGCAAGACTTCCCATTCAGCTTTCAGGGCAAACAACCTTTCATCCGTTGGAGATTGGATGACTTCAGCCGAAAAGGACCGAAAATGGTAACCCCAGATGCGTTGACTGAACACGCGATGAAGATTGCTGATATTGCCACGGAGTCCGCGATGCGGTTTTTTCGGGGGTCTTTGGGCATTGAATTCAAACAGGATGAAAGCCCGGTGACGCAGGCCGACAAGGCAGTTGAGGCGGAAGTTCGCACCTACCTGAAACAGCATTTTCCCGGACACGGCATCTTTGGCGAAGAGCACGGTCAAGAAGCAGGCGACGGGCTTCATATGTGGGTGATTGACCCGATTGACGGAACCCGTTCGTTTCTGTCCGGCCATCCTTTGTTCGGGTTCCTTTTGGCGCACCTTGTGGATGGGCGCCCTCGGTTGGGGCTGGTCGGAATGCCGGCCTTACATGAGACCTATTTGGGTGTGGTTGATAACGGGGCCAGCCTGAACGGGCGACCGATAAAAGTGTCGCACACCACGCGTCTGGATCAATCGGTTTTGTACGTGAATGAAGGCGACAAAATTTATCGCGATCATCCTGACCTGTTCAGCCGGCTGATGAATGCAGGGCAGACGCGCCGATTTGCCTATGATTGTTATCCCCATGCCTTGCTTGCTTCGGGCCATGTCGATGCTGTGGTGGATTACGATCTGCAACCTTATGACTATCTGGCGCTCTCACCTCTGATCACGGCTGCTGGCGGAGTGATGACCGATTGGCACGGGCATGCGTTGCCCCTCGATTCAGATGGCGCGGTCGTTTCCGCCGCAACCCCTGAATTGCATGCTGAACTGCTTGACCTCATCAATGTCGAAAAATGACAGTGTTGCGCAACCTTGGAAAACTAGCTCCCGCGATCAGATTTGAACAAATACAAAAAGACAAAAAGTGATCCTATCGACGTCGTGACGATTCCGACCGGCAACTCCTGCGGAGCCAGAAGAAGGCGTGACAAGATATCGGACAATGTCAACAGAATCGCGCCCACGATCGCCGAGACGATCAGCAGGTTTCGGTGCAGAGTTCCGGCGATGCCGCGTGCAATATGAGGCACCATCAGCCCGACAAAGCCGATTACACCGGCAACGGAAACGAAACTGGCCGTCGCCAACGCGGCAACGAAAAACATGCTGAACCGCAGTCCTTGAACGGGAATACCCAGTGACGATGCTGTGAAATCCCCGGTCAGCAGCGCGTCAAGCCACCGGCTGCGGTAAAGCGAATAGCTCAGGATCAGGCCCAATCCGATCAAGACAAGCGGGAAGGTTTCCCATCTTGCCAGTCCCAGACCGCCAAGCATCCAGAATATCACCGAATGCGCTGCGCGATTGTCGCCAGAGAAAATCAGGTAGTTGGTGATCGCGGAAAACAGAAAGGACACCGCCAGGCCAGCCAGGATCAGTTTTTCGGGTGCGCTCGTACGCAAGCCCTGAACCAGCGCCAGAACAATGCCGGACGCAATCAGACCACCGCAAAATGCCGCCAGCGGCAACGTCCAGATTCCCAGGACATCACCCGTGACGGTGATCACCAGAACGGCGCCGGCAGCAGCACCCGAGGACAGACCGAACAGAAACGGATCTGCCAGATCGTTTCGCGTCGTTGTTTGCAAAACGACACCAACGACGCCCAGTCCCGCACCAATCACGGCGGCAAACAAGGCACGGGGCAGGCGAAGGTCGAAGACGATCCGGTGCAAGGGCGACATGTCTCCTTCCACCAGACCGGTTCCGAGGCCGATGGCCGAAAAAACTTCGCTTATGGGGATTGGGGTGGTCCCGTAGACGATCGACAACAGCAAAAGGGCGGTCAGAACAACCGCCCCCAGCACTATCAAACGGCCCAATCGGACCATATCAATTGGTCTCCGGGTGCATCGCCTTCGCCATCTTCTCGATCGCCTCGATATTTGCCGGGCCGGGCGTCAGTTCCTCGTAACGCAGGCCAATCCAGCGCTCGTTCTTTACCGCGTCCGTTTGTGACATCACCGGGTGATCCTTGAGGAACTGGAAAGTGTCCTCTGCGCCGTTGCCGGATTGATAATCGAGCAGCACCAGAAACTCCGGGTTGGCCGCTGCCACGGCCTCCCACGACGTGCGGCCCCAGCTGGTATCCAGATCATGCGTCACGTTCTCGCCACCCGCGGCTGCGATCATTGCATCGGGAATGGCGAACTTGCCAGCGGTGAACGGAGCATCGGCCGGTCCGTCCAACAGGAATACGCGGGGCTTTTCCAGATCGGCTGTTTTTGCTTCGATGGCGGACAATTTGTCTTTCCAGCTGGCAACCAGCGCCTCGGCCTTGTCTTCGACCTGCATGACCTTGCCCAGACGCAGAACGTCATCAAACAACAGGTTCATGCTGGCCTCGGGGCGATCCTTGTCCAGATGCACGCAGCTTTCGGTCAGGATCATGGTCTTGATACCAAAGGGTTCCAGCGTGTCGGGCGTGACGTCACCGCCGGGTTTCATGCCATAGTACCAACCGGCGAAAAACAGATCGGGTTCGACGGCCACAAGGTTTTCAATGGTCGGGTATTTGGGGGCAAGCTCTGGGATATCGCCACGCTGAGCATCAAAATCAGGGCTTGTTTTGTACCAGCCGGTAATTCCGGTAAGCCCCACGATCTTGTCCTGAAGGCCGAGCGCAAAGGCCATATCCGCCATGTTCATGTCATGCACGACCAGACGTTCCGGCGCCGAGTCAAAAACCAGCGGTTCGCCGCAATTGTCCACGGTGACGGCTTCCGCTGCCGCGCCACCTGCCAAGCCAGCGAAAACAACCACCGGCCAAAGTTTCTGCATCATATTTAAGTTCCTGTTATTATGACAGTTTCCGTTTTCGGATATCCAGTGCGGGGATCATGCGGCCTTCGTGCTGAAAGCACAGATAATCCACGCCGAATGTCTCACGTACCCGGTCTGGGGTCAGAACTTCGACAACAGGCCCGAACCCCGTCAGACGCGTGGCTTTCATCAGCGCCACATGGGTGGCGAATTCCGGGATCATGACCAGATCATGGACGATCATGACGACCGTTACCCCCAGATCAGCAACCAGAGACAGCATGTGCCCCTTGGCATCGGGGTCCAGATGGTTGGTTGGCTCGTCTAGAAACAGCAAGGACGGGTTCTGGGCCAACGCGCGCGCGATATGTGCGCGCTGACGTTCTCCGCCGGACAGTTGACCCATCGTTTTGTTGGCAAAATGCGACAGCTCGGTCGTCGTCAGAACCCGTTCCAGATCAGCCTTGTGCTGAGCCATCGAACGTTCGCCCTGAATCGGGATTTGCCCCAGCGCAACATAGTCTTGCAGGCGCATCCGCCCGTCAGGCATTTCCTGCTGCCCGACCACAGCAATGGAGCGGGCACGTTGGCGGGCGGACAGGGTCCGAAGGCTTTGGCCTTCTATCCAAACATCACCCAAGATAACCCGTTCGATCCCGCACAGCAGTTTCAGCAGAGTGGTCTTGCCGGCGCCGTTCGGCCCGGCGATTGCCAGAATTGATCCTTCTTCCAGACGAAAGGACACATCCTGCAACAGGATATCGCCATTAAGAGCATAGTACTCCAAATTTTCGGCAACCAGAAAACTCATGAAGCGCCACCGGACGGCAATGCGGGTATTCGCGACAAGGTCTTTGCGAAAAGGGCAGGGGGGCGGTCCGAGGCGCTGGTCCAGCCATCGTCACTGTCGCCGAACTGGGTCGCGAATTCGACCAAGGCGGACAGGTCGTGTGATGTCGTGATATCGCCAAACAGGTACTGCGCTTTTCCCGGGGCCTGAAATCCGACCGTCATGGCCCGTTCACAACCTGCCATGCAGGCCACCATTCGGGTTTCAAAACCGTCAGGCAACCGGGCATTCAGCTCGTCTTGCGCAGCCTCGGCAGACATCGCCCCCTGACATGTTGAACAGATCAGAACGTAGTGATCAGAATAGCAGGTCATAGCCATCTCCGTCGTTTGCCAGACGCAGACAGAGGGCACATACCCAGATATTACGCAAACACGCCATCAAGCCTCCTTCCGAGACGCCCCGCCTCGGGTTGGTTTATAGTGCGATGGCAGGTCTCCTGACTTGCGGGTCGTTGCTTGGCCGACCTTCCCAACCCATGCGGGTCAGTGGTGAAGTGGCGTCGCTCACCGCTTACAGTTGCGGGGGCAGTCACGGACTTGGCACATTCCAGCGCCGCACCGTGTTCCCATTTTCATCCCTTACGGAACCATCCCGCTCAGCTAGTCCGGCAATGCCAGACTTGTCAAGCGGCAGACGAAGGCGGTGGTAGATGGAATTGCAACAGCCGCGCCAGCTGTCCTGCTGCGCCAGCCCGGACCGAACGGTGTCAATAGTCTGATACAAGAAGGAAATCCGGCTCGAAATCTTTCTCGACCTTTGAAAACCGTGGAATTGGCTTTTCAAACACATTGTTCGTACGGTCGTCATTCACGGTCGATACCTCGCCAATAAGGCAATCGCCGCGCTCGGCCCAGAAAGCGTGCCAGATGTCGGGCATCAGAGTTACGCTTTACCCGGGCTTCAGCCGTACGTGCTCTTGGGGTTGCAAGGTTACAGGGCAGGCATCGCTGGGGACCGTCATCGGGTTGCTGCGGTCGACGCCACCGTTTGGATCCGGCGCATGAATTTCCAGAAAGAGATCGCCGCCGCCCCGGTTGATGATGTCTTCTGCCTTGATAATATGCCGGTGCACCGGAGAAAGCTGATTGTCTTTCGAGATCAATAGTTTTCTGCACAGAGCATCCCACGCCCGGATTTCAGATCCTTCGTCTAACCAGTGCGTAGAGTGAACGGGAATAGGTAATGTTCGTCGAAATGGCCTTGTGCGTAATCGGTAATATCCCATCCCAGCCCGCGGCTGCGGATCGTTTTGGCCAGAGGGCTGCGCATTTTCTCGGGCGACCAATCCGCAAAGGGTGGCAACACGGCGCCGAAGGGTTGAATGAACGCCTGTGCATAGGGCTTGATGTGGTTGATTTCGGATCGTTTCATCATGCCATCCCGCAGATCAAAGTTCGTGCGCCCAAGGGGGTTCCGCCCCGGCTCGGGAAACGGTTACGGCCGCCACGTCAGCGCCCAGTTCCATGGCGGCTTGCAGGCTTTCAACCGTCAATCCGCGCAGAACTGACTTGGTCAGATGCCCTGCGCGGCTGAGCTCGGTCAGAACGCCGGCGTTGAACGTGTCACCTGCGCCGATCGTATCGACCACTTCAACGGGTTTCACAGGAACCGAGACTTCGGAACCATCCGCCAGGTAACCGTGCGCCCCTTCACTGCCACGCGTGACGATGACAACGGAAGGACCCGCCTGCAACAGCACAGACGCTTTTGCGGATTCGGATTCAGCGCCCGGAATGATCCAGTCCAGGTCCTCGTCTGAAACCTTGACGATATCCGCACGCGAGATCATACGGTTCAAACGCGTCCGAAATCGGGTTTGATCCTTGATGAAATCCGGGCGGATATTCGGGTCCAGCATCACTGCCCGGTCGGAACCGTGGCGGTCCAGAAGGGCGGCATAGGCATCTGCGCAAGGTTCACACGCAAGGCTGATTCCACCGAGATACAGGGCAGAGACAGCAGGAAGCTGATCGGGCATGTCTTCGGGCAGCAACATCCGGCCCGCAGTGTTTTCATCAACAAAGCTGTAAGAAGCGTGTCCATCCGAGAGCTGCACAAAGGCAAGCGTGGTGGGACGGTCCGAGGTGATCACATGTGTCGTGTCCACATGGCTCGCTTTCAGCGCATCGATCAGTTGTTGGCCGAACATGTCCGATGACAAACCTGTCAGCATCCCTACCGGAACACCCAGACGTCCCATCGCGACGGCTGTGTTCAGAACTGCACCACCAGTATGTGGCACAAAACCAATTGCGCCCGATGCGGTCGGTTCTGAAATCATATCTATCAGCGCTTCACCACAGCACAGGATCATGTCTTGGTCCTTTTAGGTAAGAAACTTCGGTTAGTCTGGTTGCTGTCTCAGCGCATTCTTGCAGAAGTTGTTTGCGCCGATGATCCCGAACTCTGCCTGTTCAGATACGTATAGGTTCAGGGAGCGGCGCAAATCGCTGAAGCGGCCGCCGCCGTTGAACGCATCCTTGAAGTTGTCACTGAATAGCCAGCGGTTTTTCTCGGCAACGCCGCCGACGAGGAAAACGCCCCCCTCCGGCATCAAGGTGACCGCCAGATCACCCATCAAAGCACCCAGATGGGTGGTAAAAATCTGCGCGGCTTTTTCGGCGACCAGATCGGTGCCGTTACGGGCATCGTTCAGAATGTCCTTTGCAGAGCGCGCCTGAGTTCGCGCTTGACCGGCTGCCAATTCAACCGCCTGATACAGGATCGGCAGGCCGGTTCCGCTTAGGAACATTTCTGCTTCCAGCGCTAGGCTGTCCCCAAAGAAACAGCCCGGTGCGATGCGACGTGCCGCCTCAAAGATATCAACTTCGTCGCGATGGCGCGGGTACAGGCCCACGTGCCCGCCTTCGCCGGAAACCGTGTGATACCTGCCTTCGGAATATAGCAACGCACCAACGCCAAGCCCGGTTCCGGGCCCTACAACCAGCCGTGTGCCTGCGGGCGGCGTTACCTGACCCTGCAAGACCGCCACATCCGACCGGGTCACCTCGGCCACTGACCATGCCGCGGCGGTAAAATCATTTATGACAAAGGTGCGCTGCGCTCCTGTTGCATTTGCCAACTCTGTCTCCGAGAGATCCAGGTTCGCGTTGGTCAGCTGAATCGTTCCGTCCCTGACCGGCCCGGCTCCGGCTGCTACGACGGCCTGTGGGTTGGTTCCGATCTCGTCCCTGAGATCATGGAGCGCCTCCAGCAGGTTTTCCAATGTTCCTGTCGGGTGTTTCCGAAGATCTGCCAATTCGCCATTCGTAACGACGCCCAGACGTGTGTTCGTGCCCCCGATATCCGCGACCAGGTTCCAATGCTCATGCACGGCACCGAATGGTTGCGCTAACGGCTGAGAGACGCTCTGACCCTCGGACAGGGCGGATTTCAGCGCCATGAAAGACGCTTTGGGAGTTCTCACAAGTGTTTCGAAATCCACGTCCACCAGTCCAAACCTCTTCTCGTACCCGAAGGCCCATTCATAATTGTCCAGCAGCGACCAGACAAAATAGCCATTCACCGGAACACCTTGTGCCAAAGCGTCCAGCACGGCCGCAAGGTGCTTGTCGAGATAATCGATACGATCATCGTCCTGCACGCGCTCCTCACTCGCCATACCGTTTTCGGTGATATAGATTGGCAACGCGCCCGTATAGTCTTTCCTTGTTCTGACAAGAAAGCGGGTAAGGGCAGAGGGATCGATTTCCCATCCCATCTGCGTTTTGGGTAACGGTCCGGGAACCTCTTGCAGGCTTGGCCAGGCGGCGTCCGCCGGGGCAATCAATTTTCGGGTATAGTAGTTCAACCCGCACCAATCGACCTGTGTGCCGATAGTTTCAAAGTCGTTCTGCCAGCCCTTGGGCAAGTGCGGCTCCAAGCCCTCCAAGGCTGTTTGGGGATATTCCTTGTTGAAAACACCGCCAAGGAAGAACCGGTTGTAGATCGCATCGTAGCGATCTGCCGCAAGCCGCTCTTCCGCGCTGGCATCTGCTGGCTCGGACCATTCGAGGTTGAACACAGCACCCAGATTGCCCATCCCAAGACTGCGCATGGCCTGAATCGCCCGCCCGTGGGCCAACAAAACGTGATGCATTGCCCGGGCCGCGGCGCGGATATCGCGCAGACCGGGCGCATGGTGGCCTTCAAAATGGCTAAGCCAACTGACACACCAGGGTTCGTTGATCGGCGCGGCACTGAACATCCGGTCGCCGATCCGACCCATGACGACCTGCGTATAATCCGCGAACCAATCCGCGATGTCGCGATTGCACCATCCCCCCTGATCCGCAAGCGCTGACGGCAATTCCCAATGATAAAGCGTCACACAGGGGCGGATACCGCGTTGCAGCAGGGCGTCCGCCAATCGGTCATAATAATCCAGCCCCGCCTGATTGACCTGACCACGCCCGTCCGGCAGCACGCGTGCCCAGCTGGTCGAAAAACGATAACAGTCAAACCCGGCCTGGCGCACCAGATCGAAATCCTGTTCGAACCGGTTCAGGTGATCGCAGGCGACGTCTCCGTTTTCCCCGCGCACCACGTTGCCCGGCGACGCCGCAAAGGTATCCCAATGAGTTCGCCCCGCCCCGCCCTGCGCGTGGCCTTCAATCTGGTACGCAGAGGTGGCAACACCAAAGAGAAAATCTTTGGGAAAATCAGCGCGTGCGTGTTTCATGGTTGCACCTTGTTGGGCGCAGGGCCGGTTGACCTGCCCACGACCAGTTCGGCCTCCAGCAGCCGGGTTTTTACGGGATCATTCGGGGATTTGATGCGCTGGATCAACATGTCAGCCGCCATTTCACCCGCCTGACGGACGGATGAGCGCGTTGCCGTGAAAATCGGAACATCCTGCCCGTTCTTCAAATAGGACAGGTCGTCGTCATGGGCGATCACTGACACATCCGTACCCATCTCAAGCCCGTTTTCGGACAGCGCACGCCGTACGCCGATGGCAGAGATCATCGATGAACACAAAATAGCGGTCGGAGGGGACTCCAGGCGCAACATGTTCTGCGTTTCGTGATGGCCGTAAACCTCTGTCATTTCAGCGCTGCGCATCAGATTTGCATCGGGCGCAAGCCCGGCCTGACCAAGCGCCTCAAGATATCCGTCGCGGCGGCGTTGGGCAAAATCCATATCTTCCAGACCGTTGATCAGAGCGATACTGCGATGGCCAAGGTCAATCAGAAAGCGTGTGGCGCGCATGAACGAACTTTTGTTGTTGACGTCGATCCAGTCATATTGCGCGTCGACGCCGGTCGACCGTCCGTGCACGATGAATGGGACGCCCATGCGGGTCAGGACTTCGATCCGTGGTTCGTTCACTTTGGGGCCTTGCAGCACGACTCCGTCCACCGCGCCGCGCTGAAAAAGACTCCGATACGCTTCTTCAATCGAAGTGTCGTCGGCATTGGTGAACATCATGTCATAGCCATGTTCAGCGTATTTCTTTGCGGCACCGGCGACGAAGTCTCCGAAGATCGGGTTGACCATTTCATGCCGGGACGAGCTGGGAATGACGTGGCCGATCACCATCGATCGTCCGGTCGCAAGCCCCTTGGCGCGACTGTTCGGCCGGTACCCGTGTTTGCGCGCCGCGGCTTGAACGCGCGCACGTGTGTCCTCGCTCACTTCGGGGTACCCGTTCAGCGCCCGGCTGACCGTAGTTTGCGAAAGGCCCAGAACTTCCGAGAGCTGCTTCAGGTTCATTTTTCGATTCAAAGCGCCTTAAATTGGGTGGCTCTTTTTTGTTTTGTGAGCAAATGCGGCATCCGTCAACTTGTTTTGCGTTGAAAGCAGAAAATATAATTATTTTGGCGCTGGGAAGCAAAATATTGACAGGGCGCCAATGTTAGCGGATAACACACATCATCCAAAGCGCTTTGAAAGCGAGTCTTTGAATACATGAAAGCTTGGGAGGAGGATTTGATGAAACACGGGCTTTACGCAGGTGCGGCGGCACTCGCCCTGATGGCCGGATCAGTTCAGGCAGAGGGTGAGATGATCCATGCCGTCGGCGAGGGCAGTTTTGACTGGGATGGGTTTCAGGCCTTTGCCGAAGCGAATGATCTGTCCGGCGAAAGCCTGACCATTTTCGGCCCCTGGCTGGCTGGCGAGGGCAAGTCCTTCGAAAACCTCGTGGCCTATTTCGATGAGGCAACAGGCGCGAATTCCAGCTATGTGGGTTCGGATTCTCTGGAACAGCAGATCCTGATAGATGCGGCCGCAGGCTCGGCGCCGAATCTGACTGTTTTCCCGCAGCCTGGTCTGGCGGCAAACCTCGCAAAACAGGGCTATCTGACGCCATTGGCCGAAGGCACTGCGGACTGGATCAAGGAAAACTTCGCCGCCGGTCAATCCTGGGTCGATCTGGGTACGTTTGAGAACGCGGAAGGGTCTGACGATTTTTACGGGTTCTTCTTCAATGTGAACGTCAAATCGCTGGTTTGGTACGTGCCCGAAAACTTCGAAGACTTTGGGTATGAAGTGCCCGAAACCATGGAAGAGTTCAAAGCTCTGATGGATCAGATGGTCGAGGACGGCGAAACGCCCTTGTGCGTCGGTCTGGCCTCGGGCGGCGCAACGGGTTGGCCTGCGACGGACTGGGTCGAGGATCTTATGCTGCGTACGCAACCACCTGAAGTCTATGACCAATGGGTGTCGAACGAAATGAAGTTCGATGATCCCCGCGTCATAGCCGCGATTGAGGAATATGGCAGCTTTACCCGCAATGACGACTATGTGGTAGGTGACGCAGACGACACAGCGGCAATCGATTTCCGTGACAGCCCCAAAGGTCTTTTCGATAGCCCGCCCGCTTGCATGATGCATCGTCAGGCTTCGTTTATTCCCGCCTATTTTCCGGAAGGCACGGAATTGGGGGTGGATGCTGATTTCTTCTACTTCCCGGCTTATACCGAAAAAGACCTGGGGACGCCGGTGCTTGGGGCAGGGACATTGTTCACAATCACCAACCCAAACCCTGCAGCCGAAGCCTTTCTGGAGTTCCTCAAAACACCTTTCGCCCATGAGATCATGATGTCGCAGGACGGTTTCCTGACGCCTCATCTGGGTGCAGATCCCGCGAACTATTCGAATGATTCACAGCGGGGACAGGGCGAAATTCTGACCAACGCAACGACCTTCCGCTTTGACGGGTCCGACCTGATGCCCGGTGCAGTCGGGGCGGGTACGTTTTGGACCGGGATGGTCGATTACTCGTCGGGTGCAAAAGATGCAGCCACCGTGGCACGTGAAATCCAGGCGTCCTGGGACGCAATCAAGTGACCAACTCATGGGGCGGTCCTGAGGCCGCCCCGTTTGCCAAACGGATGGGCGTATCATGACACCCGCACTACAAGGCCTGCTGACGATCGCCATCGGCGTGTCGGGTTGCGTGGGCTACTTCTATCTTTCCAACCAGTTTCTGGACAAAGTCCTGTTTCCGCCGCGCGGGCCAAATGCGGGCCGAAACATCAACCGCGCGAACTTGATCCGCCCGTGGTTGTTCCTGTTCCCGGCGCTTGCTGCATTGGGGCTGTATCTGGCGTATCCGGTGGTTGAAACCTTGCGCCTTTCGCTTACGGAACGCGTGCCCGGTGGCGGATACCGCTGGGTTGGCCTGGACAACTATACCCAAATGGCGGCCGAGCCGAAGTTTTGGGAGGCCATGCGCAACAACATGTTCTGGCTGATCGTCGTGCCGGCCATGTCAACGGCTTTTGGTCTTCTCGTGGCGCAACTGACCGACCGCATCCGCTGGGGCAACTTTGCCAAATCCCTGATTTTCATGCCGATGGCCATTTCATTTGTTGGTGCATCGGTGATCTGGAAGCTGGTTTATGATGCGCGACCAGCGGAACAGGACCAGATAGGCATCCTGAACGCGCTGTACACCTTCTTCGGCGGAACCGAACCCAACACGTGGTTAACAATCCCCTTCTGGAATAGTTTCTTTCTGATGGTTGTCCTGATCTGGATACAGACGGGTTTCGCGATGGTCATCCTTTCGGCGGCCTTGCGCGGTATTCCCGAAGAAACCATCGAGGCGGCCATTTTGGATGGGGCCAATCCCTTTCAGATCTTCTTCAAGATCAAGGTGCCGCAGATCAAAACCACGATCCTTGTTGTTTGGACGACGATCACGATCACCGTTCTCAAAGTGTTTGACATCGTCTTTGCCATGACCAACGGCCAGTGGGAGACGCAGGTGCTGGCGAACTACATGTACGACAAGCTTTTCCGCGCCAATGACTGGGGCGTCGGATCCGCCTCGGCCATGGTGATCATGTTGCTTGTTACCCCGATCCTCGTCTGGAACGTGCGCAACGCGCGCAAGGAGATGGAGTAAGCCATGAGCGATATCGCCGGAACCAAACCCGCGCTCAGATGGGTGGTGCATCTGTCAGTCATCTTCCTGGTAGCTCTTTGGGTCATTCCCACGCTTGGCTTGCTGATTTCGTCCTTTCGGACGGCAGATCAGATTTCGTCCAGCGGCTGGTGGCGGTCGCTGTTTCCCTCTGAACAAAACCTGACGCTTCGCAGTGCCGCGCCCGAGACGCAGGTGCTGGAAAACGGAGTGTATGTCATTCAGGGGGCGTTGTTCGACGAAGATGAGCAAGCAACGATTTCCAGATGGGGCATCAGTTCGCGCGAGGTTGATGCATTTGAACCGGGCCAAACAGCCGAGCTGCGTCGAGGTGGTACGATCACGGTGGATGCGGCGGGCAACTATAGGATGGAAAACACCGAGGAATTCACCGGGAAACGTGGCGCGCGCATCTTCGTAACAGCGGAACTGCCACCCGAGTTCACTTTGGAAAACTACCGAAAGGTTCTTCTGGATCAAAGCAGTACGGACAGCATGGCCAAGGCGTTCTTCAATACGCTGACGGTGACCATCCCTGCAACAATCATCCCGATCCTGGTTGCTGCCTTTGCGGCTTATGCGCTGGCATGGATGGAGTTTCCCGGGCGCGCCCTGCTGATCGCGGCCGTTGTTGGCCTTTTGGTCGTTCCGCTTCAATTGGCCTTGATCCCGTTGCTGAAATTTCACCTCAATATCGGGATCGGCAAAGGCTATCTGGGAGTCTGGCTTGCGCATACAGGCTTTGGGATGCCCCTGGCGATTTACCTGCTGCGCAACTACATGGCCGGATTGCCGCGTGATCTGATCGAAAACGCCCGCGTCGATGGCGCCACAGAGTTTCAGATCTTTACCAAACTGATCCTGCCACTCAGCTTCCCGGCGCTGGCGTCTTTCGCGATCTTCCAGTTCCTGTGGACATGGAATGACCTGCTTGTTGCCAAGGTTTTCCTGATCGACGCGACCGGCCAGACAACCGTGATGACGAACCGCATCGTCGAGCTGCTGGGTACACGTGGTGGCAATTGGGAAATCCTTGCGACCGCTGCCTTTGTGTCGATCTTCGTGCCGCTGGTCGTCTTCTTCGCAATGCAAAAATACCTGGTCCGGGGCCTGTTGGCCGGATCTGTCAAATAGAGGCGTCTGATGAACGTGCAGAACAACCTTGAACAATGCAAAGCAACGAAACTGTCTTCGGACTGGTGGCGCGGTGGTGTGATCTATCAGATCTATCCACGCAGTTTTCAGGACAGCAACGGGGATGGAATCGGTGATCTGAAGGGCATCACTGCGCGACTGGACTACATCGCCTCGCTGGGCGTTGATGCAATCTGGATCTCGCCGTTTTTCAAATCGCCGATGAAGGATTTTGGTTACGACGTCAGCGATTACCGCGATGTCGACCCCATGTTCGGGTCGCTGGCGGATTTCAAAGAGCTTTTGGATCAGGCCCATGCGAAGGGTCTGAGGATCATGATTGATCTGGTCCTGTCGCATACATCTGATCAGCACCCTTGGTTCATCGAAAGCCGCAGCAGTCGTGAAAACCCGAAATCCGATTGGTATGTTTGGGCGGATCCCAAACCGGATGGCACGCCACCGAACAACTGGCTTTCGATCTTCGGCGGCTCGGCCTGGCAATGGGATGCCCGACGGCTGCAATATTATCTGCACAACTTCCTGACATCGCAGCCGGATCTGAATTTCCACTGCCCGGATGTTCAGGATGCGTTGCTGGACGTGGCGCGGTTCTGGCTTGATCTGGGGGTGGATGGCTTTCGGCTGGATACCATCAATTTCTATTTCCACGACAAGGCGCTGCGCGACAATCCCGCGCTGCCGATGGATCAACGCAACGCCACGATCGCACCGGCCGTGAACCCCTACAACCATCAGGACCACCTGTTCTCAAAAAGCCAGCCCGAGAACATCGCCTTCCTCGAAAGACTGCGGGCCTTGACGGACGAATATGAAGGCCGGGCTTGTCTGGGCGAGGTCGGAGATGCGCAGCGCGGGCTTGAGATCATGGGCGAATACACATCCGGGGATAAGCGGATGCACATGTGTTATGCCTTCGAGTTCCTGGAAAAACGTTCATTGACAGCAACTTACACAAAGCACGTTTTTGACCAGCTGGAAGCGAAGGCGGGTGATGCGTGGCCATGTTGGGCATTTTCCAACCACGACGTGCAGCGTCACGTCTCGCGCTGGAATCTGGATGACGCGGCAGCCCGCCAGCACGCGGTTCTCATGATGTGCCTGCGCGGCTCTGCCTGCCTTTACCAGGGCGAAGAACTGGGCCTGCACGAAGCTGATGTGCCGTTCGAGAAACTGCAAGACCCCTATGGCATCGAGTTCTGGCCCGAATACAAGGGCCGCGACGGCTGCCGCACACCGATGGTTTGGGCAGCACAAGATGAACAATCGGGTTTCAGCACCGCAGAACCCTGGCTGCCGGTAAGCGCACAGCAGGCCGGGCAAGCGGTGGACCGATTGGAGGCAGATCCAAGCTCTATGTTGAACCACTACCGTCGCGCCATTGCCTTGCGGCATGCGCATCCTGCTTTGGCAACGGGGGCGCAGACCGGCATGACGGAAACGGGTTCGATTCTGTCTTTTGTGCGTGAGGATTCGCATGAGCAGATATTCTGCGCCTTCAATCTGGGCACGGATTCTGCCGCGTTCAAGCTGCCCGAAGGCAGTTGGCAGGTCATGGGTCAGGACCTAGGCGGTGTCGAAGGAAGCGGCAACGTTGTCCTGAACGCGGCGCAGTTCATCCTGATGTACAGGAAAAAGGGATAAAGCATGTCTGAACTCAACCTCACGGACGTCGCCAAGTCCTATGGCCCTGTCGATGTTTTGAAGAACATCAACCTCGACATCGAACAAGGCGAATTGATCGTTTTTGTCGGTCCTTCCGGATGCGGCAAGTCCACCCTGCTGCGGATGATCGCCGGGTTGGAGAAGATTACAGGCGGCACGCTGGAAATCGAAGGGCAGGTCATGAACGATGTTCCGCCTGCACAGCGGGGCATCGCGATGGTGTTTCAAAGCTATGCCTTGTATCCCCACATGACCGTTCGCGAGAACATGGCCTTTGCCCTGAAAATCGCGAAGATGCCCACGGCCGAGATTGATGCTGCCGTAGACCGTGCCGCTCAAATCCTTCAGCTGGAACCATTCCTGGACCGCCTGCCAAAAGCTCTTTCCGGAGGGCAGCGTCAACGGGTTGCCATCGGGCGCGCGATCGTACGTGACCCAAAGGTGTATCTGTTCGACGAACCCCTCTCGAATCTCGACGCGGCACTTCGGGTGGCCACGCGGATCGAGATCGCGCGTCTGAAAGAGGCCATGCCTGACAGCACCATGATCTACGTGACCCACGATCAGGTCGAGGCGATGACACTGGCCAGTCGGATCGTGGTATTGGCCAACAAGGGCATCGCGCAGGTCGGGACACCGCTTGAACTGTATGAGGCGCCTGACAACGAGTTTGTTGCGCAGTTCATCGGTTCGCCTTCCATGAACGTGCTGTCCGGCACAATCACCGGAACCGGCGAAATGACCACCGTCGAACTGTCATCAGGCGGGATTGCAAGATCCGCGGTTCCAACCGAAGACAGTGACCTGGGGAAAAAGGTCAATATCGGGGTGCGTCCCGAAGACTTGGCCATGACGGAAGAATCCGCGATTCTGTCCGGCAAGGTGGATTTCACCGAAGCCCTGGGCGAAGTCACGCTGCTGTATTTTGAGAAAACCGATGGTGCGGATGCAGTCATTGCAAAGCTGCCGGGAGTTCAGCGCAACCTGCGCGGCCAGACGGTCTCGGTCACGGCCGCACCGGACAAGGTGCATCTGTTCCACAATGGATTGTCCATGCGCAAATAGCAGCGAAACGCAGTTCTTGACAGAATTGCGTTTTGTGTTTCACCATAATTGAAACGTTTCAATGGTGAAAAATGCGGGTATCGGCGCAGCTTTACACGGTTCGGCAATGCGGTGACCTCACGGACCAACTGAAGTTGGTTTCCGCTTGCGGGTTTTCAGATATCGAAACCACCAGTCTGCATGACATGACACCGCAAGAGATGGCGCGCATCGTCCATCAATCAGGTCTTAACCTTCGTTCTG
This sequence comes from Ruegeria sp. HKCCA5463, assembly GCF_013034175.1. Classification (NCBI taxonomy): domain Bacteria; kingdom Pseudomonadati; phylum Pseudomonadota; class Alphaproteobacteria; order Rhodobacterales; family Roseobacteraceae; genus Ruegeria; species Ruegeria sp. HKCCA5463. The sequence continues at coordinate 140,563 of NZ_WQFL01000006.1, forward strand.
CACATTTCGATTGGGAGGAGTTCCACGAGCGTTTCGACGACATCGTTGAAGTACTGCACCTTTTGGAATGCCAGGTGGCGGTCATGCCTTGGCTGGCGCCACAGGCGCGGCCCGGCACTGTCGAGGGATGGAAGGCAGTGTCGGGCCAGTTGTCCGATTGGGCAGATCGACTAGGAGATCACGGCGTTAGTCTTGCCTATCACAACCACGATTTTGATCTGTTCGGGGCGCCGGGAAAAACGCCTCTTGAACAGATTCTGGCGCAAGAAAACATCTATTGGCAGCCTGATATCGGTTGGATCGTCGCGGCCGGTCAGGACGCGGCTGACCTGCTGGCGCGCCATGCGGATCGCATCCTGTCTGTTCATGCAAAGGACGTGGATCCGCAGGGCGGATCCGGCGACAGACGCTGGCGCAATCCGGGTGAGGGTGTTGTCGATTGGGACGCCACGATACGAGCTCTTTCAACCACCAAGTGCACCGACCTTTTCGTCGAGCATGATGAAACCGCCGATCACAGGCGCACCTTGCAAACGGGGCGGTCGTTTTTGACTGAACGGCTTGGGGGCATCGGCTGATGGCGCGGGCAACGATCAAATCGATCGCCCGTATGACCGGCTATTCAGTCGGCACGGTTTCAAACGCACTGCGCGGCGCTTCTTCGGTAAAACGGGAAACGCGGGAGGAGATCCAAAAGGCGGCGTCCGAGCTTGGGTATCGGGTCAATCTGGACGGCCTGAAACTGCGCACCAAAAAATCCTACAGGATTGCGGTATTGGTCAGCGTCTCGGGCAGTGCCGCTGAAGAGTGGGAGGGTGTGGAGTTTACCCGGATCCTGGCCGGAATATCCGACGCGGTTCAAGGGTCACGCTATGAGTTGAGCGTCTTCAGTGTACGAGATGTTGAAGCCGCATTGCAGACCCTACATTCCATCGTGCAGGAAGGGTTGGCAGACGGCGTGATCTTTTCCGGAACTCGCGTGAATGACCCGCGTATCGCCTATCTGCAAGACAAAGGTTTTCCGTTTGTCACATACGGGATGAGTGACAGTGCCCAACCACATCCTTACGTGGATCTCGACAGTCAGGCTGCTGCTTTTGATGCAACGGCTCGGCTGCTGGCATTGGGGCATAAGCGGATTGCGCTTATCAACCCGCCGGATGACCTGATCTATGCCCGTCAACGTCGCCAGGGATATTCAGATGCTCTGACAGCAGGTAGCATGGAGTTTGACCCGGCCCTTGTTTATCCCGGCCCGACCACGGCGAAGACCGGGCAAAGGGCCTTTGCGGCGCTCATGCGAATGCACAACCGGCCAAGCGCCATCATTTGCGCGAACGAGGCGATGACCCTTGGCGCCTTGTCCGCTGCGGCCGACATGGGCGTTCAGGTCGGCAGGGATGTCGTTGTTATTTCAAACGACGATCTGAAGCTTAGCCAGTATTTCATACCCCCGCCCAGCACCTACTATTTGCCGATAGGCGAGACCAGCCGCATGCTGGGGGAATTCATGCTTAAAGCACTGGACGGCGTTGATCCGTCGGAAACGCAAAAAAAGATCAGGGCCACATTGATCGAGCGGCAACCTGACACCCCGGCGCCGGGCATGGCGCAGACCAACTGAGCCAACAGAGGAGAAACCGAACATGTTCAAAAACCTATTTGCCGTTGCAACGCTTGCAATGCTGACAGCGCCGGCGGCTTTTGCCGCCGATCTGGAAGGTCGCGTTCTCAAGATCGGAACGGATGCAACCTATCCCCCGATGGAAACCGTCGACGAAACAACCGGTGAAATCGTAGGCTTTGATGTCGATGTGATGAATGCAATCTGTGAAAAGATCAATTGCGTTCCGAATTTCGTAAACACCGCTTGGGACGGTATCTTTGCGGCGCTTCAACAGGGTGAGTTCGACCTGGTCATCTCGGGCGTATCGATCACGCCCGAACGTGAAGAAACTATGGACTTTTCCGAACCGTACATCGTTGTCAGCCAGGCCATTTTGCTGCAAGTCGACAACGCGGATATGACGCTTGAGGATTTCAAAGCGGGTGGCCAGAAACTGGCGGCACAAACAGCGACGACCAACGCCCAACTGGCGGAAGAGCTTGTAGGGCGCGAGAATGTCAGCCTCTACGACAACTTCTCGGCGGCTATTCTGGCGCTTCAAAACGCAGACGTGCAAGGGGTGATCATCGATGGCACCTCTGCCGCGGCCTACGAGCAGGAGTTTGCCGGAGAACTGACCGTGGGCATCACAGGCCTGCAATCGGATCCATTGGGAATCGTGTTTCAGGAAGGTGACCCGACGGTGGATGCAATCAATGCCGGTCTCGCCGCCATTCAGGAAGACGGCACGCTGGACGCGCTGAAGGCCAAATACTGGGGCACAAACTGATCCTTCAAGCCTTTCTGGGCCCGGGGGCTAAGGCTGCCGGGCCATGTTTCAGCGGAGAAGTTCCATGTCGCGTCTCAGCACGATCCGCCCGAGCAATCTTGTATTGCTCGCAGCCGCTCCCTTCATCATCTATCTGTTCGCCACGTCCTCGAAATATCTGCGATCTCTGATCGCAATTCTGGGGATCGGCAACAATGCAGGGCCGATTTTCGTCGGCTTTCTGCTGATCGTCTCGGTTGCAATCCTTGGATATCTCTGCGCCCGGCATGCACGTTTTACCAATCACGCCCCCGGCTGGTTGCGGGTTTCGGCCCTTGCGGCGCTGCCCGCGTCAGTTGCGCTTTTGGTCATGAGCTTTGTATCTCCACAGCTTTTGATGCCCTTCGCGGAATCCGTTTTCTTTCATGCGCTCAGCGAGAACACATCAACCCTGATCGACCGGTCCAGTCAGACGTGGGTGTTGTATCCCGAAGTCGTGACCCAGGTTCAAACAGGACTGCAAGTTCTTCTGGCCGCATACACAGCTGTTGTCGCCTTGAGCCTGCTGTCCGCGGCGTTGCAACCCCCTTGGCGCGGGCGCGTTCTTTTGGGGCTGGAATGCCTTACAGGTGCGGTTTTGTTCTATCTGATGTTCATGGCCTACTGGCAGTTCGCGACGGGCGTTGCCATTACGTTCCGCGCAGCCATCTTCGCCTATATCTTCTCGGCCATTCTGGGCCTGATCTGGGTGGGGCTGCAATCGTTCAAACCACGGGCGCGCACCACGATCCTGTATGGTTCCATCAGCCTGTCATTGCTTGCGATATCAGCCTTTTTCTTCGTGCAGCCGCAGGTCAGTTACGTTCTGGTCGGAAGCACCGAAGGGCGCATCGCCATTGTGCGCGGCACGCCACAGGCGCAGGCTGACATCATCCGGTTTGGAGAGTTCGACGGTGCCGGCGAACAACAATACCGCATACGCAGCGCCACTGATGCAGCGGCCGCCCTGGAGCAGATTGAAACCGTAGACAGCGTTTCCGGAGCGTTTGTTCCCGAGGATGCTCATTCACAAGGCTATCCGGTTCTGTGGCAGACCCGTTTCTTGCCTGACAAATACCGGAATCCCGCTCTGGCTTTTGCTGTTTTCGGCTTTCTGCTGCTGACGCTGACCATTGGCGGCGCACAGCACAAGCTGCATCCCTTGGCCGTCGGGGCCGAATTTTTCGTGGACACGATACGCGGCATTCCGATGTTGGTGATCATTCTTTACATCGGCCTGCCCTTGGCGGGCGCGGTCAAGGATGCCACGGGCGGCGGCATTGATATGACCAACATGACACGCGGGATCATCGCGATTTCGGTCGGGTATTCGGCCTATATGGCTGAAATTTTCCGATCTGGGATCGAGGCCATCCCGAAAGGGCAGCTGGAAGCAGGCAGTTCGCTGGGCTTGTCGCGCTGGCAGACGGCGCGGCTGATCGTTCTGCCACAAGCCCTGCGGATCGTCACCCCGCCATTGGGCAACGAATTTATCGCGATGATCAAGGATACCTCGTTGCTGTCCATCCTGTCCGTCCGCGACATGACCCAAAGGATGCGAGAGTTTCAGGCAGCTAGCTTTCTGCCCTTTGCGCCGTTCAATACGGCAGCAATTCTGTACGTGGTACTCACCCTCTGTTGCGCAAGCTTCCTGAAATGGATCGAACGGCGCACGGCAAAGGACAACCGATGAGCAAACTGGAGCTTGGGGTTTGCTACTACCCCGAACAATGGGACCCGTCCCAGTGGCGCAGTGACGCCGCGCGGATGGCCGGGATGGGTTTGGATTGGGTTCGGATCGCCGAGTTCACCTGGGGTCTGATTGAACCGGAACGCGGGCGGTTTCACTGGGACTGGTTGGATGACGTCATCGAGATTCTGGGGCGGGCCGGTCTGCGGATTATGATGTCGACTCCAACGGCTGCGCCACCCAAGTGGCTGATTGATGAGCACCCCGAAATTCTGCCGGTTGGCCCGGACGGCCGGGTCAGGGGTTATGGTTCCCGCAGACATTATTGTTTTTCCAGTGACGTGTACCTGGCCGAGGCGCAAAGGATCGCCACGGAATATGCCGCCAGGTATGGCCAGAACCCTCATGTCCATGCCTGGCAGATCGACAATGAGTACAATGACCACGACACCGTTCTCAGCTATTCCGATGCCGCACGGGCGGGATTTCGGCGATGGCTGGCAAAACGATACGGTACAATTGACGCATTGAACGAGGCCTGGGGGACCGTGTTCTGGGGGAGCCTCTATTCCGGCTTTGACCAGATTGAACTGCCCAATGGTTTGGTTGCTACACCCAACCCCACCCATGCCCTTGATTTCAGGCGCTATTCTTCGGACCGGGTGCGGTTGTTCAACAAGACACAGGTGGACGTGCTGCGCGAACATGCGCCGGGTCGAGATATCACGCACAACTTCATGGCCGGTAGTTTCGAATTTGATCACCACGCAGTGGCCGCCGATCTGGATATCGTCGGCTTTGACAGCTACCCGCTGGGTAATCTGATGGGCTCAACCCTGTCAGAGAAGGAAAAGCGCCGTTATCTGCGAACCGGTGCGCCTGACTATCAGGGATTTCATTGCGACTTGTATCGCAGTCAGGGGCGGGGGCGGGTATGGGTGTTGGAACAACAGCCGGGGCCGGTGGACTGGGCGGCACAGAACCCTTCCCCAGCCGAAGGGATGGTTCGGCTTTGGACCTGGGCCGCATATGCACACGGCGCGCAAGCTGTGATGTTCTTTCGATGGCGACAGGCAAAGTTCGCGCAGGAACAATACCATACAGCCTTGCTGCGCTCGGATGACAGTCTGGATCAAGCCGCGCTCGAACTGGCTCAGATTGTGAAGGATCGCGAAAACCTCCCGTCAACGACGCGCGTAAAAGCCTCGGTGGCGATGATGCTGGATTACGCTTCGATCTGGGCGGCCGATATTCTGCCGCATGATGATGACTTCCCCAATTCCCAAATCTTCCGCGAATGGTACACCGCCTTGCGCAGTCTGGGGGTGGACATTGATTTTGTTGGTACCGAGGATGGTTTGGAAGGTTACGCCCTGATCGTGCTGCCGCAAAGCATGATCGTGACCCCGGATCTGGCCGCAAGACTTGATGCTTCGGGGGCAAAGCTATTGATTGGTGCCCGGTCCGGCAGCAAGACAGCTCAAATGCACACCCCTTCAAATCTGGCGCCGGGTGTGTTGGCGGATCTGACCGGCGTCCGAGTTGCCCGTGTCGAATCGCTCCCGGATATTGCGAGAGATTCTGTGCAGTTGCAAAACGGTCAGCTCTTTGACTTTAGTGGGTGGCGCGAAATCGTCGAGACCGAGGCAAATGTCCTGGCGCGCTTCAAAAGTGCCTATTGCGACGGCAGCCCAGCGGTCGTCCGGTCGGATCGTGCAACATATCTGGCCATGGTCCCCAGCGGTGCGCTCTTGCACGAGATTATGCGCGATGTCCTGGAATGGGCAGGGCTGAAACCTCTGGACTGCGATCCAGACTTACGCGCAACCCGGCGCGGTACGTTGCATTTTGCCTTCAATTTTGGTGACATGTCCAAACCCCTGCCTGGCGGTGGATCACGACGCATGCTGCTTGGCTCCGATCCGGTCTGTGCATACGATTTCACTGTCTGGGAGGAAAACTAACGCCTTGAAATTCAACCAAAACGTGTCAAGACTCAAAACTGGACATAAGAATTCCGCAAACTGTCACTTTTGGACTGACGTACGGGCACAGAAAGTCCTATGAATAAAAAACAATAACAAACTAATCCAACAACGGGAGAACACTTATGACTAAACATTCGACTCTTTCGAGACGCTCTGTGCTGAAAAGCGCGGGCGCCGCAGCACTTGCGGCACCCCTGTACAGCAAGAGCGCTCTGGCTTCGTCGGGCGAAATCAACATTCTGATGTGGTCGGATTACCTGCCGCCCAGCTTCATTGAAGAGTTTGAGACCCTTACGGGAATCAAGGTGAACTACACCGGCATCGGCTCGAACGAAGAAATCATCAACAAGATGAAGGCCACCAAGGGCCAGGGTTTTGATATCGTTTCACCGACCAACAACCGGTCGTTGCAGTGGGAACCGCTGGAGCTGCTCCAGCCATTCGACATGAACAAGGTTCCGATCGATCTGGTGAACCCTGCCATGGCCAAGATTGGTACTGATGCGTGGAACTTTGGCGATTCAGGTGCGCACTGGCTGCCGCATATCTGGGGTACAGAAGGAATCGCTTACCGTACTGACCTGTGGCTACCGGATGGTGATGCGCCGTCCTATGGCGACGTGTGGTCGGAAGCGAACGCCGGGAAAACCATGGGTCGCGCGCATTCCATGATGCTGGGCGCCGGCCTTTATATGGAACGCGCTGGCGAGATGGAGCCGGGTTCGGTCTGGGCGGCATATGGTGATGAAGACACTATGCGTAAGGTTTGGGGCCAGATCACCGATTGGTGCGTTGCACGCAAGGACCGCATCAAACTGATCTGGAACGACGCCGACACACAGAAGAACGGTCTTCTGAACGAAGGCGTTATTGTTGGCCAAACCTGGGACGGCCCACCCCTTGCACTGAAATCCGCAGGCGAGCCGGTGCACTATCAGGCGCCTGTCGAAGGTGCGATGGCTTGGGTGGATGGTATGTCCATGCCGACTGGTGCCGCAAATATCGATCAGGTTTACGCTTTCATCGACTTTGCCTATCAGGCCAAGCCGGCCGGTGTTGCCATTGACAGCCACGGCTACAACTCGCCGGTATTGGGCGCCGACCAGTATTCCGGCGACACCTACAAGAAGAACTTTGCCGAGGCCTATCCGGGCGACTCGCTGGCCAATCTCAATCCGTGGCCGGCAGAAGCGCCGTGGTATGCTGAAACCCGGACCGAGTTCGTCAACAAGTTCAAGAGCGCTTAAGCGTTCCGAACCTTCGCCCTCCGCATCCTGCGGGGGGCACCCATCTGCGCGCCGTCCCGGCGTGGCGGACACTAATACTGTGTGGTGACAACACGCACCTCAGGGAGAAACCAAAAATGAGTGCAGGGGTCGGAGTCGATCTGGAAAACCTGTGGATCCGTTTCGGCGACTTCGTCGCCGTGCGCGATGCAAACGTCAACATCAACGGGGGCGATTTCTTTTCGTTCCTCGGGCCATCGGGCTGCGGAAAAACAACCATTCTGAGGGCAGTGTCCGGCTTTCTTGAACCAAGCGAAGGCAACGTCCTGATTGGTGGCAACAATATGCGCGGTATCGGGCCCAACAAGCGCCCGACGGCGCTGATCTTTCAGAACCTCGCATTGTTCCCGCTGATGAAGGTCTGGGAAAACATCACGTTTTCCATGGAAATCAAAGGGGCCAGTGCTGCCGAACGCCGCAGGCGCGCCGATGAGCTTCTGGACATGATTGCGTTACCGGGGCAAGGGGACAAGCTGCCAAGCGAATTGTCAGGCGGTCAACGTCAGCGTGTTGCGATTGCCCGGGCACTCTGCGCTGAGCCAGACGTGTTGTTGCTGGACGAGCCCCTTTCGGCACTTGACCTGAAGCTGCGCCAGCACATGCGGACCGAGTTGCGTGAAATTCAGCAGCGCGTGGGCATTACCTTCATCTACATCACACACGACCAGGGCGAAGCGCTGACCATGTCAGACAATATCGCCGTCATGCGTGCCGGTGTGATTGATCAAATCGCCGACGGGAAGACGATTTACAACGATCCCAACACGGCTTTCGCGGCTTCATTCGTTGGCGAAAACAATGTGTTCCGCGGGAAAATCAAGCAAGTGATGGGCAAGGAAGCTTTGATCGCGACCAACCGTTCGGGTGATCTGGTGGCAAGGATTTCGACGGCCAATCAGGGCAAGATGAAAGAAGGTGATGACGCGATGATGTTCATCCGTCCCGAGGCCTTTGCGATTGCCCCCGATGGCGCAACGGGCGATCACTTCGTCACCGCCCGGGTCAATCATGAAGAGTTCGAGGGCAACGTCTTTAACATCTTCACAGAAGGTGAAGGCGGAAAAGAAATCAAGGTCTCGATCCCCAACCATGGGCAATCTTTCGAGGACCACACCGGACAGAACATCACGCTGGAATACGAGACGCATAACGCGGTCATCGTTCCTGCCGGTGAACTGGCAGCGGAATAGGGGGACGATCTCATGCCCCGATTTCTGAAAGAATTCTTCAATCGCAACGGCACCGGTATGGGCTTGGCGATCCTGGGTTTGGTTCTGTTCTGGACCATCGGCCTTATCATCCTGCCGCAGCTGTCGATGCTGGATTTCTCGTTCCGTCCAAACCTCCCGCCTCCAGAGATTGGCGGGCCGAAGGACGTCTATACGCTGGAGAACTACAAGTACCTGATATACGGCCCTGAAGGCGGCAGTCAGGATTACAATACGGTTGACCTGCGGGTGTTCTTCCGCACCCTCGTGGCGGCCGTTTGCGTGACGATTTTCAACCTGATCATCTGCTATCCGATCGCCTACTATCTGGGGCAGTCCGAAGGCAGCCATATCCGCATCTTCGCGATCATGCTGATCATCCCTTACTGGATCAACGAAATCCTGCGCGCCTTTGCGTTGCGCATTATCTTCGGTGAAACCGGTGTTCTGAACACGTTGTTCGTGGGGCTGGGGGTCTGGGATACGCCGTTCGACTTCATCCGGAACGATATCGCGCTCTATGCCGGGCTGGGTTATGCCTATATTCTGCTGATGATCTTCCCAATGTATAACGTCATAGAAAGTTTGGATAAAAATCAGATCGAAGCCGCGCGCGACCTTGGTGCGCCGTGGTGGCGGATACATTGGCGTGTGGTCATTCCTTATGCCAAGCCAGGGATCAGTTCGGGCTGTACGATGGTGTTCATGCTGTCTGCGGGCGCGCTGGCGGCACCGCAGATCCTGGGCGGGCCTTCGTCGCTGTGGTTCACACAGCTGATCTATCAGCAGTTCAACGATAACAACGACTGGCCGCAAGGGGCTGCTTACGCGATCGTCCTGCTGGTGACCTGTATCCTGTTCGTGCTGGCCATGATGCGCCTGTTCAAAGTGAACATGGGGGATATCGGGAAATGAACAATTCCTTTCTCCGCATAAGCATCTGGGTCTATCTGGCGATCTTCTTCCTTTATCTGCTGGGACCGCTTGTGATCATGTCGATCACCGCGTTCAACTCGTCCGGCTTCCCACGGATGAGCCCGTGGGAATGTCTGACCTTCCAGTGGTTTGGCGAGCTGTTTCAGGATCAGCGCATCCTGAACGGTATCAAGAACTCACTGATCATCGGGATCGGCACGGTCATCCTGTCAGTGGCCATGGGTCTGGCGGGTGCACTGATGCTGACCCAGATCTGGCCAAAACTTCGGGCGACTTACTATACGATCATTATCGCTCCGATCCTGATCCCGGGTGTTGTTCTGGGTATCTCGACGCTGGTGTTCTGGGATCGTATCAACCGGATGCTGGGACTGGGGGCGGACAGCTTCCTGTCAAATGGCATTTTTCTGACGGTGATCGGCCAATCAACCTTTATCGCCAGCTACTGCATGCTGGTGTTGGTGGCACGCTTGCAGCGATACGACGTGGCCTTGACCGAGGCTGCGCTGGACCTTGGTGCCAGCCACGCACAGGCCTTCCGCAAGATCCTGTTGCCGTTCATGCGCCCGGCGATTGCATCGGCAGCGGTGTTGGCGTTCCTCGCATCGTTCGAAAACTACAACACCACCACCTTTACCTTCGGTGAATACCCGACGTTGACGATCGAACTGGCCCAAAAGGTCCGTTATGGCATCACACCCGCGATCTCGGCGCTGGCCTTCATCATCGTGGCGCTGACAGTGTTCTTCGCTCTGCTGAACGAAGCCAAGCTGAAACGTCAGGAACTGGTGGCAGCGGCGCGCAAGAACGCGACGGTTGAAGAGCTGGCCGGCAAGATCAAACTGCCCAGCTTCTTTTCCGGCAACATGGCAGCGGTTCTGCTGGTTGTATTTGCCGTCGCAACGATCACAGTTGTCGGCACTGCGGCCACCTACAATCCGGCGCAGTGTATCGCCGATGTCCGCGAGCAGAAGAAGTTGGAAGCGGAACAGCGTATTCAGGAGTTGCGCAAACAGCGTGAAGAACGCCTCAAGCAACGCGAAGCTGAAGAAGCGGAACAGGGCGGTGTTCAAACCACCCCGAAACCGTCGAACAACAGCGGCTTTGGCAATGTTTTTGCACCGAACTCTTTAGGGGGTGACGAAAACGAAGGCGCAGATGGTGGGTCTGACTCCGAAAGCGCTCCGTCCAACAACAGTGGTTTCGGCGGGGTGTTTGACCCCAATAGCCTGCAAAGCGACGAATAGCAGCGCAGCTTCGTAATCTCGGCACCCGCCCGGACTGACCTCAGGTCGGTTCGGGCGGATTGCGTTTCAGGATTTTGACGTCACAACCTTCGACGGTGAGCCCGTTCCAATCCACCGGCCCTGCGTTGTAGTTGATCAGGAAGTCATGATTGGCCGTCTCGCGCAGTCGCAGGCCTTGCGGCATCCTGCGCAATGTCAAATCGGCTTCTTCCGCCGCCATGGCTATCACGCGGTCCCAAAGGTCTGCATCCGGGAAGCCGGCCAAGTACCAGATTCCGTCCCCTGCCTTGAGAGCAGGTGTTCCGTCTTCGAAACTCAGCAGGTCTTGGGCCGTTCCTGACAATCGGTCGATCCAATGCTGCGCCGTTCCGCCACCCTTGACCGCGCGTTCAACCGTGGGCGGCAGAGTTTCGACCAGATCAACATCGCAATCGATCCTGCTCAGACCGGGTCTGCCCTTTTCAGGGATTTGAAAATCGCGGGTGATCGCGCCGCTGCGCGGTCCCAGAATGGCAAGATCGCATCTCTCAGCCAGACGTTGTTCCACATCAGGATCCATTGTGGCCAAACCGGGGGCAAAGATCACCGAGTAATTGCCTGGAATGTCCTTCGCCGAAACAAAGTCTACCGACAGACCGGCCCGTCGCAGCGCGCGATATGCCGAAAAAACCAATCGGAAATAGTCAAATCCCGCGCCTTGTGGTTGTGTGGACCACGCCCAGTCCGAGGCGTAATCGAACAGAATGGCCACTTTGGCCTGTATCTGTTGCACCGCACCCAACGAGTTCAGGTCATCTGCGGTCTGACGGGCTTCTGCCAGTGCAGCAGCAGGGTGATTGTTCGACGTCAGCAAGCCGGCATGCATTTGCTCTTGCGCAAACGGGGCTTGCCGCCATCGGAAATAACTCACCACCTCGGCGCCATGAGCAACCGCCTCCAATGACCAAAGCCGCACCATTCCGGGCAGCGGCGCCGGATTATACGGTGCCCAATTCACCGGGCCGGGTTGTTGTTCCATCACCCACCAACGGCCACGCCCGACCGCCCGGTAGAGATCATGATGAAACGCCTGCATGTCCGGATCGCCCTGTTGCAAAAAGGCGGTCTTGTGCGCGTCGTCGGCTTCCAGCCGGTCCGACAGAAAACCGATCGGATAACTGTCCCAGGTAGCGATATCCAGATCCGCGCCAACTTTGAAATGGTCGAAGTCCAGAATACGGCCCATGTAATTGTGCAAGAGCGGCGCATCAGTCAACGGCCGCAGCGTATCCACCTGTGCTTTGTTGAAAGCCGCGACCTGATCCGAACTGAAACGCCGGAATGCCAGTACATGAGCCGGGTTCGGCTCGGTCACGGTTTGATTGGGCAAGTCGATTTCGCTGAAGTTGCGATATTCCATCGACCAGAACACATTGCCCCACGCCCGGTTCAGCGTTTCAATTGTTCCGTACCGTTCGGCCAGCCAATGGCGAAACGCCTGTTGGGCAGCAGCGGTGTAGCTGAGAGTGGTGTCGTGACACCCATATTCATTGTCAATCTGCCACGCGACCGCATGCGGGTTCTTACCGTACCGTTCACCCAATATCCGGGCGATGCGGGTAGATTCGTCGATATAGCCTTGATGGCTAAAGCAGTAATGCCGCCGGGATCCGAACTTGCGCGGGTTGCCATTTTCATCGGCAGCCAGCATGTCCGGGTGTTTGTCCAACATCCAGCGCGGCGGCGTTGCGGTTGGCGTGCCCAGCACGACCTTCAATCCGGCTGCTCCGAGTGTCTCAATCGCGCGATCCAGCCATTCGAATTGCAATACGCCGGATTGCGGCTCGATGCGGCTCCACGCGAACTCGCCAATGCGCACCCATGTCAGGCCTGTTTCGACCATTTGCGCGGCATCGTCGGCCCACATCGCCTCTGGCCAATGTTCAGGATAATAACAAACGCCCAGTTCCGGCTTCATAAGATGACCTTGTGTTCTGCCTGACCCTGACCTGCATTTCGCGCGGCAAAAGTCATGCCGTTGGTCGGTTGGTTGTCTATTGCTTCTGCGCTCAATCCCTGACGGGCCGTTGTGCAGAAAAGCGTATTCAGTTCATCGCCCCCGAAAGCGGGGCAGGACGTATGGGATGCGTCAAATGCAACGGCCTTCAGAAACATGCCGTCGGCCGTGTATGCCGCAATCCGGCTGGCACCCCATTGTGCAATCCAGATATTCCCCTGGGTATCGATGACCGCACCATCCGGGTTCAGACCTTCTTTGCGCAAATCCAGAAAAACTGCGCTGTCGCCTTCCGGCCAACCGGTTTCGGCGTTCAGACGCCAGCGCCTGACTTGTTTCGTTGCGGTGTCACAGAAATAGGCCACCGAACGATCGGGGGCAAAACAGATCGCGTTTGAGATTGTTACATCTGGAACCAATCGCCTCAACTCGCCTCTCCAGAAGCGATAGATTGATCCGGCGCCGGGTTCCGCCTGCTGGCCCATTGTGCCGATCCAAAACCCGCCCCACGGATCGGCGCGGCCATCGTTTGAACGGGTGACGGGGTTGTCGGCTTCCAGAGGCGTGATCAAGTTCCGCTTTCCGGATTGCAAATCAAAACGCCACAGCCCCGTTTCCGACGCCATAAGAAGCGTATCGCGATCCACCCAGCCCGCGGCGGAGACATGTTCATCGAAGCTCCAGCTTTTGGGCATTCCCCGCTCGCGGGTCATCAGACGTTTGCCTATGATATCGAACCAGAAAAGCTGACGCCTTTCAGGATGCCACAACGGGCCTTCGCCCAACTCGCAGGGGCGGTCGTCAAAGATGGTGCTCATCCGGCGGCCTCGTCATAGGCCGTAACGATATGCCGGGCGCGCTCGGCGATTTCGGCGACATCCATTCCGGGTTTGAAAAGTGCAGAGCCTATCCCAAAGCCATCTGCGCCCGCTTTGATCCATTGCCCGAAATTGTCGGGTCCGGCACCGCCAACGGCAAAAACAAGCGAGCCTATGGGCAAAACCGGACGTAAGGCGGCCAAACCCGCCGGACCAGCCATCACCCCAGGGAACAGCTTCAACCCGGTGGCCCCGGCCTTGAGGGCTGCAAAAGCTTCGGTTGGGGTGTAAACCCCCGGCCAGCTTTGCAGGCCCAACGCGACGGAACGCTTGATGACCTCGGCGTCATAGTTGGGCGATACGATCAACTTGCCTCCGGCGACCGACACAGCGTCCACCTGATCGACTGTCAAAACAGTGCCCGCGCCGATCAGGGCCTGATTTCCAAACGCATCAACCAAAGTGCCGATACTGTCGAGCGGATCCGGAGAATTGAGCGGCACTTCGATCCGGTCGATGCCGGCATCGATAATGGCGCGGCCAACGGCATTGGCTTCGTGTGGTTGCAAGCCACGCAATATGGCGATGATGGGACGGCTCATGCGGTTTGCCTTGTCATGTTTCGGGCCAGTGCAAGCCCGGCCAGAGTTGCCTCGGTGGCGTTTGCGGTTTCCACGAACGCGCCTTGCCGTTGCAGGGCTGTTGCATATGTCTGCGACACGCCTTCCGCCCCGATAATGGCCAGTTGCTGCCCCAGCCAATAGGGCCGTGTCGCGGCCAGTTCGGCCCCGATCAACATTCCGGAAAGGCACGCACGCGCGGTGGCTTTGGCCTGACCTTGCAGCAAGTCTGCCGCTCGCAAGTTAAAGAGACGCGCAGCCAATTGTTCGGGCTTTGACAACGTATCCGCAACCGCCTCGGCGAAGGCGTCTTCGTCCCAGCCCGGGCCTACAGAGTGCCGCAGCACGGACTGACCACACAGCAGGTCGAACAACTCACCCGTCATGAAGGTACGAAAGCTTACAACCTCGCCAGCGCTTACCTGAACCCATTTCGTGTGGGTTCCGGGCAGGCAGATAACGCCATCCCAATTCTGGCGCGTGCCCAGAAATCCGGCAATCTGGGTTTCCTCACCCCGCATCACATCCGGCGGAGTTGTCTGTTTCAGACCGGGTATGACAAAGGCCCGAATGCGCGGGTCTGATCCGGGTACGCGGATAGGGACATCCGGCAAGGGGTCCGAGGGCACGGTCGAATAAGGGGCTTCCACCCAGCCCTGGCGTGCGCCGACCATTCCGCAAGCGACCACATCCACCGGCGCGCCGGGCAACCAGTTTTCGATCAAATCCAGCAGTGCGGCTTGAAACCCGTCAGGCCCGACATGCGCCATGCCCTTGCCGGATTGCGCATGGTCCAGCGCAGTCGAACCCTGCATGGCCCAGGCCCGTAAATGAGATGTTCCCCAGTCGACGGCGATCCATTCAGTATTCATAACATCACCCCGAAACCACAACGCCGCCGTCAACAGCTATACATTGCCCGGTCATCGCATGGCTGGCCCTGGACGCCAGAAAAAGTGTTGGTGCTATCATATCCTCGGGCTTCAGGTGCTCTTTCAGACATTGCCGGTCCAAATGGGCCGCCAGATCCTCGGGTGTGGCCCATTTATCCAACTGTTTTTGCGTCAGAACCCAGCCGGGGGCCAGAGCGTTTACGCGGATATTCCTCGGCCCAAGTTCTCGTGCCAATGACCGTGTCATCCCCGTGATCCCGGCATTCGAGGTCGTATAGATCGGATAGCCAGCATTGCCCATCATGTAACTGATCGAGCTGAAATTGATGATTGCCCCGCCATCTTTCATTTGCCGGGCGGCTTCTTGACACGCGAAATAATAGGCTTTCAGGTTCACCTCGATCATCCAGTCCCAGAATTCCGTCGTGGATTCCTCAAGCGTATGACGTTGGTCGTTGGCCGCATTGTTTACCAAAACGTTCAAAGGGCCATGAGCCTCGGCAGCTTTGACCATCGTCGCGTGCAGCAGTTCGGTATCCGTCATGTCGCCTTGCAGGAACAGCGGCGCGCGGCCGTGCTTGTCGCGCATCTCTTCGACAAACCCGCTGGCATCCGACCGACCAATGAAGGCCACATTGGCCCCCTGTGCCATGAATCCATCTGTCAGCGCCGCACCAACGCCCGAGCCACCGCCGGTGATATAGACGGAGGCCCCGTTGAGATCGTGGAATGTAGCTGGTTGGGTCATCAGTGGCTCTCTCTGGTCACGAGGCGGGTGTCTTTGCCAACAAGGAAATCCAGATCCGCCCCCTGATCCGCTTGCAGCACATGGTCGATGTAAAGTTTTGCGTAACCGCGAGTGTAGTGCGGATCATCCGGTTGCCACGCGGCGCGGCGGGCGTTCAGTTCGTTTTCGTCCACAAGCAGTTCCAGTTCGCCACTGCTGGCTGAAACACGGATGCGGTCTCCGGTTTTGACCAGCGCCAGCGTGCCACCCGCCTGTGCTTCGGGGCTGACATGCAAAATGACGGTGCCATAAGCTGTTCCCGACATGCGGGCATCCGAGATCCGGATCATGTCTCGTACACCCTCTTTCACCAATTTCGCCGGAATTGGCATGTTGCCGACCTCGGGCATGCCCGGATACCCTTTGGGGCCACACCCTTTGAGCACTAGGATGCTCTTGGTCGTGACCGGCAGGTCTTCACGGTCGATATTGGCCTTTAGGTCTTCGATGTTGTCGAACACGAAAGCCTCGCCCTCGGTTTCAAGAAGCGCGTCAGTGGCCGCCGAAGGCTTGACGATGGCCCCATTCGGCGCAAGGTTGCCGCGCAGAACACGCAGGCCGGCAGCGGGCTTTACAGGATCATCGAAGGGACGGATGACGTCGGTATCGAAACACTCGGCTCCTTCGAAGTGAGCCGAGATATCCTTGTTCAGAACCGTCTTTGCCGGGCGCAGGAACGATTTGAGTTCATTCAGTACCACCGGCATGCCGCCTGCGTAGCAGAAGTCTTCCATCAGGTATTTGCCCGACGGCATGCAGTTGACCAGCAGTGGTATTTCGGATCCGATTTCAAAGTCCTTCAAGGTCAGGTCAACCCTAACACGTCCCGCCAGCGCCAGCAGGTGAACCACCGCATTGGTCGAGCCTCCTAAGGCCGCGTTGGCGAGGATGGCGTTCTCAAACGCCTCTTTGGTCAGGATGTCCGAGGGCTTGAGGTCTTCGTCGACCATCTCGACGATGCGCCGGCCTGTCATGTGCGCCAGCGCCATGCGGCGGGCGTCGACCGCCGGAAGCGCGGCATTGGTGGGCAGGCTCATGCCCATCGCCTCGACCAGCGACGCCATGGTGGACGCGGTGCCCATGGTCATGCAGACGCCAGCGCTGCGCGACATGCCGGATTCGGCGTTCATGAAATCCTGCAAGGTCATTTCGCCAGCCCGAACCGCTTCGGAAAATTTCCAGACATCGGTGCCGGACCCGATATCCTGCCCGCGGTATTTACCGTTCAGCATCGGGCCTGAACTGACGACGATCGAAGGCAGATCGACTGACGCCGCCCCCATCAACTGCCCCGGCGTGGTCTTGTCGCAGCCGCCCAACAGAACGACCCCGTCAATACCATAGGCGCGGATCGATTCCTCGACATCCATGGCCAGCAGGTTGCGGAACAGCATCGCAGTGGGTTTCATCTGGGTTTCGCCCAGCGACATGACGGGGAATTCTACCGGAACGCCGCCCGCCTCCCACACGCCGCGTTTTACGCCCTCGGCCAGATCGCGCAGGCCCGAGTTGCAGGGGGTCAGTTCCGACCAGGTGTTGCAGATGCCAATTATGGGTCGTCCATCAAAAGCGTGGTCGGGAAAGCCCTGGTTTTTCATCCACGACCGGTGGATGAAGCCATCCTTGTCGAGTTTTCCATACCAATGTTGTGAGCGGCGTTTTGTCATTTCTGGCTTTGTTTTTCTTGGCGGAAGTTGGATCTGAGTATTTGTGAAAAGATGAAGATCAGGCGGCGCGGGCCGGGCGGCACCAGTCGGGCAGCCAATCGTTGTGGGCCGTCAGCAGATCCGTGACAAGGTTGCGGATCTGGCGCAGGTCCAGTTCGGCGGCGGTGTGCGGATCCATCATCGCGGCGTGATAGATGTATTCGGGGTTCTGTTCTGTCAGGGCCCGAACAGTCAGTTCCTGTACGTTGATCTGGGTGCGCATCAGGGCAATCAACTGCGGCGGGATGTCGGTCACGACAGAAGGCTGTACGCCGTTGCTGTCCACCAGGCAGGGGGTTTCGACCGCCGCGCCCATGGGCAGTTGCGGGATCTGGCCGGTGTTGGGCAGGTTGCCATAGGCCATGTAGGGCGTGTTCGTAACGATCGCGTTCATCAGTTCGGCCGCGAATTCGTGGCTGCGCGTGACATCGATATTGCGCCCGTCGGTCAGGGTCTTGGCCTGTTCCTTCCACATCTCGACCTGCTCGACGCAGCGGGTGGGGTATTCGTCCAGCGGGATGGAGAATTCCTCGATCAGGTCCTGTCGCCCTTCCTTGATGAACCACGGCACGTATTCGGCCAGGTGTTCCGAGCTTTCTGTGCAGAAATAGCCCAGGTGATCCATCACCTCGTACCGCACCTTGTTGGGGCAGCGCGGCATCAGCAGCGGTGCCTTCGGGAATTTCCCCGTGTGATAGCCCTGGCGCAGTGCCGGATACAGGTCGCGACCTTGATGTTCCAGTTTCAGAAAGAATGCGACGTGATTGACGCCCGCGACTTTGTAGCGGAACTCATCCTTTGGCAGATCCAGATCGTGGGCCAGTTCCTCGACTGTATTTTGAACCGAGTGACAAAGACCCACATGTTTCAGGGTCGGGAAGCGTTCGGCCAGTGCCCAGGTGTTGATGGCCATCGGATTTACGTATTGTAGCATTGTCGCGTTCGGACAGAGTTGCATCATGTCCCCTGCGACACCCCAAAGCACCGGAACCGTGCGCAGGCCTCGCATGATCCCTCCGACGCCCAGCGTATCAGCGATGGTTTGACGCAAGCCATACTGCTTGGGGATCTCGAAATCGGTGATCGTGCAGGGCTTGTATCCCCCCACCTGAAACGCGGTGATGACGAAATCGGCCCCGTCCAGCGCCGCGCGGCGGTCGGTATGGGTCGAGACTGTCGCCCCGGCCCCGACCGAGCGGATCATGGAGCGCGCAACTGCTTCGCTTTCCGCAAGGCGCTGGGGGTCGATATCCATAAGCGCAAAGTGACTGTCGGCCAGTGCAGGGGTTAACAGAGCATCCCCAACGATGTTCTGCATGAAAATTGTGGACCCGGCACCGATAAAGGTAATTTTGGTCATTTCACAGCTCCGAGGGTCAAACCCGCAATGAAGTGTTTCTGCATCAGGAAGAACATGGCCACCGGTGGCAGAGCCGCCACGATGGAGCCCGCGCTCATCAATTGATAAGCGGCGCGGAATTGTGCGTTGAAACTGGTGATTCCGGCAGTTACAGGCTGGCTTTCTGCGCCTTGCGTCAGGACGACGGCCCAGAAATAGTCGTTCCAGATGAAGGTGAAGATCAGCACGCTGAGCGCGGCGATCGCGGGCTTCATCAGCGGCAGGACCACGTACCAGAAGATGCGCCATTCGCTGATACCCTCGACCCGTGCGGCCTCGATCAGTTCAAAGGGCAGGGCGCGGATGAAGTTGCGCATGAACAGGGTGCAGAACCCGGTCTGAAATGCGATGTGGAACAGGACCAGCCCGGTCTTGGTGTTGTAGAGCCCAAGTTGCAGGGTCAGGTCGCGCACCGGCACCATCAGGATCTGGAAGGGCACGAAATTCCCGGCCACGAACATGAAAAAGATCCAGAGGTTCGACTTGAACTTGTAGATGCCAAGCGCGAAGCCGGTCATGCAACTGAGGGCCACCGCTCCGATCACGGTAGGGACGGTGATCATAAATGAATTCAGCAGGTATCGCGGCATGTCCGAGTTGAAGAACACCTGACCATAGTTGAAGGCGCCCTCAAAGCTGGACGGCATTCCCCAGTAATTTGCGTTGGTGAAGTCAGCAGCGGGTTTTACCGAGAAAAGAGCAACCGCCAGCAGGGGACCCAGCCACAACAGAAGGGCCAATGGAAGCATGGCTTGATACGTGATCTGCGCCGCGCGGGGTTGTTTTTCGATGGGTTTGGGAAACATCTTAGCGCCCCTTCTCTTCACGGTACATCGACCACAGGAAGTAGGCGATGAAGCACAACATGATCAGGAATAGGATCACGGCGATGGCCGCGCCATAACCCATGCGGAAGCCATATTCGGACAGCGCGACCTCGAACATGTAATAGGCCAGCACGCGGGAGGATCCGAAAGGTCCGCCTTGTGTCATGATTGAGATCAGGTCGAAAGACCGTAATGCGCCGATGATGGTCACGACAAACGCGATAAAGGTTGCGGGCCGCAATTGTGGAATGATGATGTGCCAAAGCATCTTCCAACCCTTGGCCCCGTCCAGGCGTCCTGCTTCGATCTGTTCCGGGTCTACAGCGTTCAGGCCGGTAAGGTACAGGATCATGCAATAGGCGGTTTGTGGCCAGAGGCCGGCGAAGATGATGCCATAGGTCACGAAACGCTCATCGCCCAACACGTTTACCGGGCCGAGGCCGAAGAAGCCGAGGAATTCGTTCAGCAACCCGAAGGTCGGATCGTAGAACCAGGTGAACACCAGCCCCACCACGACTTGGGAAATCACGAAAGGAAAGAAAAACAGGGACTTATACAGGCGGATGCCCCAAACGGTCTGATTCAGGAACAGGGCGATGAACAAACCTGCCGGAATCGCTGCCAGGTACAGGATCAGCCAGATCAGATTGTTCTTCATCGAGATGTAGAAGGCATCCCGGTCTACCCATTCCCAATACAGGTCTTCGTAGTTGCGAAAGCCGACGTATTCCGCAGCGCCCAGGCCGTCCCACTCGTAAAGTGACAGGTTGAAGGACTGGAATACCGGGATAATCACATAGACCAAAAAGAACAGCATCCCGGGGGCCAGAAACAGCCAGGGTGCGATGCGTTGTTGGTTGCGATGGAACCAGCTTTCCTGTTCTGAGGCGTCGGCTGCAACTGTCATGGGAAACTCGGGTCTGTTGGAGCAAGGCGGGTCGGAACCCGCCCTACGATTCAAAGGAGCGTGGGCCGGGCTTTGGCCCGACCCTTGCCTGGTCAGTTATCGTAAATACGCTCGCGCGCGCGTTCGAGTTTGGCCAGTATCCGGTCCAAGTTGTCGGGTTTGACCATGAATTCCTGGAAACCTTCCATGGACACTTTGGCCATTTCCGCAGGCGCGTCACGGTCCCAGAACTGGGCTACCCCACCGGGGCTGTTGGACGAAAGCATTTCAAAGCCCTGTTGCAGGAACTTGTCGTCATCCACGGCGGATTGCGCGTTGACCGGCAATTGGCCGAGATTTGCGCCGTTGTTGATTTCGGTCTGTTCATCAGCAGAGACCACGAAACGCAGGAATTCGCGCGCAGCTTCCTTGTTCGAAGCATTGGCCGGGATGTGGAACGTGTCGGTCGGGGCGTCTTCGGCCAGCTCAACATCGGGATTGATCGCGACGAACTGGTAGAAATCCAGCTGGTCATCCGTCAGGCCCGCATCGCGCAACGGTGCCACTGCGAAGTTGCCCATCAGATAGGCTGCTGCCTCACCATTGACCATGAAGGGCAGGGCTTCCTGCCAGCTATACGTCTGGTGATTGTCGATGAAGGCGCCCATGTCGATCAACTGTTTCCAGTTGGCGAAAGTCTGTTTTACCCGATCATCTTCCCAGCTGACTTCGCCGTTGGCGAGTTGCTGGTGGAAGTCGAAACCATTGGTCCGCATGTTCAGATAATCAAACCAGCCACCGGCGGTCCAAAGGAACTTGGTGCCAATAGTATAGCAGGCCCGTCCGGAATCGACGATTTTCTGGCAGTTGGACAGTTCTTCTTCCCAAGTGGTCGGCTCGCTCAGGCCTAGCTCGTCAAAGATGTCTTTGCGATAGTAGACACCCCACTGATAGTAGGTATAGGGCACGCCCCATTGCTTGCCGTCGATTGTCAACGCGCCCTTGGTCGAAGCGAGGTTGTCGGCGATTTCGGGCTCGGCCCACAAATCTGAAACATCCTCGAACAGACCCGCCTCGACATATGGTTTCATACGGTTGGCCGCGTACCACGTGGCCACATCCGGTGTGTCAGCTGTCAGGAAATTTCGAATCTGCGTCTTGTACGCCTCGCGGTCGATAACGGTTGTTTCGATTTCCAACCCCGGATGCTGTGCCCCAAAACGCTCGATCATCGCCTCCATCGTCGCGCGTGGCGCCGGGTTCGATGTGTCCAGAAAAATCCGCAGATCTCCGGTGAGTTCCGCAGCAGCTGGCGCCGCCATCGCGACACCAAGCGCCAGCGCAGCCGTCGTGCGCTTGAAAGTTGAATACATGGTTTCCTCCCTGTTGGTCTCCTGCAAAGTTCCAAATAATGAAACCTTGTTTTATATATTGAAAACTACACATCGACTCGGTTACTGTTGTCAAGACCCTCGTGAGGATGGCGAGGGATAATCGGAGGAGAATGATGGCCCGTGTCAGGTGACGGAACTATAGGCAAAGCATGTAATGTGCTGGATCATGTAGCGTCGTTCGAGCGCCCAGTTCGATTCGCTGAACTTTTGGAAAACAGCGATTTTCCAAAGGCGACCCTTTACCGATTTCTGCAATCCCTGACCAACCAGGGAATGCTGTCTTATGACCGCGACAGGCAGACCTATGCGCCCGGGATGCGGTTGGTTCGGTTGGCCCATGCGGCATGGACGCAAAGCTCATTGGCCCCGATAGCGCGGCCTTTTCTGGATGCCCTCAGCCAAGAAACCGGTGAAACCGTGCATCTGGCGCAGCTTGATTCCAGTCAGGTTCTTTACGTCGACAAACGCAACGCCGCACAACCGATCGAGATGTACTCTCAGGCTGGAAAAGTTGGCCCGGCCTACTGCACGGGGGTCGGCAAGGCGATGCTGGCCTTCTTGGACGAAGATGCGCTGAACAGGGCGGTGTCGCAGCAAAGCTATCACCGCTTCACCGACAAAACTCTGACATCCGAAAAGATGTTGCGGGCTGATCTTGACAGAATTCGCAGCCGGGGATTTGCCGTCGATGATGAAGAGCACGAGCCTGGCATCATATGCATCGCCTGCCCAGTTCTGACGTCGAACGGTCGGATGCTTGGGGCGATTTCGATAACCGGGTCCACCGAACGAATGGATTTCGATCAACTCGAAGCCTGGGTGCCGCGCCTGCGGCGTGTGGCTGAACAAATCGGAACCGAGGCACAAGCCTGGCGGTTTCCCGAAACAGGCCCAGGTTCGAAAAACGACAGGATGCTAATGACATGACAGGTGTAACTCTGAATCGGGCAATCAAACGGTACGGTCAGACTCAGGTCATTCATGGGATCGACCTGCAAATCGAAGATGGAGAGTTCTGCGTTTTTGTTGGGCCTTCAGGGTGCGGAAAATCCACGTTGTTGCGGATGATCGCAGGGCTGGAAGAAACCTCGGAAGGTGAGATTCACATTGGATCGCGCGAGGTGACACATATGGATCCAGCCAAGCGCGGCGTGGCGATGGTGTTTCAGACTTATGCGCTTTACCCGCACATGTCAGTGGCCGAAAACATGGGATTTGGCCTGCGCATGAACGGTGTCCCAAAAGCCGAGATCGACCAGAAGGTGCAGGAGGCTTCCAGCATTCTGAAGCTTGATCCCTATCTCAAGCGCAAACCCAAGGCCCTGTCCGGGGGGCAACGGCAAAGGGTTGCGATCGGGCGGGCGATTGTACGCGGGCCCGAGGTTTTTCTGTTTGACGAACCCCTGTCCAACCTGGACGCTGAATTGCGTGTCGAGATGCGCGTCGAAATCGCGCGTCTGCATCAGGAAATCGGTGCAACCATGATCTATGTGACCCATGATCAGGTCGAAGCCATGACGATGGCCGACAAGATTGTGGTGCTGCGCGATGGCCGGATCGAACAGGTCGGCGCCCCGATGGATCTGTATCGTGATCCTGACAACCGGTTTGTTGCAGGTTTCATCGGTTCGCCCGCGATGAACTTTCTCGATTGCGATTATGCCGACGGCCATGTCACTCATCCCGCTTTGGGCCAGCCATTGCCGGTCTCGGCAACCGTTCCTGCCGGAACGGACAAGGTGACGTTGGGGATGCGCCCTGAACATATTCATATCGACCGGTCTGCGGACACCTGCACCGTGGATCTGACCGAAGCGCTTGGGGGTGTATCCTACTCATATTTGCTGACGCCAAATCGTGACAAACTGATTGTCGAAGAGAGGGATGACCAGCGCAGCAAAACCGGCGACCGGATTGGCATATCCATTCAACCTGACCGTGCCATGGTATTTGATCCCGAGACAGGGCAGAGATTTCGGTAATCCTTGGCCGCAACCCGAAAAATTCGTGGGACCAGCCGTGCAGCTTTATGGAAAACATGTGGCGTGACCAGAAGGGAAACGCCAAAGACAGGCGGGCGAAACGTTGAGCTGATGACATCAAAGGCCATCCACGCCCAGCCCGTGGCAAAATGCGCGGGCACAGATGATTGATTCCCAGCGCAACGTGATTTAAGGGAGGCCCTGTCAAAACAGAGTCACCCAGGGGCGGTATCGTGATCGCGCCCCTCCTGCGCCACGCTGAAGTAGTGGCTTCAACTCTTGGATCGCACGCCCCGAAAGGCTTAAAAAGGTAAAAGAATATGGCAGATAAATCGAACTTCGACATATTGTATACCATTGTAGACGAAGCGCCCGAACTGGCCAGCGCCTCGTTCCTGCCCATCATTCGCAAGTTCGCTTCGGCTGCTGGCGTCAGCGTGGGCACCAAGGACATTTCACTGGCCGGGCGCATTCTGGCAGCCTTCCCCGAGAACCTGACGGATGAGCAGCGCGTCTCGGACGATCTGGCGGCATTGGGTGAGCTGGTAAAGACCCCGGACGCCAATGTGATCAAGCTGCCGAACATCTCGGCATCGGTTCCGCAACTGGTGGCCGCCATAGAAGAGTTGCAGTCGCAAGGCTATGATATCCCGGCCTATCCCGAAGAACCTTCGACCGACGAAGAAAAGGCGATCCGTGCGCGTTATGATGCCATCAAAGGCTCGGCCGTGAACCCGGTTCTGCGTGAAGGTAACAGTGACCGCCGTGCGGCGCGGGCTGTCAAAAACTATGCCCGCAACAACCCGCATTCCATGGGCGAATGGACCTCGGACAGCAAAACCAAAGTCTCGTCCATGTCGGGCAACGATTTTTACGCCAATGAGAAATCGGCCACCATCACCGCTGCCCAGGCAGGCGATGCAAGGATCGAGTTTGTCGGCAAAGACGGCAGTGTGACTGTCCTGAAGGACGCGTGGCCGCTGGAAGAAGGCACCGTGGCTGATGCGACCTTCATGTCGGTCAAAGCACTGTCATCCTTCCTTGCAGAGGCCATCGAGGACACCAAGAAAGACGGCACAATGTTCTCGTTGCACCTGAAAGCCACGATGATGAAGGTCTCGGACCCGATCATCTTTGGCTATGCGGTCAAGGCCTGGTTGGCGCCGGTTTTCGAAAAATTCGGTGCGGAACTGGATGCGCTGGGTGTGAATCCGAATTCGGGTCTTGGCGACTTGCTTGAGCGGGTTCAAAACAATGCCGAGATCGTCGCCGCAATAAACGCGATCAAGGCTGATCGTCCATCCATGTATATGGTGGATAGCGACAAGGGCATTACCAACCTGCATGTTCCTTCCGATGTGATCATTGATGCTTCGATGCCAGCGGTGATCCGCGCGGGCGGCAAGGGTTGGGATGAGACCGGTGCCAAGGGTGATACTAATTGCGTCATCCCCGACCGGTGCTATGCAACTGTTTATGATGAAAGCATCAAGTTCTTCAAAGCCAACGGTGCATTGAACCCGGCCACTGCTGGTGCGGTCGCAAACGTTGGCCTTATGGCGCAGAAGGCCGAGGAATACGGCAGCCACCCGACCACCTTCGAGGCACCCGCCGACGGCACAATGCGCATCGTTCTTGCCAATGGCGAGACCCTGCATTCGCACGAGGTCGAAAAGGGTGACATCTGGCGGGCCTGCACCGTCAAGAAGGCGCCGATCGAGAACTGGATCCAACTGGCGATGGACCGTCAGCGCCTGACCGGATCCGAGGCGATCTTCTGGCTGGATGCGAACCGCGCCCATGACGCCGAGCTCATCAAATACGTGGAACCGGCGCTCAAGGCTGCGGGCGTGGCTGACAAGTTCCAGATCATGGCCCCGCGCGAGGCAACCCGCCAGACGCTGGAAACCATCACCGCCGGAAAGGACAGCATCGCCATCACCGGCAACGTGCTGCGTGACTATCTGACCGACCTGTTCCCGATCCTCGAACTGGGCACCTCGGCCAAGATGCTGTCGATCGTCAAGCTTATGAATGGCGGCGGCCTGTTCGAAACCGGGGCAGGGGGCTCGGCACCGAAACACGTGCAGCAATTGGTCGAGGAAAACCACCTGCGCTGGGATTCGATGGGCGAATTCTGCGCGCTTGGGGAATCCCTGAACTTCCTGGCCGACGCCAAAGGAAACGCGAAGGCAGGTGTTCTTGGCGCTGCGGCAGAGGCCGCAACTCAGGGCATTCTAGACAACAACCGGTCGCCAAGTCGAAAAGTCGGCGAACCGGACAACCGCGACAGCCACTACTGGTTCGCGCGCTACTGGGCCGAAGCCTTGGCTGCCCAATCTGACGATGCCGATCTGGCAGCTGAAATGGCATCACTTGCAAAAGCGCTGGCAGACAAAGAAGAGCAGATCTTGTCGGAACTGGCCGCAGTCCAAGGACCGTCGGTGGATTTGGGCGGATACTATCACACTGACCCGGTCAAAACCGCCGCTGTGATGCGCCCCAGCGCTACGCTGAACGCAATCATCGGCTGATCGCCGTCGAACAGGCGGGCGAGTTTCGTCCGACATCAAAACACGAAGGGACCGCCTTTGCGCGGTCCTTTTCATGGAAAGCGGGATTGCCAAAAGACCTGCGCCGAAGCTTGCGCCTGACGATCTGTAGCTTGCTGTTGCTGCGCCGCTAAAACCTACCTTGTCAGGTTCTATAAACGGCTTGCGCAAAGTGTGCCCGGGAAGCATCTGCGCATCACTTTGGATTTCAGCGCTTGGCCGTCCGCTCGCAGGCGCAAATTTCGATCGCTTTCCCGAAACTGCGAACAGGGCGGTCAGCAAGGATCGAAAGATCCTGATTTTTGGAAAAAATTTAAGATTTACGGGATTCCCCCAATAGCGCCGGTTTTCAGTCCGCGTTAGGTATTTGGGGACAAAGAATTTCACTGGTGAGGCCTTAGGGCTATATCACTCACTCAGAAAAATGGCCAGCATTTGGGGTGCTGGCCATTTGCGTATCTGGTTCACCAAATCCTTGAACAAACCAGCGTGTTCAGACGCTTACGCGCGAACAGGCCGTTCATTTGCCTAGCATTGAACTGGGGGTGGTTCTGATCAGCCAAATCGACGGGTTTGAGCCTCGACAAGCGATGGCTTGATTTGGTCAACGCCTGACGCAGCTACACCTTTGTGCTGCAAATATGACAGACGACGTGCTTCCCTACGGGCAAGAGCCAGAGATTCCAGAATCAAAGCGCAGACGATGGACAGCATTGTCGCAACAAAACCAGATACTGCGACGACGACAGACGGAATTCTATCGACAAGCCCTGTTTCCAAAAATTCCCGGAATACGGACACAAACACAAAGAGCGAAGGCAAAAACATCAACACGGCCAATGACAGGAAAAACGCAACGGGCTTTTCATCCTTGATCAACAAGCCGATCATTTTGAGAATCCGCCATCCGTCGGAGAACGTCGCCAGCTTGGAGTTCGAATCTGGCAGGCGTGACGAGTATCTTGTTTGAACCTCACCGATTGGCATGCGCATCTGCATCGCATGAACTGTTAGCTCTGTTTCAATCTCGAACCCGTTTGATACTGCGGGGAAGCTTTTGACAAAGCGTCTGCTGAAAACGCGGTAACCCGAAAGCAGGTCGTTGATTTTGCTGTTGAAGAAGAATTTCACAAGCCAACTGAACAACGCGTTGCCAAGTTTGTGGCCGCGCCGATAGGCTTCGGTTTCTTCATTCACGCGGGCGCCGTTGACCATATCCAGATTCTGCGACACGAGCAGGTCGATCAATTCCGGCGCCGCCGCGCTGTCATAGGTCGCATCCCCGTCAGCCATAACGTAGACATCCGCATCAACGTCGGCAAACATTCGACGGACCACGTTGCCTTTGCCCTGGTATGTTTCGGAATAGACTAGGGCGCCTGCCTCAAGCGCGACCTTGACGGAGTCGTCGGTGGAATTGTTGTCATATACGTAAATCGTTGCGTCGGGCAGGGCCGCACGGAATTGCCGAACGGTTTCACCTATGGCAACGGCCTCGTTGTAGCAGGGCAAGATCACTGCAACGTCCAAATCCGATCTGGTCGCGGACGACGGTGAGTTATTCTGAATTTTGAAGGCGCCCTGTATCATATGAAAATCACGCTCTTTCATTGGCATCAATTGAATGATGATCGTGCTTGGGGTTAGAAGGTGCTGCGCATTTGAGGCTGTTATGAAGCAGATAAGAGGCCAAAATTTGTCATTCTGAAAAACCTCGTGTTTAACGCTGACAAAAAAGGGGCCGACTGAAGAACCGGCCCCAAAGTTTCAGCTGAACCGAGGGATCAGTTCGACGCTGCCATCAGTTTTTCGTTGTGCTCGCGCAGCGTGTCGGAGACGATCGCATACCATTCCCCGGTTTCGCGCATCTCGTTCAGGCCTTTGTTCAACATCGCCAGGTATTGCTTGCCGAACGGATTGCTGCGGTGGCTGATAAAGCGCAGCGAGGAAAGCGAGGTCACGTACGGGTTCTCAACCAGGTCGTTCTGGTTCAGTCCCATTTCAACCATTGTGTCCGAGAACAGCTGAACTTCAAAGGTTGCAACATCTGCGGTGCCGGTCAGGACCGCGTCAAGGCATTCGCGTGCGGTGATCGGCTGCATCAGCGTAATGGTTTCACCATTGTGCAGACCTTCCTGTTCCAGATCATGGATGAACCAGCCATCCATACGGCAGATGGTGGCGCCCTTCAGTTCTTCAAAGGTTGTCGCATTCGCATACTGGCTTTCGGGAATGGTGTAGAACCCGACGACAATATCGTAGACCGGAACAGATGAATCGAACTGTGTGCAGCGCACCTCGGTTTCCCAGGACCACTCGTAAGTGCGGTTGGTGCAATCCGGCATGTTCCACGCCATGGACACGTCAAAGGCGCCAAGAGGCAGAAGAGTTTCCAGGTGCGAGTTCCAATCATCCACGAAGCTTACGGAATAGTCGCGCGCGTTGCCGCCACGCTGCAAAGCCGTGGTGCCCAGACGGGTGATTGCTCCGCCACCGTTCAGCGATTCATCTGCGAAAGGTGCCCAGCCATTGCCGGTCACCAGCTTGATCGGCGGCTGGTAGACGCTCGAACGTTTGACGCTGGCTGCACGTTGTTCTTCAGCTGCGATGATTTCCTGCGCGCTCTGGCCATTGGGCAGGCTGCCGTCTTCACAGGGAAGGGCCAGAACCAGACCTGGCTCCAGAGCGTTGGGGTTGGTGATTTCGTTCCGGTTCGCGTTGAAGATCGGCTGATAGTTCGACGTGCCGTAGGCTGCGATTGCGATGGTCGCCATGGTGTCGCCGTCTTGGACGGTATAGTTGGTACAAGCTTCCTGCGCCGCAGCGGCGCCCGCACTCATCGCGGTGATTGCGGTTGCTGAAAGCGCTACCTTCTTTATCTTCTCGTTAAACATGTCCACTTCCTCCAGACTTTAGTTTGTCAGGCCAGATCGGGGCCTTATCCATTTTCCATTTGATGACGCAGGGCGGTTGACACGATGTCGCGCCATTCGCCTGATTGCTGCATGATTGCCAGACCCTGATTCAGCGTCTCAAGGATCGCTTCCCCATCAGGATTATCTTTGTGGGTCATGACGTTAAGCGACTTGATGGCCGCAAGGTTGGGGTTTTCGATAATCCGGTGCTTGTACCCAAGCCGATCTATTGCCTCGGCTGCCAGATGTGCTTCGATGGCGACGATATCTGCGGTGCCTTCCATCAGAGCGTGAAAGCAATCATCCGGTGACGTTGGGCGCAGAAGTTTGATGACCGGTTCGTACAGGCTTACCGCGTCCATGTGAGACAGGGACCAACCTTCCGGCCGGCAAATCGTTGCACCGGCAAAGTCGGCATAGGTTAATGTCTCTTCATAGCCGGAACCTTCCCGGGCGAAGAACGTATCCACAACCTCGTAGAACGGGTTTGAGAAATTGTAGGTCTCGCACCGGTTGCGATCATCTTCCGACAGCGCAACGGCCTCTTCGCAATTGGGACGCGACCAGGGGAAGGTGGCGTCAAATGCAAGCGTCGGCATCAACAGGTCCAGATGGGATGACCAGTCATTGACGAACTGAATCTTGTAGGCCTGTTCGGGAGCGGCACGAAACATCGCTGTCTCAACCAGATGGGTATAGAGCCCCCGATTGGGCAGAGATTCATCGGTGAACGGAGCGTAGTTCCCACCGGTGATCAACAGCAATTGACGATCCCGAATCTCGGGCCGTTCACCCGTTCCGGCATTCCGGATCAAAGCGGCAGCTTCGGCGCGGGCGGCTTCGATCTCTTCTTTGGCAGCAGCCCGTGCTGCAACGACCGCCTCTTCACTTGCTTTCTTTGCCTCGGCTTCCGCTGCGGCAACACGTGCTTCTGCTTCGGCCACAGCTTTTTCAGCGCGTTCTTCTGCGGCTTTTACCAGTTCAGCCGCCATTTCCGCAGCCAGCCGCTCTGCTTCGGTATCAGCCAGCACCGGAGCGCGCCCGACATCTTCCAGACAGGGCAGCTCCAGAACGTCGCCGACGCGGATAATATTGGGGTTGGAACCGATAACATCCCGGTTCGCGTCGAAAATGATCCGAAAGTCTTCGGTCGCATACACTTCGATTGCCAATTCCCGTAAGCTATCGCCGCGTTGAATTTCATAACTTGAACACGCCTCTTGCGCAGATGCCGCGCCCGTGGCGGCAGCAAGGGCAAGGCTTGATATGAGTAAGTGCTTTTTCATGGGTCCTGTTGCTTTGCCTGTTTAGGTTCTTGTAAGTTTCGCCACTGCGATAGAAAGATTGTCCTGATCCGGGTCACCCTTGGCCTGCACAGCCGTCAGCAATGCTTCGGCAATGTCTTGTGCCAGCCCCTGTTGATGATCCCGCAGAATGGCCTGAATTTCGGCGTCGCTGATGTACTGCAACCCATCACTTCCAAGGATCAGGACATCGGCGGGCGACACGATCAATGGATCTTCCGGGCAATCCACTTTGGGAATGGCCCCGCCCGTAACCACGGACGTCAATTGATTGCGGTCCATTTCCCGGGCCACCGCTTCGGTGATCTCGCCAGAAGCCACTTTCGACGCAATCACGGGTGCCATCGAGTGGTCTTCGTTGACCTGCGTCAACGCTCCATCTCGAAACAGGTAAAGAGGGCTGTCGCCGATCGAAATCCAGAACACACGCCGCCCCAGAAGAAGGACACCCAACATGGTCGATCCCATGTTGAACCCTTGGCCCCGGGCCTCGGTGTAGTTGGCGATCGCGGCATTGGCTTGCATGGCGGCCAACGGAAGCGCATCTATCGCGGATCCTTCGTTCAGTGTTTCTGCCTCAAGTTCTGGGTCCAGCGCGTCGCGCCATGCGGCCACAATCATTTCTGAAGCTATTTCACCCGCCTCATGGCCACCCATACCGTCCGCAATCACAACATAACCCGCGTCCGACGCGTCAAACATGCGGGCCGCAATCGCGTCTTCCTGCGTTTCCCGCTGACCCTGGTTCAGGATCAGCGCAACATCATATGCCGGAGTTGCCAGCATCAATCAGGAATCCCGCCAATCAAAGCCGTCGTCACAGAAGGCCATGAACCGGATCGAGGTTTCGCTGATGCGGATCAGGTCTCCGCTGGACAGGGCCACGGTACTGAGAACAGGTTTGCCATTTAGACGTACAAGATTGGCCTTGCCGCCATGGCCCAAGTAACACTTCCGGTCTTCGGGGTCATAGGCGATGACTGCATGGTTCGAGCGCGAAATGCCGGTATCGCCAAAATCCAACTGAATGGCCTGGTCATCGTTGCGTCCGATTTGCATCAGGCCTTCGGTGAGCGTAATGCTTGAACCTCGTCCCGGACCGGCTGTTACTACCAGCCAGCCCACCGGGAATGTCTCTTGCGCCGCTTCTGCTTTCGCTACGGGTTCGGAGGATTCGATCAAGTCCTGAACATGCGTATCGGCGCGCTCAAATCCCAGAAATGTCGTCTTGACCCGTGAACGGCGATCCTCGACCGGGGCGGGGGCTGGTGCAACCTGCTCAATCACCGGCTCAGGGGTCTCTTCGACCTGCTTCGTTTCTAGGGCCGGAGCTTCGGCAACCTCAACCTCGCCGACTTCTGGCTCGGTAGGTTCGGACACGACCTCGGCCGTTGCTTCCTCTGGCGAAGTCTCGGCGGGTGTTTCCGTCACATGCAGGGTGACAACCTGCTCGACCTCAACCAGTTCTTCGACATGCTCTTCCACCAGAACGTTTTTCGGAGCGTCGTCCTCTTCCAAGTTGTCTTCTTCCGAACTGTCTTCGGCGAAGATCGACTCCTCGGGTTCGGTCACTGCCTCCGGCTCGGCCTCGTCGAACTCGGGCATCTTTTCTTCGGGGATCAGTTCATCCGTTTCCTCATAGGATTCGGATGTCATGTTTCCACCGGCCAGGGCGGCGCGCAAAGCGTTGAAATCCGCAATGGGTTCCTGCTTTTCTTCTTCGCTTACGGCGCCGTCTACTGCGGCCGGTTTCTCGGCAACGTCTTCTTCTTTGGATTTGCCGGCACCTTCGAGAAGCCGGCTCAGAGGGCTTTTGTATTTGAACATGGTGTCGACACCTTCAAGTTAATGACGCAGATAAGCCGCGTCGTAAGCTGCTACTGTTCCCTGCACGTCAGCGCAGAGCTACTCAAGGATACCCATGGGAACTGGTACATTCTGCGGCGGGCCGGTTCCCGCCAGGGTGGCAAACCTTGATACCACCCTCAGCAAACACACACTGGCAGATCACTTTTGAACCGGTCGGATTACTCCTGTGCAAGCTGCATGATTGCGGCCGTCTCGGCCCCATTGCGCAACACTGTTAGATTTGCCTCGGGCTGTTCGCTTGAAATGAGTGCGGCCAGCATCTCATCAAGGCTTTCCGAGCCGTCAAATGTGATGCCGGAATGGCTTTCATTCAGCAGGACATCGTCTTTTTGCAGGCTTCCTGCCGCGTCAGCCGGAACTGCGTTTACCGTGGTTTGCCATCCGCTATTGCCTTCGGCGTTAACGGTAAAGGTGTAACCATTTTCCAAACCAACGGATCGTATGGCGGGAAGGGCCAACAGACCATTTTGCGCCCGGGTCTGACCCAGCGGGCGATAGCGGGCAGCAACCCTTGTATACCCATCGGCGTCAACCTTCAGGTTATCCAGAACCTGCGCCGCAAAAGGAACATCCTGACGAACCGGGCTGCCATTCAGGGTATAGATGACAGCGCCACGCTGTACCCAATCGCCGATCACGCTCATGTCCTGATTGGCGTCCACCCCCGTAACTGCGATCGTGGCTCCGGTCGAGCCGCGGCGGCGGGATGTCTGGAAGGGGATATCGACATCCCAATGCGCAAAAGCCACCTGCTGTTCCGCCGGAACACCGGCGTTGGCAATTGCATCAGTCGCAGGTGTCTCGATCTCAGACACTGCTGCAATATCAGTCGCTTCTTCCGACTGTGCCGGAACTTCGGAACGTTCAGTGTCTGCGGAGGCTGTTTCTGTGGCAGCTGGCTCCGCAGGTACTGGTTGTGCCTGCTCGACAGGCTCTTCCGGTTTGGGTTCGCGTGCGATGGCCACCTCGGGTTCGGGATCGGTGGCCTCTGTGACAGAAGGATCTGTAACGGGCGCCTCTGACTCAGCGGATTGGATGTCTGCCGTGGGCTGCGCGACAGGTGTTTCTGCCTGGTCTTCCGCCTTGTCGCCGGACATCACAAAGAAACCACCCGCGGCCAAAGCAACTGCAACAACAGCCGCGCCTGCAATCAGCTTGCCGCTGCCGCCGGACCCGCTCTGAACCACTGTATCGACAGCGACCGGGGTTTCCTCTTTCTTAGAGATTTTGGTAAGATCGACATCTTTTTTGTCTTCGTTGCCAAGAACGATGTCCGAGTTTCCGGCCAGCAGGGCCGTAACTACGGCTTCGGCGTTCTCGCTTTCGGCCTTGATCCGGGCCTTTTCTTCTTCTTTGTCTTTGCGATCCATGCCGACAATCACGGACACGGGCCGATAGGCGAATGTGTCGAACATGACACCGGGGCCGCGGAACATGCGCAACCAATCCAATGCAGATTGAAGACGATCCGTGGCGTGAACTTCCATCGCCTTGTCAATCGCCTCGAGGAACCCGTCTGGGTATCCTTCGAAACGACCGGTCAATGGCGTGTAGGGGTCATCCTGCCCGTTGTTGAACGCGTTCAGCCGGCTCTGGCCGTCGATGGGGCGTTCACCGCTGATCGCGTGATAAAGCGTGGCGGCCAGAACATATAGGTCGCTGCTGGGCCCTTGATCCGCGCCCCGGACATAGAATTCGTGCGGAGAGTATCCATCCTTGATCACGCGCAGGGTCAGCAATGCTGCTGATTTGTTCGCCGCTTGCTCACGTGCGGCGCCAAAATCGATCAGGACGGGGTCTCCGTTTTCATCAATCAGAATGTTGTCCGGCGAAATGTCCCGATGCAACATGCCGCTCTGGTGAATGAAAGACACCGCGGACAGCATTTTTTCGGTGACCTGTACGATGAAATCAGGGCCGCCGTCATTCTCCGGGTTTTCCACGTAATCCAGCAGGTCGCACCCACGGATCAGGTCCATTGCGATATATGCGGTGTCATTGTCTTCGAACACCTGATGCACATCTACGATATTGGGATGTACCAGACGCGCATGATTGCGCGCCTCCTGAATAAAGAGATCAATGATCGAGCGCAGGTCGTCCTTGAAGGATGGGTCGTTTGGTTCGACCAGATCACCGTTGCGGCGGCACAGCGCTCCGGGGAAACACTCTTTGATCACGACGTCGCGCTCCAGGCTATCGCGCGCCAGGTAAGTGATCCCAAATCCGCCGTTGCTGAGATAGCGGAGGATTTCATACTGCCCGCGCAACAGCTTTGCGCCTGGCTGCAATCCTTCAATTTTCGGTTCGTCGTGCGTCGCGCCGACAGCCTGGTTGTGGCTCATTTCAATCCGCCCGTTCTATTCATTTTGCGGCTTAGAAAAACCGGGCCGACAGCCCACGAACTCACAACCAAAAACAACCGCAGGACACTTGAGAACGGTTAGACGTTTCAAATTTGACTTTATTGGGGCCGCCTGATGGCTTCACTATGGATCGTTTTTCGCATGATGGCTTATGTTGTGCCTAGCGGTGCCTATGAGGCAATATATAGACAATGAATATGGGCTGATTGAAAACTTAAACCCGAAATCAAGCGTGTTGGTCCACGAATTCGAAACAATAAAGGGCCGATTCCTCGGCCCTTCGAATCGCTGCAATGCAGCTCAATCTTGACGGGAAAGCGTCAGGTTCCGGTTTTCGGTTGCGCCGCTGCGACCGTGCTTCCAGCCCAGGCAAGGTTGTCGCCCAGCTGCGCCAGAATGCTGATTGCGTCCTTCAATGGTGCGTCCCCGCTTTCGAATTGCAGCAACAAAAGCAAATCTGTCGCCTTTTCAAATTCTGCGGGAATCCAATCAGCTTCGGGGTCGATTTCGCCACCTTGTTCCAGCCGCTCCGCAAAATCTTCGACGATCTCCTGACAGCTGTTCAGAAACGCGGCCGGTTCGATGTCAGAGGTTTCACGTAGATCTTCATAGATGCTTGCTATTGCGGCCAGCCAGTCCTCGAGAATGGGATTGTTCAACGGGGGCAGGGCAGACCCAAGCGATGACTGCATCGATGTGGTGTCATTCGAAACAGGCTCTGGCTCTGCGCCCTTCACCGCCTCAAGATAGGGCAGGATGTCCTGCTGCAAATCTTTCCGCGCAGCCTCGAGATCGCCGCGGCGCCGGTCGGATGCCGCTTCCAGCACGTGTTCCGCAAGGTTCTGCCCGCCGCAGGTTTCCCAAAGCGCAAAGTCGGGCTCGGGTTCTTGCGCCATGGCACGCACGGCGACCGGCGTACCAATTGGGACAACGGCGCGGAACATTCCTTCTTTTTCTTTGTTCAGGCGCGCAAGGACGCGGTCCAGGGCACCCTGCACCGGTGGCAGATCAGCATGTGTTACGGCCAGCAGGCTGTTGGCCCGAAGTTCCGGGGGCACCTGAGACCACAAGTGGCGCTCGGTCTCGCGCCAGGCATTGGTTCCATTTGTGCACCAGATGGCACAATCAACGAAGTTCAGCAGATCCAAAGTCGGCTTGTAGGTATCATCCAGAGCACCCGAGCCCGGAAGATCAAACAGTGATATTTCCTTGAGGGCCGGAGTATTGATGCCGACCGATATGAAATCGGGCTCCTCCTGGGCCGCTTTTTCCAGCACTATGCCGGAATAGGTCTTTGGTTCCCTGTTCCACCAACCGACAGTCGTTTCAGGCGCATCCGCGTAGGCGACGATCACCAGCGGCAGTTTCAGATGCTGCGGGCCGGTTGGCAGAATGTCCGCGCCTGCCAGCATGTTCGCCAGACTTGACTTGCCTGCGCCGAATTCCCCGGCGAAACCGATATTGACCGCGTTTGACAGACGTTCAGCGTGGGACAGAGCCCGCGCACGCATATCATCCAACGCCGCGTCAGGCGTCAGGTTTTCAGTTGCGGTCAGGAAGCGCTCCAGTTGGCGTACTTCCTTTTCAGTTCCGGGAAATTCAATCATTCCGCAGCCTCTGCTTGTCTTTCATCCGCATCGGGTGTTCCAAAAACCGTCTCCAACTCGGCTGCAATGCGACGCGCTTTGTCGAATGCACCTTGCGCTTCCGCCTGAGCGTTCAGCTCTCCTGAGTTGGAACGGTGCTCAAGATGACCGGCCAGAAGGGCCATATAGTGGTCCAGAACCGTATTCAGCCGTTCCAACAGATCGTCGCGGGTCGTGTCGATCAGGTCATCCCCGATCAGCTCGAATTCCTGCACGATCAGCCGTTCTGCACGCGCCACAACGCTGTTGCGCGAGATCAGACGCGACAGCCAGTTTACACGCAATTCAACGGTAATGCCACGGGTCAGGGCGGTGGTGTCAGGCCGGAACCAACGTACAGCACTGGTGTTCATGCGATTGTCGACCGGTTCTTGCCATCCCGGCAATGCCCGCAAGGCGGCATTGCAATGCATGTCGATCGCGTAAAGCTCGCTTAGCATGCGCTGCCGAACAACTTGCGACGCCCCCTGTACCAGTTCACGCATACGCTCGCGCAATGGCGTAAAATTGAGCTCGGTCTCTCCGCCTTTTGCCAGCAGAGGCGACTGGCCGTCCGGTCCGCGCACAACGATAGCCACCGTTTCCGAGACAGTGTCATCCATGACCCCGCGCAGATTCGACAGGACATCATCCATGTCACGCGTGATCTCCTGCGTTTTTTCAGCAATCAACTTGCGTAGGTCGCCAAGTGTCTTGTCGCTTTCATCGGCATTTCGAACATCCGAGCCGTCTTCATCTTGCAGCGCCCGCAAACGAACCTGAGAGCGCTCAAGCTCCCCGCGTGCGAAGCTGTCGAGATGTTGCCAGGCCATCCGCAACTGTTCGTTGATCGGTCCGTCCGTCAACGCCTGAGTGACATGACGACGCAGATCGGGCAGGCCCGACGCGATCATTGCGGCAAAGCGCAGAACCGCTTCGCGGCTGATCGGTCCCGGGCCTTGTTTGATCTCGGCCACACCGTTGAGATATTGCTGCATCTGTTCCGGGTGAGCGCGCAGCCATGCCAGCACGTGGTCGTGGTTCACTCCGGTTTCATCGCCGGTCAGAGCATAATGCGCCCATTGCGCACTGCCCATCAGGACATCGATGTTCGAGTTGCCGAGCGCCTTTTCCAACCCGTCCAACACATCCAGACGAACCTTGGCCGCGTCTTCGGCGCCGCCGCCCAGTTCATCCACACGGTTGATGAAGACGACGATCTGCCCAAGTTCCAGCGCTTGCATCAACCGGAACAATTTCAGATCCGCGCGCGACAATGCCTGATGCGCGGACAGAACCACCACAAAGAAATCGGATTCCTTCAGATACTGTCGTGAAATTTCTTCGCGGATCAGCAGGGGATCATTCACGCCGGGCGTGTCGGTGACCGTCAGCGGAAACGGAAAATGGCCCAGGTCAAAATAGACCTCGGCCTTGCGGGTGATGTCGCTGTAAAGCCCGCGATCACTGCCCGGATCCAAAGCCCCGTCTTCGGACGGATCATCCCCGGCACAGACATATCTGGCGAGGTCATCTGACGTCAGTTCGTCCAGATCGTGCTGTTGGCCCAGCAGTTGTTCATAGCTGTCACCCAGACGTCGACGCGCCCGGACCTTCATGGCCTCGACCTGTTCTTCGATCATCTCGCGCTTATAGCTGTCCTCGTCATCGGGAAACATGTTGCGCAGTTCTTCACCTTCGGCGATCAGCGATTGCCATTGGTAATTGTCGAAGAAATGGAATTCGGCACCTTGCGTCCGGCCGGACGGGTGCCCGAAATGCATATCGGTGATAACAGTTGTCCAGGGGTTTACATCCGAAGGCAAATACTCGGCCTGACCGGTGAAGCCGTTGATCAGACGCGATTTTCCAGCCTTGATTTGCCCGACAAACGCAATTGACGGTTTCAGATTGCCAAGATCACCAATGATGCGCGAAATGAACTGGCGCGTTTCATCATTGGTTGCCCCGTTCATTTCTTCTGCTATGCGAATAAGTTCGCGGCGATGTGTTTCACTCATTACTCATTACCCTGGTTACAATAAAAAACAGATTGAAGTAGTCGAAAATTTGAATTCAACGGAGGCAATCATTTTTCGGCCTCCTGCAAAGAGGTCCACAGGTTGACGACCGCCCCCAGTTTGCGGGCTTCGTGGATGGCGACCGCGATCTGACCACCGTCACTCAAAACGGCCAGACCGGCCCCTTTCCCGCCCGATGGCCGCATGACAATCAACTGCGGGTCTTCACTCTCTTGCTGAGAGTCGCCATCCCAGCCGGCAAGATCAGCCACAAAACGGGCCAGCGTGTCCTGGTCGGGATGCATCGGCTCAGATGGCTTGCAAACGCCTTCCAAAAGAGGTGCGGCTTCGTCCGAACTGTCCACAAACACACGACCCGAGGCGAAGCGGCTCGACGCTTCAAAAAAACGTTGGGCAAGTGTTTCCGCTGCATCGGGTGTTGCCTCGGCGGGCAGAGAGTCATCAACAGGTTTCTCAGCACTCGGGACGACGGAAACAATTGGCTCGGACGGAAGCTCGATGGCGGCGCAGGCTTTCTCGATTTCGCTGAAGGTGATACCTACCTCATCCACTTCAAGCGCTGTGTCCGGTCTGCCCGAAGTCAACTCAAGCGGAGCAGGCGATGCGGAGATCTCCGACACCAATCCAGCCAGCTTCTTAATCAATTCGGCGCGTGATTCCGTTTCAAAGTCCGGAATCTCACCTGCCGGTACCTTGAAAACATCGGTGATCCGGGAGCTGTTCACCTCGATTGCCAGACAATCCCCGTTTGTGGCAGTAAATTCCAACCGGCGCGGCAATACTGTGCTACGGATTGCCCGCAATACCGCTGAACGGCGCGCGGCCGCTGTTTCTCCTGCGATCCTCACGGTCGGAGACAGCCGTGCGACCGAGGTCCGCCTGATATCTTCAAGCAGGTCGAGAATGTCCGTGTCCATCATGCCGTGACCCCCTCTGGTCCCGTTCAAACCGCAGCCGCAACCGGCCCCAGACTGAGATGTGATTTGGTAAGCACCAGTCCGACATTCGCACTGTTGCGACAGATATAGCAGACCACATGATCAGGATATTCCTTGGTCCGCAAAAAGATGTTTAGCCTGTCCTTGGAAAAAACGGCGACTTCCCCAAAGCCAGCGTTTTCTTCGTCTGCACTGCCAGCCTGACGCAAGAGCGCTTCAAAGGCTGCAACTCCGCGCCCCTGAAACAGATTGGCCACAGCCACCGCCAAAACATCCAACGAATCCGCGCAGTCGGGATCTGAAACAGAGCTGCCCAAAAGCATCCCTGTCTCCATGTCGATATACCCGGCTGCTATACAGTCGGGTATCGTTTCCATGGCGGAGTTCAGTGCGGTTTGAATAGACATCTAATCCATTGTTTTCATTTATGAGTTTCTCACTAGCTCGATTCGGATACCCTTACAACACATGCCATTCAGCGCCGCTATTTTCTTTGGCTTTCGGAATGGATCGAAGTGCCTCTTTGGTTTGCCTTTCGTTGTGTTCAATGGCGATCTGATCAAACTCGGCCAGAAAGGCCTTGAATACATTCTTCAGCCCTTCTGCATCTTGCGGCAGGTCTTCATTTCTCGAAACCTCCTGCCACATATCCGACGCGCTGAGAGGCGATCCGACCGCAACTTCGGGCAGGCCACTCAGCGTGGCAACGCTTCTTTCAACTGCGTCAACCTGTTCGGTGGTGGCCGCTTCGATCAAACCGCTGGTTTCGGGTTCCGGCTCATACTCATCCGCAGTGTTGCCGGTTTGCGCGGCCATCAATGCCGTAATCGAGGATACAGAAACTTCTATGCCGCGATCTTCAGCCAAATCGGCCTGGTCGGATTCCTCTTCTTCGCCATCCGGCACGATCGGGGTCTCTTGCATCGAAGTGTTCAGCGAGGCAAGCACATCATCGGAATTGTCAACAGCCGCAAGAGGCGCGGGGCTGATTTCAGCATCATCCAGAGCGCCCGTGTCGTCATCCAATGCATCCTCCAGATTGGCGTCAACGGACAGTTCGAATTCGTCTTCGTCATCCTCAAGGCCCGCGACATTCGTCAATTCCAGCGGGTCATTCGAGGTGTCCTTGAAAAAGGAACGCAGATCATCGCTTGTGTCGGGTTCAACGGGCAGCGGAACCGGCTCTGCCGTCATCTCTGCGCGCAGCCGTTCAGCCTCTTCCGCATCGATCCGAACCCGCTCGGCCTCATCCGAGCGCCGCTCGACCCGGGCAGGCCGTACCGGAAAGCTGGTTACAACTGTAGCGCCTTCAGCGTTCGATTGCCCGGCGGCCACCAAGGGGTTCACCAACCTCAAGGGTGTGGCTTCGTCTTTGGCTGTCGGCTCGCTTGATGAACGGGCAGGGCGCAATGGTTTGACTTTGGGTGCGTCGGCCTGGCTCTTGTCGATCTGGTATCGAGCCAACTGATCGGCGCGGTTGTCCATAATCTGTTCTGTGATCTCCAGGAAACTGTCGATCATCTTGCCTCCGCCGCTGCGCGACCACATCTCGGCATCGCCTGTCTTGTCACGGGCAGTGATTGCGTCGCGGGCCGAAAACAAAATGGACCGATTGAACAGGTGACCAGCTTCGCGGTTAACGCGGCGTAGTACTTTTTGACGGTCTTTGAGGCTCAGGGCATCTGCCCGCGTCACCAAAAGCAAAGAGTTGTGTTGCAACCTCTCGGGTAGGGAAACCCATGTCGCGCGTTCGGTTTCGCGCCAGGCTTGTGTCGCGTGGGTACACCACAAAACGCCGTTTGCCTGACCCACCGCGCGTTGCCACACATCCGTCGAGATCTTGGGGTCCGAAATGCCGGGTGTGTCGATCAGGTCGACAGCTTCCAGAATATCGGCCTCAAGGAAGATGCGGATGAACTGTGCGTCATTGACGCCAACGGTTTCAAGCTGATCCAGTTCGATCAGTTCAGTACTTCCGTCATGGCGTTTGATATAGGGCGCTTGACTGCCCCAGCTAAACCAGACCGGTGGCAACTGGGTTGCCGTCACCTGCGTCGGCAAGGTCTGCGTTCGCAGCAAAAAGTTCATCAACGTGGATTTACCGGCGCTGAACTCGCCCATCAGGGCGAAAACCGGTTTGCGACGGGACCACTGCTCGATGCGTTCCCATGCCTTCGGAGAAACAAAGCGTGTTTGTGTATCTTTTGCCATTTTTCTACTTATGCCGCTTCGTTGCTTAGATCTTTCAGTATGTCACCCAGAATCTCGTCCTTGGATTTCTGTGGCTGCAAGCCCGCCATCGCCGCCGCAGTCTGACCCGGGTTCTTGTCGGCAGAAGACGAGATGCTCAGCAGTGTTTCCTTCTGCTCGCGCAGGAAATCCGTCAGGATCGCACGGACGTTTTCCAGAACCGCCGCGATCTGGTTTTCCTCGATATCCTTGGTGATCGAGTTTGCCTCGGACGCGATCAACCGCGTGTAATCCGCCGCATATGCCTCAAACCCCTTTCGGCGTTGCCACCAACGTCGCCACCAGGTGCTTTGCAAGTCCAGTGCGATCGTCCGGCCGATGCCGAGAGGCGGCGGAACACGGGGAACAATGGGCGCTTCGATGCTGAATTCGCCCAGATGGTTGCCGAGTATCTTATGATAAAGCGCTTCGACGTCCGCAGCAGCGGTTGCGTACAACGCCCCTGCATCCTTTCGCATGGCGCGGGCGAAACTGAAATAGGCAGCCTTTTGCAACGTCCGCAAACCCGCGGGATCGTATTGCCACGTGCCTTGTTCGCCATTTTTTTCAAGATGCGCGATCAGAGAGTCCGTTGCGCGTTTGACGAAATTGTCCTCGGCTGACTTCAGACGCTCCAACACTTTGTCGCGCAGCGCATTTGTCAACTCGGCGGCTTTCTTTTCGTATTCGGCTGAAACCGTGTTTATCGCCTCTTCGGGCGATACGCCGTCGAGATCCCGTGCAACGCCTTCGCCTTCGGACAGATTCTTGGCAACCGCAGTCGCGCGGATCTGACTGGCAATGTTACGCGCCCGATGGCGGACGCGGTCCATCAGGCGCGCTCCGGCACCTTCTGCAATGCGCTCATTCATGGCCAGTAGCAGATCGGGCAGACCGGACAGCGCCCAGATTTTATCGAGCGAGGCCGCCTGATCACCGAAACCGGCGGCCAGGTAGAACGTATTCAAGGCCTGGCGCGACTCTTCTGTCAGAATATCCGGGTTCCCGGTCAACGCCGCTTCGGCCCATAATGCGCTGCCAAACACGACGCTGGTATTCGTGTCGATATTGTTTTGTTTCAGCGTGTCCTGAATGCGGTCACGGATCTCTGGAACCTGGTTCACGGGATCGGACAGCTCGTCGATCCGGTTGACGAACAGGATGATCTGCCGGTTCTCGAACTGCGCGATAATGCGCATCAGAGCCATGTCCATGGTCGTCAGGGCTTGGCTTGCCGCCAACACCACAACGCAGACTTCGGATCCGCGCAGGCTGCGCAGAGTGATTTGCTCGCGCACCATGAACGTATCGTTCACACCCGGCGTGTCGCACAGTTTCAGCGCGATGGGGTATTGCGGAATGTCCATATACAGCTCGGCTGATTTGGTAACATCAGCAAACCGGCCCGTTTTGGGATCAATATCGGGATCGTCTTCATCGCCCAGGCAGACATAACGCTGAATCAGTTCCCCATCGAAATGATCATACTGATGGCTTTGACCTAGGATCAGGTCGAAATGTTTGCCAAGACGTTCCTCTGACTTGGCCTTCATCTCACCGATCTGGCGGCGGATGTCTTCCATCTCGTCATCAGCGCCGGCGCGATTGGCCAATTCGCCAAGACGACCGCCACCGACCATCAGGTTGTCCCATTCTTCCTGCTCGAAAAACGTGAACTTGGCCTTTGTATCACCGGGTGGGCGCGTGTTGATGTTCAAGGTCGTAACCACCGACGTCCACGGGTTGACGTCTGACGGAAGCAGGCTGGGGTGCCCGGCAAGAATATTGACGATCGAGGATTTTCCGGCCTTGACCTGGCCCACCATCGTGACGCTGGCGGTAAAATTTTCCATCCGGGTCTTGAGGGTCGCCAGCCGTGCCGAGGAGCGCGCATCAGCCACCTCAGTCAGTTGATCAATCTGAGCCGTCAGTGAAGCCATGGTCGCCGTCATCGGTGCCAGTGCTTCGTTGCCTACAGACAAAAGGTGATCGTTGCGCGCCATACTTAACCTCCGGTTC
Organism: Ruegeria sp. HKCCA5463; assembly: GCF_013034175.1. NCBI lineage: Bacteria > Pseudomonadati > Pseudomonadota > Alphaproteobacteria > Rhodobacterales > Roseobacteraceae > Ruegeria > Ruegeria sp. HKCCA5463. The sequence continues at coordinate 184,499 of NZ_WQFL01000006.1, forward strand.
CCGTTGCAGCAATTTGGGGCGCATGCGCAACACGCCCTGCCGGAACGCTTGTCAGAGTGTCGATCCGCGCGATCAGGTCCAATGCATTGCCCAGTATTTCGGCCTCGGCCCGAGGTGAAATGGTCTCGTACGATTTGGAATCGGCCAGAACTTCGATCGAGCTGAAGCGGTCGCCGTTCTCGAGGCAAGCAACGCGGCGCCCGGTTGGGAAACCTTCGGATTTTGCGGCGGGTAACGGCATGCGGGCGTTCGCAAGCAGATAATGTTCACCCGAATGCGTTCGAAGGGAAATGCCAAAGCCTGTGGTCGGGTGGTCGCGATTCAGAGTCTTGAGCTCACCAAGGAAACTCTCACGAGCGAAGAAGACAGCTTCTTGCTCGGCGGCAGCGGAGGGATTCAAATCGGTCACAGCAGAAAGCCTTGTATTGGAGTTGAGCAAAAAAACTCGTACCGGCGCCAAAGTGGCAAAAAGACTCATTAACTCCTGATAAACAACAAGTACCTTCAAGGCGGTGTTATTTTGGCGCGAATAAGATTTTTTAGCGGTTGAATTGTGGCGGCAATGTGGTCGATCTCTCATAAGAATGCCTCAACCGATGCGAGTATTTCGATGCGGCAGATCAGACCGAGAAACGTCCGGCAAGCTTGTATGCATGCATAGTCGGCGCAGTCAATTGGGGCAGAGGTGACGTCTTTTCCGGTGCATTCGAATGATTTGAGGGTCGAAAACCTTTTGGCTTCATACTTCTGAATAAAAACAATTATTTATGTTTCGCTGCTTTTCTGAAAACACCGGATCTGGAGGATGGAACCAAATGCCCAGGCAGTTCCAGCAGCACAGTCTGAGGCAGTTTCGCGGGTCAGACTGCATCAACTCTGGCCCGTTGTGCCTTGATTCTCCACCAAGTCTGGCGCCACAAGTTCCGACCTGAAGTGCTGGCGTCTATTCAACGTTAGCGCGTTTTTTGACGACTTGATTGTGCCAGGCGTCAACATGTGAACCAAAAGCCGTAAAGCAGCTTCATATAGGTACTCTCAAACCGGTTGAAGGTGGGAGTCAGATGCCTCTGGTTTCTCGGCCGTTGTGTTGCTTGCGGTATCAACAAGACCGGAACAGGTTGCAATTCTCAACGAGGCAGCCCGGCAAGTCACAAACTTTGTATTCCTCGAATTTTCCCTCTCGCACTCCGATGCAAGCTTTGTTATTGACCGCTTCATTCCAGCGCAAACGCGCTTGGTTGCGGGTGTGGCGAAATTGGTAGACGCACCAGATTTAGGTTCTGGCGCCGCAAGGCGTGGGGGTTCAAGTCCCTCCACCCGCACCAAATAAATTTACCATAATCATCATTATACGTGTTGTGAATACGCCCGTCTTCAGAGATTGTGTGCACCTTCAAGCCCTTCGTTTTCCAAACATATCGGTGGACCCAATTGACTGGGATACTGCAATGCCCAATGGAGCATATCTGCTTTGGCAGATCCCGAGTTCGTCAGATTGCGATGTTCCGCAATCGCGATTGGCTTGTTTCGGGCTCGATTGAGTGGTCGGGATTTTTGATGTTCTCAACCCCCGTGCCCCTGCCCTTCGCTGGTCACCGTCCCACATGTCAGTGCCGTCAGAAAGCAAAGCTTCATACGCTTTGCGCGACCTTGTTCATGGCGAGTTAGCACCACGGTCAAACATTCAGGCAACCGGCCGCAATAATGCGGCCGGCCTTTTGATCTTGCTGATGTCTGCGCAGAATCTCAGATTGGCGCCGATCGAACCGGTGCGGGACATTCAGTCGGTCTCACCAAAACCTTTCGGTACCGGCAGATCAGGCAGAGTTGCCGCACGCTTTTGCAAGGCTCGCCCGATGACCACACGGCTGATTTCCGTCGTCCCGTCCACGATCCGCAACATTTGCGCGAGGCGGGACAAGCGATCCAGGCCGTAGGGTTGCAACAGCCCCGCACCACCCAGGACCTGCGTACAGGTGTTCGCGGCTTTCACGGCGGCATCGGGCACGAACCTTTTCGCATGGGCCGCCATCAAGGGGCCTTCGGGCGTGCCAAGGGATTCTGCCGCCTTTCGGTAGAGAAGCTTTGAGGCTTCAAGGTCGGTTGCAACCTCGCCCAGCATCCACTGAATCCCGTCCAGATCAAGGTTCCTGCCGCCAAACATCTTGCGGTTCTTGGAATAGGACAACGCCGTATCCAGCGCGGATTGCATCAATCCACAACATCCTGAGGCAATCGAAACACGGGCAATGTCGATGGCCATGAGCGCGCCCTGAAGACCCTGACCAATGCGCAGGATGATGTTGGTTTCATCGACCACGACCTTGTCCATGTACATTTCGGCCAAGGGCAGGAAGTTGTAGGACGGGGTATCGTAAAGCGGCCCAAAACTGAGGCCCGGTGCGTCGGCGGGAATTGCGATCATCGCCATGTCCTTGTGGCCGGGTGCGTCGCTGGTCTTGACCACAGTGAAATAGATATCCGCCTCGGTCGCCAGGCTGACCCATGCCTTCGCGCCGCTGATCGTCCATGTGCCGTCGTCATTGACCACGGCGCGTGAATACATGTTTGTTGCGTCCGATCCGGATTGTGGTTCGGTCAGTGCAAAGTTCGCCAGCTTGCGACCAGATGTCAGGTCCCGCGCCCACTTTTCCTTGAAGGCATCCGCGCCATAGCCGCAGCCCGCGAAGGTACAGATGTTGTGCATCGACAGCGCAAAGGCATATGCGCCATCGCCCCGTCCCAGTTGTTCATAAACCTGTATGCCTTCTGCCAGCGGCAAGGCCTGCCCGCCAAACTCTTCGGGGGCGTAGAGCCCCGTCAGACCAGCGGCCCCGGCCTTGTCCGAAGCATCGCGCGGCCACTTCTTCGCGGCGTTCCAGGCATCCACATTGGGCAGGATCACCTGCTCGGCGTGGTCGCGTGCAGCTTGGAGTATGGTGTCGAGTTTGTCTGACATTGGTGGATCCTTTCACGACGGTCATTCTCAGATGGCGCCACAACCGGGAAGCCATGGATGAGCGGGATGATGAGTTTTTGAGGGCAAAACTTCCGATAAGAACGTTTTTCTACAGAGAGATATAGCGAGCCTGCCCGCTGGCGACCATCTCGTGCAATGACAGATCATTGTCCAAAAGTGACAAATCGGGCACCCTACATTTGCACCCTGCGGTATGAGCTGGGGGTGCTTCCGGTCCAGCGCTGAAAGGCCCGGTGGAAATTGGCCGCCGACGAAAATCCGACTTCATGTGCGATGGCTTCAACGCTTTTGCGCCCCGCCTGAAGATCACGGATAGCGATGTCGCGCCGCAGGGCATCCTTGATGGCCTGAAACGATGTACCATCCGCATGCAGCCTGCGGATCAGGGTGCGGGGGGTCATGTGCATCGCGGATGCCGTCTGGGTCAGGGTTGCCGCGTCCCATCCCGATTGGACCAGATAGGTGCGCACCCGCAGCGATTGGGTGTGCTCTCGCGAACTGGTGAAGATCCAGTCTCGGGGCGCGTTGTGCAAAAACCTGTCAAGGTCATTTGTGCTGCGCGCCTGCACTGGACCCAGCGAATTCGGATCGAACGAAATCGCGGTGGCACCTTGGCCGAACCGCAGCGGTGCCGGAAAGATGACCGCGTAGTCCTGATCAAAGTCGGGGCGCTCAAACACGAAATCGACAGCCTTGACCGGAACTTCGTGCCCCGCCAGCCAAGACATGAGCCCGTGGGCAAGTTTGAGTATCAGCATGTGCCCGAACCGCTGAACCTGGGCCGCGCCCCGTGGCTTCAGCGTAAGCACCAACATGTTGTCGGCGTCATCCAGAGCAAACTGGTAGTCATCCAGCAACAAGTTCCAGAAGGTCGAAAAGCGGTAAAGTGCCGATGAAAGAGACGTGGCTTCCCGGACTGTCGTCAAAAGATGTTGCAGAGCTCTCGGCCGGATCGGGCGGCTCCAAAGCCCCATCATCTCATCACCGGTCTCAACTGCGGCAAGTTGATAGAGACATACGATTTGATCCAGCGTGACGCGGCCATGAGGGAGACGCGTATCCGCGACCAAACCCGACCGGCCGAGAAGCGATGCCATCTGCGCCTCGGGGCATAGCGTGCGCAATGCCGTCAGCCAGTCATCGATAAACTGGCTGGAAACCGTGGAAAGGATCGTTGGTGCGACATTGGTCATGACGTGCAAGGAGGTATCACCAATTCCGGTCGAGATGAAACACGGCGCGTGCAGATGGCGGATTGTCAATGTCTTCACCACACAACGCTCTGGTTGAGCTTATTTCAGTGGGCTGGCGCCCCTGTTCGCCGCACCGGTCATCGAATATCGCTGTGCGCCGGCGGGCCAGAGCTTTTGTTTGCGTCAGCAAGCAATCTTGCGGATGAACTGGGCACTCTTTTGGCTCGGGCCGCCAGTGCCCCAAATCCCGGGCAGTAGACGGCCAAAATTTAATCAGTTGGGCTTTGATAATGAGCAGCTGAGAGGCTGAAACAGGCACCAATTCCAGAACACCGTAAAAATAAATAGCAATTTTTTTGAATACTTTTACCATGTGGTCAAATTAGAGGGCGGATGAATGTTTGACATCATCATCAGAAAAGCCAGCTTGCCGGATGGCCGCGAACCGGTGGATATTGCGATCAAGGGCGACCGTGTCGCTGAAATTGCCGCTGACATCATGGGGGAGGCGCGCGAAGAAATTGATGCAACGGGCCGCCTGGTTTCACCTCCGTTCGTCGACCCGCACTTCCATATGGACGCCACCCTGAGCCTCGGGTCGCCACGTATGAATGTTTCGGGCACGCTTTTGGAGGGCATCGCGCTTTGGGGAGAACTAAAGCCCCTTCTGACGCCCGAAGCGGTGATCGAGCGGGCCATGCGATATTGCGATCTGGCAGTGTCGCAGGGATTGCTGGCCATCCGTTCGCATGTGGATGTTTCGTCAACTCCGCTGGTGGGCGTCGAAGCTTTGCTGGAAGTGCGCAAGCTGGTTGCCCCCTATATTGACCTGCAATTGGTGGCATTCCCGCAAGATGGACTGTACCGCGCAGAAAATGCAGAGAAAAATCTGATCCAGGCGCTCGATATGGGGGTCGATGTGGTGGGCGGCATCCCGCATTTTGAACGCACGATGTCGGAAGGCGCCCGATCGGTCACCAGGCTGGCCGAGATTGCCGCAGATCGCGACCTGATGCTGGACCTGCACTGTGATGAAAGCGACGATCCGATGTCGCGCCATGTGGAAACCCTCGCCTATGAGACCACGCGCCTCGGGCTCGGGGGTCGTGTGACTGCAAGCCACGTCACCGCGATGCATTCATACGATAATTACTATGCCTCGAAGCTTGTTCCGCTGATCGCGGAAAGCGGCATGAACGTCGTACCGAACCCGCTTATCAATATCACGCTGCAAGGCCGCTCGGACACTTATCCGCGCCGCCGTGGCCTGACCCGCGTACCAGAATTGCGTGCAGCAGGTGTGAACGTTTCCTTCGGGCAGGATTGCACCATGGATCCATGGTATTCTCTTGGCTCTGCCGACATGTTGGAAGTGGCCCATATGGGCGTGCATGCGGTGCCTATGACATCCCGCGAGGCGATGGAATGGGCTTTCACATCCGTTACCCAGAACGGTGCCAAGACCATGGGTCTGCCTGACCCGACAATTCGCAAAGGTGGCCCAGCCAACATGGTTGTGCTGCAAGCGCGTGACCCGATTGAAGCTGTTCGCATGAAGGCCACACGTCTTGCCGTCATCAAAAACGGCAAGGTGCTGGCGCGTACCGAACCAAGACTGGCCGCGCTTTCCTTGCCCGGCCGCCCCTCGACCCTGGATCCAGCGGATTACGCGCCCAGGCCCAATATTCAGGAAGCTCAAAAACAAGAATAGTTGCCACCAACAGAAGAGGATACTCCGATGAAATTCACCACAACACGTCGTCAACTGATGGTCGGCGCTGCGGCCACGATGGCCCTGCCGGCTTATGTCCGCCGCGCCAATGCACAATCTGCGATCCGCGTCGCTGGCGTGCATATGTCTCCGGTCGAAAATGCATGGAACAGCCGGATCCACGTGGCGATGCAGGAAGCCGCCGAGGCTGGTCTGATCGAATATGAGTTTTCAGAGGGTGTGGCTCCGACCGACTATCCCCGTGCGATGCGCGAATACGCCGAAGGCGGCGCGCAAATCATTTGGGGCGAGTCTTACGCGGTGGAACGCGAAGCACGCGAAGTGGCTGGTGACTACCCCGATACCGCGTTTTTGATGGGGTCCTCCGGCGGACCGGAGGGCGACAATTTCGGTGTCTTCGGCACCCGCAACCACGAGGCGGCCTATCTGGCCGGAATGCTTGCCGGCCAAATGTCGGAAAGCAATGTTTTTGGTTCCGTCGGCGGTTATCCGATCCCCGAGGTGAACCTGCTGATCAATGCTTTCCGGATGGGCGTCAGTGAAGTGAACCCTGACGCCACTTTCTTTAACGGTTTCATCGGAGCATGGTTTGATCCGGCTCGCGCGCAGGAAGCCGCGATTGCCCAGATCGACGCGGGCGCGGACATCCTGTTTGGTGAACGCATTGGCACCGCAGATGCCGCTCAGGCGCGCGGCGTGAAGGCCATCGGTTCACTGATAGATTATACGCCGCGCTATCCCGGCACGGTCTTTGCCAACGCGATATGGAACTATGGGCCAACCATCGAAGCCATCGTGGCGGATGTTCAGGCCGGCAAACCCACCGGGCGCAATTATACCGAATATTCCTTCATGGCTCATGGCGGCAATGAGCTGATCTATGTCGCCGACGAAGTGCCTGCCGACGCCATCCCTGCGATGGAGGCCAAACAGGCCGCGATCCAATCCGGCGAATGGGACGTTCCGATCGACGAAAGCGAGCCCTCCTGATCCCGGCGGCTTTGACGTGACCGATGCCACGGCTCTTGCAGCTGCCGTTTCGGCAGGGCAGATCACTGCCACCGACGCGATGGAAGCAAGCCTTTCCGCCTGCCGCGCGCAGGCGGATCTGGGCGCCGTGGTGTTTCTGGACGAAGACATGGCCCGCGCCGGCGCGAGGGCGGCAGATGCAGCGCCATCGGACCAGCGCGGGCCTTTTCACGGGGTTCCGTTCCTGGTCAAAGACCTCGGCGGTTCCGCCAAAGGGCTGCCCGCTGCTGCCGGGTCTGCGGCAATCCGCGCGCAAGGGCTAAAACCCGAAACTGACAGCTGCCTGCTGCATGAATTGCGCCAGACCGGCCTGATCCCTTTTGGCGTGTCGGCAACACCGCCATTCGGCCTTTCCCTGACATGCGAACCAGATGGCATGGTTGCGGCCCGCAATCCGTGGAATCCCGCGTTGACGCCCGGTGGCTCATCTGGCGGCGCCGCGGCTGCGGTTGCAGGCGGCATCGTCGCCATTGCTCATGCCACGGACGCGGCCGGATCCATCAGAGTCCCAGCCGCGTGCTGCGGCTTGACCGGGCTCAAGCCGTCACGTGGTGCGGTGCCCGGAGGCCCTGATTTTACCAATCACCTGATGGGGATAGCGTCAGAACTGGTTCTGGCGCGGTCCGTTCGCGATGTGGAAGCCGCCTTTCAAGCCGTAGCCCAGCCCATGGCCCCGGTACATCCGGCGGACCGCCCCCGCATTGCATTGGCACTGCCCGAGCGTTGCGGAACTGACCAGTGCAAAGCCGCCAAGGATGCGGCTGACGCTCTGCGCGATGCAGGCTGCGAGGTGTATGACATTTGTACCCCGGACGAGATGGGGGCCGAGGCTCATGCAATTGCCCGCACGATACTGGCTGTTTCGCTGGCCGAGTGGCTCATTGCACTCAGGATATCTGATGATCAGGTTCCACCGCTTGCCGCCGCCATGGCTGCCGAGGGCCGTGCCACATCTGCCACCGCGCTTTTTGCGGCCACACGGCAGCTTGCTCGTCTGACATATCGTGCTCGCAAGATTTTCAGTTCTGTCGATGCTGTCCTGATGCCGGTCCTATCGTCTGCACCGCCCGTTATTGGCAGTTTGGATCTGTCTGGCGGCTCCGCAGATGAACACATGGCGCGGCTGGAGGCCTTTGCCCCGAACGCAGCGCTTGCCAATGTTGCAGGCTTGCCGGCTTTGGCATTGCCTTTTGGCATGGCAAATGGCCTGCCAATCGGTGTGCAACTGATGGGACCACCCGGCTCGGATGTTGGGCTGCAGAAACTTGGTGCTCTGATCGAGGCGCGTGCGCCCGAACTTACCTTTCCGTCTCCAATCGCAGGCCTGCCCACATGAACAAGGTTCTGGAACTTCACGGCATAACAAAGCGTTTTGGAACGCTTACCGCCAATGATGATGTGACCCTGTCATTGGCCCAGGGTGAAATCCTTGCATTGTTGGGTGAAAATGGCGCAGGCAAAACGACGCTGATGAACATCCTGTTCGGCCACTACGCAGCAGACGAAGGCTCGGTTAGGGTGTTTGGCAAAGCGTTGCCTCCGGGTCTGCCCCGCGCAGCGATCGAGGTGGGTGTGGGCATGGTACACCAGCACTTTACGCTTGCGGGCAACCTCACGGTTCTTGAAAACGTCATGCTTGGTTCAGAACCCCTTACACGCGCACGGTCCGCACGTGGCGAGGCGCGCGCAAAGTTGTTGAAGATCGCGGATCGGTTTGGTCTGCCCGTGAACCCCGACGACAAGATCAAGTCCCTTTCCGTGGGTGAACGTCAACGCGTCGAAATTCTGAAAGCGCTGTACCGAGACGCGCGCATACTGATCCTGGATGAACCGACGGCCGTTCTGGCCCGGCCCGAGGCAATGCGCCTGTTTGAGACGCTGCGCGACATGACGAAAGAGGGTCTGTCGCTTATCTTCATCAGTCACAAACTGCATGAGGTCATGGCGGCCTCTGACCGTGTGGCCGTTCTTCGTGGCGGTAGGTTGGTCGCGGAACGTAGGACTTCGGAAACCACCCCCGGAGAGTTGGCGGAACTGATGGTTGGCCGCAAAGTGGAACGACCAGTTCGTCATGACCACGAGATTGGCGCGCCGGTTCTGGTCGCAAACGATGTGCGCGTGAAAGAAGACGGTGAATTGCGGCTGGATGACGTATCATTCACCGTCCATGCAGGCGAGATCCTTGGTATCGTCGGCGTATCAGGCAATGGTCAGGCCTCGCTTGGCGGGCTGCTGTCTGGATTGATCCACCCAAGCGCCGGGCAGTTGACACTGCTGAACAAGGATATCGGCCATCTGGGCCCGCGTGGCATGATCCAGGCTGGCGCCGGCAGGGTACCGGAAGACCGCCATGCAGAAGGTGTCGTGGGTGAATTGAGCCTGTGGGAAAATGCAGTTCTTGAACGTCTGCGCACACCGGAGTTTTCGCGCCGAGGCTTTGTCCGACAACGCGCCGCCCGAGAATACACCGCAGGGCTTATCGAACGGTTTGATATCCGAGCGGCCAGTCCCGACACGCGCACACGGCTGCTGTCTGGCGGCAACATGCAAAAATTGATCCTGGGGCGGGTCCTGACCAACGGACCGCGTTTCGTGCTCGCCAACCAGCCGACGCGGGGCCTTGATGAAGGGGCAATTGCCGCAGTTCATGCCGAGCTTCTGGCCACACGGGCCGAGGGTGCTGCGATCCTGCTTATTTCAGAAGAACTTGAAGAAGCCGTAGCTCTTTCAGACCGGATTCAGGCCATCGTAAAGGGTCGATTGTCGAAACCGATATCCGCTGATGAGGCTGACCCGCAACGCCTTGGCCTGATGATGGCAGGTGTCTGGAAGGAAGATGATGATGCGGCTTGAACGACGCACATATGTACCGCTGTACCTTGTGGTCATTGCGCCGCTGGCCGCGATCTTTACCGCGTTGTTATTGGCTGCGGGTTTAATCGCAGCGGCAGGTGTGAACCCGTTGACTGCCTATGGTGAAATGCTGACCGGCGCCCTTGGGTCACGCCTTTCGATCACCGAGATGCTGACCCGCGCCACGCCGCTGATATTTACCGGGCTGGCCGCGGCCGTCGCTTTTCGGGCGCGTCTTTGGAACATCGGCGGCGAGGGGCAGTTCTTTGTCGGCGCACTGATTACCGCCTGGATCGGGCATTCTCTCGGGGTTCCCGGGTGGATCGGTATACCGATTTTGATGCTGGCGGGCATGGCGGCGGGTGCGGCCCTGTTGGCGGGCCCCGCTTATTTGCGCCTGCGTTTCGGGGTGGATGAGGTGGTGACGACCCTGCTGCTCAACTTCATTGTGATCCTTTTCGTCGGCCTCATGATCGAGGGTCCGATGCGCGATCCGATGGCCTTTGGCTGGCCTTCCTCAGTGCCCGTGGGCGGAGAGTACCGCCTGCCGGATCTTATTCCCCGCACGCGCCTTCATATCGGGTTGCTTTTTGCCATCGCGGCAGCAGGTGTTGTTTGGCTGATCCTGGCCCGCACGGTTTTTGGGGCTGAAACACGCGCCGCAGGCTTGAACGTCGGTGCCGCCGCCTTTGCCGGAATTTCCCTTCCCAAAACGATCATGGGTGTGGCCCTGCTTTCAGGCGCTTTGGCAGGGCTGGCAGGTTCCGTCGAAGTCATGGGCGTCACAGCTGGGGTCACCACGACCATGAGCCCCGGATTCGGATATGCCGGTATCGTCGTCGCAATGCTTGCCGCATTGCATCCGGCGGGCGTGGTCGCAGCCGCGGTTTTCGTTGCCACCGTCTTTGTCGGGGCCGACGCCATGAGCCGCGCAATCGGCGTTCCCAGCTTCATTGCCGACGTGATCGTGGCGCTCTGCCTACTCACCATGATCGTGGCTCTTCTTTTCACAACTTACCGGGTGCGCCGATGAGTGATGCAATCGACCTGCTGCTGAATACCAGCCTCTGGGCGTCCGTGCTGCGCATTGCAACGCCGCTTATTTTCGGAGTCCTCGGCGCGTTGCTCTGTGAACGTTCGGGTGTTCTCAATCTGGGGATCGAGGGGATCATGACCATGGGCGCGATGAGCGGTTGGCTTGCCGTCTACATGGGCGCGCCCTTGCTGGTTGGCCTGATGATCGCGGCACTTTGCGGCGCAATGTTGGGATTGCTGCACGCCATGTTGACGGTCCCGCTTGGATTGTCGCAACATGTCTCGGGGCTTGGCATCACGCTGTTTGCATCCGCGCTGGCCTACTACCTTTACCGGTTGCTTGTCGAAGTGGGCGATCTGCCCCCGACGATAGAACCTTTCCAGCCACTCGATGTTCCGGGTGTTTCCGATATCCCCATTCTGGGTCCGATCCTGTTTTCCCAGGCTCTGCCGACCTACCTCGCTCTGTTTGCGGTGGCTGTGATGGCCTACGTCCTTGCCCGGACACCGCTGGGGCTGGCCATTCGCATGACTGGTGAAAACCCGCACGCGGTTGAGGCACAGGGGCTGAACCCCATTCGCATTCGCATTGGTGCAGTGGTTGTCGGATCAGCGTTGATGGCAGTGGGTGGTGCGTTCCTGACGACAACGGCGTTCAACAGTTTCTTCCCGGGCATGGTTCAAGGACGCGGCTGGATCTGCATCGCGCTGGTTGTGTTCGCAAGTTGGCGACCGGGCAAAGCATTGATCGGTGCCGTGCTGTTTGCTTTTTTCGATGCATACCAGCTGCGGCTGCAAACGGCGATTGAAGGCGTGCCATATCAACTCTTCCTGATGGCGCCCTATGTGCTTTCCATCGTCGCGCTCGTTCTCGTCGCCCGCAGGGCCGAGGTGCCTGCCGCGCTGATGGCACCCTATCGGCGCGGTGAACGCTAGGATCAGGGTTCACAACCAGTGGATGACTGGTCGTTGCAAGCGCGAAAGGGGCAGGACACACATGAGACATCGCTTATGGCGGTTTGCGGAATTGGTGCCCGTGCCATTCATGTTAGGGGGGACTTTGAGCCAACACCTTGGGCAAGAAGCCATTGATCCCAATGCAGTACGCCGATATCCGCTGGCAATGACGTAAATGAAAGGTGGCCTCTGACGATGAGAAGCCGCCTTTTGTCTTTCGTTCTGACGTAGTTGCCTAGTTGCCTGCCGACTGCAATCTCCGACGGTCAGCGGCGGTTGCATTTCTCTCAACGACAGTCCGGTTGTATGGGTCTTTCAACTCATAACGGCCAAACTCGATCTCTTCTTTCCAGCCATTGGCATAGTTTACTTCGATATTGTTGCCCTGACGTTCAACCTTCGTCGGGCGGCTTCCCGCAGAACCTCCTTGGCCGGACGCGCGCACGTTGTCGATGGAGATACCATCTGCCAATGACCGGAGCCTTGAGACATCGGCGCCTGTCGCCAGCCGTTCTTCCACAGTGCGGTTCTGAGCATTCTTTCTTTCATACCGACCGTTTTCGATTTCTTCTTTGGTTCCATCGGCATAACGCACTTCGATGCCGTTGGCGTTCGTCTCAACCTTGGTTACGCCGGCAGTGCGCGATGACCCGTCTCCTGACCGGGATTGATCCTTTTTGCCGCTGCCTCTGTTCGACCGCTTCGAGTCATCATCATCGTCGTCGTCATCATCGTCATCATCGTCGCGACCACCTTTGCCGGATCCGGAATTGTCGTCGCGATCATCGTCCCTGTCGTCGTCGCGGTCATCGTCCCTGTCGTCGTCGCGATCACCCCCGCGACCACTGTTGCCCGACCCCGAGTTGTCGTCCCGTTCGCCGCCACGATCATCCCCCCGATCGTCATCGCCGCCATCCCCATCTTTTCCGCTGCCGCTTTTGGCAAAGGCATAGGCTGGTTCAAGGTGCAAGCGCCCTTCCGCGTCAAACTTCGGCGCGTAAGGCGTTGCGGCAATCAACGAAGCCAGTGCTGCGGTGCTGAGAAGCTGGCCCAGTTTTCCTTGAAGTTTCATTCTTTCGCCTCCAGTTCTGTTCGACCCATCTCATGGTGTCGGTGACAGATTACCCGGGGCGTTGCTTCCCGACATCGGGCTTAGGTCTGATGAATTGCAGGCCGAACGTCCCGGCCAAAACCACGACTTCCGTCGTAATCGATTGCACCGAGTGGTTTAGGAGAGTGGTTTAGGAGACTTGGCTCGGTTTTGCTCCGTTGCCCTTCAACTCATCATCGGGCTCCAGATGAATGACAAAGACAGAACCAGGATAAATGCGTTCCAATGCGTGTTCGACTTCGTTGCAGATGTCATGCGCTGCGCTGACCGACATCGCGCCGTCCACAACGAGGTGAAACTCGACGAAGATGATATTTGCGGATCTGCGTCCCTTGAGGTCGTGATACTCCAGCGCAGCGCCAAGATTGTTTTCAATGGTGTCGGAAACAACTTGCAGGTCATGGTCGGAAAGGCTCACATCCATCAGGCCGTCAACGGACGCTCGAATGACTTTCCATCCTTCCCACAGGATGTTCAGCGCGACCAGAATTGCAAGGATCGGGTCAAGGATCAGCCAGCCGGTGACAAGTGCAAGCATGAGTCCCGCGATGACACCCGCTGACGTCATGACATCTGTAAAAATATGCCGCGAGCTTGCCTCCAATGCAGGCGACCCCTCGCGCCTGCCGATTCTGAGCAATAAGTAGGCCCATGCGCCATTCACGCCCGTTGCAATGACATTGACGGCGATTCCAAGAAAAGGCGCATCCTCCAGATGCGGATCTGGAAGTGCCAGCACGGCCTCTCTGATGATCAGGAACGCCGCCAACACAATCAATACGCCCTCGACGACAGCGGAAAGATATTCGGCCTTCTTGTGACCAAAGGGGTGGTTTTCATCAGGGGGTTTGTTTGCAACCCGAACCGCGAAATAAGCCAGCATCGCCGCTAGGACATTGACGGTGGATTCCATCGCGTCCGACAACAAAGCCACAGAACCCGTCAGCCACCAGGCCAGCAGCTTCAGGGCCAGTACCGCCAGGGATATCGGAATGGACCAAAGCGCTATTTTTTGTGTCATTCGGCCACGACCCTCAATCAATCACGAACAGAAACTCGGGCGAGTGCTGCGCTCCGGTGCCCAGAACGTAAAACAGGAGTTTGGCGAAAAGGGAATAGGCCTTGCGGCTTCGTGCTGGCGGCTGACCGAGGCATCTGGCATCCGATGCATGGCGCCAAATGGAGTTACTCTGATGGCGCGCCTGTCGGTGACGCGGGCACGGCCTTGAGATAGGCCGCAATCGCCAAACGGTCCTCATCCGTAAGGCGTGATGTGTTCTCGATGACTTCCACCATCTCGCCACCCGCGCTGTCATAATCCGGCGTGAAGCCAGATTTCAGATACTCGGCAATATCAGCCTCGGACCAATCCAACTGGGCGGAGGTCAGCCCGGGGATGCGGCCCTTTCCGCTGGGGTTTGGTGCACCTGTCAGCCAGAGGTCGCGTTTCAGGCCCCCTAGCCCGTTGCGCGGTGTGTGGCATTCTGCGCAATGTCCCAACGCCTCTACCAGATAACGGCCTTGCATTTGCTGGTCAGTCAGATCGCCTTCCACAACCCAGCCCGGTTTCAGATACAACAGCTTCCACCCGCCCAGCCCGCGTCGAATGTTGAAGGGAAAGCCAACCTCGTGCGCTGCGCTTTGGGTTGGAACCGCCGGCAAAGTGCCGAGGAAGGCATGCAGCGAAACAACGTCCTCGACTGACATGTTGGCGTAAGTCGAATAGGGAAACGCAGGAAAATAGTGCTGCCCTTCGGGCCCGGTCCCGTGAAGCAGGGCATTGGCCAGATCCAATGCGGACCACGATCCGATGCCGGCAACCGGATCACTGGATATGTTCGGGGCTATGAAGGTGCCGAAATCCGTCTCAAACCGACGTCCGCCAGCGAGTACCAGCTTTTCCTCACCTGTTGCGTTCGGTGCAGAATGACAGGACGCGCACCCAGCCGCGTAAAACACGGCCTCACCTCGACTGAGATCAGGGACAATCCCGTTCAGTTGTGTCTGATCAACTCTTTTCGGGCGGGTCAGCACCAAACCGACCAGCTCGACCAGTACAGCAATACCTGCGGCGAAAATGAAAAAACGCCGCATGGCCAGCGCTCCTTTAGTCTTTGGGCGCCCTGTAAACTTTGTGACATGCCGAGCATGATCCGCCCAGATCACCCATCGCCGCCTTCAGAGCATCGACATCCTGACCTGCCGCCGCCTGCATCGCAACCGCGGCTTCGGCCATGGCCTGACCTTTTGCGCTTACATCCGGGAAGTTTTCCCAGATGGCTGGCAAGGCTCGGGTAGACGGGTCGGACGCATTGTCGGACCCGGCAGGCCACATCGCAGATTGATCGATCTGAGTCAGAACAACCAGGTTGTTCGCGGCCCGGGTTGCCGCCTCGGAATCATATTCAATCTCTCCTTTGGCCATGCCGCCCAATGTGCCAAGGTTGAAGGCATAAAGCTGCATGATCGAGGTCCGAGCCTTCACCGCCGGGTTTTCGCTTTCATGGGCGATGGCTGATCCAATAACGGCTACCGACAACAAACCTGCCGCAATGGCCGGGATTTTCTTCATCATTGTGCGTCTCCCTGTTCAATGCGTCGAATACTAGCCTGAACATTTTTTCTTGTAATTGTTTGTTATTCATCGTTCCTTGTTAATTTATGCACAACCAAAACTGGGATGATTTTCGGTACGCGCTGGCCGTCAGGAAACACGGATCGCTGAATGCGGCTGCCGGGGCGCTGGGTGTTACTCATGCAACGGTGCTGCGCAGAGTCGCCGCGCTTGAAGACCGTTTTGGATGCGTGATCTTTCAAAAACACCCGTCAGGGTACACCGCCCTGCCCGAGGCCAGAGCAATTCTTTCGGCGATGGAAAGCGTTGAAGAGGCGGTACTTTCTGTAGAGCGGGCAATTGTGGGTGCAAACCGGTCCCCTGCGGGTCAGGTCCGCATTGCGTCCACGGACAGCCTTTGTCAGCTTGTACTGCCCCAAATATTGACTGAGATATCGCGGCTTTACCCCGGCTTGGAACTGACTTTGTTAAGTGGCAACAGCCATCATGATCTGTCGAGGTTGACCGCGGACATCGCCGTGCGACCATCGATCAAACTTGAAGAAGGGCTTGTCAGCGAACGAGCGGGAACATTGTCATTCGGCGTTTTTGACGATGGTTCCCCAAACCGAAAATGGATGAGGCTTGATGGGGCGTTGAGCCGCTCGCTTCCCGCCAAATGGTTGTCCGAACATGTCAGCGCCGATGAGATGACCAACGGGGCAGACAGCTTTTTGGTGCTTCAGCAGATGGCGGCCTCCGGGGTGGGCAAAGCGTTTCTGCCCTCGTTTATCGGGAACGCGGATCCTCGGCTTCATCGGTCGTCAGAAATTGATCCCGGAATAGATGTTCCGCTCTGGGTGGCGACACTGGACGAGATAGCGCGCACTCCCAGATTTGCCATCGTGCAAAGAGCTTTGGTTGAACGCCTGTCCATTGCTCTGCCGGGGTGACAAATCAAAAAACTTGCCCGTATGTGTGGCTCCTCCGAGAACGGCTTTGGGCCGATGCGCTGATTGCCTGGACGGAGTTTTGAACGAACTGCGTGTACCTTCTGCCAGGCCGCGCGTGCTTTCTGTCCGCCGTCTGCGCGTTTGCGCGGACATAAGGTCGACATGATCCAAATTCTGAAACCGAACGCTGATGAGTTCAGACCAAGGTCGGTGGCGCGGTCAGGGATTGTCGTTCATAGTTGAACACGAAATGAGACCCGAGATTTCCGATCTGTCAGTTCGCAATTGGTCATTGTCGCGAGTTTTTCTTGCGGCTTGCATTGTCGTGATGGGAACGGCCACCGCGATAGTTGGCGTATGGGTGTCAAATCGGATCGAGAATGCAGTTGTCCAAAACTCTGCCAATTCCGCAGCGCTGTATATGGAGAGCATCGTATCCCCTCTCAGCCAGGAACTTGCATACGGGGATCGTCTGTCCGATCAAGCAAGGCGGGCACTGGACGAAATATTCATGACCCAGCCAATGCGAGACCGCATTGTGTCCTTCAAGTTTTGGAAACAAGGCGGCGTGATCGCGCACGCGTCGGATCCAACCATCATTGGGCGCCGTTTCGACCCGACTGACGATCTGAGCCGAGCCTGGAGCGGAGAGATTTCGGGTTCTTTCGAAGATCTCGACCATGCCGAAAGCGCCGCAGAAGCTGCACTTGGGATCCCGCTGCTTGAAGTGTACAGCCCGATCCGCGAACTCTGGTCAGGCGAAATCATTGCAGTTGCAGAGTTTTACGAGAAAGCTGAACAGCTGGAAGTTGATATGGCCAGAGCCCGCCGGACAAGCTGGCTTGTGGTCGGGTCAGCATTTGCGGCAAGTACAATCGTGCTGTTTTCCATCGTGGCAATCGGTGACAACACCATTCGACGTCAGGGGCGCCTGTTGGAGCGTCGTCTGAAAGAGAGTGAACAGATGGCAGAGCAGAACGCCAGGCTGCGGTCGCGCGTGGTCGAAGCGTCGGAACGATATGCCACGCAAACAGACCGGTTTCTGAAGAAACTTGGTTCCGAGCTTCATGACGGTCCCGCTCAATATCTGTCCCTCGCGGCCCTCAGGTTGGAGGCGGCTTTCTCGGACAGGCCTGAAAAGCCGGCAGAGGCCGAGGAGATTCAACAGTCTTTGCAGAAGTCCCTGGCCGAAATTCGCGCGTTGTCGCGGGGGTTGTCCGCTCCGGACATCGACAATCTGGCGCTGATTGATGTGGTGAAAAGAGCGATAGAAGATCACTCGGAACACAGCCCATTGCGACCGGATGTTTCACTTCAGGGAAGCCAGACGATCGAGTTGTCCGTGTCCGACAAGCTGTGTGTTTTCCGGTTCCTTCAGGAAACGCTTTCCAACGCCGCCAGGTATGCTCCGAATTCTCGATGCACCGTCATTTGCGAGGCGCATAACGATCGGGTCGTCATTCACGTCAACGATGACGGGCCCGGATTTGACCCCTCGGACGGAAAAGTACTACGTGACGATGGAGGCCAGGGGCTTTTGGGTTTGCGAGATCGGGTTGAGAGTATCGGCGGCAGGTTCGAAGTCAGGTCAAGCCCTGGCAAAGGCACCTCTGTCACAATGACACTATTTCCCAGAAAGATGAGTACGCCATGACAACATCTGTCGTAATAGCGGATGATCACCCGATTTTCAGGGACGGATTGCAGCGGACATTGGACGAAGCCGATGGGTTCGAAGTTCTCGCTGCCGGCTCGAGCGCGGATGAGGCAATTTCACTTGTCGGCATTCATCAACCTGACATCGCCATCCTCGATCTTTCGATGCCCGGAGGCGGCATAAATGCGACGCGAAAAATCGCGGCCATGGCAAACCCGCCATTCATCGCGATACTGACGGTCTCGGAAAACAACAGTGACGTCGCGGATGCTTTGGAAGCAGGGGCAATCGGCTACATCGTCAAAGGTGTGACAGCCAGCGAATTGACAGCCTCACTGCGCAGCATCGCCGCAGGTGAAGGATTCGTGTCGCCCGGGCTGGCCTCGCGCGTGCTGCTTCAGATCAACAGAGATGCGGAAACTTCCAAAGACAGCGATGTTCTGAACGATCTCACGCATCGCGAGGAAGAAATACTTCGACGTGTGGCGAAGGGGATGAGCAATCGGGAGATCGCAGATCAACTGGATCTTCAGGAAAAAACCGTGAAGCACTACATGACGGCGATCCTGTCCAAGCTCCACGCCCGAAACCGGGTCGAAGCCGCGCTGATCGCGCACGATGCCTGGGGCAAGACCGACTAAACCATGGGTCAAACATGATTGCATGCTCAATGCTGGCCCCATCGCTTCGAAAAGCGTGTGCACCCGGGATCTGAGATTTCAGTTTCGTGCCGGCAAATCTAGTTGGTGGCAAGCTTTGTTGCACATGTTCGCATATGGGCAGGCCTTGCGCTGTATCACCTCAAAGCGCATGTCCAAAGTGATCTATCGATCAGGACCCCGGCCGCGACCGGATGGCATGGTTCGGCGGATCTTTTGGCCTAACTCTCAGGCCTGTGTCGGAATCCATCCAAATAGGGGTCGGATTTGAGACGCTTGGCCGCAAAATCGACAAAAGCGCGCACTTTTGCAGACACGGTGCGGCCCTCTTGATGCACAAGATGGATGGGGACCTCGGGTGGTTCATACGAATTCAGAACGGTCCTGAGCCGCCCGTCCGCAACGTAGGGTGCAACCTGATAGGATAAAAGCCGCCCGATGCCATGCCCTTGCAGGGCCAGCTCGATCACCGCGTCATTGGTGTTCATGCTGATGCGCGGGTTCACGCGCTTTGTCACGACCGTGTCGCTTTTTTGAAAATGCCATTGGGCCGAGGCGTGCAGGGCGGTTGAATTTATGATGGCGTGATTGGCAAGGTCGTCGGGTGTGCCTGGTTCGCCGCGCGCATCGAGATATGCCGGAGCGGCAAACACGACCTGCCTCACCGCGCCACATCTCACCGCCATCAGGCTTGAATCTGCAAGGTTTCCAATCCTGATGCCGACGTCGAGGCCCTCATCCACCAGATTGACCACGCGGTCCACATAGAGAGTGCGCGCAGAGAGCTTTGGATGCAGTTCCAGAAATTCACCCAGAATCGGAGTGACGAACATACGGCCGAACAACACCGATGCGGTCACGCTGAGTTCCCCGGTCGGTTCGGCATAGGATCCGACAGCGGCACGCTCTGCCTCCTCGAGATCCATCAGAATGCGTCTGGCATCTTCAAAGAACCTTCGCCCGCTGTCCGTCAGCATGACTGATCGCGTGGTGCGCACAAAAAGACGAAGCCCCAGGCTGTCCTCCAGCATGGAGACCAGTCGGGTTACCGTTGGTGGTGACATATTGAGGTGGCGCGCTGCGGCAGCGAAGCCATTCAGCTCGGCCACCTTCACAAAAACGCTCAGTGCGTGAAATCTATCCAAACGACTATTCCATATTTTGGAATAATATATTGCCAAATAGGGACATTCTGCAACACCAAAGCTTTGACTAGCTTCACCTCAACCCCAGGGCTCTGCCCGGCTGAGATGGAGAATTCAATGACACGCCCATTTGCAGAAATCAGTTTTACGCCTTCTGTACGTGCAACACAGGCCAAGAACGGATCGGCTGAAGGCTACGCAAAGTTTCTGGCCGGCGCTGTTCAGGAAGACCTCATCAGCCCGGTCGAAGCCAGCTTCATCGCACAAAGGGACGGCTTTTATCAGGCGACCGTCTCTGAAACCGGCTGGCCTTATGTTCAATTCCGCGGCGGACCGGCAGGCTTTCTGAAAGTGCTGGATGAACGGACGCTGGCCTACGCGGATTTTCGCGGCAACCGGCAATATCTGAGCGCAGGTAACTTGCTGAACAACGACCGCATTTCTTTGATCCTGATGGACTATCCCAACCGGAGACGCCTCAAGATCTGGGGCCGGGCGAAACTTGTTGATGGCGCGGATGATCCGGCCCTGATGCAACGTTTGCATGACCCGAATTACAGGGGCCGCCCGGAGCGGGCCATTGTGATCAAGCTTGAAGCGATGGACTGGAACTGCCCGCAGCACATCCCCCAACGCCTGACCCTGGAAGAGTTTGAAGAGCACATGGCGCCGCTTCGCGATGAACTGGCGGAACTGAAAGCTCAAAACGCAGAGCGCAACGAAAAGCCCGGCCATAAACGCTGACCGATGCTGAACCCCGCGCGTTCAGACGCGCCCCAAAACCCCAAGAAAGGAAATACCCATGTCGCGCAATTTGAAATCCATCCTCAGCGCCAGTCTTCTCGCGCTTACCATCGCGGTGCCATTAACTCCGGCCCCTGCAATCGCAAGTGAGACCGGCATTGAAGCCACCCAAGCGGTCAATTTCCGCGCAGAAAAAATCGGCGAGGTCAATATCGCCTATCGTGAGGCCGGAGACCCGAGCAGGCCAACCGTTCTGTTGCTTCATGGGTTTCCGACCTCGTCACATATGTTCCGCAACCTTATCCCTGAACTGGCCAAGAACTATCACGTGATCGCGCCCGATTTTCCCGGATTTGGGGCGTCGGATATGCCGCAAGCCGAAGACTTCGAGTATTCCTTTGCGAATATCGCCGAAATCATGACCTCCCTGCTGGATCGGAAAGGTGTCGATCAATACGCGGTCTATCTGATGGATTACGGTGCCCCGGTTGGATTCCGGATGTTTGCCGAACAGCCCGAACGGGTCACCGGCTTCGTCATTCAGAACGGCAATGCATATGAGGAAGGGCTGCGCGAATTCTGGGACCCGATCAAAGCCTATTGGGCCGACCCCTTGAAAGAGAATGGCGACCAGCTTCGTGGGTTTCTTACTCTGGATGCGACCAAGTGGCAGTTCACCCATGGTGTACAAAGGCCGGAACTGATCAGCCCGGACAACTATTGGCACGTCCAATACCTGCTTGATCGCGAAGGTAATCAGGAGGTGCAACTTGAACTTTTCCTGGACTACGGCACCAACGTCGCCGAGTACCCGAAATGGCAGGCGTTGTTTCGTGAGCATCAACCACCTGCGCTGCTGATGTGGGGTAAGAATGATCACATCTTTCCGGCCGAAGGCGCCATGCCCTATCAACGCGACCTGAAGGATCTTGAGTTTCATCTGCTTGATACCGGACACTTCGCGCTGGAAGAATATGGGCCTGAAATTGCGGAACAGATGACTGCATTCCTGAACCGCATCACCGCCGCCGGCAACTGATGCGCAACTGGCCGCGCCTCGATCAAGGGCGCGGCCTCATGTTTGGAGACGATCAATGAACACGCAAGCAAACACTGCCAAGGAAGTCACGGTTGAAATCGTGCACGGGTTTGTCGACGGTGGCACCGGAGGAAATCCCGCAGGCGTCGTTCTGGACGCTGATGATCTGAGCGCGCAAGATATGCAAACCGTGGCGGCAAGAATTGGATTGTCCGAGACGGCGTTTGTCTCGCGGTCCAAGACGGAAGGCTTCAAGCTGGATTTCTTCACACCGAACCGGCGCATCGCTCATTGCGGTCATGCACAATCGCCGCCTTCTCTCACCTTGATGCGCTTGGCCGGATCCCCCAGCCGATACGTCAAAGGAAACTATTGATGGCCCCAGGTGCATACTCACGAAAGACGGCGCCGCCTATATGGAACAATTGGCCCCACGCTACTCGGGTGCTCAGGAATGGATCTAAAAGGGCGTGAAACTCGACGATGTGCTGAGCTCTCTCGGGGTCGACAAAACTGACCTGGATCAGAGGTTTGCTCCGGTTTTGGTCAACACCGGCAACAGCTTCATCCTAGTCGGTCTTTCGGATGCGGCGGGCCTTGCCCAAAATCAGACCAGATTTGGCCAAAATCAAGCAAATCAGCGAGCAACTGGATCTGATTGGCTATTACGTATTCACGAAAGACCCTTCAATCACCAGCCGGGACGCCACAACCCGTATGTTCGCACCCAGATACGCGATAGATGAAGAAGCCGCCACGGGGATGGCACCCGGGCCACTTGCATGCGTGTTGCATGATTTCGGCGGCACGTCTCAGCGATCATTTGAAATCGAACAAGGGGTGTTTATGAACCCGGCAAGCCCGAGCCTGATAAAGGTCGAACTTGACATCGAGAATGGTGCGATCACGGGCCTCATGGCGGGTGGTTACGGAAAAGCCATGACCTCGGCCCGGATTGCTTTGTGACACGAAAAGGCCAGGTGCGTCCGCAGCATCAGCTTCGGATGCGCCCAGGTCCTTGAACTCGAATACGTTTCGTCCAAGGGTCCTGCGACGGGACCTTAGTCAGCGCAGTGCGAGGCCCGGTCGCCCGCAGCCCAAATTGAAACCGGCCATTGCGGACAATGTAGAAGCTTGCGATTCTCAATCCATGTTGTCCGGATCAATGTGGCGATCCGGCATGGGGCTGGCTTGATGCTCCTTTTCGACGAGAGAATACAGCTCGATGGATCCGGCAAGCCCTCGAACTTCGTGAAACCCGCAAGCAGAGAACAGTTCAGGCGAAGCCGCGGCAACGGCTGACGTCGCCAGAACTCTGTGGCCCAGGGATTTCGTCAATACCTCAATACGGCTTGCGAGGTTGACTGCCCTACCCAGAACAGTGAAATCCAGCCTGCCAGGGCTGCCGATATTGCCATAGCTGACCTGCCCGACATTGATCCCGATGCCTATGTCCAACGGCGGCTTCCGAGCCTCTTCGCGGTGATGGTTGAGTGCGGCCAAACCGGTCAATACGCTTTGAGCGGCCCGCGCTGCCCTTTTGCATTGGGCGTTCAAATCCTCCTGTGTCGCAACGGTGAATATCGACAGAATGCCGTCTCCCATAAACTTGAGAATGTCGCCGCCATTCTCTTCGACAGACTGCACGACCAGATCAAAATATCCACTCAACATGTCGAAAACGTCCTCTTCGGATGCCCTGTCCGAAAGAGCGGTGAAACCGCGCAGGTCAGAGAACATGACAACTGCGTCAAGGGTCGTGCGTTCCCCTCGCTTGATCCGCCCGTTCCACACAGCATCAGAGGGCCCATCGCCAAGATAGGTTCTCAGAAGACCTTTGGACGACTTGCGCATTGTGACCGGTTCCAGAGCAGAGGACAAAGCGGGCAATGCATCCTCAATCATTTTCAGATGCCGGGGCGAGAACCCTTCTGGCGACCGGGTGACAAAAGTGCAGCCGTGCAGCGATCCGTCTCCGTAATAAAGCAGCGTAGCATAGTAATCGGTGCCACCCAACTCAGCGAATTCGATATATGATGAGTGCTCGGTCTTGGGATCCAATTGCCGTAGACTTTTGTGAAGTGGCTTCCGGTGTTCTAGAATGTATTCGAATGAGCTGCCGACATACCCATCCGTCAGCATGGTCTCATGTGTTACGTCATAGCTTTCGGTGCCATCCGGTGTCCAAACGATCCCCCATGCGATGAGCAGCGGATTGGCGAAACGCTGACCGATATTGACCCGCCAGAGCGGCACACCCGCCTCGATCAGAGACGAACAGAAATATGACACCACTTTTTCCGGGTCATCCGAACGACGCCCCTCGGCAATCATCCAATTGGTCAGTTGGGCAATAGCATCCATAGTTTAAAACCAATCGCTTAGATAAGATCGTCAAGAATTTGGGTTCAGCGTTCGATCATATTATTCTAGCCTTTTTCTTACCCCGTCCAAGCCTGCTGTTCGGTCCACAGTTATCGGCCGTAAGCGCCGGCCAAGCCACACGCAGACCTTCCTGGATACGTTTTGCCAGCCTTGTCATCAATTTGAATGAATCTTGCAAAAAGGCCGGCGTCACTCTCGAATTCCCTTTGAACGCCTTGTCGCGCGCTGGTTGCACGAGGCCGCTCTGGCTATTGATTTATTAGCGCGCGCAAAGAATATGTAAATCTATGATAAGTTCACGGCGAACAAAACCAGCAGGCAGACTGGCATGACCAAGATAAAGAATATGGAAGAGTTTGCAGCGCTCAGCGGCATCTCGCGCCCCACGGTATCCAAATACTTTCACGATCCCGACAGCGTTCGCCCCACGACGCGGGCCCGAATCGAAGAGGCGCTGGAACGGTTCGACTATCGCCCCAACATTTACGCGGTGAACCAGAACCGGAAGCTTACCAAGAATATCGGTATCGTCGTACCGTATCTGGCCGATCCGTTCTTTGCTGAAATCGCACGCTATCTGGAACAAAGCTGTATCGCGGCTGGATACCGTCCGTTCCTGTTCAGCTCTCATGGTGAACAAAAGCTGGAAAACGAAATTCTGGACGGTCTGCAATCCATGAAGCCGGCAGGGGTACTTTTGGCGCCTCTCGGACGCGTTTCGGACAGATCAGCAATAGAGAAATTCTGTGCCAATGTTCCGACGATCTTGTTTGACAGTAATCTCGATGGTTTGGGGGCTGCATTCGTTGGTTCTGATAACTTCAGCTTTGTTTCACAAACCGTCGAATACATGACCCGCACTGGTGAACCGCCTTCGTTCTTTGAAATGCGCACACCTGCGAACCCAAACGCCAACAAGCGAAGGAAAGCCTATATCAAAGTGATGGAACGTCTCGGACTCGAGCCGCATATTATCAAAGTTGAAGGCAAAGGCTGGGCGTTTGAAGAAATCGGCCAAAGAGGGGCGCTGAAAGTTCTGGAAGAGCGCGGTTTGCGAACCGACTCGGTTCTGTGCAGCAATGATCGACTGGCGATTGGCTTTCTTGCAGCTTGCTACAAACAGGGGATTCGCGTCGGTCGTGATGACAGTTGCGCGCTGCGCGTGGCCTCAAATGATGACCATCCCTTCGCGCAGTTCACTTGCCCATCCCTGACAACGGCGGCTCATGACTATGACAATGTTTCCGGTCGCAGCGTCGAAACCCTGTTTCAACTCATTGAAAGTGGAGGGAAATTCAAGACGCGGTCAGAAACGTTGTTTCCCGCAAGACTGGTTTTGAGGGATTCCGCGTAACCTACAAATTTTAACGCGCGTAAAGTTTTATTGACGTCGCGACAATTTACACACTACTTTCTGTGTACAGCATCCAAGCTCAGGGAGGACAAGGATGTATTTGAAGAACGCACTTCGTGCGGCGACGGCATTAACCTTTGTCGCAACGGCCGCGGCCCATGCAGAAACGATCACGATCGCAACCGTCAATAATGGCGACATGATTCGGATGCAGGGCTATACCGACAACTTTACCGAGGCGACTGGTATCGACGTGGAATGGGTGACGCTGGAGGAGAACGTCTTGCGTCAGCGTGTTACCACCGACATCACCACCAAGGGCGGTCAGTTCGATATCATGACCATCGGTATGTACGAAACGCCGATCTGGGGCGCGAATGGCTGGTTGGTTCCTTTGGATGGACTGTCAGAGGAATATGATGTCGGCGATCTGCTTCCTGCGATGGCGGGTGGCCTGAGCCATTAGGGCACGCTGTATGTGGCACCGTTCTATGGCGAAAGCTCGATGATCATGTACCGCACCGACCTGATGGAAAAGGCCGGGATGGAGATGCCTGAGGCGCCGACATGGCAGTTTATCCGCGAGGCGGCGGCTGCGATGACGGACCGCGACAACGACATCAACGGCATCTGCCTGCGCGGCAAGGCCGGTTGGGGTGAGGGCGGTGCCTTTATCACTGTGACCGCGAATTCCTTTGGTGCGCGATGGTTTGATGAAGACTGGAAACCTCAGTTTGATCAGCCGGAATGGAAAGAGGCGCTGACCTTTTTTGTCGACATGATGAATGAATCCGGCCCTGCCGGTTACGCGACCAACGGCTTTAACGAAAACCTGTCGCTGTTCCAGCAGGGCAAGTGCGGAATGTGGATCGACGCCACTGTTGCGGCGTCCTTCGTGACAAATCCGGATGATTCAACTGTCGCGGACAAGGTCGGGTTTGCTCTGGCACCAAATTCGGAAGGCGTCGACAAGCGCGCCAACTGGCTGTGGGCCTGGGCACTGGCCATTTCGGCGGGAACCCAGAAAGAGGATGCAGCCAAGCAGTTCTTCGAATGGGCTACTTCGAAGGACTACATCGAACTGGTGGCGGAAAACGAAGGTTGGGCCAATGTCCCTCCGGGCGCGCGTACCTCGCTTTATGAGAACGCGAACTACAAGGACATTCCGTTCGCCAAGATGACGCTCGAGTCGATCCTGTTGGCCGACCCGCAGAACTGCTGTGCCAAGCCAACACCCTATACTGGTATCCAGTTCGTTGCGATCCCGGAATTCGCGGGCATTGCCACACAGGTCAGTCAGGAATTCTCGGCGGTTTATGCCGGACAGCAGACTGTAGATGAAGCGCTTGAAAAGGCGCAGGCCTTTACGGCTGAAGAAATGGAAGCCGCAGGGTACTGAGGCATCCCTCCCAGTAGGGGACAGGTGATCTGTCCCCTGCTCTCTTCCACTTCCACAACTCGCGTTTTTCTCGCAGGCTGAGTTACGCCTGAACAGAGAGGGTTTGCGTAATGGCTACTCAACACTCCCGATCCGTTGCTCGCCTGATGATGGCACCCGCAGTGGTCCTGCTGCTTGGCTGGATGCTCGTGCCATTGACGATGACGCTGTACTTTTCTTTCAAAAAATATCTGCCTCTGCGCGGGGGTGATCTGGGCTGGGTCGGGTTCGACAACTATGTCCGCTTTGTCTCGTCCAGTACATTCTGGCCCGCGGTGCAGGCAACATTGGTCATTGTTGGCGGTGTTCTGATCATAACCGTCATTCTCGGAATTCTGCTTGCCATGCTGCTGGATCAGCCGATGTGGGGGCAAGGCATTGTCCGAATCCTTGTCATCGCGCCGTTCTTCGTCATGCCCACCGTGTCTGCGCTGGTGTGGAAGAACATGTT
Source organism: Ruegeria sp. HKCCA5463 (assembly GCF_013034175.1). Taxonomy (NCBI): domain Bacteria; kingdom Pseudomonadati; phylum Pseudomonadota; class Alphaproteobacteria; order Rhodobacterales; family Roseobacteraceae; genus Ruegeria; species Ruegeria sp. HKCCA5463. The sequence goes on from NZ_WQFL01000006.1 coordinate 211,768, forward strand.
TATGGACCCGGTCAATGGTTTGCTGGCCCATCTGTGGCGTTTTTTCGGGGCCGAGCCGATCTCGTGGTTGTCCGAGGCGTCGATGACCTCGATCATCATGATCGTTTCGTGGCAATGGCTGCCCTTTGCAACGCTGATCCTGTTGACCGCCATTCAGTCGCTGGACAGCGAGCAACTGGAAGCAGCCGAGATGGATGGTGCACCGCCGTTGAAGCGCTTTTATCACATCATTCTGCCGCATCTGGGCCGTGCGATCACCATTGTGATCCTGATCCAAACAATCTTTCTTTTGTCGATTTTCGCCGAGATCTTCGTGACCACCGGTGGCGCTTTCGGCACCCGTACACTCACCTACTTGATCTTCCAGCGCGTGTTGGAAAGCCAGAATGTCGGCCTTGGATCAGCCGGAGGTGTCTACGCAATCATCCTTGCCAATATCGTTGCGATCTTCCTGATGCGCATCGTCGGCAAGAACCTGGACGCGTGAGGAGGAAAACTCATGGCCCGCGCTGTCACATCTCGACGCAAATCGCTGAACACCGCCCTTGCCTGGGCTGTTGGACTGCTGATTTTCTTCCCGATCCTCTGGACGATCCTGACCAGCTTCAAAACCGAAGCGCAGGCCATTGCCAGCCCGCCCCTGTTTTTGAACTTTGACTGGACGCTGGAAAACTACGCCATCGTGCAGGAACGCTCGGACTATATGCGGTTCTTGTGGAATTCGGTGATCATCGCCGGTGGATCGACCATGCTGGGCGTGATCATCGCCGTGCCCGCCGCCTGGGCGATGGCGTTTGTTCCGTCCAAACGAACCAAGGACATCCTGTTGTGGATGCTGTCCACCAAGATGTTGTCGGCCGTAGGTGTGCTGTACCCGATCTACTTGCTGTTCATCCAACTGGGCCTTCTGGATACGCGCGGAGGGTTGGTCGTGGTGCTGATGCTGATCAACCTGCCGATCATCGTCTGGATGCTTTACACTTATTTCCGCGAAATTCCGGGTGAAATTCTGGAAGCCGCGCGGATGGATGGGGCGACGCTGAAAGAGGAAATCCTCTATGTCCTAACCCCCATGGCCATTCCCGGCATCGCTTCGACCGTCCTGCTGAACTTTATCCTTGCTTGGAACGAGGCGTTCTGGACCCTCAATCTGACCGCTGTTGACGCGGCACCGCTCACGGCCTTCATCGCCAGCTATTCCAGCCCCGAGGGCCTGTTCTTTGCCAAGCTCAGCGCGGCCTCGACCATGGCAATTGCACCCATCCTGATCCTTGGCTGGTTCAGCCAGAAACAACTTGTCCGCGGCCTGACCTTCGGCGCTGTGAAATAAGGAGCATTCCTCATGGGACGCATACAACTCAAGTCCGTGACCAAAAGCTTCGGCGACGTTCAGGTCATCCCTCCGCTGGACCTGACCATTGAAGATGGCGAGTTCACCGTTTTCGTCGGCCCTTCGGGCTGCGGAAAATCCACGCTGCTGCGCCTGATCGCAGGGCTGGAAGACATCACCAGTGGCCACATAGAAATCGATGGAGCAGACGCAACAGACGTGCCGCCCGCCAAACGAGGGCTGGCAATGGTGTTCCAGTCTTATGCGCTTTACCCGCATATGACCGTGCGCAAGAACATCGCATTTCCGCTGCGCATGGCGAAACTGGATCAGGCTGAAATCGACAAGCGTGTTGAGGGCGCGGCAAGCGTTTTGAACCTGACCGACTACCTGGATCGCCGCCCGGGCCAGTTGTCCGGCGGTCAGCGTCAGCGCGTCGCCATTGGTCGGGCCATCGTTCGTGAACCGGCCGCGTTCCTGTTCGATGAGCCGCTTTCAAACCTCGACGCAGCACTTCGGGTCGGCATGCGGTTGGAGATCAGCGAGCTGCACGAACGCCTCGCGACAACGATGATCTACGTCACCCACGATCAGGTCGAAGCCATGACGATGGCGGACAAGATCGTTGTGCTTCAGGCGGGCGTGATCGAACAGGTTGGCAGCCCGCTGGAACTGTACCGAACGCCACGCAACCTGTTTGTTGCAGGTTTTATTGGTTCGCCCAAGATGAACTTCATCGAAGGGCCAGAAGCGGCAAAGCGCGGTGCCCAAACGATCGGCATTCGACCGGAACACATTGCAGTTTCGGAAACCGAAGGAGAATGGTCCGGGGTCGTCAGCGTCTCGGAACACCTTGGTTCGGACACGTTTTTCCACGTCCACGACACCGGACTGGCCGAGACAATCACTGTTCGTGCCGATGGCGAGGTTGGTTTCCGCCATGGGGAACGCATTCATCTGACCCCACGCGCCGATGTGATCCACAGATTTGACGCAGACGGTCTGCGGATCGAATGAAACGTCTGACGGGCAAAACCGCCCTGATTACAGGGGCTGCGCGGGGCATTGGATTGGCATTTGCCAAGGCCTATGTGGCAGAGGGCGCGCGGGTCGCAGTCGCCGACATCGACATCCAGCGCGCGCAGGACGCGGTCGCTGAAATTGGCGCGGCGGCTTTCGCTGTCGAAATGGACGTGACCGACCAGCAGAGCATCGATCAGGCCATAGCCAAAACCGCGGCGCAATTCGGCCCAATCGACATTTTGATCAACAACGCGGCCATCTTCAGCGCCGCACCATTCGTCGAGATCGAGCGCGCCGACTACAATCGTGTGTTTGACATCAACATCGCGGGCGGGCTGTTTACGATGCAGGCCGTCGCCAAACATATGATCGAGCACGGAACCAAAGGCCGAATTATCAATATGGCCTCGCAGGCCGGGCGAAGGGGTGAACCGTTGGTCGCTGTCTACTGCGCCAGCAAGGCGGCGATCATATCACTGACCCAATCGGCGGGGCTGAACCTGATTTCTCATGGGATCAATGTAAACGCGATTGCCCCCGGTGTAGTCGATGGCGAACACTGGGATGGCGTGGACGCCTTTTTTGCAAAACACGAAGGCAAGCCCCTTGGCCAGAAGAAGCGCGAAGTGGCGGCAGCTGTTCCATATGGCCGCATGGGGCGCGCGGAAGACCTGACGGGCATGGCGGTTTTTCTGGCCTCTGACGAGGCCAAGTATATCGTCGCGCAGACTTACAATGTCGACGGCGGAAATTGGATGAGCTGATGGACCCTGTGGCGAACGCAAAAACCCCTGCACGGCTGCGGCAAGAGAGCCTTTCCAAGCTGCCAACCACCGTGAAGACTCCGATGTATGAACGTACGGATCTGACGCCGGGCATAGTTCATATAGGATTGGGTAATTTCCATCGCGCGCATCAGGCCTGGTATATCCATCAGCTCATGCAGCAGGGGTTGGCCCATGACTGGGCAATCGTCGGAGCGGGTGTGCGAAGCTATGACGCTGTCATGCGAGAACGATTGCTGGCGCAGGATTGCCTCACAACGCTGATCGAGTTGGGGCCAAACGGAATGTCCGCCGAGGTGATTGGCCCGATGATCGATTACCTGCCGATCGAAGAAAACAACGCTGCCCTCATCCACGCGATGGCCGACCCGGCCACCCGGATCGTTTCGCTGACTGTTACCGAAGGGGGATATTTTCTGGATGCCAACAGCGGCGCATTCGATTTCGACCACGCAGATATCCGTCATGACGCAGAAAACCCCAATCAGCCCCGTACGGCCTTTGGCGCAATGGTTGCGGCACTCAGACGACGGCGCGCCGAAGGCCTCAACCCGTTCACGGCGCTCGGCTGCGACAATCTTCAGGGCAACGGAACGATTTTGCGAAACTGTGTTGTGGGATTGGCGCGCATGTCCGACCCGGAACTGGCCAACTGGATCGACAGGCGTGGCGCGTTTCCCAACTCGATGGTGGATTGCATCGTACCAGCGACGACCGACCAATTGGTATCGCAATGCCGCGCCCTTGGCGTCGATGACAGAGCGCCCGTCTCGCATGAGAACTTTCGTCAATGGGTCATCGAGGATGCCTTCTGCGCCGGACGTCCGCCCCTCGAAAACGTCGGCGCAATACTGACCAACAACGTCCATGGTTACGAGACCATGAAGTTGCGCATTTTGAACGGAGGTCATCGACTGTTGGCGAATGTCGGAGAAGTACTGAGTGTTCCGACGATTGCCGACTGCATGAAGGACCCGGACATCGTGGCGTTTTTTCGAAAAGTGCAGTTTGAAGAAATCCTTCCGCATGTCGAAGCGGTTCCCGAAACCACTGCAAATGAGTACCTTGAGTTGATCGAGAGCCGATTTGCGAACACGGCGATTCACGACACCACACGCAGGGTTGCATTCGACGGATCGGCAAGACATCCCGGATTTTTGCTGCCGTCGCTGCGTGATGCACTTGCATCAGGGTCTTCCGCAAACGGGCTCGCTCTCGCCGAAGCGTTCTGGTGCCGGATGTGCGCGGGTATTCGTGAGGATGGCTCCGAGATCACCCCCAATGATCCCCAGTGGGAAAGCCTGAACAGCACTGCAAAAGCGTCCAAAGCTGATCCTGAGCTTTGGCTGGAACAGGGTTTCTACAGCGGTGATTTTGGAATCAGCACACAGTTTTCCAACGCCTTTGCCCGCTGGCTGACCCTGATATGGCAGCGTGGCAGCCGGGCCGCCATTGCTGAGTATGTTGCCAACGGTTCAACGTAGCAAATCAATCTCGGCGCTCGGTTCAATCGGGACCCATGCGGTGCGGTATCTGACCCTTGGAGCCTTGTCTGACGTTGACGCAAATAGGGCCTGCAATCTGCCGAAAATGGCATGGATGTCACCCTCGGCGGCTCTGACCGGTTCACCGTCTTGGGCAAATCCCCACTACAGAGTCCATGGAATAAGCGAAAGTTTGCCACCGGATCAAAAGCTCCGATAACGGGTCCCAAAAAATGAAAAAATATTGGGCAGAATGCCCAAAACCCTAAACGGCCGCAGATGCCCGGTTCAGCCAAGGATCGCGGGTTTCTGTTGCACTTATGCGACGGTTCTGCCGTTGAAAGAAAGTGTCATTTGAAACATGGTGTCACCTGCTGTTTCAAAAGGATTGGTGCATAGTAGTTTGTCATAAAAAGAACAATTTAAGCGTGCATCCGAGTGCAATCAAATCTTCCGAGGTACAGGGCTGAGCAATGGCTACTACGACTATAATACCAAGACCTTCCGCTTCTTCTCCGCTCAGTCCAATACAAGGTTATGTTGCCTACGGTGACGGCAATCCTGCGACCACCACCGTAATTTCTTATCACTTCGAACAATACGCGGGTACACAAGCGTGGACTGCGGAATACAAAGCAGAATTCCGAGCGGCTCTCTCTGCAATTGAAGCAGTCGCAAATGTGACTTTTGTCGAATCCGGCAGCGCTTCTGCCGACTTGGTGGAAGTTATTGCGCCCACAAGCTTTTTTTCAAATCCCAGAACGCTTGGCTACCACTATACGCCATCGCGCAACCCCTCCGAAGGTGCCTTCAACACCGCTTACTGGACTGCCGGAACAAATGGAAACGGCGATCCGGGCGGGTTTTTCTTTACTACGTTGCTCCACGAACTGGGTCACGCGCTAGGGTTGGGTCATCCCCACGACACCGGTTTGGGTACAACCGTGATGAATGGCGTTACATCGCCATTTGACTCTTTCGGGACCGGCAGCCTGAATCAGGGTGTCTACACGGTGATGTCGTATAATGATGGCTGGACCGAAAAGAACGGAATTCTCTCTGTCAACGCGACTTATGGGGGTTCAACGGGTCTTGGCGCTTTGGACATTGCTGCGTTGCAGGCGATGTATGGCGCCAATACCAGCCACAACTCAGCCAACAATACCTACACGCTTCCTTGGGCAAACGTTGGGGGTACCGGCTATCAGTCTATTTGGGATACTGGTGGAAACGATACCATCCAGCATGTCGGCAGTTCGAAGGCGCGGATCGACCTGCGGGCCGCAACACTGGATTATTCCGAGACCGGCGGCGGCGTAGTGTCCTACGCAGAGGGCATAAAGGGCGGCTTTACAATCGCGCATGGCGTTGTGATTGAAAACGCGATCGGCGGGACCGGTGACGACGTGATCGTCGGGAATACCGCTCAGAACGTTCTGAATGGCAACCATGGACACGATAAGATCTATTCAGTGTCCGACGGAACCAACAACAACACCGTTTATGGCGGCTTGGGGAACGACACCATTTATCTGGCAAACGGTTCCGGCGCAGACCAGGTTTTCGGCGGCCAGGGTGACGATTGGGCCATTGTGACCAACAATGCCGGCTCGTTTTCCGGAGGAAGCGGCACTGACACAATCCGATTTGTCAGCGCCATCAGCAGCTATCTGTTCATAAAAAACGGCACGAAATACGAATTTATCGATGCCGTTTCACGTATCACCTTCACGGTAGAAGATGATGTCGAGGCCATTCAGTTCCTGAATGGATCACAGGCGTATACTCGTTCGAATATCGAAGCTGCCATGCAGCTTTCGGATATCGAGACGACCGGCACCACACTGAAACATGCAAGTCAGGGCATTTACGTTCTGGATTCAGGCAGCTCGAACGTGACGCTGGTTTTTAATGGTCAGGCTGTTGGTCAAAACACGATCGCCGGCTGGCAGGCCATTCAGGCCGAGGCTTCGGGTGGCGGTTACAAAGTGCTGTGGAAAAACGTGGATGGGACGTACGGGGAATGGACCGTCAATGCCAATGGTCAGTTCCTCAGCAGCAGCAGCATCGGCAACGTGGCTGATGTTGAGACCTTCTATGGTGCTGATTTGAACAATGACGGGCTGACGGGTCATGGTACGGTCACGGTTGAAACCACTGGCTCCACGACACTCGTTTCGTCAAGCCTGGGTTCATACTTGATTAATGGCACCATTGAACTGACCCTAAACGGTGCCAAAGCCGGCTCGGGCAGTTTCCCTGGCTGGCAGGCCATTCACGCCGAGGCTTCGGGCGGCGGCTACAGGGTGCTTTGGAAGAATGCTAATGGCACGTTTGGGGAATGGGTGACGGATGCTAATGGTCGTTTTGTCAGCAGCAGCACCATAGACGACGTCAGGGATGTCGAGGTCTTTTATGGCGCAAATCTGAACAATGATGGGCAAATCGGCCATATCACGACCAGCATCGAATCCAACGGTTCCACGACGCTGGGATCGTCAACCAATGGCGCATATGTAATCGGCAGCAGCATCGACTTGAAGCTCAACCAGGCTAATGCCGGTCCTGGCAGCTTCCCGGGTTGGCAGGCCGTTCAGGCCGAGGCTTCAGGTGGCGGCTATCGGGTGTTGTGGAAGAACTCGGATGGGTCCTACGGTGAATGGACGACGAATGCGGCTGGTGAATTCCAAAGCAGTACAACAATCACCAATGTTGCGGATGTAGAGGTCTTCTATGGCGTTGACCTGAACAATGACGGGCTGACGGGGCATGGAACGATCAGTATTGAATCCAACGGCGCGATAACGCTGGGGGCGACAACCCAAGGTGAATATCTGATTGGCGGCACCACCAAGTTGACATTCAACAACGCCACCGTCGGACCGAACAGCTTCGCGGGCTGGCAGGCCATTCACGCCGAGGCTTCAGGTGGCGGCTACCGGGTGTTGTGGAAGAATTCGGATGGAACTTACGGTGAATGGGTCACGGATTCCAATGGTGTATATGTCAGTTCCAACACCGTCCCTGACGTGGTCGCGGTCGAAACTTTCTATGGCTTTGATATCGATGGCAGTGGGACAGTGGGATACGGATTGCCCAAACTCGCTCGGTTTACTGAAGGCGATCAGAAAACGCCGACGGGCGAAGAAGTTTTGGGTGTGTCCGATTGGGATGAAACGGTCGATATTCTAAAGTTCGTCCCTGATCTTGAGGCTCCCGAAGACGTAGAAGACGACTACACACTGGTGAACTTGCATCAGGCTCAGGACGGGGTGCTTAACGTTTCCGAAGACTCATTGGCCGCCGTATTGGGTGGGAACTTGGAGGTCGAGGATGACGAGGCCAGTCCGACACTTACACCCCATTTGGACGAAGGCAGCTTTTGGATTTAAAGATCCTTTGGCGCTGGAGGCGGCCCGTTCGGTTAAACTGACGGTGCCGTTTCTGGCGTAGATCGGCGAATAGGCTTGCGATTTCGATCGGTGTCCCGGCCCTGCAGGCCCGCCTTGTCAGCTCTGTCAAACCAAACAGCAGAGTGAAAACAAATCGCCAAGGTTTGAGCGGAGCCGTAGCAACACATCCTGCCGCCAGCAAGCCACCACCGGTGTTTCCAGGCAGTTCTGGCAACATCTTAAACCCATAGTGTGCCGCGCGAAGTTCCGCGATCGATCACGGTGATACTCCAAACATCTTTGCAAGGAGGTATTATTCGTTTGTCCTATTGGCCCTGATAGTTTGTGCGGTCGCGCTGCTGAAATACGCGAACACGCATCTTCTGTGCAGCCTGAGTAGGCGCTCTTATTTTGATCTCGGGCGCTGACGCAGGCTTTGCAATCAGTCATCACCTGACGCGGATTGTGCGGGCCATCATTGGCGTATCCGTCGCCGACAACCTGATCTTGCGTTGGCCCAGACCTCGGAACTGGTCAGGTGCTTTTGGCCGCGACCGCATAGTTACCGCATAGTTAATGTGCGTCGGAACCACCGAGTTCAAACGTTGAGACAGTCTTTGCGACGTTGGCCAAAAAGTGCTTCTTCCAGCCCGCAGTCTGCGGTTTCTTGCTCAAAAAAACATGTGCAAACTTGGCAATGCTGAACTAACTTTCTAAATGCGGCGATGCCTGTCCGAATGATGTGGATTTTAAACTGTGAAACCTCAACACCGCCTGTCAGCGGCCCCTCGCCATGAATTGCGCAACGTGCGCAATCAGGGCATTGCCTTTCTGGCCTTGGCGTTTTTGTTCAGCATCTTCGTCAACCTGCTCATGCTGACAGGTCCGCTGTTCATGCTGCAAGTATATGATCGGGTTCTTGGTTCACGGGCAGTTGAAACTCTGACCGCACTGTTTTTGCTTGTTGCGTTGCTTTATGCGCTGATGGCCATGCTGGACTATGCACGCGGTCGTATTGTTGCCCGCTTTGGTGCGCGGTTCCAGTCGCAGCTGGATGAGCGCGTTTTCGAAGCCACAATGCGTCGGTCTCTGGTGCCCCAGGTGCGATCGGCTCCGGCAACTGCACTGCGGGATCTCGAGGCCATTCGCACCTTGTGCTCTTCGCCCGTGTTGCTTGCAGTAATGGATATTCCGTGGACGCCCGTCTTCCTGGGGGCAATTTTCATTTTTCATCCTCTGCTTGGCTGGTTGGCCGTTGCAAGTGGCGTACTGCTTGTGGTGATTGCTTTGCTCAACCAGGCCCTGACCAGCCGTAAGGTGGCCGAAGCACAATCCGCTGCGGCGCGGGCGAATGCCTTTTCCGAACACGCGAGGCAGGCAGCAGAAGTTGTACGGTCGCAGGGAATGCAGGCGGACGTGACCAGGCGGTGGTTGAACCAGCGTACGGAAGCTTTGCGTCAAAGCATTTCCGCCAGTGACTGGACAGGTAGCTTCACGTCGCTGACGAAATCGCTTCGGCTTTTCCTGCAATCTGCCATGCTGGCTTTGGGCGCGTGGTTGGTACTGCAAAACGAAATGACGCCCGGGGCGATGATTGCGGGCTCGATTCTCTTGGGACGGGCCTTGGCCCCGGTGGAACAGGCTGTCGGCCAATGGAGTTTGGTCGAACGGGCACGCACGGCCTGGAATTCGTTGAACCGGTTTCTGGACCAGACACCGCCAGAGGAACAGCGGATTCGTTTGCCGATCCCCAAATCCCAATTGGAAGCCAAATCCCTGACGGTAATCCCTCCGGGTGCTACTGCGCCAACGTTGCGGAACGTTAACCTGAAACTGGAACCGGGAAAGGCGCTTGGTGTGATCGGGAAAAGTGGGTCGGGCAAGACGACCCTGGCCAAGGCTCTGCTTGGGCTTTGGAGACCGGCGGCGGGCGAGATCCGGTTGGGCGGCGCCACGTTGGACCAATACAATCCCAACGATCTGGGCAGCCATATCGGATACCTGCCGCAGCAGGTCACTCTGTTCAACGGAACCGTTGCTGAGAATATTGCACGGATGTCGGAAAACCCGGATTCAGAAGCGGTGGTTGCGGCGGCCAAGAAGGCCAAGGCACATGAACTGATCCTGTCATTGGAAAAGGGTTACGGCACCTTCCTTGAAGGCAATGACAGTCAGTTGTCGGGCGGTCAGAAACAGCGCATTGCGTTGGCCCGTGCGCTGTATGGCGACCCGGTTCTGCTCATTTTGGACGAGCCGAACTCGGCCCTCGACGCAGATGGCACGGAAGCTTTGAATGCAGCCGTGCGCGGCCTCAAGGAAGCGGGAAAGGCCGCCATCATCATGACGCACCGCCCGCAGGCCATTTCGGAATGTGACGATCTTGCTGTTGTGGAAAAAGGCCAGGTGGTGAGGTTTGGCAGCCGCGACGAGGTTCTGAACGCAATGGTCCAGAATGCGGGCGCGATTAAGCGCAAGCTTAGCCCCGTAGGTGAATAATGGCGAAAAAATCAACCAAGACACCCGTCCCCGTCTGGGGCATCAAAATACCTGCGCTGGTGGGATTTCTTGCCCTTGGCATTCTGGTCGGCGGGTTGGGTCTTTGGGCCGTGAAAACGCGGCTGGCCGGGGCGATTGTATCTTCGGGCGTCATCGAAGTTCAAAGCAACCGTCAGGTCGTTGAACATCCTGACGGCGGCGTGGTTGGCGAGATTTTCGTGCGCGACGGTGATACGGTTGCCTCGGGCGATTTGCTTTTGCGGTTGGATGACACATTTCTGTCTTCGGAACAGACGATCGTAGAATCTCAACTCTTTGATCTGCTGGCCCGCCGTGCCCGGCTGGAGGCAGAGCGGGATGGCCTGACATCCGAAGAATTGGCGGCGCGCCTGGCCGAGGTTCAAAAAGAGTACAACATTGATCCCGACCTGATTGAGGGACAGCAGAATCTGTTTGATGCCCGGCTGGAAACGCTGTCCAAGCAGGACGAACAACTGCGCAAACAGTTGGTTCAGATAGAAAGCGAGATCGCAGGCACGCAGGCTCAGTTGGTCTCGTTGCGCCGCCAGACAGAGTTGATCGAGGCGGAGTTGAAGGATCAGCAAAGCCTGTTGAGCAGGGGTCTGACACAAAACAGCCGCGTGCTGGCGCTGCAACGCGAAGAAGCCAGTCTGTCAGGCGAAATCGGCAAACTGGAAGCCTCCGTTGCGCGCCTTAAAGGACAGATTGCATCAACCGAGATCAAGATTGTCGAACTGACCGCGACCCGGCGGGAAGAAGCGATCACCACTTTGCGGGACGTTCAGGCGCAGGTGGCAGAGCTGTGGGAACGACGTTTGTCCCTGGCGGAACGTCTGGCCAGGCTTGAAATTCGCGCACCTGTCAGCGGAACGGTTTACGGCAGTCAGGTCTTTGCTCTGCAATCGGTCATTCAGCCGGGCGAACCCATGATGTATGTGGTTCCGCAGGACACGCCGCTGTTGGTGGCAGCGCGGGTGGATGCGATCCATGTGGATCAGTTGCATGTCGGGCAATCCGTTGCCCTGCGCTTTCCGGCGTTCAATCAACGCGAAACGCCCGAACTCGAAGGACAGGTCAACAACGTCTCGGCGGACACCTTCACGGATGAACAGTCCGGTTTCACCTTTTACCGCGCCGAAGTGGTGCTGAATGACGGTGAGGTCGACCGGCTCAATGGTCAGGAACTTTTGCCGGGTATGCCGGTTGAGACTCTGATCAAGACCGACGAACGCACGCCGTTGTCCTATCTCGTGAAACCAATGGCGGACTACTTCAACCGCGCGTTTCGCGAATGATGCGGGCGCGGTTATCGCTGGATGACCGCGTTTTCCCATTCAGCTAGAAAACGGCGGCGTTTCAGCCTGTCCAGAAATGTCATGAGGGCCGGGTCCAGCCCAATCGTTTCGCGATCGGTGCCAGTTTCGTGTGTTGCCAAGGGCGGCAAGGTAACGGGGTCGCCTACCCGCTTGGTTTGGTTGGAAATCAGATGTTTTAGAAAAGACGTGGCCGCGTCCGGTTGCGGTGTGCCGTTCAGCACCATGGCCGTGCGCATCATGGTCGTCTGAAAATCCGACGGCAGAATGATTTCCACAGTGTCCTTGCTTCCGGCGCGGGCTTCGGCATAGCTGCCCAGAACGTTGTAAGCCACAGCAATCTCACCCTTGACGAGGTCATCGATCATATCCGCCGAACAACAGTACAGGCGCACGTCCAATCCACCCATCACCTCCATGAGCCGCCAATACGTCTCGGACGCGCGGGCATCCTGCGTTGCGAACAGATACCCCAGACCGGATTGACGGATGTCATAGGTGCCCACACGGCCCCTGAAATCATCGGGACGCAAACGAAGGATTTCGATCAGTTGTTGCCGGGTCTCGGGGATGGGGCCACCGGCAAAGGCCGCGCGGTTAATCACGATTGTCGCCGGTTCCGAGGTGAAAGCAAAAAGGCTTTGATGCCATTGCGCCCAGGATGGCAGCGGTATGTCGTCGATGATGCGCCCGAAACCGTCGTTTGCCAGCTTCAGTTGCAGGTCCATCGCGCTGGATATGACGACATCAAAATCTTCCGGCGCGGCACGGACTATTCGGTCAATATCTGCGGTGCCTGTCACCAGGTATTCGACAGAGATACCGGGGTTTTCTTCGATGAAACCCGCAATCAAGGGTTCGAACAGAAAGGTGTCCGTGCTTGAGATCACGCGTAGATGCGCCTCATCCGCCGAGGCGTTGAAAACCTGCCTGTCCTCCCAGGTTTGGGTGGCAGCAACGACAGGAAGGCTGAAGAAAATCAAAGCGATAAGATAACGCACGCGCCGCCCCCCTGCCGGTTGGTCAATTCCAGTGTGCCACCATGCGCAGAAGCAACGTCCTGAACGATTGTAAGGCCCAATCCGGATCCGATGGTTCCGCTTGCATTCTTCCCGCGCTCGAAACGGCGTGTCAAAGTGTCGATCTCGTTTGGAGGAAACCCCGGCCCACGGTCTTTGACAATTATCTGAATGCGTGGTTCCGAAACAACCTCGATGCGTACGAAACTGTCGGCAGGCGCATATTTCAGTGCGTTGTCGATCATGTTGCGCACAGCGTTCTGAATAAGAATGGGGTCACCTGAATACGAAACCTTTGGATCGCCGCTCAGGGAAAGCGACAAGTCCTTCATCTCGGCGATTGGCGTAAGACGCTGCACCAGATCACGGACCAAAGCATTGAGATCAATGTCTTCGCGCTCCAGATGATCGGCGCGGAACGTGATCATCGCATGATCCAGCAATTGCCCCGCCGCGCGCGAGCTTTCATCAATGGCCCGCACCATTGAGCGTAACGCTTCGCGGTTTTCTTCCTTTTCGACCCTCTGCAATGTGGCATCGGCATAAGATCGAACGGTTGCCAAAGGTGTGCGCACCCGGTGGGCCGCCTCGGCGATGAAATCTTCCGATTGGCTCAGCGACTGATCCAGCCGCCCCATCAAAGAGTTCAACGACGCCACCAAAGGAGCCATTTCGCGGGGTACGGGCTTTTTGAACGGGCTCAGGTCCTGCGGGCCGCGCCGGGTGACAGAGGTCGTGAGCCTGTTCAATTGGCCAATCGTCGACGAGGTGGCCCAGAACGACAGCGCAGCGGCAAGGGCAAAGAACCCGATGCCCAAAATCGCCGCGTTGCGTGAAATCTGGTCCAGAGTTTCCGCAAGCGCATCCTGCGTTTGGCCCAACGCGACCTCGATAACGGTTTGTTTGTTCAAGCCCACCAAGGTTCGCCGAGCACTGACCTGACGTATGGTTTCACCCCGTATCCGACTGGTTTGAAAGCTCCACTTGCCGTCGAATTGCCCTGTGGCCGGCGGCAGATCATCATATCCAGACAGAAACGCACCATCCTGAAAAATCGCGTAAAAAACCCGGTCGTCGGACGGTGTGCTGAGCATGGCGAAGGCTGCATAGGGAATATCAACCTCCAACTGACCGTCGCGCAAGGCGGCCGCGTCTAGAATTGAGGTGACAGACGCCCCCAGGATGTTGTCCTGCCCTTGTTGCGCGACCTGTGCGGCATAGTTGCGAACCGCGATGAACAGAAGAAACGCCAATATCGCGGCACCACCGATCAAAGTCAGGACCAGCCTGTTCCGAAGCGATCCTGACACATAGGGATCAGGAGGGGGATCAGGAGGCATGATCCAGCCTGTATCCAAGACCGCGAAGCGTGGTGATCTTCAGGTCCGACGGTTCAAGATGTTTACGAAGGCGGCCAACGTAAACTTCGATAGCATTGTCCGAGACATCGTCATCATATGAAAAAAGCCGGTCGGTCAGTTTCTGTTTCGAAAAAACCTGACCAGGCGCGCTGATGAACAGTTCCAGAAGGCGCAGTTCCCGGTTGCGCAACGAAACAGTCTCATCCCCTACGGTCAGATGACCTGCCAATGGATCAAAGACTATTCCGCCCACTTCAATCGTTGTCCGTGAATTCCCGGATTTGCGACGCAGAACGGCGCGGCAGCGGGCCTCGAGTTCGGCGTGGTCGAACGGTTTGGTGACATAGTCGTCGGCCCCCAGATCCAGCGAACCGATTCGATCCGAAACCTGGCTGCGTGCGGTCAAAACGATCACGGGGGTGTCCAGGCGACCTGCGCGATGCCGTTTGAGAAAGTCGCGCCCGTCCCCATCCGGCAACATGATATCCAACAGAATAAGGTCGTATTCCTGAGTTTCGGTAAAGGCGGTCGCCTCGTCCAATTTAGACGCATGATCAACCACATGGCCGTCTAACCTCATGCGCGAACAGATGGCGTTCGCCAGATCAAGATTGTCTTCCACAAGGAGGAATTTCATGGGATTTTTGCTATTTTTCGTGCGTGACAGGTTGATGTCAGGTTGATGTGTTTTTGTTCCACCCAATCTGAGCCGCCATGCGGCTGGTTGTCAAATGGGAGGACATCATGACGACATTCACACTGGGCCGTCGCGCCCTGATCGCAGCTGTGGCCGCAATTGGCCTGACAGGGCCGGCTTTGGCTGATGGCCATCAGGTCGTGGACAGCATTCACTTTCTGATCCCCGGTGGCGCCGGTGGCGGCTGGGACGGAACGGCGCGCGGCACGGGCGAAGCGCTGACAAAAGCTGGCCTTGTCGGCACGGCGTCATACGAAAACATGTCGGGCGGCGGTGGTGGCAAAGCCATTGGATACCTGATTGAAAATGCCGACAGCAATCATGGCACTCTGATGGTGAACTCGACGCCGATCGTGATCCGCTCATTGACCGGTGTATTTCCTCACAACTTCCGCGATCTGACGCTGGTTTCGGGCACTATCGGCGACTATGCCGCGATCGTTGTGGGCAAAGACAGCCCGATCAACTCGATGGCGGATCTGCTTGCCGCTTTTGATGCGGACCCAGGCGGCACAGCGATCGGTGGCGGCTCGGTTCCCGGCGGCATGGACCATCTGGTGGCGGCGATGGTTATGGAAGCAGCGGGCAAGGATGCGCTTGGCGTGAAATACATCCCCTATGATGCGGGCGGCAAAGCCATGGCGGCCCTGCTGTCGGGTGAAATCGCCGCCTTGTCCACCGGTTTCTCGGAAGCGGTCGATCTGGCGAATGCGGGTGAAGTCAAGATTATCGGCGTGACATCCGAAGAGCGCGTTGATGCGGCTCCTGACGCGATGACGATGAAGGAACAGGGTATTGATACCACCTTCGTGAACTGGCGCGGCTTCTTCGCGGCCCCCGGCCTGCCCGAAGAAAAACTGGCCGCCTACCAGGAAGCGATTGCCAAGATGTACGACACCCCGGAATGGGAAGAGGTTCGTGCACGCAATGGTTGGGTCAACATCCACAACTCGGGCGCAGATTTCCAGACGTTCCTGGAGCAGCAGGAACAGCAGATCGGCGATCTGATGAAAAAGCTGGGCTTCCTCTAAGTCCATTTTCGGCAGAGCGGATCCGCCGCTCTGCCTTCCCACGAACAGGAACAGGGAGGGCTCTCATGGCGCTGGATCGCTGGATCGCGCTCATTCTTCTGGGTGTGTGTTTGACATATGGCTACGCCGCCTGGTTCACGATGGACGGCAGCCTGCCCCCTTTCATGCAGAGAAACCCGATCTGGCCCAGCACTTTCCCCAAAGTGCTGTCGGTTCTGGGTGTCGTCACCACCACGATCATTTTGCTGGGCTTTGAAAAGGCGGAACCAAAGGAAGCCGATATCGATTACCGGCGGCTGGGGGAATACCACCTTGATCAAGCACTTATGTTGCTGGCCTTGATGGTGATTTACGCGCTTTGCCTGCGCCCTGTTGGGTTTCTGATCTCGACCTCGGCCTTTCTGATCCTCGGGTCTTTCATTCTGGGTGAGCGCAAATGGCACGTCATGCTACCCGTCGCGCTGATCGCCACAGGCGCGGTCTGGTATCTGGTTCAGGAAGTTCTTGGCATCTACATGCGCCCATTGCCGGGCATTTTCGGAGGCTGACATGCTCGAAGGACTTCTGATCGGTCTGCAAACGGCGTTTTCAATTCAAAACCTGCTGATGGTGATCGCAGGGTGCCTGATCGGCACGTTCATCGGCATGCTTCCGGGTCTTGGGCCGATGTCGATCATCGCCATCATGATCCCGGTCGCGATTTCCATGGGCGACCCGTCCGCAGCGCTGATCCTGCTGGCCGGAGTGTATTACGGCGCCATCTTTGGCGGTTCGACATCTTCGATCCTTCTCAACGCGCCGGGGGTCGCGGGCACTGTTGCGTCCAGTTTCGACGGCTATCCGATGGCCCGCCAGGGCAAAGCGGGCAAAGCGTTGACTGTTGCAGCTATTGCAAGTTTTGCCGGCGGTACGATCGGAGCCATTTTGTTGATGGTCTTTGCCCCTGCTCTGTCGTCGGTGGCACTGCTGTTCCACTCGGCCGAGTATTTCGCGCTTATGGTCGTGGGCCTGTCGGCAATCGCAGCCTTCGCAGGCACCGGTCAAGTGGCCAAAGCCGTCATCATGACGCTACTTGGGTTGATCATGGCAACGGTCGGTGAAGGTGCATTGTTCAACCTGCCGCGTTTCACAATGGGTATCATGGATCTGCAATCGGGCTTTGGCTTCATCACGCTTGCCATGGCCATGTTCGCCCTGCCCGAAGCGCTGTTTCTGGTGCTCAAACCCAAAAACCTTCAGGGGGATGACGGCGAGATCAAGGACCTGCGCATCACAGGCAGTGAAGCCAAGGCCATCGCACCGGTGATCGGCCGCCAATCTGTACAGGGCTTCTTCATCGGGGTTCTGCCCGGTGCGGGGGCAACGATTGCCAGCTTCCTCGGCTACGCGGTCGAGCGCAACATTGCCCCGAAAGAGGAACAGGACGAATTCGGTAAAGGGTCAATAAAAGGTCTGGCTGCGCCCGAAACGGCGAACAACGCGGCATGCACCGGTTCTTTCGTGCCGCTGCTGACACTGGGCATTCCCGGGTCTGGCACCACCGCGATCCTGCTTGGCGCACTGATTGCCCTGAACGTGACACCCGGCCCACGGCTGATGCTGGACGAGCCGCAGATATTCTGGGCCGTCATCATGTCAATGTTCATTGGCAACCTTGTTCTGCTGATCCTGAACCTGCCGCTGATCCCATATATCGCAAAGGTTCTCTCGGTTCCGCGCAATTACCTGATCCCCTTCATTTTGTTCTTCACTCTGATGGGGGCCTATATCGGGCAGAACAACGCGACCGAGCTTTTGATACTTGTTGGCTTCGGTGTTTGCGCCACGGCGTTGAAATTTGCCGACTACCCGCTTGCGCCGCTGCTGATCGGTTTCATCCTCGGGGGGATGATGGAGGATAACTTTGCCCGCTCGATGCAGCTCTATGACGGTATTGCTTTCATCTGGGAACGTCCGATGACGCTGGGTCTGCTTGTTGTCGCGGTGCTGCTGGTGCTGTTGCCCAGCTATCGCGCGCGCCGGGCACGTGCTCGGGCCGCAGGAGTTGCCGACGGTGACTGAGCCAATGGCAGGAATACGGGTTCTCGATCTGACGAATGTCCTCGCGGGTCCGTATTGCTGCTATCAACTGGCGCTCATGGGCGCCAAAGTGATCAAGGTCGAACGCCCTGACGGTGGCGACCTTGCCCGCGTTCTGGGTGCTGATCCTGCCAGAAACAAGGCCGGTATGGGCGTCAGCTTTCTGGCGCAGAATGCTGAAAAGAAGTCTATCACGCTCAACATGAAATCAGAACGAGGCAAGGCGCTTCTGAAACGCCTTGTACAGACGGCCGACGTATTGGTAGAGAACTTTCGCCCCGGTGTGATGGATCGGCTTGGACTTGGGTATGGCGTCTTGCGCGATGTGAACCCCAGCCTGATTTACTGTGCTATAAGCGGGTTCGGTCAGGATGGCCCGCGCCGAAGCGATCCGGCCTATGACCAGATCGTGCAGGGTATCAGTGGCGTGATGTCTGTCACCGGCGGTCCTGACACCGCACCCTATCGCGTTGGCTATCCTTTGGCGGACACGATCGGTGGGATGACGGCCGCTTTTGCAGTGTCCGCCGCCCTGAACGCGGATCCTCGCGGGGCCTATCTGGATGTGGCAATGTCCGAGGCCGTGATCTCGACAATGGGTTGGGTCGTGTCGAACTATCTGATCGCCGGTGCCATTCCCGGGGCCCATGGCAACGAAAACACGACGTCAGCGCCATCAGGAACATTTGCAACCTCTGACGCGCCCATCAACATTGCCGCCAACCGCGACGAACAGTGGCAGGCACTGGCCCGGCATCTGGGCCGGCAAGACCTGCTGGCCCACCCGGACTATGAAACGCGCGAAGACCGCAAGCGCAATCGCCACGCCCTGCGCGCGGCGCTGGAGGAGACCTTGCGGACCAGAGCGGCATCAGACTGGGTCAGCGAACTCAACGCAATCGGAGTGCCGGCCGGGCAGGTATTGACCGTGGCCGAGGCGCTTGATGACGAACAGCTTGCCGGTCGCGGCCTGATCGGGTCTTTGCGGGTGCAGGGCGAAGACATGAAACTTGCAGGCAGCCCCATTGTCATGGACAGCGAACGGCAAATGCCCCATACCGCGCCGCCTGAACTTGGGGCAGACAATAACGCGATCTGGTCTGAAATTGGGTTGTCCGGTGCGGAAATTGACGCTTTGAGCAAGGAAGGCATCATATGAGCGATGTGTCCGATTGGTGGACGACTTCCATCATCGATATGGAACCGGGCCGGATCGACCTGCGCGGAGAGCCGATTCAGGATCTGATCGGAAGTCTCAGTTTCAGCGAGATGATCTGGTTCATGGTTCGTGGCGACCGACCATCTGGGGCGCAGGCCCGGTTGTTCGAGGCCGCGCTGGTCGCCGCCGTGGACCATGGGCCTCAGGCGCCTTCGATCGCAACGGCGCGGATGGCCGTAACCTGCGGACTGCCCCTGAACAACGCGATGGCGAGCGCAGTGAACATGTTGGGGGATATTCACGGCGGGGCTGGCGAGCAAGCGGTTATGCTGTACCATTTCGTGGCGCAACATCCTGGCCGGTTGGATCAAACGCTGGACGAGTGGATCGAGCGTGAAGGAAAGATATTGCCGGGTTTTGGCCATCGGTTCCACACGCCGACGGATCCGCGCGCACCACGTCTGATGGCGTTGGTCCGTGATGCTGTGAAGGACGGGGCTTGCGATGGTCAGTTCCTACAGATCGGACAGGCGATCGAGGCAGAGTTGGCCCGGCGCAAAGGGAAGCCCGTTCCAATGAACATAGATGGTGCCACCGCGGTGATCTATGCCGAGTTGGGTTTTGCGCCCCCACTGGCACGCGGTTTGTTTTGCCTATCCAGATCTGTTGGCATTCTGGCCCATGCGTGGGAACAGATGCAGCAAGGCGGCCGGAACAAGGGACCGACCCCGCCTGCCTATCGCTGGACCTATGTCGAGACGTAAATCGCTAGGCAGTTCTGAGCCGTGGGCGTTTTGCCAACAGGTCAGCCGCCGCACGGGCAATGACCAGTTCTTCATTGGTCGGGA
Organism: Ruegeria sp. HKCCA5463; assembly: GCF_013034175.1. NCBI lineage: Bacteria > Pseudomonadati > Pseudomonadota > Alphaproteobacteria > Rhodobacterales > Roseobacteraceae > Ruegeria > Ruegeria sp. HKCCA5463. Next base: position 231,806 of record NZ_WQFL01000006.1, read on the forward strand.
TTGCCATCACTACGACGCGGGACAGATCGGTTGAAATGATCCGGTCATTGTCCGCATTTGCATCAGGATTGAGCTCGATGCCCAGCCACCCCATCCCAGAGCATACCCGCTCACGCACCAGACGTGAGTTTTCTCCGATCCCACCGGTAAACACCAAGGCGTCGATACCGCCGAGAATGGCTGCCATCGCGCCAAGCTCGCGCCGGATACGGAAGGTGAAATAGCTGATCGCCTGTCGGCTTTCGCGTGTGTCCGCCTTTTCCAGGGTACGCATATCGTTGGACAGCCCGGACAGGCCCAACAGCCCAGATTTCCGGAACAACAGGTCTGAGATTTCGTCAGCGCTCAGCCCTTCCTGGTCCATCAGATAAAGGACCACGCCGGGATCAAGTTGACCACAGCGTGACCCCATCGGCAGCCCGTCAAGGGCCGAAAACCCCATGGTCGATCCGACGGAGCGCCCTCCGATCATCGCACACATCGATGCACCATTGCCCAGATGGGCCACGACCACGCGCCCTTCGTGCAAAAGCGGCGCTGTCTTTGCCATGTGATCCGAAATGAATTCATAGCTGAGCCCGTGAAAGCCATATCGCCGAACACCTTTGTCGTAATACTCGCGCGGCAAGGCAAAAACGTCATTCTCCCACGGATGATTGCGGTGAAAGGCCGTATCGAAACAGGCGATCTGAACCGCATTCGGAAAACGTTCCATCGCGGCCCGGGCTCCGGCCAAATTGTGCGGCTGATGCAAGGGTGCAAACGGGGACAGCTTATCCAGCTCTTGAATGGACGCCTTGGTCAATGGCACCGGAGCGTCGATGTCAGGTCCACCGTGGACAACACGATGCCCGACCGCAGTCACGTCGCTGTTTGGAAATGAGCGCGCAAGCAGGTTCAAAACCCAGTCCAACGCTGCGGCGTGATCGCGTATTTCTCCGGCGGTACCGCTAGCAAGGACACTTCCGTCGGAAGACTTCGCCTTGACAAACGGCTCTGGCTCTCCAATCCGCTCGACCGCGCCGGTGCACACCATGATCGGATCGTCATCGGTCAGCTCGAACAGACCAAATTTCATGGAAGACGATCCAGCGTTCAGTGTCACGACATGTGTCATGCGGGTGCTCCGGTGCGCGGTAAGGAAAAGGCTTCGTGCAGTGCCGCCACGGCACAGGACGCCAGCCGGGCTTTGTCGTCATCGGCGCGACTGGTCAAAATGATCGGAGCTTTGGCCCCCATGACCAGACCGGCCCCTTCTGCATTGGCGATATAGGTCAGCTGCTTGGCCATCATGTTCCCGGCATCCAGATTTGGCACCACCAGAATATCGGTTTTGCCCGCGACATCCGACACAATCCCTTTGGAACGTGCAGCCGCAAGGCTGACGGCATTGTCCATGGCAAGCGGGCCATCCACAAGCCCGCCCGTGATCTGACCGCGTTCCGCCATTTTCGACAGCAAAGCCGCATCAACCGAGGATCGGATCGCCGGATTGACGGTTTCGATGGCAGACAGAACACCCGCCCTGGGGTTTTCGATCCCCAGCGACAGGGCCAGGTCGATTGCGTTCTGGACAATATCAATCTTGGTTTCCAGGTCCGGCTCGATATTGATCGCCGCATCCGTCACCAACAAAGGTCTGGGTTGTCCGGGCACGTCCATGACAAAGACATGGGTAAAGCGGCGGCCGGTGCGCAGGCCGTTTTCACGCCTGAGCGCAGCCTTCAGCAATTCATCCGTATGCAGATGCCCTTTCATCAGCGCTTTCGCTCGACCTTCTGCAACCAGGTCGACCGCCGCATGGGCCGCACCGACGTGATCGCTCTGCGGTATGATTTCAATCCCATCCAACGACGCTCCGATTTCGGCGGCCGCGTTCGCTATCTTGTCCGGGTCACCGATCAGAATGGGTGTGATGATCGTCTCATGCGCGGCCAGCAGCGCCCCACCTAAGGCGTTGGGCTCTTCCGGGGCCACAACGGCAGTCGGCATGGGCGGCAGCGGGCGCACCTTTTCCAGCATGGCATCAAAGTGACGATGACGTTTCACCACCAGCCCGGGCAAATCCAACTCGGCGAACACCATCTCTTTCTCCGGCGCGATCACGACGGCCTGCCCGCTGACGATCACGGCACCGTCCGATGGGCGCGTAACGACCGTGTCAAAGACAACTTCCCGGTTTGGTCGCTTTTCCAGAACGGTGACTTTGGATACCAGCTCATCACCGGCATGCGCCCTTTCCACAAAATCAAATCGTTGCGATTTATAGAGTGTCCCTGCCCCCGGCAGAACGTTTCCCAAAACGGCCGAGATCAGGGCCCCCACGAACATAGCAGGGGCAACCGCTTCGTTGATGTGGTCGCCGTCGCCGTCTTCGCTGGCCAGATGAAGCGGATTGTGGTTGCCGGAATTGTTGGCGAACACATAGAAATCATCGACCGAGCACGTGCGGGCCAGCTCGGCAGTATCACCGACCTGAAGCTTGTCGTAAGGCGTGTTGTAGTACTGCATGAACTGTCGTTTCCATTTCGATCCGATTGGCGACACTGCGAACTCTCTTGCTGATACCCAGTTCAGCGCGCAATGAAAACAACGCATGCCGGCTGCCCGTATCGGTCTGCACGCTATTTCCGGCGGGTAACGTCTTCATGTCGTTCCGCCCGGATAATGTGCAGATTGCAGATCAGGCGCGCCGCTTTGCGCCGCCGCCCTGTTTGCGCATCGAAAGCCCGATCCGTTTTCTGGGTACATCCACCTCGACAACGCGCACTTTCACGACTTGCCCGGCCTTGACGACCTCGTGCGGGTCCTTGACGAAGCGGTCGGCCAACTGGCTGACGTGAACCAGACCGTCCTGATGAACGCCCACATCCACAAAGGCCCCAAAGGCCGCCACGTTTGTCACGGTGCCCTCAAGAACCATTCCGGGTTTCAGATCGGTTATCTCTTCAATGCCATCCGCGAAAGTGGCCGTGACAAAGCTGGGCCGGGGGTCTCGTCCGGGTTTCTCAAGCTCGGCAAAGATATCCAGAACCGTGGGCAGGCCGAAATCTTCGGTTACGAATTGTTGTGCCCGCAACCCTTTCAAGGCCCCCTCATGGCCCATGATGTGCCTGATATCCCGCCCGCAGGCCGACACGACGCGGCGGGCGACTTCATAGGCTTCGGGGTGCACCGACGACGCATCAAGCGGTTCGGCGCCGTCCCTTACGCGAAGAAACCCGGCGCATTGTTCAAAGGCACGCGGCCCCAGCCCGGCAACGGACAACAGGTCCTTGCGCGATTGGAACGGCCCGTTCAGATCACGATGAGCGACGATGGCTTCGGCTTGCGCGGGGCCCAGCCCCGAAACACGCGCAAGCAAAGGTGCAGAGGCCGTGTTCAGGTCAACCCCGACCGCGTTCACGACATCCTCGATCGCGGAATCCAGGGATTGCGACAGGCGGTGCTGGTCAACGTCATGCTGATATTGCCCGACGCCGATGGATTTCGGTTCGATTTTGACCAGTTCTGCTAAAGGGTCCTGCAATCGCCGGGCGATGGACACCGCCCCACGCAGCGAAACGTCAAGATCGGGAAACTCTCGTGCTGCCAGTTCCGACGCGGAATAGACCGAAGCCCCCGCTTCGGACACTACCACCTTGGTCGGTGCTTTTACCGCCTTGGGGAGCAGAGCCAGCGTATCTGAAACCAACCGTTCGGTTTCGCGGCTCGCTGTTCCGTTTCCGATGGCGATCAGTTCGATCTGATGGGCCGAGATCAGGTTCAGGATGGCAGCCTGCGCTCCGCGCAAATCGTTTTTGGGTTGAAAGGGATATAACGTGTCAGTGGCCACGACCTTGCCCGTTGCGTCAACCACCGCCGCTTTCACGCCGGTGCGGATGCCGGGATCAAGGCCCAAAGTGGCCTTGGCACCCGCCGGAGCAGCAAACAGCAAGTCCTTGAGGTTGCGTGAAAAGACCTGAATTGCCTCGTCCTGTGCCCGACTGCGCAGTTCAGCCATCAGTTCGACCATCATCGACAGCGAAAGCTTGACCCGCCATGTCCACCCGGCAACCTTGCGCAACCAGGCATCACCCGGTCCTTGGCCACGGGTCTGCAAATGCGCGGCCACGATGGATTCGGCCCGGGCTGCCCCGAACTCTGGTTCCGGCGCGATATCAAGTGAAACAATGCCCTCTTTTGACGCCCGCAGCATCGCCAATGCCCTATGCGATGGAACATCCGCCCATCGTTCGGAATGGTCAAAATAATCACTGAACTTGGCGCCTTCCTTTTCTTTCCCGTCGAAAACCCTTGCACTGAGCAGCGCCTCGCGCTGCATGAAGGCCCGCAACTCACCCAGCAGAGTCGCATTTTCCGTCAATCGTTCAGTCAGAATGTCCCGCGCGCCGTTCAGCGCGTCACGAGGGGTGGCAACGGCCTCGCTCAGGTATGCCCCGGCCAGTGTTTCCGGGTCCGCATCGCGATCGGCCAGAATGGCTTCGACCAGGGGTTCCAGCCCGTTTTCACGCGCGATCATCGCCTTGGTGCGCCGCTTGGGCTTGTAAGGCAGATAGATGTCTTCCAGCTGTGCCTTGGTTTCTGCCCGAGCTATCGATTTACTCAGATCTTCGGTCAGCTTCCCCTGTTCTTTTATCGACTTCAGGATGGTTTCCCGCCGTGCCTCAAGCTCACGCAGATAGGTCAAACGCTCGGACAGAAGGCGCAATTGGGTGTCGTCCAACCCACCGGTTGCTTCTTTCCGATAGCGGGCGACAAAGGGAACCGTCGCTCCGTCGTCCAATAGATTGATCGCAGCACCGACCTGATCGGGACGTGCATTGATCTCGGTGGCTATGGTGCGGGCGATACGGTCCAAGGGGGCCTCCTGAAACGGCAGTGGAAGGGCTTCTTAACCAGCCGTTTCAGCAAGGGAAAGTCCCTTGTATCGGTCCGTCGAAAGGCATCGGCAAGCAGCGTCTGTTTTCGCGGCTATTCGACATGTCTGAGCCATTGGATGAAAACACCAACCTGCAAAGGCATCAGCCCCACGGCATCAGCCCGCAATACCCGGTGCGCGCGCTTGCATTGTGCGCCATTTGCGCCAGCGTCGTCAGGTCAAAGACCGGCAGTTTCAGGTCTTCCTGAATGCGTTTTGCATAAGGGGGAAGATCCGTGCATTCCAACACCACAGAGCGTATTTCGGGCGTTTCGCGCTTGAGCCTGCGCGCAGCGTCCAGCACTTCGGCCTCGATCAGATCTGTGTCCATACGGGTGCGCGCGTTGCGCAGGATGACTTCGGCAAACTCACTGGTGTGTTCCAGACCCTGTACGGCCACCGGAACGCCCCCCGCTCCAACGCCTTCGAAATGGCGTTGCGTCAGCGCTGACGAATCTGCTGTAATCACCCCGACCGGTGCGGTGGCCCCGGTCATGTGAAAGGCCAACGGCACCTGTATCAGGCTCGAAGCGAAGACAGGCACCGATACGGCCGCAGCCAACTCTTTTTGGAACAGGGCGAGAAACCCGCAACTTCCGGTAATGGCGCGCACGCCTTCAGCCTCAAGCCGTTGCGCGCCTTTTATGAAGGGGTTCAGAAGATCAGGCGTCGGATTGTTCAGCAGCGTAGGCACCGTGACGCCATCTATCATCTCGTACAGCACCGGGAATGGCAGGCTGGAAGGGTTCTTGATATGACCGGGCGGTTTGGGGAAATAGCTTTCCAAACACAAAACCCCGATAGAGGCTCCGCAGATATTCTGTCCACCCTGGTAGATTGGCATGACGGGGTAATCCTTCTTCGAAACGGTGGTTGTTGCGCGTCAAAATCGCGACAAGGCGAATGAATCCAATGGGATGTTGAGGCGTTGCCCTGACACCAAGTCAGCCACCAACTCACCTGTTTTGGGGGCCATCATCAAACCGTAATGGGAATGACCAAAGGCGGTGAACAGGCCCTTGTGTCCTTCAACCGGACCAATCGCAGGCAAACTGTCGGGAAAAGACGGGCGTCGGCCCATCCAGAACTGTGTATCCGTGGTGTTCAGATCCGGCATCATTGCGCGGGCCTGTGCGGTCAGAAGCGACTGTTTGCGTGGGTCTGGCGGCGCGTCGATGCTGCCGAATTCGGCCGTGCCCGCCACACGCAGACCGTCCTGCATCGAACTGGCCACCACCTTGGCGTCCACGTCCATCACCGAGTTTTCCAGGCTGGCAGAGGGGGTCGGGAATTGGACATGGTATCCACGCTCGGCCACCAGTGGCACGGGCAAACCCAAAGGTTTCAGCAACCCGGCAGACCAAACCCCGGCGGCCAGCACGACAGTATCGGCGTGAAGCGCTCCGGCCGGTGACGTTAAGTGCCATTGTCCGTCTTCCATGCGCTTTAGTTCTTTGACTTCTGTCCGCACGAACTCGGCGCCTTGTTGACGGGCCTTGTCGGCCAAAACCGCACCGACCCGGCCAGGAGACGTGACCCGCGCCTGTCCCTTGATCAGGATCGCAGCCTTGAAATCTCGGGACAACGCAGGTTCGATCCGGCGCAATTCCGGTCCGTCGATCCGCTCTAGATGTCCGCCTTTTTCCTGCCGGATCAGATATCCCAGTTCTTTCAGGTCAGCCTGATCCGGGTTGCGAAACGCGTGGATATAGTTGGAATCAACAATAAGGTCTTCGTGCCCGGTATTTTGCAGATGTCTTCGGTACAGATCTATCGAAGGGCGGCACAGCACCTCCATTGCGTCAGAGATATTGCGTACGGATTTCACGCTTGAATTCTTCAGGAACCTCAGGCCCCAGGGTATCATCCTGGGCCAGTACGAAGGTCTGACGGTCAACGCGCTTTTCGGGTCCAACAGCATCCCGGGGATCGTTTTCCAGATACCCGGCGTGGCCTGTGGAATGACCGACCAGGGCGAGACGACACCGGCATTGCCGAACGATGTCTCCTGCCCCGGTTCTCCACGGTCGATCAGACGCACGGCAATACCGCGCTCCTGCAACGAGAGCGCACAGCACAGACCGACGATCCCGGCGCCGATGATGGTCACTTGTTCAGGCATGTCAGACCGTTGCTTGAAATCGGCTGCGGGCGATCACCTGTGTGACGATGACAGGAGACGCCACCGCCAATGCGATCAGGTCAGCCGTCAGCGTGGGCGCCACGAAGATAATCCCGGCAATGGCCATCAGGATGCGCGACACGAGGTTGAGTGGCTGCAACCAATACCCCACGACCGCTGCCGAAAGGGCGATGACGCCGGCAATACAGCTGGCGGCGGTATAGGTGAATTCCCAAAGATCGAACCCGGTGGAAGACACGAACAGCAAAACCGGCGCATAGACGAACGCCATTGGCGCGATGACCTTGCCCAGTCCCAGCGTAAAGGCGGACAGCCCGGTGCGGAACGGGTTGGAATTCGCAATCGCCGCCGCCGCATAGGCCGACGTACAGACCGGAGGTGTGATCTCGGAGACCACGCCGTAATACAACACGAACAGATGGCTGGCGATGGGTGGAACCCCCAACTGCGCCAGCGCCGGCTGCGCCACCGAGACGAGCATGATGTACAGCGCCGTGGTCGGGATGCCGGCACCCATCAGGATGCAAACGATGGCAATGAAAACCAGCGAGATAAACAATTGCAGGTCTTCCATCGCAAACAATTGCCAGCTGCCGAACGAAATCATGTTGTAAAGGTCCGCGGCGAGGTTTCCTGCGCCCTGAGTAACCATGAACCCGATGCGGAAACCGATACCGGTTGTGTTGATCACACCAACGACGATACCTACCGCAGCGGCTGCAGCGCCCACGGCCAGAGAGTATTTCACACCCAACTCAACCGCTTGCAGCATCTCGGGCACTTCGATCCGCTTCTGCGGGTTCAGCGTGGCGATTACCGACAATCCGCACAGAATCGCGGTCATTGACAGGTCGAACCCACCGTCGGAGAACTTCCAAAGCACGAAGGCCAAGAACGCCGCTGCGTAGATCAGTGTTGGCGGTTGCTTGATCCGCGACATGCCCGCGATCACCGCCAGAGATATGCCGCAGAAGGCCGACATGAAGGGCGTGTATCCAGTGAACAGAACCACCAGCAGACCGATCAGCGGCACGATATTGGCCCAACCCTCGGCCCAGACGGCCTTGAGCTGCGGCAATTGCTCTTTCGCCAGACCTTGCAGGTTCAGCTTGCGTGCCATCAGATGCACCACGGCAAAGACGCCGACATAGTGCAGGATCGCCGGAAAGATCGCTGCGATCACGATTGTGGTATAGGGCACCTCCAGGAACTCGGCCATGATGAAGGCCGCAGCGCCCATGATGGGCGGAGTGATCTGACCACCGGCCGAAGACGCGGCCTCGACCCCGCCTGCAAAGTGACCGGGATATCCAAGGCGCTTCATGTTGGGAATTGTCAGCGCGCCGGTCGAAACGGTGTTGGCCACCGAAGAGCCCGAGATCGTGCCGAAAAAGGCCGAGGATACCACCGACACTTTGGCCGGACCGCCTGTATAGCGACCCGCCAAAATGGTTGCGTTGTCAATGAACAGTTGTCCAAGCCCCGTTCGCTGAGCGATCACGCCGAACAGGACAAAGTGGAACACGATGGTCGAAACGACCCAAAGCGTCACGCCATAGATTCCTTCCTGCGGGAAGTACATTGACGATACGAAGGTTTTGAAGTTCACGCCCGGATGTTGCAGCAATCCGGGAAAATAGGGGCCCATCAGCGCGTATGAGATGAATACGCAGATGATCAGCGGCAATACCCAACCCAGCGTGCGGCGCGCAATGTCCAATACCAGAAGGATGATGATGACGCCGAGGATCACATCATAGATGTTTGGGTTGCCCATGCGGAAGGTTTGTTCCTCGATCCCCAGGAACGGGATGCCGCGCCAGGCGAAACCAACGTAAAGTGCGGCGATGATGCCAAGCGCCATGAACACCAGATCATAAAGAGGGACGTTGCCGATGCGGAAGCGACTGACTTTGAGAGCATAGAGGCTTTTGGCCCCGACAATCGGGATCGTGGCGTAGACCAGAATGAACAGCAGAGCCAGATAGATGCCCATATGCCAGTGGTCGGCAGGCAGACCGAACCCAGCCGTGAAGAATTCGTAGAATGCAAAGATCAGGGCGACGACACGCAACACCTTGCCTGCCGTGGGCGTGACCTGCCGGACAGCGGCGCCTTCGTCGAACTGTTCTTCGATGGCCGCCAGTTCCTCGGCCGTCAGTTCGTGGTCATCAAATTTCTGGGTCTCGGACATGATGGCCCCCCGATTTCGCATAATTCCAGAGTGCGGTGCCCCAAGAAGGGGCACCGACGACAGGTTTCAGTCAGGTGTGGTTATTGAAGAAGACCGGCTTCTTTATAAAATTTTTCGGCACCCGGATGCAGCGGAACACCCAGCGCTTCGACGCCGTCGAGCGCAGTATCAGGCGTGATCTGCTTGCCTTTTGCGTGGCCGTTGTCCAGCAGCTTGCGCGTGTTGTCGTTCCACAGGGCCTTGGTCAGCTGATAGACCAGATCTTCGGACAGATCCGATGAAACAACCAGCATCGCGCTTACCGCGGGGGTCTTGGTTTCGGAATCGATGCCCTCATATACACCGCCCGGGATAGCGGACGGGATATAGGCAGGAATGATCTCGTTGATCTTTGCCAAATCTTCATCGCTGAAGGAATGCAGGTTCATGCCCTTGGTCGAAGACAACTGCACCATTGCGGCAACTGGCCATCCTGCTGCGTAGAAATAGGCGTCCAGTTGGCCATCGGCCAGACGTTCGGCACTCTGACTGTTGTTCAACTCGGCCTCATCCATGTTGTCACGGTTGACGCCCCATGCTTCCAGCATTTGCAACACAGCGACCTGCGTTCCCGAACCAGCTTGCGCGATACCAACCCGCTTGCCTTTGAGATCACTCAGATCGTTGATGGTCTGACCCGCGGGAAGAACCAGGTGCAGGTCTTCGGGGAACAGGTTTGCGACGATGCGCAGTTTCGGGTGGGGTTTGCCTTCAAATTTGCCCTCACCCAGATACATCGAACGGGTTACATCTGCCGCAGCCAGACCAGCCTCAAGCTCGCCGTTTTGCACGGCGGCATTGTTGAAGACCGACGCAGTTGTCGACTGCGCGATCGCGATCAGCCCAGGCACACCGCATTGGCCGCCCTCTTCGCAGGGGCGCGAGCCCGGAGGGGCCGAAATTCCGTTGGCGATGGTCCCGCCGATCGGGAAATAAGTGCCGCCCGCACCGCCGGTGCCGATGCGGAAAAAGGTTGGGTCCTGTGCAAGCGCCGGTGCAGCCAATGCACCAGCCAAAGCCAAACCCGTCAGGCATTTCATCAATCTCATCGTAAGCTCCCAGTTGTGGATCATTGGATTCGGTTTGTCCGAATTCTGATCCGTTCAGCCTATGGAGTTTTATCATAAATACAAATTTGTTATATTTAACAAAACGAAAGTTTTGCTTATATATTAAACATGAACCTTGCTCAATTGACCGTTTTTCGTGAGGTGATGGAAACCGGGTCCATCTCTCAAACCGCAAAGAAGCTGAACAGGACACAACCTGCTATCAGCCTGGCAATCAAGAACCTGGAAAGAAGTCTTGGACTGACCCTGTTCGAACGAAAAGGCCGGCGTCTGATCCCAGTGCCAGAGGCGCATTACCTGCTGGCCGAGACCACCGGAATACTGGACAGATTATCTACGGTTTCCAGCACGATGCACGGGCTTCTTAAAGGAAGTTCGGGCAACTTGAACATTGCGGCAATGCCGGGGCCGTCCATTTTTGCCTTCCCAAATTTCATCAGCCGTTCAGTTGGCGGGAACCCGGACATCCGGGTTACGCTGTCAACCCGCAGTTCGCCACAGATAATGGAACTTGCAGGCACTCAGAACATTGATTTCGGGTTTGCTGATTTCGAACACCCGGTCGGAAAGAAGCCGCAATTCACGGCAGAGATCATCAGCGGAGATTGCTTTTGCGCAATGGATCGGGACAACCCGTTGGCGAAAGAAAAGGCTGTGACGATTTCGGATCTCGATGATGTGCCAATGGGTGGACTATACGACACCCACCCTTTTCAGAAGAAAGTGCAACGCGCTTTTCAGATGGTTGCCGCCACTTACAAACCAAGTGTGACGTGCCAGTATTTTCTTCCGCTCATTCCGTTTGTTGGATCGGGGCAGTGCTGCTCGATTGTCGATCCGTTGACCGTTGCAACCGAACGGAAGCTGAACATCTCGCATGGCCGTGTGGTATTCCTGCCTTTCAAGGCCCCCCTCAGATATGAATACGCCATCCTGTCGCCGGATCACCGTCCCCCGTCGCAATTGGCGCTGAAAATAAAAGCGGGATGGAAGGCGGAAGTTGTGTCGATGCTGGATCAGACCAACGCCAACCCGCGGACGGAAGACTTCTGAAAGACACCCGACCGCACTGCGAAATGGGCGACAACCGGAAGAACTCAGATGCCGCGCGCAACAGAGGCCTCCAGCGTCGATTTGAGCAGTTGCGGATCTATCGGTTTGTAAAACAGCGGCAGCTTTGCTTGTTTGCATTGCTGGACAAGCTCTTGTGATCGATTGGCTGAGATAATACAGCCGGGCAAATGCCCGAATTCATCCGTCAGGGCGCGCATGGCGTCTGTGCCTGTTTTTCCGTTGTTCAATTGATAGTCGGCAACGACAAAGTCTGGCAGGATGCCTATTTCGCGCAGAAGGCCAATCGCTTCGCTTTCGCTTTCGCATTCCAGAACCTCGACGCCCCAGGATTCGATGGTCATGGTCAACGCGCCGCGCAGGTTTTCATCGTTTTCGATCAACAGGGCGACGGTGTTGCCCAGCACATTCGAGTTTGGTTTTTGTACCACTGAAGAGCAGAGAGAAACCTCTGGTTTCGCCCGGGATAAAGGTATTTCGACCGAAAACCCCGTGCCCTTTCCAACTTCGGAAAACAGGTGGATGGGGTGTTGTAGCAACCCGCAGGCCCGCTCGACAATCGCAAGACCCAATCCCATGCCTTCGGCGGCGCTGGCATCTGAATGCAAACGCTGAAATTCCTGAAACACGATATCTCTTTGATCTGATGCTATGCCGATGCCCGTGTCCCAGACTTCCAAAGCAATTGCGTTCTTGCGATGCCTGACACCAACAAGAACTTTCCCGGTCTCGGTATACCGGATCGCGTTTGAAAGCAGGTTCTGCAATATCCGCCGAAGGTAACTGGCATCGCTTGTGACCCGAGCCTTTGTGTCAACAAAACGCAAACTCAAACCCTTGGCCTGGGCGACGGGCTTGAATGCGTCTTCCATCTGCAAGAAAAGCTCGCCCACTGACACCGTGGACAGATGCGCCTTGGCCCGCCCGGAATCCAGCTTTGAGATGTCCAGCAGGGCTTCGAGAATGTGTTCGACACTGTTCAGGGCGCTTTCTGCTTTTGCTGCGACAGTTCGGGCGGTGTCAGTGTCCAAACCGCTGCCCAGTGACGCAACATAGAGCTTTGCAGCAGACAGAGGTTGCAACAGGTCATGGCTGGCGGCGGCCACAAAACGCGATTTTGACGCGTTCGCCCGTTCAGCCTCGTTCAGCGCGTCCGCAAGTTCCATTGTGCGTGACGCCACACGTTGTTCCAGGAGCTCCTTGGCTTCATACAAGGCCTGCGCAGACCTCCGTTCCGCAGTTACATCGGTAAAGGAAATCACAAAGCCCCGATCGGGCATTTCCTGGGCAAAGACCGACAGGATTTTCGATCGCCCCCGATGCATCTGGAACTGAAGAGGGCGGCGATAGGTTGGTCGGCTGACCCAATCCAGCAGATCCGCCTCGGTTATGCCTTTCTGAAAGCTGATGTTGTCGCCCAGGCGATTGGACAGGGTTTCAAACCGCGTGCCCATCTGAAACTGCGTGATCGGAATGGCCAAAAGTTCGCTTGCGCGGGTGTTCCACCCGATCATGCGGTGCTTGTTGTCAAAGATGCAGACGCCCTGATCGATATGTTCAAGCGTGGCGCGGATCAACCGCGCCTTGTCGTCAAGAATGCGATCCCTTTCTTGCCGTTCGATCCGCATGATGTCTGTCACGTCGGTTTGCAGAATCACGGTGCCCCCGTCTGGGGTGCGGTGTTCTGACACTTGCGTCCACCGATTGCCCGAAAGACGAACATTGAACACCACGTGATCATCTGCGTGACGATCCAGGCGGCTTCTGGCCCAATCCTCTGGGGTCATTGTCTCCGGCAAGGACAGGAACCCGGATTGGCTGACCAGTTCCACGTAGTCGGCAAAGCGCAAGCCGGGGTTCAGCTGTTCCTGAATGTCGGGCATATGCATCCCGAACCGGCTGTTGCACAGCACCAGTTCTTCGTCACGATTGAACAGGGCAAAGCCCTCCTGCACAGTTTCGATCGCATTCGCCAAATCTGCGCGCGCCGCTTCGGTTTCCTTGTTGGCCTGCGCCAACCTGGCGTTGGAGTCATTCAGAAGCTCAAGCGCGCGCTCAAGGTCATCCGTTCGGGCGCGGACCTCTTGTTCAAGCACCGCCGCCCGTTGGAACTGAGCATAAGCCGCGCCAGAGGCATTGGTGGATTCTTCGACCCGCCGCATCAGGGCTTCGGCGATTTTCCTAAGCTTCTCGTTCTGACGATCAAGTGAGTCCGAGGGGTCTGTGAGATGCTCGATCATACCTTACTCTTTCTCGGGCGGGTATATCGCCACACCGGTCAGGGTCTGATTCACATGGATCGAATTGAATTGCTCTCCATAGGTCGAGAAACCGACCACGTGATTGCGAGACAGGATGTCCGAGATCGCGTGCGTCTTCTGCTTTTGCTGGGCCTCCAGCCGACGAAGGATGCAGTCACAACCCAAAATGGTGTCGGGTTGCTGCTTCTCGGTCAATTGGCTGATTTCTTCCTGTAGATGTTCAACCATGTCCCGAGGTTCTGCCAGCGTCAGGACCAAGCCTTCGTCAATCGCCGAAAAAAAGACGAGATCGCCATTTCCCGCCACCTGCTGGATCGCGCGGACATGGTGTTGCCCGCCTATTTGCACAACGACTGGATGGGCCGCGAATGTGAATGTGGTGAGCTGTTCCGGGTCTTTGCCGAGAATACGGGCGTATTCGCGGGCAGCGGGTTCGGCATTGATTTCCTGAACGATGCGTTTTGCCGGGTCTGCCTTGGTCACGACCATGCGATGGGCGGTGGGCAGAAGGTGATCGGTTTTGAACACCTTGATCGGACACGGCGTGCGAACCTGCGTGAGTACGGCTGCGTTGCTTCTTGCCTGCCCCTGATACAGAACATATGTGCGCCCGAATTTGGTTCCATCCCCCGCCGAACCGCCGAACAATGGCACCGGTCCCAGCCCCACAGCCAATTCCGACGTCAGTTCATCTTCTTTTGTCGACAGCCCGTCAATCATCAGGAACGTGAATTCATGGCTCCAGTCGGGCGCGTTTACCATCATCGCATTTCTGTTGTGGATCATCTCTTTGATGATGCTGTCGGAATCGAATTCGTTCAGATCCGGAACAAGAACCGTGCGTATGTCAAAATGGGATTGCGGCAGGCCGATCGCGACGATCTGATCTTCGCAATACCCATTATCCGCCAGCTCTCCGGCGGTGGTGCAACCAACAATCGGGGTCGGCGCAAAGGCGCGTTCGGCATCCGCGATCACCACGGATGCATCGGCGTTCGGGCTGACAAAAAGAATGACAAGCGCAAGTGCGTCATCACCCAACTGGCGTTTGAGTGTCTCGATCGACTGCCCGGTGTCGTGGCGTGCAAAAGCCGTTTTGACGATGCCTGGCGTACGGGCCCGGGCTGTTGCCCACCCGACTGCTTGGTCCATCGTGCCTCCTCCCTAAAAGCGCGACGATGACGTGAGAGTATGACGCTTAGCCTTGGTCTTGCAAGACACTGGCAAAGGACGCTTTCTTGACGATCAGAACCGCCTGCGTGCGGCTTTGAACACCCAGTTTTCGCATTATTGCTGTCACGTGCGCTTTGACCGTCGTTTCCGCAATCGACAAGTCATAGGCGATTTGCTTGTTCAGTTTGCCTTCGCAGATCAGTTGCAGGATGCGCGCCTGCTGATTTGTCAGTGTCGCCAGTCGTTTTACGGCTTCGCCGTGTTCGTCCTCTTCCTCTGTGTCAATCAAAATACAGCCCTCCGGCACGAAAACGTCACCGGCGTGCACTGTCTCGAATGCAGTGCGGAACACGTCGCGCTGACTGTGCTTGGGGACATAGCCTGATGCGCCGGCCTGTATCACCTGGCTGACAACGCGGTTATCCGTCAGCGACGACACCACGATCACCGGTGCGTCCGTGGAAGCCTTCAAGCGGATCAGACCTTCCAGACCGTCCACATCCGGCAAATTGAGATCCAGCATGACCGCATCGGGTTTCAGCCCACTTGCCAGCAGATCCAAGGCGCCCTCCAGCCGGTCTGCCGTATGGACTTCCCGGATCTGAGCCACACTTTGCAAGGTCATCGACAAGGCGTCGCAAAACAATGGATGGTCATCAACGATCAGCACTTTTTCGAAATCATTGCGCGCGGCGGATTCAGCAAGCATCTGGTATAGCCTTTTGCATTCAAATGGTCTCCAGCCTAACCAATCCTAGCAACGAATGAAAACCACGCATACTGGCGGAAGGTCGTATAACAACGCGCACCCCGGATCAGGATCAGAAGCGTGTCACATGTTCTGTAACTGAACTGGATCAGCTCGCCGTTCTCTTGTCCGGGTTGCAGGCTGCCCGGCGATGCCCGAGCATGTCAGGAACGACCAAGTTTTCTACTCCGTCTTGGTCGCCCACCGCAGTGAATGCACTATCCGACGTCCAGGATATCAGAACTGCTGGCGACCTGAGCCAATATCAGTCGCGTTTCAATTTTCGGTTACACAGCTATGATGCTGGTGTTTCCAAATCAGCGATGTCGCAGGAAGGGCGCATCGCCGAAATCTTCAAACGTCACGGCCAAACACATTCGCCGCCCGCGCTGCGGTGACTACACCCAAGGTCTTATAGGCAAGGCTGCGAACAGCGCGTAGCGTAACAAAAATATACTTGGAGAAGTGAAATGGAACTCAATGACAGCCGCGTCATCGCCGCGCCGCGATCCAAAGTCTGGGCCTCGCTCTTGTCGGCAGAAGTTCTTAAGGAATGCGTGCCGGGATGTCAGGAGATGACAGGCTCGATCGAAGACGGGTTCGAGGCCACCGTCGTGCAAAAAGTAGGCCCGGTCAAAGCGACGTTCAAAGGCTCTGTAACCCTTTCTGATCTCGTGGAGCTTGAAAGCGTGAAGTTATCGGGTGAAGGTAAGGGAGGAGCCGCCGGATTTGCCAAAGGCGCGGCCGACGTCACCTTGTCGGATGCCCCCGAAGGCACACTGCTGACCTACGCGGTCGATGCACGCGTCGGTGGCAAACTGGCACAGTTGGGGGGGCGCGTGATCGATGGGGTTGCCAGAAAAATGGCCGACCAGTTCTTTGAGAACTTTCAGAATGCGGTCGAACCTCAGGATGCGCCCGAGCCCGAAACCTCGGAAGAAGGCGAGTCCGGGGAAGAAAAGAAAGGTTGGATCAAGCGCGTGTTAGGCGGTTAATCCTTTGGAATTCAGGGAGGAGAAAGTCATGAAAATTTCCATGACCGTGAACGGCAAAGCCGTAAGCGGAGACGTCGAGGGCCGGACATTGCTGTCCGGTTTTCTGCGCGATCATCTGTCTTTGACGGGCACGCATGTGGGGTGTGACACTGCGCAATGCGGCGCTTGCGTGGTGCATGTGAATGGCGAAGCGGTGAAATCGTGCAACATGCTGGCTGCGGAAGCAGATGGGGCTGATGTCGGCACGATCGAAGGTCAGGCCAATTCGGATGGGTCGTTGAACGTGATCCAGCAGGCGTTTCGGGATCACCACGGTCTGCAATGCGGATTCTGCACTCCGGGCATGGTGATGAGCGCCGCCGCGCTGCTGAAAGAGAACCCGCGCCCGACCGAGGCCGAAATCCGGAAGTATCTGGAGGGCAACCTGTGCCGCTGTACCGGGTATCACAACATCGTCAAGGCGATCATGGCCGCATCCGGCCAGGACGTGGGCAGCATCGCTGCGGAATGATGCCGCTGCGGGCGTCAGAAGCACGCCCGTGGGATGAGTGAAGGATGCAGCAGCATCCGTTTATGGGAGGAGAACAAGCAATGCCCAAAGACAGTGGCATCGGAGCCAGTTCCAAGCGGCGCGAGGACGTGCGCTTTCTGATCGGAGCAGGCAATTATACCGACGACATCAACGTACATGGCCAGGCCTATGTGCATTTTCTGCGGTCCGACATCGCGCATGGTCGGATCAAATCCGTGGACACTTCGGCGGCCGAAGGCATGCCGGGTGTGGTCAAGGTGTTTACCGGCAAGGATTTCGAAGGCGTGGGCGGCATGCCGTGCGGCTGGGAAGTCACCGACAAGCACGGCGCGCCGATGCAAGAGCCGCCGCACCCCATTCTGGCGCAAGGCAAAGTGCGTCATGTGGGCGACCCGATCGCGGCCGTTGTGGCCGACAGTCTTGAGCAGGCCCGCGACGCGGCTGAGGCCATCGAAGTGGATATCGAGGAACTGCCCGCGGTGATCGAAATGAAGGCAGCCGCGCAGGATGGCGCGACGCTGGTCCATGACGATCTGAAGAACAACATCTGCTATGACTGGCAGCTGGGTGAGGCGGACGATGCCAAGGTGAACGAGGTGTTTGCCAACGCCGCGCATGTCACCACGCTGGAGCTTGTGAACAACCGTCTGGTCGCCAACCCGATGGAACCGCGCGTGGCCGTGGCGGAATACAGCCGGGGCACGGATGAGTATACGCTTTATACCACTTCGCAGAACCCGCATGTGATCCGGCTGCTGATGTGCGCCTTCGTGCTCGGCCTGCCCGAGCACAAGGTCCGCGTCGTGGCGCCGGATGTGGGCGGCGGTTTCGGCACCAAGATTTTCCACTATGCGGAAGAGGCATTCTGCACCTTCGCCGCCAAGGCCTGCAACCGCCCGGTCAAGTGGACGGCCAGCCGGTCCGAGGCGTTCATGTCGGATGCACAGGGCCGCGACCATGTCAGCAAGATCGAGCTGGCGCTGGATGCCGACAACAATTTCGTCGGCCTGCGTACCAACACTTACGCCAATCTGGGCGCGTATCTATCCACCTTCTCCAGCTCGGTCCCGACCTGGCTGCACGGCACGCTGATGGCGGGCAACTACAAGACGCCGGTCATTCAGGTGAACGTGAAGGCAATGTTCACCAATACGGTGCCGGTGGACGCCTATCGCGGCGCAGGCCGCCCCGAGGCGACGTACCAGCTGGAACGTGTGATCGACAAAGCCGCGCGCGAACTGGGTGCCGATCCGATCGCCCTGCGTCGACAGAACTTCATCACGCAGTTCCCCTACGACACGCCGGTGGCGCTGACCTATGACACCGGGGACTACAACGGAACGATGGACAAGCTTGAGGCCGCCGCCGATCTGGCAGGTTTTGCAGCGCGGCGCGCGCAAAGTGAAGCCAACGGCAAGCTTCGGGGTTTGGGCATTAACTGCTATATCGAGGCCTGCGGCATCGCGCCTTCCAACATTGTCGGCATGCTCGGGGCCCGAGCGGGCCTCTATGATGCAGCAACTGTTCGGGTTAATGCGACAGGCTCCATCAGCGTCATGGTCGGCGCGCACAGCCATGGACAGGGACACGAGACGGCCTTTCCGCAGGTGGTGGCCGACATGATCGGTATCGACGAGTCGATGGTCGAGATCGTACATGGCGATACCTCGAAAATCCCGTTCGGTATGGGCACATACGGTTCGCGTTCGCTGGCGGTCTGTGGCTCGGCCATGGTCAAGGCGACCGAAAAGGTGATCGACAAGGCCAAGAAGATCGCCGCCCACCTGCTGGAGGCATCCGAGGCCGATATCGAGCTCAAGGACGGTCAGTTCAGCGTTGCGGGTACTGATAAGTCAGTGGCCTGGGGCGATGTGACCCTGACGGCCTATGTCCCGCACAACTATCCGCTGGAAGTGGAGCCCGGATTGGAGGAAACCGCTTTCTATGATCCGGCCAACTTTACCTTCCCGGCAGGCGCCTATGCCTGCGAGGTCGAGGTCGATCCGGAAACCGGTCAGGTCAGCATCGAGAAATTCACTGCGGCGGATGATTTCGGCAACATCATCAATCCAATGATCGTGGATGGTCAGGTCCATGGCGGTATCGGTCAGGGCATCGGGCAGGCGCTGCTTGAGAACTGTGCCTATGACGAAAACGGCCAGCTGCTGAGTGCGTCCTTCATGGACTATGCGATGCCGCGTGCGGATGACGTGCCATTCTACGGCGTAGATCATTCCAGCCAGACACCATGTACGCACAATCCCTTGGGCGTAAAGGGCTGTGGCGAAGCCGGTGCGATCGGGTCGCCACCTGCGGTCGTCAACGCGGTTCTTGACGCGCTGAATTCGGGCGGCAAGGCGGTGGACCATATCGACATGCCGGTCAGCCCCTCGCGCGTTTGGGCGGCGATGAACGGTTGAGTGGAGAGAGCGGACCGGGGGCCGGCCCGTCGCCATTGGTTTCTCGGACCAATGACGCAACCAATAACGACCCCCGGGATATTTACAGCCAGATGAAGGGCGGATCCGCGCCTTTCGGAAAGGAAAGACGAAATGTACAGTTTCGAGTTTGAGAAACCCTCGACCATTGCTGATGCGGTTGCTGCACTGGCCGCCGAGGATGCGCAGGCGTTGGGGGGCGGACAGACGCTGATCCCAACATTGAAGCAACGGTTGGCGGCCCCGTCCAAGTTGGTGTCGGTCAGCGGAATTCCCGAGATGCAAGGCGTTTGCATCGAGGATGACGGATCGGTGTCGATCGGTGGCGCGACGCCCCACGCTGTCGTCGCCCGCGAGGCCGCAGGGTCGTATCCAGCGCTTGCAGCGCTGGCCGGTCAGATTGGCGATCCGGCAGTCCGCAACCGCGGGACGATTGGCGGCTCGGTTGCCAACAATGACCCTGCGGCCTGCTATCCGGCAGGCGTATTGGGATCAGGGGCGACTATCGTGACCAATACGCGCCAGATTGCCGCCGATGACTTTTTCCAGGGAATGTTCACGACAGCTCTGGATGAGGGTGAAATCATCACATCAATCCGTTTCCCGGTACCGCAAGCCGCGAGCTACCGGAAATTCCTTCAGCCAGCGTCGCGTTTTGCGCTTGTTGGGGTCTACCTGGCTCGCTTTGCGGACGGCGTACGCGTCGCGGTTACCGGCGCGAGCGAGGACGGCGTTTTCCGGTGGTCCGAGGCTGAACAGGCGCTGAACAAGGAATTTCGCCCTGATGCCCTTATGGACCTGCGTGTAAATCCGGCGAACATGATTGCGGATCTGCATGGGAGCAAGGCGTATCGAGCCCATCTTGTTTCCGTCATGACCAAACGCGCAGTTGAAGACTGCTTGTAAAGAATTGGTCGGTAAAATCGAAAAGTCCCGGTGTGATCCGGGGCTTTTTATCCTTGCAGTGTCACCACTTTTCCATTGGGGCGGACACAGATCGCGATGCACTCGCCGGCTGCCCGCGCAAGGGTCGCGGCTATTTCTGCCTCGGAAGCATGACAGAATGCCGTTGAAAGCGCGTCTGGCGTCGTAGCGTCCGGTGCCGGGACTGGACGTAGCAATGGCGCTGTCTTTCAAATGCGTGACTTCGACAAGTCCGTGCACTGGATCCGAGACGCCCAGCAGCCTCTGATGGCCGCTTGCATAACACTTTCCGATATTGACCAGAACCTTGTCCCACCCGGCTTTGCGCAAGGCGCAAACAACCAGATCGGTGGCGAAACCTTGAGCGATGCCGTTCAGGGTAAGCGCTAGTCCCTGCCCATACCACTAAGGCGGCCCTGCAACCAAAGTTGCAACCGCAAGGACATCGACCTTGGCGGGTGATGCGGCCCTCGCCGGTCCGGTGTGCAAACTGTCACCACGTCAGCCAAGGGCGGCGGACGTACGGGGTATTCGGCCGGTCGACAAGGGGCAGGTTGGTTCGCCGATCAGTGCGGCTTTGGCCTCGGGGTGATATTGGGGTTTTTCACGTCAAAGGCGACACTTTGCCCAATAAGAACAGGCCGCCCAGATGGGGGCGGCCTGACCAGGTTTTTCTTGTGCCTACGCCTTACTCGGCTGCCTGCGTGCTGCTGGCAGAGTGCTTGTCACGCTGACTGTCGCGGAACAGCGCCTTGGCCAGCGATACGCACATCAAGCCCATCACCATGGTGAACGGAAGCGCGCCGATGATCATGGCATTGCGCAGCGCGTCCATAGGGTTGTTTTCACCCGCCGCCAGGATCAGCGCACCGATCACTGCCGTCAGGATCACACCCCAGATGATGCGGTGCTTGATACCGGTTTCCTGGCTACCACCTGACATGATGGTGTTCATCACGAGAATGCCCGAGTCCGCCGAGGTCACCAGGAAGGTCATGATCAGGATCACGCACATGACGTTCAGCATGGACAATAGCCCACCGTCGATCATGTAGGACAGTGTGGTGAACAGCTTGTTGGTGTTCGATGCACCGATGATCGCGCCTTCTGCCGCGCCTGCCAGTTCCAGATCGATCGCTGTGCCGCCGAGAACGGTCATCCAGGCAAAACACACCAGTGCAGGTGCGAACACGCAGCCCAAGATGAACTCGCGGACGGTGCGACCTTTGGAGATGCGCGCCAGGAACAGACCCACGAAGGGCGAGAACGCGATCCACCATGCCCAGTAGAAGGTGGTCCAGCCTGCCTGCCAGCCGAATTGACGACCTTGCTCACCCGCAGCATAAGCCGCGGCCAAGGTTGCTTCGTCCAACTCGGCTGCTGCACCTTCCAGACCGCTTTTGAAGCCGTCGAAGCTGCCCCAGGCGTTGGTCGCCCCACCCATCAGGTCTGCGGCATGTGCTTGCGCCTCGGCCGGCAGGGCCGCTGCGAATGCTTCGGCCGACAGCGGACCATAGGCGTTAAAGCTGAGTGACAGGAAGTGCAGGATGTAATCGACCATGGCAGTACCATAAGTGGTCATGGCAAAGACAAACGAGCCGAAGACCACGAAAGTGCCCAGCAAGATGATCGACAGCACCAGATTCAGGTTGGACAGGTACTTAACACCCCGGCCAACACCGGATACCGCCGAAATGATCGACAGGCCCATGATGACGACCAAGCCTGAAATCAGACCAACCTTGCTGGGGGTCGGCACCTCGCCGCCCAAATCCATGATCCACTGCATGCCGGTGATCGCATAAAGTCCGTCGATGAACTGGCTGACGCCATAACCGATGGTTACGGACACACCGAGGATCGTCGCGACAACGCCCAGAACGTCGACCACGTGGCCGAAAAAGCCGTTGACGAAACGGCCAAACAGCGGAGTCAGCGCCGAGCGGATCGTCAAAGGCATGTCGCGTGTGTAAGCGTAGTAAGCCAACGACAGGCCGGTCACCACGTAGATCGCCCAGGCGTGGAAGCCATAGTGTAGAAAAGTGAAGCGGTACGCCGATTGCAATGCCTCAGGTGTGTTACCTTCGACCGCGCCGGAAACGACAACCGGGTTAGATCCCCAAAGGCCCAGCGGTTCTGCTGTGGCGAAAACCATGAGCCCCACACCAAGACCGGCACCGAACATCATGGAAAACCATGAGAAGTTCGAAAACTCGGGCTTTTCCCCCGGCGTTCCCATGATCCGACGACCCGTGGACGGAATGATCGCAACAACGGCCAGGAAGAAGAAGAAAAAACCGACAATGACGATGTAGAAGCTGTTGAAGACCTCCAGCAACTGGCTGTTCAGGCTGCCCAATGTGCTGTTTGCATTCGCTGGGAAAACCAGGGCCCACAGGACCAGCCCGACCATGATGGCCTTGCTGATCAGGGCAATTGGGACGCTGTAGTTTTCATAGAATCCGGAATCAGCCGTTTCTATTTCAACGTCCGTGAAAGGTTCGGGTATCGACATATCGCGCGTTCCTCCTCGAGTGTGTCGTTTTTGTTCTTCTGAAAAAGTGCTGGAAAACATCGCGTTGCACGACGTGGACAATCATGCACGTTGCACAAACCGATGCTGAGTTGTGTTCAGCCCAAACTTGGGCTTGCAGTAATAACGCGTGCTCCCATTACGTCTCTTACTGCAAATTTCCTCCGATTACTTGCTGCCTGCTGTCATCACCGGTCCTGGTGGTAAGTCAGCCTGAGGTTGAAGATCGTCGCAGCATCCAAAGTGGTTGTTGGGTTTCCAGTTTCGAAAAACCTATAGCAAGGGTGAGATGTTCTAACTTGAGAATCCGACACTTCGATCACATGAAGCGACCACCGAATTCACTCGATTGCGATGTTAGCGAGAACACTACGGCGACATGATTTGTTGTGACCACTGCGTCCTTCACAGCTTCAGGACCAGTTTATCGGACTTGGCCCGCGAAACGCAGGTGCACAGGAATTCGTGGCTTTCCTGCTCTTGCGGTGTGAGTATTCCGTCGCGGTGATCGACCTGCCCTGACACTACGTCAACAATGCATGACCCGCACAACCCTTCAGAGCAGCCGAAATCGACATGCACGCCGTTGCTTTGCAATACTTCGAGAATGGTTTCCTCCTTTCCAACCGGGTAGACCGCGCCGGTTGACTGGATTTCGATCTGAAATTCCGCGTTTGGGTCGTGGTCGATGTCAGAGGCGGGTGCAAATCGTTCAAAATGGATTGCCCCGCCACGCAAGGATGCACCTGCTTCCAGAACAGCATTCAGCATCGGTTCAGGTCCGCAGGTATACACATCCGCACCGACGGGCATCGATTGCATGACCGATGCCAGATCAAACCTGCCGTCTGTGTCATCGCAATGCAAATGATACCATTCATCAAGCCCAAGGGCCCTGAACTGCGCGTCCATCGCTGCAAATTCTTTCGATCTTACAAGGTAGTAGACCCGAAAATCCTGCCCGCGGTTCATCAGTTCCCGCGCCATTGCAACCAGCGGAGTCGCCCCGATGCCGCCTGCGATCAACGTGACATGCCGATCGTGGTTTTCGAGTTTGAAGTGATTCCGCGGCCCGCCGATTTCGACCATCGCCCCTTCTTGAAGCGCGTGCATGGCCACCGAGCCGCCACGCCCTTCATCTTCGCGTTTGACGGCGACATTGATTACACGGCCGTCCTGACTCCAACTCCACAGTGAATACTGCCGCACCAGATCGTCGGCCAGATGGATATCGACATGTGCGCCGGGTTGAAGGCTTGTGAAGCGGCCGTTTTCGATTTCAAAGCAAAAATCGGACGTGTCCGGGCTCAGCCGTGTTTTGCGCACGAGGCGGGCAACTTGTGTATCCATCACACATCCTGTTCGTTCTCGGTCGACTTTGGTTCTGTACCCGATCGCAAACAACAGGAAAAAACATAGATTTCAATTGCAAAATTTCTCACATTCGGATGAATGTAACTCACCTCTACCTTTTGAGCAACGCAGCACCCATGTCACGACGCCACTATAATCTTCCACCACTCACGACTTTGTCGGCCTTCGAGGCCGCCGCGCGGCATCTCAGCTTCAAAGAAGCGGCCGGCGAACTGTCGGTTACGCCAGGCGCTGTCAGCCACCAGATAAAAGCGCTGGAAAGTGAACTGGGTTCGGCACTGTTCGTCAGAAAGCACAGGGGCGTAGAGCTGACCGAGGATGGCCAGGACCTGTTTGAAGTGCTCGGTACGTCGTTCCGGCAGATATCGAAGGTGCTTGAAAAGATTCGAAGCGGCGATTCAGAAAATCCGGTGACGGTCGGGTCCACTACCGCTGTGGCGGCGTTGTGGCTTTCTCCGTCGGTCATCCGGTTCTGGCAGGACTACCCGCACGTAAAAGTGAACCAGATGGCGCAAGACAAGCCATTCTCGGACAGACCGGATATCGACTTTTTCATCCGTTACGGTCGTGACGTGAACTCGCAGCTGAACCATACTAAACTGTACCGTGATACTCTGACGCCGGTCTGTAGCCCCGAGATGGCCATGGAACTGAAGGGGGCAAGCCTTGAAGACCTGGTCGAACGTCGCCTGATCCACCTTGAAACGCAGGACAACACCTGGACCACTTGGCCGTCTTGGTTTCACGACCTCGGATATACCGGAGTTGTACCGGTGCAGTCGCGCGTAAACAGCTATGCGTTGGCGTTGCAGTTGGCCCGGAAAGGGGCCGGGCTTGCATTGGGGTGGAAACGCTTGATCCAGCCCATGCTGACATCAGGAAAACTTGTTGCGCTGGAAGAATTCAGCCTCCCTGCCCCGAACAATTTTTACCTCGTCGGTCGCCCGGACGACCAACTGACAGAAGGTGCCCTGGCGCTGAAAAACTGGTTGCTGGATGAATTGTCCGGGGGTTCGGTTTAGTCTGCCTCAATCGGCCATGAGGTTTTTTGATATTGAATGAAGCCGGCTCGACCGGCCAATGGGAGTAACGTTCAACACATTCCGAATTACTCAGGAGCAACCGATGAACAAGCATTCAGCGCTTTCGTCTGTTCTGACCCCGGTAAACACCGCCAAGGGCCTGCCGAACGAGCATTATATCGATCCCGATGTCTTCGCCGAGGAACGGGAGGCGGTCCTGTTCGCGAACTGGTCGGGCATCGGTTTTGGCAAGGACATTCCCGAAGCGGGAGATGCCTTTCCGATCGACTTCCTCGGTGTGCCGCTTCTGATGGTGCGCGACCGTGACGGGCAGATCGGCGTTTTCCAGAACACCTGCCGCCATCGCGGAATGATTTTGGTCGACAAGCCGCAGAAAATCCGCGGCGCGATCCGATGCCCCTATCACAGCTGGTGTTACGGCCTGAATGGCGAACTGCGCACTGCGCCGCATGTCGGTGGCCCCGGACAGAACACACATGAAGATCTGGACTTTGCTGAACTGGGCCTGATCCGCATTCGTTCCTATGTCTGGCGCGACGTTGTCTTCGTAAATGTGGATGGCAACGCCCCGGAGTTCCAAGAGGTCCATCGCGAATTGATGGAACGCTGGAAAGATTTTGAACAGCCCATGTATCATGGCGGTGCCGGCGCGTCTGTCCGGCTCGAGCTGGAGTCGAACTGGAAACTGGCGGTCGAAAATTTCTGCGAAAGCTATCACCTGCCCTGGGTTCACCCGGGTCTCAACAGCTATTCGCGTCTGGAAGACCACTACGACATCAATGAACTGGGCAAGTATTCGGGTCAGGGCACCTACGTCTATCGCCAGTTTGAAGGTCAGAACGGCGAAAAACTGGATGACTTCCAGAATCTGAGCGAAAAGTGGAACGAAGGGGCGGAATACATCGTCGTGTACCCGAACACCTTGCTGGGTGTTCAACGCGACCATGGATTTGCCTTCATCATCGATCCGATCACGCATGAGCGGTCGAACGAAAGGATCGAGCTGTACTACGCCAAAAAACCGGAAGACGCACCCGAGCACGAAGCGTTACGCGCAAAGAACGCGCAGCTTTGGAAAACCGTTTTCGAAGAGGATGTGTTCGTGGTCGAGGGCATGCAGAAAGGCCGTCATGGCGTCAAATTCGACGGCGGCCGTTTCTCGCCCGCGATGGATGGCCCAACGCATTGTTTCCACCACTGGGTGGCCACTCAGATCGAAAAAGCCCGTGCCGAGGCATAGGCGGCTTTCCGGCCGGATCATGGGCCGAGGGCGCCACGGATGTATCCTGCTCGGTCATTTGCAATCAGGAACATCGCAGATGCAGGCGATGTTCCGCGATCGCGCAAAGACGCATGCGGATGCGTCTGATGGGTTCATCAAGGGCCGGTCCGCATCGTTAACGGCGCTGAGAAATCAGAACTCAGGCGCAAAAAGGTAGAAAGCGTATGATGATTACGTACAGACCAACACACGTCGCGTTTCCGGTAAGAGGCTGACCTTGGATCTGCAAGAACTCGACAAGCACCTGTTGCAGGCTCATGCGGATAATGATGTGCCTGCGCTGATCCGGCTGTACCACGAGGCAGCCGACCGGGCCGAGCAAAACCAGGATCTCGACGCTGCTTGTTTTTACCTTACACATGCGTTTGTGTTCGCGCTGGAATACGGCGCGCCCGAAGCGGATGAGTTGAACCGAAAACTATACGAGCGCGGCCGCGCCCATCGTTTGGTGTTCTGACGAAATCGGTTTAGTTGGGGTATCGTGCTGGCAAAGAGACAAAGCATGACCCATTTTACCTTTCTGTGCCTCGAAGATTTCCCGCTTGCTGCCTTGTCCATGGCCATCGACCCACTGCGCGTGGCCAATGAGATCAGCCGCAGCGATGGTCTTGGCTGGACTGTCGTTTCGGAAGATGGGCAACAGATCATGTCCAGCTCACGCCTCAGCATCAACCCTGACAAGGCATTGTCCGAGGTGGAGGAAACCGACGTCGTGCTGGTCTTTGCCGGGGCCTCAGCCCGGTTGAAGGATCGCAAGGCTTCGGGCGGAGCGCTGCGGCGGCTTTTGTCCCGTGGCGCGCGGATCGGTTCGGTCAGCGGCTCACTTTTTGCGCTGGCGGAAGAAAAGTTCTTCGATGGTTACAGCTGTAGCGCGCATTTCTGCTATACTGCTGCTTTGAAGGAACAATTCGACAGGGTGAACCTGTGCGACACGCTCTATACGATAGATCGCAACCGAATGTCCTTTGCCGGGACTTCAGCGGTTTTTGAATTCATGCTGGGCGTGATTTCGGATGAGGTGTCCGATGCGGTTGCCGTCGAAACGGCCTGCTGGTTCCAATACGCGACTTTGCGTGATGCCGATACATTGCAGGTTTTGCCAGGCTACAGCAAAAATCAGACCCGCAATGCCCTGCCGCGCCCGGTTCGGCGGGCCATCGAGTTGTTTGCAAACAACATCGAAAACAAGATCTCGATCGAGCAGGTTTCGAAACGCGTTGGCATGTCCATCCGGCAATTGGAGCGGCATTTCAAGAAGGAAACCGGGATCAGCCCCGGAGGCTACTATCGCAGGCTGCGACTGGATGCGGCGCGGCAGAAACTGCTTTACACCGACCAGCCTTTGCAGGAAATCGCGCTTTCGGTCGGGTATGACAGCGCCAGCTCGTTTTCAAGCAACTATCGGCGCGAATTCGGTCTGCCGCCGACTCAGGAGCGCAAGGACCGAAGCCGCGGCGCCAGACACGCGGCTTTGTCCTTCGGGCACCGTCCTTCACAGGGCCCTGGCCACCTCGATCAGCATGTGGTGAACTGAAATCGCATAGCTGCGTGGCGCGTAGATCGAAAAATCCGTTCCCGCTTCATTGCAGCGCAGCAGGCATCCCACATGATGGATTGCGGTGCGGTTGAAGGCTCCGGCCTGCATCTGTTCGACATCCAGAACGGTCAGTCGTTGCAGCAAGCCTGTTGCACCCTGCCCGGTCATGTCGATGCGTGTAAACGCGTCCGACTGATCGGTCACCGACGCTATGCCGGCTAGCTCGGCTTCCATACACCTGGCCAGGTCCAACGGGCCTGCAAAAGCTTCTTCGCACAGGTACTGATCCGGGCCCAGCCAGTGCAGGCTGCTGGTTTCGCCCTTTTCCCACCGCCCCGCCTCAGGCGCCGGGATTCCGCAAACGGTTTGAAGTTTGGCTTTGACGGTTTCCTCCTGTCCCAACCGGGCCGAGACGGATGCCAGCGCCACATCCTCCCGTTCCTGAAAGGTCAGAGTTCCGACCACGTCCCGTTTGGGTTCACTGCCGCCAATGGCGGTCTTGGTAACAAAATCACGCACGGAGCCGTTCTCCTTCGGGGTCAACGAAATGCGCGCTGACAAGCGTCGCTTTGATGTTGGTGTCATCCACCGGGCTGACAATCTGCACGGTGTCGCCCAATCGCTGCGCCCCGCGTTTTACAAAGGCCAGGCCGATGCTGCTGGACAGGTGCGGCGAATAGGCAGCCGATGTGACATAGCCCAGATCGTTTTCCGGCAGGTGTGGCGCATCCTCGTCGAACACATGGCCGCCTGCCAGCACGGTATCGGCGTTGTTGACCGGCTGAATGCCGACCAAAGCCAGGCCATCCGGATCGGTCAGTGCTTCGCGTGCGCTGAGCGTCGCACCGATACTGTCTTTCTTGGCTGAGACCATGCGCCCCATGGCCAGATTGTGGGCGCTGGTGGTTCCGTTCAGTTCGTTTCCGGTGGCATGGCCCTTTTCAATCCGCAGAACGCCAAGCGCTTCGGTGCCATACGGCGTTACGCCAAAGGGCTCTCCAAGCGCCATCAGATGTCGGATCAGCGCGTCACCGTACCGGGTAGGCACAGCCAGCTCATAGGCCAACTCGCCCGAGAACGAGATGCGGAAAAGCCGCGCCGGGATCCCCCCGGCAATGGTCACCTCGCCACACGCCATAAAGGGAAAACCTTCGTTGCTGATGTCATGGCCGTCATCAACGACCTTTTGCAGCAACTCGCGGGATTTCGGGCCCGCTATGGCATATTGTGCCCAGGCGTCGGTGGTCGAAATCATCTGCACATCCATGTCCGGAAACAGGCATTGGCGCACGAACTCCATGTGGCGATAGACACCAACCGCGTTTGCGGTTGTGGTGGTGACCACAAAGTGATCCTCGGCCAGGCGGGCGGCGGTGCCGTCATCCATGGCAATACCGTCTTCGCGCAGCATCAGACCATAACGGGTCTTGCCCACCGGCAGTTTGGCAAAGCCGTTGCAATAGATCTTGTTGAGGAACTCTGCCGCATCCGCGCCCTGCACGTCGATTTTGCCCAGCGTGGTCACGTCGCAGACGCCGACACCGCTGCGTACGGCCAGAACCTCGCGATCCACGGACTCGCGCCAATGGGTCTCACCAGCCTTGGGGAACCATTGCGCACGCAGCCAGGGGCCCACCTCGACGAATACCGCGCCCTGTTCTTGGGCCCATTGGTGGCTGGGCGTCAGTCGCGTAGGTTTGAATTCTTTTCCGACCGAGCGCCCGGCCCAGGCCCCCATCGCCACGGGCGTGTACGGTGGCCGGAAGA
Source organism: Ruegeria sp. HKCCA5463 (assembly GCF_013034175.1). Lineage (NCBI taxonomy): Bacteria > Pseudomonadati > Pseudomonadota > Alphaproteobacteria > Rhodobacterales > Roseobacteraceae > Ruegeria > Ruegeria sp. HKCCA5463. Next base: position 261,851 of record NZ_WQFL01000006.1, read on the forward strand.
TGGTCGTGCCGGTTTCGGGAATGCTCTTGCCGGTGATCTCGGCCATCACGGCCAGCGCGCCGACATTCGCGGTTTTGCCCTGATCCGTCGCCATACCAAGGGTGGTATAGCGTTTCAGATGCTCGACACTGCGGAAGCCTTCCTGTTCGGCCAGTTTGACATCCTTGACGGTCACGTCATTCTGGAAATCCAGCCAGGCGCGGCCTTTGCCGGGCACATGCCACAACGGGGTGATACGGATCTCATCATCCTCGGCTTTCGGCAGGTTGACCGGACAGGCCCTGATCCCCAGGCCGTCAAGCGCCGCAAGTGCCGCATTGGTGCCCGAGGCGACCGCCCCGTGGCTGGTCAGGTTGCCAGCGGCGGCACCGGCGACAACCATACCCTTCGGCAGTTCGGCCGGCGGGATGAAGGTTGCAAGCGGTTCGAACCATTGCGGGCGACCGCGTTGGTGGCATGTCAGTTGCACATTCGGATTCCACCCACCCGAAACGCCCAGACCGCTTACTTCGATGGGGCGGGTCTGACCATCGGCCATCTGCACGGTGATCGATTTCAGCCCCAGACGGCCCTGCGTGTTCGTGACCTGCGCCCCGGCCAGCAACTCACATTCGGCGATGCGCGGTGCATCGTGGCGCGGGTCGATCACGGCAACAACCTTGATCCCGGCTTTGATCAAATCCTGTGCGGCGCGGTGTCCTTCATCGTTGTTGGTGAAGATCGCCACGCGCTGGCCCGGCGTCACAGCCCAGCGGTTTGCATAGGCCCGCATCGCGCCCGCCAGCATTATACCCGGACGGTCGTTGTTTTCGAAAGCAATCGGACGTTCGGTAGAGCCGGCACAAAGCACCGAGTGTTTCGCGTAAATGCGCCACAGAATCTGGCGTGGTTTCCCCGCTTCGGGCACTGCAAGGTGATCCGAGACCCGCTCAAGCGCGCCGTGAATGCCGTGATCATAGGCACCGAACACGGTGGTGCGCGTCAGAAGGCGCACATTGTCCATCGACGCCAGCTCTCCCAGTGTCTGCGCGACCCAATCCGCATTCGAAATGCCCTCGAACCGGTCACAGTCAGACAACAGACGCCCACCCATCCGGCTGTCTTCGTCGGCCAGAATGACCCGCGCGCCAGACCGCGCCGCCGTCAATGCTGCGATCAGGCCGGAAGGACCGGCACCGATAACCAGGACATCGCAATGCAAATAGCCCTTGTCGTAGATATCCGGGTCAGCCTCCTGCGTCAGGCTGCCCAGACCGGCCGCCTTGCGGATCATAGGTTCATAGAGCTTTTCCCAGAACGCCTTGGGCCACATGAAGGTCTTGTAATAGAAACCCGCCGTCAAAAACGGTGAGAGCCGATCATTGATCGACAGAGCATCGAAGGCGAGCGAGGGCCAGCGGTTCTGCGATGCCGCCTCGAGCCCGTCGAACAACTCGACCGTGGTCGCGCGTGTGTTGGGTTCCTGCCGGTTGCCCGTGCGCAGCTCGACCAGCGCGTTGGGCTCTTCCGAGCCCGAGGCCAGCACACCGCGTGGGCGGTGGTACTTGAACGAGCGGCCAACCAACCGCACGTCATTGGCCAGCAGAGCCGAGGCCAGCGTATCACCCTGATAGCCTTCGTAGGATTTGCCATCGAAGGTAAAGCGCAGCTTTTTGGACCGATCGATCAGACCGCCCTGCAAACGATTGTTCTGGGTCATTTTCCCCGCCCCGTCTTGCGGGCTACATCCCGCGCCAGTTCTGTTGCCAGAATTTCATGGGTCAGCGTGTCGCGTGTCACAACAAGCCACGAGCGGTCGCCCTGCTCGTGAAACCACAGCTCTCGGTGGGTTCCTGCCGGGTTGTCGCGCAGGTAGAGATAGTCGTGAAACTCAGCGGCGGCCGTGTCGGATTGCCAGTCGGGCCGATTGATCAGGCTCGCGTCGCCCAGATAGGTGAATTCGGACGCGTCACGCGGGCCGAGCAGTGGATGATTGATGATCATGTGCGGGCCTCCTCAGTGCAGGTTGGGCTGTGCGCCCACGCCTTTTTCGTCAATCATCCGCCCGGTTCTGAACCGGTCCAGACGATAGGCAGTTGCAACGTCATGCGGTCGGTCGGTGGCCATCAGATGCGCGAAACAAAAACCAGATGCTGGGGTTGCCTTGAACCCGCCGTAGCACCAGCCACCATTGAAATAGAGCCCTTCAATTCCGGTGTGATCTATGAACGGCGAACCATCCATCGACATATCCATCACGCCGCCCCACATCCGCAGCAGGCGCGCGCGGCCGATCATCGGCATCAGGGACATGCCGCCTTCGGCCACGTCCTCGACCACGGGCAGGTTGCCGCGTTGTGCATAGGTATTGTAGCCATCGATATCGCCGCCAAAGACCAGACCGCCCTTGTCCGATTGGCTGACATAGAAATGTCCGGCGCCATAAGTGATCACCCCGTCAAGCACCGGTTTCAGCCCTTCGGTCACAAAGGCCTGTAGCACGTGGCTTTCGATCGGCAGGCGCATCCCCGCCTGTGCCATCACGCGCCCGGAAGATCCGGCAACCGCCACGCCCACCTTCTTGGCGCCGATGTAACCCCGTGTGGTTTCAACGCCCAGCAGTTTTCCGTTTTCGATGCGGAACCCGGTGACTTCGCAATTCTGGATGATGTCGACCCCCCGTTGATCCGCGGCACGGGCATAGCCCCAAGCAACACCGTCATGACGCGCCGTACCACCGCGACGATGCAACAGACCGCCCTTGATCGGAAAGCGCGCATCGTCAAAGCTCAGGAACGGATACATCGCACGAACGCCCTCTGCATCCAGCAGTTCCGCCCCAGAGCCGGTGAACATCATCGCGTTGCCACGACGACGATACGCGTCACGCTGCGCGTCTGTATGACAGAGGTTCAGAATACCGCGCTGACTGACCATCGCATTGTAGTTCAGGTCCTGTTCAAGATTTTCCCACAGTTTCAGCGACAGCTCATAGAATGGCTGGTTGCCATCCAACAGGTAATTGGCGCGAATGATCGTTGTATTGCGCCCGACGTTGCCGCCACCGATCCAGCCTTTTTCCAGAACCGCCACCCTGGCGGCGTTGTGTTCCTTGGCCAGATAGTATGCCGTCGCAAGGCCGTGACCGCCGCCGCCGATCACGATGAAATCATAGCTTGATTGAGGCTCGGGATCGCGCCAAGCCGGTGTCCAGCCCCGGTGCCCTTTCAAAACCTGCCGCATGATCGCGAGTGCCGAATACCGCATGAATATGTGTCCTTAACCCTCAGTGCGCCGAAGCATCATGTGCCGCCGGGAAAGCCCCAGTCACGACGTAATCCGTCACGGAGTTTATCGGTTGCGACAATTTTCAGGCCGGTATTCGGATTGATTGGCGCGCGATCGGGCAGTTTTCCGGGTGCCCACCATGACCGCGGCGTTGCAGTTGCAAGATAAATCGCATCGCACCTGTTGCAGGGATCAGAACCTCAACAATTCAATCGAATGCCCGGCGGGCAGGTCTTCGATCTCGGCCGGTATGATCGCCAACCCGTCTGCCTGCGCCAGCAAGGCAACACGTCCACTGTAGGAGGGCGCCATCAGACGTACATTGGGAAGGCCACGCGGCGAAGTGCCGTCAATCTGGACCGGACGATACTCCTGCCGACCCGCGCGACGCTGCACGGGTTCAGCCAGCACGGCCTGAACAGGTATCTGAGGTCTGTGGCACAAGCCTGCGCGCCGCGCCATCATCTGCGACCCGATTATCTGCCATGTCACATAAGCTGACACCGGGTTGCCGGGCAGACCAACGTAAAGAGCGCGCCCGCGCCGCCCGAACATGACCGGTTTACCGGGCTTCATCGCCACTTTCATGACATCGGTTTCACCGCCAATCGCGCTGAACAGCCGGGGCATGTGATCTTCATCCCCGACTGACACGCCCCCAGTCGTGACGATGAGGTCCGAGGCATCGCATGCCTCGCGCAGAACCTGTTCCAGACGGGCCGGGTCATCCTCGACCGGTCCCCGGTCGGTCAGTTCGATCCAGGGTTTTTGCAACAGCGCCAGCAGCATATAACGGTTCGAGTTGTAGATTTGGCCGGGGCCGAGGGGTTCGCCCGGTTGACGCAGTTCGCTGCCTGTCGAAAAGATCGTGACCTTCAGTTTTCGAAACACCAGGACCTCACCATACCCTGCGGATGCCAGGGCGGCCATCTCGCGCGGTCCAATTTGACAGCCCCGTCGCAGGACCGGACTCCCGGCACAAAGATCTTCCCCCGCACGCCGGATATGCTGGCCGGGTTTCGGGCGGCGGCTGAATCGAATCCTGTCGATCAGAAGATCGCAATCTTCCTGCATCAGCACGGCATCGAATTCAGGCGGCACCGGAGCGCCCGTGAAAATGCGCAAAGCGCTGCCTTCGGGGGCATCATGGTCGCCGCAGTCACCCGCAGCCACGCGCCCGGCGATGGGCAGCTCGAACACCGGCCCGTCACCCAGATCACCGGTGCGGATGGCATAGCCATCCATGGCCGAGTTGTCGAAGGCAGGCATATCGACCTTGCTAGCGCAATCCTCGGCCAGAACCCGGCCTATAGCCTGTTCCAGCGGCAAAATCTCGGTTTCGGTAACAGGATCGGCGATGGAAAGACCGCGCTCAAGGGCGTCCTCGACAGTCAGATACATGTGGGCGTGGCGGTCACAGGCACATCCATCAGCCATTTTGAGTCTCCGAAAATATTAAGCGTCCCGCGAATCCCGACTGTTCGTCCGGATCGAGTTTGGGCAGGTCGGCCTTGAATTTTTCCAAATCCGAGCTGGGATCAGCAACGACCGGCAGCGTACCCATGCCATACCGACCATGCGCGGCGCGACCTATGCCGTCATCGCCTTCTTGCTCGGACGACAAATCTGATTCGGGTTGGCCGCAAAGCTCAAACACGCGCGCGCAGTCAGAGTTCAAGCAAAAGGTGGACGTTACGGTGGGCAGCCCCGCCAACCTCTCGAAGCCCACGGTATCCCCGGCAGGGATTGGTGCAGATAGCGTCAGCCAAGTGTTCATCCGTCCCTCCGGAGTTCAGGCCACCCGGCGGGACCCCCCCCCGCAGGTCAGCCGAAACGCTGATCATCACCGGCAAAAGGACGCGATGGTTTTTGTCGCACGGTCCGGCCAGAAATTCCCGGCCAATGGACAGCAAGGCGGGTTTACTGTCATTGACATAGGTCATGATCCGCGTTCGGGCGCCCCATCAGGAAGGGCACATTGCCGCCTCTGTCGATTCCGCAGGTATTGAAATCACAACCGCAGCGCTGCGCTGGCCCTTTGGTCGGTTTCGAAAGGAAAAAGGCCGGCTTGGTCGCGAAAAGTCGACAAGTGCAGGTGTCGGGGTCTTTTTCAGCAGATCTCGGCCGAATGCCAGACGTTCTTGACCGTCATGTAATTCTCAAGGCCTTCGGTTCCGCCTTCCCGACCATAGCCACTGGATTTCACGCCCCCAAAGGGCGTTTCCGGCATCGATGCTTCAAGCGTGTTGATCGACAAATTACCGACCTCGACCTCGTCAATCAGACGGTCGATGTAATCCGCCCGATTGGTGAAAGCGTACCCCGCCAGCCCGTAGGGAACTGAATTCGCCAGAGCGATCGCCTCATCCAGCGAAGCCACCGGGTTGATCACCGCAACCGGTCCAAACGGCTCTTCGCGCATGATCCGCGCCGCTTCAGGAACGTTCAATAACACCGTGGGTTCAAAGAAATATCCCCTCTCACCAACCCGCGATCCGCCTGTGGCAAGCGTTGCCCCCTGTGCCACTGCGTCTTCAACCAGCTCTGACAAGGCTGGAACGCGCCGGTCGTTGGCCGTTGGGCCCATTTCAACGGTTGCGTCAAGCCCATTGCCGACGACCGTGGCTTTGGCCCTTGCGACGAACCCGGCCGCATATGCGTCAAAAACACTCTCATGCGCGAAGAAACGGGTTGGCGAAGTGCAGACCTGACCGGCATTGCGCATTTTGCGGACCGCGCCTGAAACGGCCGCCGATTGCACATCCGTATCTTCGCAAACGATGACCGGCGCGTGGCCGCCCAGCTCCATGAGCACTCGGGTGTCGTGTTGGGCCGCCAAAGTGGTCAAATGACGCCCGATGGTTGTCGATCCGGTGAAGGCCACCAGGCGAACGGGGTCTTGCGGGATCAGATGGCCGGATATCTCGGATGGTTCACCGAACACCAAATTCAGAACCCCCGCTGGCAGACCGGCATCTTCGAACGCTTTTGCTATGTGCAAAGCGCCGGCAGGCGTTTCTTCTGCCGCTTTCAGGATCACCGAACAGCCCGAGGCCAAAGCACCGGCGATTTTCCGGGCAGGTTGGCTCATGGGGAAGTTCCACGGCGAAAATGCCGCGACAACGCCGACAGGCTGGTGATGAACTGCAAATTTGTGACCCTGCGCCGCCGGAATGATCCGCCCATAGGTCCGCATCGCCTCGCCCGCATCCCATTCAAAGAACTCGGCGCCGCGAATGACCTCCAGCCGGGCCTGCTTCAGAGGCTTGCCATGTTCCAGAGTAATGGAATGCGCGATTTCTTCCTGCCGCTGACGCATGAGGGCTGCCGCCCGCAGGATCGTATCCGCGCGTTCCCGCGGCGATGTGCGGCGCCACAGTCTAAAGCCTTCGACGGCCGCTTGCAGCGCGTCGTCCAGGTCTTTCACCGATGCGCAAGGCAACCGACCGAGTTCTTCCTCGGTTGCCGGGTTGACAACCGGGATATCGCGCCCGGTTTTTCGCCACGTGCCGCCAATGAACAGCCTGAGCTCTGGATACATGAAACCGGCGCCTCCATTTGCCTTGATTTTTGATCGCGCGATGCCTCGCATGAGTTCAAGCGCATTGCGCGTATACGGATATCAAATTGGCGAATATCTGGTCTGTCTGCTCTGCGCCGCCCGATGCAGAGCCGTTTTGAAAGCGCGCCCCGCAGGCGACAGATCGTCGTCGGCACGGAAGGACACTCCAATCGGCCCCTGCCCGAAAGGAACCTCCCAGGCGAGCTGGGCAAGATGGCTGTTTTCTATATCCTGGACGACGACCTCGGCAGGCATAAGGCCGATCAGGTCGCGGGATTGCAGCAGCGCCCGGTTCGTCAGGTAGGACACGGATTCTATGGCGACCGGTGGCATATATTGCTGCTGGCCGACGAAAAAATGATCCGCCTGACGTCGCAACGTGGTCTCTTGCGGGGGAAGAATCCAGCCAAACGGCTTGGTTTGCGCAAAGGTCACGGCGTCCCGCCCTGCCAGCGGGTGTTGAGGGCCGACAATGGCCAATATCCGATCCTCGAACAGTTTTTCCTGTCGAATCTTGTCGCGATGCCGGTGCGACGGCAGGCGTCCTACAACCATGTCGATCTCACCCGACAGCAGCCGGGGCATGAGCACCTCGTTGGTCCCTTCGCTGATCTTGACTGCAACGTTCGGGCGGTCTTTCAGCAGCAGTTCGATGGCGGCGGGTAGCAGGCTGGTTGACGCCGCAAGCAACGTGCCCACCACGACACGGCCGGAATTTCCTTCGTTCAGATCGTCCAGTTCCTGCGCGGCGTTGGAAACCTGAGCAAATATCAGCTTCCCGTGACGTATGAGAGTTTCGCCAAAAACCGTTGGCACAACGCCTCGGTTGGTTCGCGTGAACAGCTTGACTTCGAAATCCAGTTCAAGATCCTGAATCATCTTGGTGGCCGCTGGCTGAGATATTCCCAGCTCACGCGCGGCATTCTGAATGTTCCCATGCGCGCCAACTGCAACCAGCAGACGCAGCTGTCGCAGCTTCAGGCGGGTCAAGGCGCGGTCAACGATGCGAGAGTGACGCCCAACCATGGCTACAGAACAATCGGCTTGCAAAGCTGATCCAGCTTGGACAGCACGCTCATGGCCGCAAGCGCCGAGCTTCGCGGGTTGTCGGGCAGCGCGGTGCCGCTGATCCGGAACTGAAACGTGCCGAAATCGCCTTCGGCCTCGACCTCGTGAATGTTCTTGTGGATCGTCGGATCGGCGACCAGACGAACCTGTGTGCTATCGAACCCCACACCCGCCAAGGCGACGGCGGCGGCGACATTTGCGTTCTTGGGGTAAGCCAGCGCCGCCTCTCGTGCGGAACCCTGAAAATGTGTTTCAGCCGCGGTGATATTGCCGAGGTCAAGACTGTGTTCGGCACGTGATCCCTTCCAACCCGCCGGCGGCTTGCGCCCCACATATGTGACGGACTTGAGCGGCCCGACCGCTGCGGCGCTGAGACAGTCCAGCCCGCCTATGGCACCGCTTGCCAGATGCAGCCGCGCCCCGCCCTTTCGCGCGGCCCTGTCCAGCCGGTCACTGACTTGCTGATCCGCAAGTGCGCCGGCAGAGACACTGATGATATCCAGCCCTCGTGCCAGAATGTCCGGACCCAATCCGGCCAATGCCTCGTGCCCCGCGCAATCCAGAACCAATTCGATTCCGTCCGGCAGGTCATCAACCGAACCAACTGACTTGGGCGATTTAGGATCAACGCGCTGTGGTCTGACCAGAATGGCTGCCAACTCATGCCCATATTCTGGCAACATGCGCTGCACATATTGCGCGATTGCGCCGGTTCCGATGACTGCGATCTTCATGTCTGGACCCTAGACTAGCATTGAAAAAATCTGAATTGGTAAGTTGGTGGTATATGTTTTTCAGATAACCATTTCCCTGAAATGGCACTGGACCGACCCGCCTGGTGTGTTTTGTTCATGATGAAGCCACGGGGACCACTTTGGAAATGAAATACTCAAAACAGGACGCGAAGGCCTATGCCCGCGAACATATGACTGGGATATGGGCAGCGGCACTGAACCCGTTCAATGATGACCTGTCTCTGGATGAATCGGGACTGCGTGCAAACATCCGCCATTGGATCGATGATCTGGACATCCAGGGCCTTTTCGTCGCCGGCAAACAGGGCGAGTTCTTTTCGATGAGCATCGAAGAGCGCAAGCGCAACTTCGAAATTGCCGTTGACGAATGCGCAGGCAAAGCCGGTGTAATCGTCTCGGTCTCGGACCAGAACATGAATACGGCCTTGGACCTGGCGCATCACGCCCAGAACTGCGGTGCGGATTACATCGTACTGCACGCGCCGGTTCTGAGCTTTGTGCACGATCGCGGAGAGGTTTTGTACCAGTACTACAAGCGTTTTTGTGACGAACTGGATATCGGCATCGCCATGTGGAGCCATCCAGACAGCGGCTATTTGATGCAACCCGAAGAATGCGCTCGCATTGCGGACTTACCCAATATCGTTGCGATAAAATACTCGGTCCCGCGCGAGATGTACGTGAAGCTGACCCATATGGTGGGCGACAGGATCCATGTCTCGACCTCGGCTGAACATGAGTGGCTGGACAACATATTGGAACTGGACTGGAAGCTCTATCTCTGCTCGTCTCCGCCCTATCAGCTGCAAAGCAAGGTCGATCAGCGGATGAACGAATACACGCGTCTGGCCTTTGTGGGAAAGGCCGATGAAGCGCGACGTGTCTTTGACAGTCTGAACCCTGTCCGCGACGCGATGAAACGCGCGCGTCCTGCGGGCAAACCCACTGCATTCGGAAAGTACTGGCAAGAGTTGCTGGGTCAGGTCGGTGGCCGTGTACGTCCGCCGATGCTGGAACTGACCGACGCCGAAAAAGCGATCATTCGCAAAGCATTTGATGAAAGCGGGCTGCGCGTCTGAGCTGGGTGAGGCCGGGCAGTATAAGGAAATCGGATAGCGAGATGCTGATAATTTCTTTGCGGTCATGAAAAAACGCGCCAAACTTTCCGGGATAGGGAGTGGGACATGTCAAAACTGAAAGCGTTCAACTTTAAGGCCTGGATCGACGAACACCGCCATCTGCTCAAACCGCCCGTAGGGAATCGTCAGGTTTGGGAAGACGCCGATCTGATGGTCACTGTTGTGGGTGGTCCGAACAAGCGAACCGATTACCACGATGACCCGGTGGAAGAATTCTTCTACCAGCTTGAAGGCGACATGGTGCTGAAAATCTATGACGGAGAGGAGTTCTATGATGTTCCGATCCGAGAAGGCGAGGTTTTTCTGCTGCCTCCGCATGTACGCCATTCGCCACAGCGCCCTCAGGAAGGTTCGATCGGGCTTGTGATTGAACCCAAGCGCCAGACCGGAGAGCTGGACGCCATCGAATGGTATTGCTTTGAATGCGGATCACTGGTGCATCGAGCGGAAATGCAGCTAAAGTCCATCGTTGATGACCTGCCTCCGGTTTATCAGAAGTTCTATGCTTCGGAACAAGACCGCACCTGCCCCAATTGTCAGGCTGTGCACCCGGGAAAGGAACCGCCCGAGGGCTGGGTCACGTTGTAAAACAAGATCAAACAGGGGAAGTAATGAGACATTTTGCAAAAATCGCCGCCTCTGCGGCTGCGTTGGCACTGGCGTCCGTGGCCGCTCACGCCGAAGAGTTTCGGTTGGGTCTGATCACGCCGCCACCGCATATCTGGACCAAAGCCGCCGAAGCGTTTGGGGCCGAGTTGAATGAGGCCAGTGGTGGCGCGCATTCGGTATCGGTCTTCCCGGCCCGCCAGTTGGGGAACGAGGCCGAAATGCTGCAACAATTGCAGACCGGCGCGTTGGACATGGCTTTCATGACCGTGGCTGAAGTTTCGAACCGCGCGCCCGAGTTGGGGGCATTCTATGCGCCCTATCTGGCAGATGACATTGGGCACGCGGGGCGCATCCTGCGATCCGATACGGCCAAATCCATGCTGGAACCCTTGCCGGGGCAGGTTGGTGTCGTTGGACTGGGATATGGGATGGCAGGATTGCGCCAGATCGTCAGCCGGGGCGAGGTTTCCTCCGCCGAAGATCTATCAGGCCTGAAACTGCGGATCACGCCCTTCACACCGATTCTGGATTTCTACAACGCGGTGGGGGCGGCACCCACGCCCATGCCCTTGCCTGCCGTCTATGATGCGCTGGCCAATGGTCAGGTCGACGCCATCGACATGGACGCCGAGCTGATCTGGGTTCTGAAATATTATGAACACGCCGACACGATCGTGCAGTCGGATCACATGATGTTCCCGATGGTCGGGCTGGTATCGGCCAAGGTCTGGGCTGGTTTGTCCGACGAAGACCGCGCGATGATCGCGGAACTCATGGCCAAGCATGTCGACAGCACCATTGATGCCTACGTTGAAAACGATGCCAAATGGCTGGAGCAAATCGAGGGCACTGGCAAAGCCTACAAAAAGGTTGATGCCTTGTTCTTTGGCGACGCGATCGAAGAGTGGAACGGGATCTGGTCCCAGAAGACCTCTTCCCTTGACGCTTTGCGGCAGACTGCGGCAGAAACAAAATAACGAAAACGGCATGACGAAAGGGGCGCAGCTCGATCCTGCGCCCTTTTTCACGGGAGAGCAGCGATGTTGTATCGGCTGTCGGCAGGCTTGGCGCGGGTCGAGTTGTGGTGCGCTGCCTTTCTGGCAGTCTGCATAACGGCTCTGATTTTGTTGAATGTCGTGACGCGAACGGCGGGCAACGCCCTGTTCTGGGTTGATGAGCTGGCGATCTACGCGATGGTCTGGATGACTTTTCTGGGCGCGTCTTCCGCATTGCACCATCGCAGCTCGGTGTCGATCTCCATCGTTTCCGACAACGTGCCCGAACGCGCGAAACCATTGATCCGCAAGGGTGTGGACGTGGTCGTGTTTGCTTTTTCCCTTGCGATGCTGTGGTTCTGCTGGCGCTGGTTCCTTCCGCTGGACATCGCCAGCAGCGGATTTGACGTGGCGGCGTTTCAAGGTCAGACATTCAATTTCATCTACGCCGAGCCAACGCTGACCCTGGGCCTGCCAAAGTATCTGTTCTGGTTGGTGATGTGGCTTTTCGCACTGGGCGCGACGCTGCATTCCACCATGCATCTGCTGAGCGCCCCGGGCAAAGGGGCACAGCCATGAGCCCCATCGTCTTTCTGGCCACTCTACTTCTGTCCGTGCCCGTGGCGATCGTGCTGGCGATCACGGCCATCTGGTACATCTGGGAAAGCGGCAACACGGTTCTTTATGACAGCTTCGCGCAGAAAATGTTCGGCGGTCTTGAGAATTACGGCCTGCTGGCAATTCCTCTGTTCATGTTGACCGGAGAATTGATGAACGAAGGCGGCATGACCCGGCGCCTTGTCGCGCTGGCCCGGGTATTTGTAGGCGGGTTTCGTGGCGGGCTGGCCTATATCAACTTGCTGGCAAACATGTTCATGGCGGCCATCATCGGGTCTGCGACGGCGCAGATCGCGGTGATGTCGCGCGCCATGGTCCCCGCGATGGAGGAGGAGGGCTATGACAAGGGTTTCGCCGCTGCCACGACGGCCGCGGGCGGGCTGCTGGCTCCGGTCATCCCGCCGTCGATGATGTTTGTCATCTTCGGTGTTCTGGCTCAGATCCCGATTGGTGACATGTTCATTGCAGGAATCCTGCCCGGTTTGATCCTTGCCGGGGCTTTTGCATCGGTCATCACACTGATCGGGTGGTGGCAAAACTTTCCGAAGGGGCATTGGATGACGCGTGCCGAAGCCGTCCAGGCCTTGATCAGCGCGGCCCCTGCCCTGCTGATCCCGATGTCGATCATAGGCGGCATTCTGTTCGGGATCGCCACACCGACCGAATCCGCCGCAATCGCGTCCCTGATCGCGTTTCTGGTGGGCTGGTTGGTTTACGGGGACCTGAAGCCGAGCAACCTGGCACAGATGTTCAAACGCACGGCAGCCAATGCGTCGATGATCCTGTTCATGATCGCGGCCGCCAGCGTGTTCGGCTGGGTCATCATCTATGAGGAAATACCACAGCAACTGGCTGGGTTGATCACCTCGATCACTTCGGACCCGTTCGTGTTCCTGCTGGTCGTGAACCTTGCGCTTTTGCTGGTTGGAATGATGATCGATGGCATCGCCGCGATCATCCTGATCACTCCGATCCTGCTGCCGATTGCAACCGGTTCATATGATATCAGCCCTTATCAGTTCGGCATTGTTGCTTGCCTGAACCTTGTGCTTGGGCTGCTGACGCCCCCGGTCGGGATCGGATTGTACATCGCCTCATCCATGAGCGGCACATCGCCCGGTTCAATCCTGAAATCGCTTTGGCCTTTCCTGATCGCGGTAACTTTGGTGTTGCTTCTGCTCAGCTATTACCCAAGCCTGTCAACGCTGCTGATCTGAACCAGATACGTTTGCAGGCGCATTCCGTCGCAGACATGACGCCGGAAATCTCGCTCTACTTAACGGCGCCCGTCAGCTAAGCTGGTCTGAACATGCCAATTGGTCACAAAAAGGACAATCATGCTGCTCGACACTCCGATCTGCGATTTCGGTTGGAACGCCCCGGACTTCACGCTCAAAGACCCGAACGGTCGGGCCTTCAAGATGTCCGATCACCTGCAAAACGGGTTGCTGATCGCCTTCATCTGTAATCATTGCCCCTATGTCAAAACGATCACGGACCGGCTTGCCCAGGACACGGACCTGCTGATGTCCAAGGGGATCGGCGTGTTGGCGGTCATGTCGAACGACTATCGCGATTACGCCGAAGATTCGCCGCAGAACATGTTGGAATTTGCACGGCAGAACGGCTTCAACTTTCCATACCTCGTGGACGAGGATCAATCCGTAGGAAAGGCTTATGGTGCTGTCTGCACTCCGGATTTCTTCGGTTTGAATGCGGATGGAAAGTTGCAGTACCGGGGCCGTCTGGACAATCTGGGCCGCGGCCAGACTGGCAAGCGCGAACCAGAATTGGTCAATGCGATGCTGCAAATTGCCGAGACCGGGCAAGGCCCCCAAGATCAGACACCCTCAATGGGATGTTCGATCAAATGGACCCGAGGCTAGGCCATGGGGATCACGTCACTGGATCATGTCAATCTGCGCACCACGCGTTTGGACGAGATGATCGAATGGTACTGCAACGTGCTGGGGATGCGGGTCGGGCCACGCCCACCCTTCCCCTTTCCCGGAGCCTGGCTTTATGTCGAAGAAAACGCCTTCGTGCATCTGGTCGGTGTCGAGGCCGAGGCCACGGGTTCAGACGCAGACCTGAAGCTTGAGCATTTCGCTTTTTCGGCGACAGGGTTGGATCGGTTCGAAGCGCATCTCAAAACAAATGGCGTCTCCTATCGCCGTGTGGAACTGACGGCAATCGACACCGTTCAGTTGAACGTCTGGGATCCGGACGGCAATCACATTCACATCGATTTTCGGACCGGCGAATAGAGATGGCAGGATCCAATACCGTTTCGTGCATGGAAATTTCCTGACCCTCAAATTGAACACTTGACCGGAATTCGCGGGTCGTCCTTGATAGAGGGGTGTTTTCCCGGACTGTGCCCGGGGCTGGTCCTTTCAACCAGAGGGAAATGGGGAATGCTTGGATCGGCCTGGTCGCGGCCATGCATGGTGGTCAAATGGCTGACATAGATGAATGGCTGATCCGAAACGGCTTGTCCAAATATGTCAACGCCTTCTCCCGGCACGAGGTCGAACTGGGTGATCTGCCGGAACTGAGCGACGATGACCTTGTCACGATCGGCCTGCCCATTGGACCCAGGCGCCGCTTTCTGAAAGCAATACGGGATGAAACCGGGCAGCCTGCGGGATCACATCGCAAGCATCAGGAACCCAACATCATTGCAGAGCGCAGACAGCTGACGGTCATGTTCATCGATCTTGTTGGATCGACGGCGATATCGCAAAAGCTGGATCCTGAAGATCTGGCCGAGGTTCTGAGGCTGTTCAAAGAGACCTGCGCCGCTGCGGTCGCCGCTTTTGACGGGCATATCGCCAGTTACTACGGCGACGGCATCATGGTGTTTTTTGGCTTCCCGCATGCGCATGAAGACGACCCGGAACGCGCCATTCATGCAGGTCTCCGGATCGTTCGCGAAATTCCGGAAATCCGCACACATGCACATCTTGAAGTCCGCATAGGGATCGCGACCGGCCTGGTTGTCGTCGGTGACCTGCGGGGAGAGAAGATGTTCGAGGATGGAACCGCCATGGGCGAGACCCCGAACCTTGCCGCACGGCTTCAATCGATGGCTGATCCGGGGACAATGATCGTCGCGCCGACGACACGGGAATTGGCGGGTGATGCGTTCGAATATGTGCGCCGTGGCACGTTTCAATTGAAAGGCTTTGCCAAAGAGGTCGAAGCCTGGCAGGTCACCGGCACGCGCCAGACTCTCAGCCGTTTTCTTGCGGCAGACGACGCCCGGATGAGTTCATTGGTCGGGCGCGCGCAGGAGCATGAAACCCTTCAAAGCAAGTGGAAGCTGGCCCGTCAGGGTCAAGGTCAGGTGGTGCTGGTCTCGGGCGAGGCGGGCATAGGAAAGTCCAGGCTGATCGAAGAGCTTCGCCGAACGATCCCGGACGCAAAACACCGACAGCTTCGATTTCAGTGTTCGCCCTTTCATGACGCAAGCGCGTTGTACCCGATCATTCGCCAGCTTGAAAACGCGGCCGAACTGCGGGTCGGTGACAGTGCGGACGAAAAAATGAACAAGATCCACGGCGTTCTGGGCGATCCTTCTGAAGGGTCACTGAAACTGGCTGCGGCACTGTTGTCGGTCCCGTTTGAAGACAGGCTTGGCCCGCTGGATCTGACCCCTGAGCAGATCATGAAGCAGACGCTGGACATGCTGGTCAATCATGTGATCGGCTTGGCGCAGGAAACCCCGACCCTGTTGCTGTTTGAAGATGCACATTGGATCGATCCAACGACAAAGACTCTGCTTGATCAGCTTGTAACCCGGATAGAGAACGCGCGCCTGCTGATGGTCATGAGCTATCGGACAGGCTTTGATCCGGACTGGCCACAATCGCACAACCTGATGCACGTCGCGCTTCAACAACTGGATTTCGCGCAGGTCAAAGAGATCGTGAACGATGTTGCCAAAGGCAAGACCGTCCCGGACGAAGTTCACCGTCTGATTGCCGCCAGATCCAACGGTGTCCCGCTGTTCGTAGAAGAGGTGACGAAGGATCTGCTGGAATCCGATCTTCTGACCGAACGCGCCGACGCCTATACGATCGACCGGTCCACGCCATCACCCACTGTGCCGAAAACACTGCATGACGCGTTGATGGCTCGTCTTGATCGACTGAGCTCGGCCAAGGAAGTGGCACAGATCGGCGCTGTCATTGGCTCGCAATTCTCTTATCCGATGATTGCAAGCGTGTCCCGCTTTGATGAACGGGCGTTACGTTCCGGTCTGGATTTGCTGGTGGATGCCGGGATCGTGATCGTTTCAGACTCAGAGCCCGAGGAAACGTTCAGTTATCGTCACGCTCTCATTCGCGACACCGCTTACAACAGCCTGCTGAAACGCGAGAGGCGAACGCTGCATGCGCGTGTGGTCCAAGCACTGAACTCTGCCTCGTTGCGCGAAAACTCTGCCGGTCCGGAAATTCTGGCTCATCACTACACGATGGCAGATATGCCGGACGAAGCGATAGAACACTGGTATCTGGCCGGGCAACGTGCCGTTGAACGCTCGGCCGGGATTGAAGCAGCCACTCAGTTGGGGCGTGCGTTGGCGTTGCTTGAACAGCAGGAAGACTCGGTTGACCGCGACCGCATGGAAACCAAGATCCAGACATTGCGGGCCGGCGTTCTGCGCTCGACCGCTGGCATCGCGGCCGATGAAACGGGGGCGGTGTATGCCCGGATCCGCGACCTGTGCAATCGGCTGGGCGAAACCGAACAATTGTTCCCTGTGCTCAATGGTCTCTATGCGTATCATTTGGTCCGCGGTGAATACGACCTTGCCAAGGACGTCGCGGCGCAGTTGCTGGACCTGTCCAAGTTGACCGACGAAACGCATCACATAATGATTGCCCATCGGGCCATGGGTGCCGTCTTGTTGCATATCGGGCAGCAGGACGCCGCCTATGCACATCTGCGACAAGCGTTGCGCTTGTATGATCCTCAGCAGCACAGCCGTCTTGCCTATGTCTACGGCACGGATCATGCCGCCATTACATCCTGCTTCCTGAGCATGACGGTTTGGTTGCGCGGAGAACCGGACCGCGCGCTCGAGATCCAGCATCAGGCGATCTCGGCAGCGCAGAAACTCAATCACGCTCATAGCCTGGCACAGACCCTGACATATCTGTGTATGCTACACCTGTTGCGGCGTGAACCTGAACATGTTTACGACGTTGCCGCGCGCCTTGAGGAACTGGCGACCAAACACACCTTCCCCTTCATGACACTGACGGCGAATGTCTGGCGGTGTTGGGCGGACGCGCAGATCAAGCCAGGCCCGGAAACGATCCGAGCAATGCGCGACGCGTCCGAAGCCTGGTGGGCCAGCGGGGCCGGAAACTACAAGCCGGTGTTCCTGACGGCCCTTGCCGAAGCGTCATTGAAGGCGAACGACCCGAAGGCGGCTCAGCGCCTGCTGGATGAAGCCCGTGAACAGCAGGTTCTGACCAATGAAGCCTGGGCTCAGCCCGAGACGGATCGGATACAGGCGTTGGTGCGGTCCATGGACACTGCCGCAGATGATCTGTTCACGGAGGCTCTGGAAACCGCGCGCAAACAGCAGGCAAGAATGTTCGAACTGCGCACAGCGGTGGATTACGTGCAAACTTGCGACCGCTTTGGCTGCTCACCGGCCTCGCCGCTTGATCTTGGAAAGATTTTGGCCACGATCGTTGGCGGCGCGCAGACCCGCGATGTCGCGCGGGCCATGTCTTTGCTCAATCAATCGAAAGTGTCGTAGGGTACTTACCCGGCCAGTTCGGCGGGCAGCACCCTTCCATCCATCCTGTCGCCCCGCAGGACCACAGGCGCAAAGCTTCGCTGCGTCAACTTGGTTGCAACTCGTCCTGATATCCGAACAACGCAGGTTGACCGCCCGTGTGCAGCAGAACAACTTTCTGGCCTTTTTCGATGACACCTTGTTCAAGCAGCCCAAGAAGCCCTGCAAAGGTTTTGGCGGAATAAACAGGGTCAAGAAAGATGCCCTCGGAGCGCGCCATCAGGGTCAACGCCTCGCGGGTTGCGCGACCGATCCGCCCATATCCGGGCGCCAAGGCGCCGTCCCAGGTACAGATGTCTTCCATGACCAAAGCAGGGTCGAAACCCATCATGGTTGCCAATCGCCCCAGGACCTTTTGCAGACGTGCGTGCTGCTGGTTTTGATCGCGACGCACGCATATGCCGTAGACAGGCGCAGTCTGTCCGACCAAACGCAATCCGGCCAGGAACCCGCCATGGGTTGCCCCGCTTCCCGACGGCACCACTGCGGCGTCGAAATCGCTGATCTGAGTATGCAACTCGGCCGCCCCCGCCACATAGCCCAATGCCCCCAGCGGAGGGTGATCTATGCCCAGATGGATCACGTATGGTTTTCGACCCATGGCAACCAGTTCCTCGGCACGTTCGTGAAGAGCGCCGTCAGCGCCCGCCTCGTCCTCACCCTTGGGATAGCCAATATGTTCCGCCCCCAGAAGCTGTGCCAGAAGAACATTTCCGGATCGATGGTAGTATTCGCCCATATTCGTCACGCGGTCTTCCATTTGAAGAACGGATGACATTCCCAGCTTTGCCGCCGCAGCTGCCGCGGTGCGCACGAAATTGGATTGCACGGCACCTGTGATCAGGATGGTGTCCGCCCGCTGCCTCAGCGCCTCGCCCATATAAAATTCCAGCTGGCGGGTCTTGTTTCCGCCGAAGCTGAGCCCGGTCAGGTCGTCGCGCTTGATCCACAGATCCAGCCCCAATTGGTCGGAAAGACGCTCAAGCCGTTCGACCGGGGTGACCGATGTCATCAACCTTGCGCGGGGATAGTTTGAAAGCGCTGCGTCTATCATGGACCAGGTGCCCCTTCATTTTCATGCAAAAGACTCGTGCCGATGGATGGCACTGCTGATCAGGATAATGAGGTTTTGGAAAGCGTGGAAGACAGCCGGTCACGCGCAAAAGCGCCCGACTGAAGCCCCCATTGGAGCTGCCAGTTTCGGATAACGGGTTTTCCGTGAAATTGCAGCGCCGAAGGGTCCGGCCGCCGGTGATCAATCACCTCTCGCTGGTGTCGCTTTCGGCGTAGTTGCGCAAATCGTCCATGTCAGCGATATCCGCGTGGTTCCTGTTGATCTTGACGCCAACGGGTTTCAACCGCGAAAACGCGCGGCTCAGGCTTTCGGGCTTCATCCCAAGACGTCCGGCGATCAGCATCTTGTCGTAAGGCAGTTCCACCTCGCAGCGACCGGAATCGCGATCGCACAGGTTCAACAGAAACTCTGCAACGCGTTGCGCCCCGGTTTGCGCCTTCAGTTGCTCCAGCTGCGCCACCAGAGCATGCAGATGCGTGAACGTCGCAGCCAGAATTGAAACGCCGATTTCCGGGTCTTCCTTCATCAGGGACAGTAGCACCGGGCTGGGAATATGCATCACTTCACAGGCTGAGACGGCTTCGGCGGACACTGGATACGGCACGTTGCGCAGCGCAACGGCCTCACCAAAGCTTTCTCCGCGGGTGAAAACGCTCACCACCGCTTCCGCCCCGGTCGGAGAGATACGGAACAGCTTGACCCAACCCGCCAGCACGACGTGCACGGCCTTGGCTTCTTCCTCTTGCAGAAAGATCGTCTCGCCACGGTCATATTGCCGCCAAATCGCTTGCCGCAGCAAAGTATCCACATGCTGATCCGGCAGGCTGCGCAGAAGCAGAGACTGCCGCGCAATCGCCTTTTGTGCCTCGTGTGACATGAAGGCACTCCCTTCTTCATCCAGTCCGGGCGATGGCCCGGGATATCATCCCCAATGCCCTGCTATGCCAAAGCCGGCGTGGCAGTGCCAGTCTTTTTCTTGACGATCAACTTGACAATTGTCATGTCACGGGGCCCGTCGCTGCCCTAGGGTCGGTTCGCAGCCAGTTATCCAGGGAGCATGTCAGATGGATTTCGAGCGATTTTTCAGCCAGAGCCTCGACGCTTTGAAAGATGAAGGAAACTATCGGGTTTTCATCGACTTGCAGCGACGTTGCGGAGCCTTCCCGAACGCTCGCCAGACCGATGGTTCGATCCAGCGGGATGTGCGTATCTGGTGCTCGAATGACTACCTTGGAATGGGGCAACACCCTGCGGTCATCAACGCCATGCACGATGCGCTGGAGCGTTTTGGCGCCGGTGCAGGCGGGACGCGCAACATTTCGGGCACGACGCATGACCACGTTCTGCTCGAGGCAGAGTTGGCAGATCTCCATTGCAAGGAGGCCGCTTTGCTGTTCACCTCGGGCTATGTGTCAAACTGGGCCGCTCTGGGAACGCTGGCTGCGAAGATCCCCGGTCTGATCGTTTTCTCTGATGCGCTGAACCATGCCTCGATGATCGAAGGCATCCGCCACTCACGGGCGCAGAAGGTGATATGGAAACATAACGATCTTGCGGATCTGGAGACCAAACTGGCCGACGCCGACCCCGACGCGCCCAAGATGATCGCCTTTGAGTCCGTTTATTCCATGGATGGTGATATCGCGCCGATCAAGGAAATCTGCGACTTGGCCGACAAATACGGCGCGATGACCTATCTGGATGAGGTTCACGCCGTCGGCCTCTATGGCCCGCGCGGTGGTGGCATTGCCGAGCGTGAGGGCCTGATGGATCGCTTGACCGTGATCGAAGGCACGCTGGGCAAGGCCTTCGGCGTGGTTGGTGGGTACATCGCAGCCTCGGCGGCGCTGTGCGATTTCGTTCGCAGCTTTGCCAGCGGCTTCATCTTCACCACGGCCCTGCCACCTTCGATCGCGGCCGGTGCTGCCGCATCTATCCGGCATCTGAAGCAGTCAAGCGCCGAGCGTGATCTGCAAAAGGCCCGTGTGGATCAGGTGCGCGCCCGTCTGGATGCGGAAGGGATACCGCATCTGCCGAACCCCAGCCATATCATCCCGGTGATGGTGGGCGACCCAATGAAGTGCAAGTTCATCTCGGATACGCTTCTTGAAGAATTCGGCATCTACATTCAGCCGATCAACTATCCCACTGTCCCCAAGGGCACCGAACGTTTGCGGATCACGCCGTCCCCGGTCCACACAGATGAGGATATCGATCATCTGGTTGGTGCCTTGTCGGCGCTCTGGCAGCGTTGTCAGATCGCGCGGATCCCACAGGCCGCTCAGTAACCAGCCCCCCCTTTGCTTGACTTATGCCGCCTCTCGGGGCGGCATTTTTTTGCCTCAGATCAGGTAGAGCGCAAAAATCACAACGGAAAATCCGGTCAACACCATGGTGAACCCACGCAGCCAGCTTTGGCTGTTCTCCAAATCCAGGTAGTGTTTCAGGATCACGCGGGCCTTGATCAGCGCCAGCAACAGGATACCGCCAGCAATGATCGCGGTTGGTGCCCCAATCAAGGTCAGCAGCGCGGATCCCACGCTGAGGGCCAAGAGCGCAAGCCAGGTCTGGGTCAGAGGGTTC
The DNA here is from genome assembly GCF_013034175.1 of Ruegeria sp. HKCCA5463. Taxonomy (NCBI): domain Bacteria; kingdom Pseudomonadati; phylum Pseudomonadota; class Alphaproteobacteria; order Rhodobacterales; family Roseobacteraceae; genus Ruegeria; species Ruegeria sp. HKCCA5463. The sequence continues at coordinate 283,340 of NZ_WQFL01000006.1, forward strand.
GGCGGCCCTTGGCGAGGTTCTTTGGTCAAAGATGAAGGTTGGGCCATCTGACTATCCCAACAGATAGATCACTGGAAACAGCATGATCCAGACCAGGTCCACCATGTGCCAAAACTGTGCGCCCGCTTCGACGCTAGTGGGGTCGTCGCGCCAGGCTACCAGCAACAGAATTCCAACCCCGGCGAGGACATGCGCGGCATGAAAGCCGGTCAACATATAGTAGAACAGAAAGAATGGATGCGTTTCGTATCCTATCCCCTGAGACGCCTTGTCGGCATATTCCGCACCCTTGATGATCAGGAACACGACACCCAGAAGCGCCGCAAGGATCAACGCCAATCGGGCCCGCAAACGTTGCATGTTCCGCCGCCAATGCAGCGCCTGTGCGGCCAGATAGCCTGACGTCACCAAAACCGCCGTGTTCAAGGCTGCACCGGTGCGATGCAGATGCGACTGCGCCTCGGCAAAACCTGCCGGATCGGTCAGACGCACCCCCATGAAGGCGATCATCCCCGCGCCAAAAACCAGCAGTTCCGAAATGATCAGAACCCACATCAGGAACTCGCCCGGCAATTCGTCGATCAGAGAGGCATCACTCATGCGCCGACCAACTGGCGATAGATCTGCGGCAGGGCCATGGTCAGGCGATGCGGATCTGGGATGACGGCGAAACCGCCCTGCCCGAACATGCGCGGAAACCAGCTTTTGCCGGTTTTATCGATGGTAACGCCGAACACCGACTGTCCGGCCCGGCGCGCCTCGCGTATGGCCATGCAGGTATCTTCGATGCCGTGACGCCCCTCGTAATGGTCCAGGTCGTTTGGCTTGCCGTCGGTGATAACCAGCAGCAATCGGCGCTTGCGGGACTGGCTGGCCAGATCTGAGGAACAGTGCCGGATTGCCGCGCCCAACCTTGTATAATGTCCGGGGCGCAGCGACGCGATGCGCTGTTCAACTTTGGTTCCCATCGGTTCGTCAAACCGTTTGCAACGCTGCACATAGACGCGCTGACGCTTGAGGGAGCTGAACGCATGAATGGCGAAATCGTCACCGCAAGCGTTGAGGCCCCACGCCAAGGCCGCCAGCGCCTCGCGTTCGATATCGATCACGGCACGCCCCGTGACCGCGCTTTCGGTGGATCGGCTGACATCCAGCAGGATCGACACCGCCAGATCGCGGGCCTCGGGGCGGGATTGCATCCAGACGCGTTCCGTCCCTTCACCATTTGCGCAGCGGTCAACCTGCGCCCGAACGGCGGCTTCCATATCCAGCTGGTCACCGTCCAGATGGCCCCGGGTCATCACGCGCCCCGGGCGCAGCGCCTCGAATTGGCGCTTGACGGCGCGAATGCGGCGCGCAGTGGCCGGATCCTTGCCGAACTCGGCGGCATCGTCGCGGATATCGGCTTCCGAAAGCAGAACGTTCACATGATCCGGCAGGTATTGACCCGTCCGCACGTCCCATTCGGGATATAGAATACGGCCTGACAGGCGTTCGCGGTTGACGTCTTCGGGCGCCAGATCAAGGTGAAGCTTCAACTTGGTAGGCGGCGCCTTGGAAATCTGGCCAAGACCGATCTCTTCCTGATCGTCAGCCGCCTTCTTGGCGTTGTCGGGATCGTCGTCATCGATGCGACGGTTGATATTCAGAAACTCGGCCCAACTGAGGATGGCTTCGAACTTGTGCAGAATGAAACTGTCGCTGCGCTCGGCCTGATCCGATTTGCGGCGCCGGGCACGGTGTGTCTTTTCGCCGGATTCCTCTGGCGGGCCTTCGGTATCGGGGTTTTCAACCTCGTTGTGTTCCGAGAACCCAACTGCCCGCAACTCCGGCCACAGGGGAACCGGACGCATCGGCTGATAGCCGCGCGGGGCGATCAGGTCGTCGTCAAGTGCCAGAAGGTGCTCGGCCTGATCCGACAGGGGCTTGGGATCGCCCAGCATATGACGGATCAGTTCTTCAACCGCAGCCTCGGCAGGCGGCAGGCTGGGGATGTCGCGATGAAACAGCACGCCCTTGCACAGCTCGGTATACAGCGGACGCAAGCCAGGCGCATCGTCCAGAGTCGCCTCGACCATATGCCGGGCGGCGATCAAGGCACGCAGGTCGGCACGCAGTGGATCATCTTCGTCAATTCGGGTTCCGGCATGGGCGGCGGCGGCGGCCAACCAGACATAGAGCGCGCCGTTTGCCTCGCGTGCCGGGAATACGGCCAGACGGTCGGGCAGACGCAAAACCTCTCCGTCGAACGAGGCGCGCGGCATCAATTCCGCTTCGGTTGCAAGTTTGCGGCGCCAACTCAGGCGGTGACGCGAAACCTCGGGTGAGACCGGGCGCAATTCAACGCCCGGACTACCCCCAAGCCCCCGAAAGAGGACTGCCAGCCGCCCCGCGACCTCTGAGAGGTCGACCGCGGCTCCAACATGCACCTGGGGTGCATCGAGGCGGCTGGCAAGGGTGTGCCACAGTTTCCCGATCGTTTCTTCGGGTTCCCATGGCTCAAAGTCGATCTTGACCATCGGCCGGCCTCACCCAAAGACAGCCGTGACAAGATCGAGGAGCCCGCGTTTGATGTCCTCGTCATCGGTCAGAGGTTCGATCATTGCGGCAAGGATGGCGCGGTCGGTGGACATGCCCTGCGCGATCAGCGTGGCGGCATAGACGACCAGACGGGTGGACACGCCTTCCTCGAGGTCCTGACCCTTGAGCCCGCGCAGCTTGCCCGCCAGCCGCACCAGCGGCTTGCAGCGTTCCAGCGGCAGGCCGCTTTCCTGCGCGACCACTTCGGCTTCCATCTGAGGCGAGGGAAAGTCGAACTCCAGCGAGATGAACCGTTGGCGGGTCGAGGGTTTGAGGGTTTTCAGGATGTTCTGATAGCCGGGGTTGTAGGACGCCACCAGCATGAAACCGGGCGCGGCCTCAAGCTCTTCGCCGGTGCGGTCGATCGGCAGGATGCGCCGGTCGTCGGTCAGTGGGTGCAGCACCACGGTCACGTCCTTGCGCGCCTCGACCACCTCGTCGAGATAGCAGATCGCACCTTCGCGCACCGCGCGGGTCAGAGGGCCATCGACCCAGACGGTTTCGCCGCCCTTCAGCAAGTAGCGCCCGATCAGGTCGGCGGCGGCCAGATCGTCGTGGCAGGCCACTGTATAAAGCGGGCGGCCAAGTTTCGCAGCCATATGGGCCACAAACCGGGTCTTGCCGCAGCCCGTCGGGCCTTTCAGCAGAACCGGCAGGTCGTTTTTGTAAGCGGCGGTGAAGACATCGCATTCATCGCCCTGGGGCAGGTAGAAGGGGGCGTTTGCCGCCCCCTCTTTCAGGTTCATGGAGCCATCCATATCCATCACTCCGCAGGGGTTTCAGCTGCGCCGGGTTCAATGACCTCTTTGCGGGGAACCCAGATCGAATAGATGAACAGCAGCGCCCCAAGGACAACGACCAGACCAGAGCCAAGACGCATCCAGTAGAAGATCGCGATCTGGTCCTGTACGTCCATGAAGTAGTCTCCGACCACGCGCTGCATGTGTGTCTGCACGGTGCCTCCGAAGGTCAACACGAAGGTCATAAAGACCATGCCGCTGGTCATCAGCCAGAACGAGCCCATGTTCAGAACCTGATTATAGGGATCACGGTTCTTCAGGATCGGCATCGCATAGCTGAAGATCGCCAGATTGAGGCAGACATAGGCGCCGTAGAAGGCCAGGTGGCCGTGGGCTGCGGTGATCTGCGTGCCGTGGGTGTAATAGTTCACCCCGTGCAGCGTGTGCAGGAAGCCCCAGACACCGGCACCGAAGAAAGCCAGCGTGGCACAGCCCAGCGACCACAGCAGCGCGGCCTTGTTGGGGTGGTCACGACGGCCCTTCCAGACCATGACGAAGGCAAAGGCCATCATCGCAAAGAACGGGATCACCTCGAGGCTCGAGAAGATCGAACCGATCCACTGCCAGTATGCAGGCGTGCCGATCCAGTAATAGTGGTGACCTGTGCCAAGGATGCCCGAGAACAGTGCGGCGGCGACGATGACATAGAGCCATTTTTCGACCACCTCACGGTCCACACCGGTCAGCTTGAGCATCAGATAGGCCAGGATCGAGGCCATGATCAGTTCCCACACACCTTCGACCCACAGGTGGACGACATACCACCAGTATTGCTTGTCCAGCGACAGGTTGCCCGGGTTGTAGAAGGCGAACAGGAACAGCAGCGCCAGACCCCAAAGGCCCAGAAGCAGGATGTTGGTAATGGCTGTCTTCTTGCCTTTCAGAACGGTCATCGACACGTTGTAAAGGAAGATCAATGCAGCCACGACGATACCGGCCTTGACCCATTTGGGCTGTTCCAGGAACTCGCGCCCCTCTTTGCCCAGCAGCCAGTTGCCTTCGAACAGGTTGAAGACATAGGTGACGACCACGCCCAACGTGCCGACAACAAGGATGATCAGTTGCAGATAGGCAAGCTTGGGCGAGTGGATCTCGCGCTCGGCTTCTTCCGGAATCAGGAAGTAGGCCGCACCAAAGAAACCCAGGATCAGCCAGACGATCAGAGAGTTGGTGTGCAGCATCCGCACGATGTTGAACGGCAGAAGGTCACTCAGGAAATTGGGGAATACATAGATGAAACCGGCCAGAAGGCCGCCGATCACCTGTATCGCGAACAACGCCATGGCTACCGCAAAGTAGGCATAGGCGATTTTTTGGGATTCGTATTTCATTGTTTCGTTCCCTTTCTCAGCCTGCCTCGTTGGGCGGCCAGCCCTGCGCGTCGATGTTGTCCGTCCAGATCAGGAAGTTGGTCAGGTCACGGAGTTCTTCGTCGCTGAGGTTGAAATTGGGCATTTGCCGACGACCGGGAATGCCGGTCGGTTGTGCTTCCATCCAGCCCTTGAGGGATTCAAAGGCTGATTCCGGGTCGTCCAGCACGCCCCAGCGGGTCATCACGTTGCCGACTTCCGGAGCAAAGTAGGCCCCTTCACCCAGAATCGAATGACAGTTCACACAGGCGTGTTTTTCCCAGACATGCTTGCCCCGGACCACACTGTCATCCAGCTTTGCGGCATTTTCGGAATTGACGATATACCAGTGGGAATGGGCCGAAAGGGCCAGAAAGATGAGAATGAAGAACAGAGACCCGCCATAAAAAATATTGCGGGCCATGCTCTTTGTCATGACGTCTCGCATTGCGCTCTCCTTTGCGCAGATTAGCTAGTGTCTGCAACATGACGGGCGGGACGCGGGAGTGCCTTAACGAAAGTCAAGACTTCTCAAGTATGCTCTGGAACGAGGTCGGATGCCTGACAAACAGCAAGAACCACGAAAAAGCCTGGGGTTCGCCTTGATATCTGAACCAATCGTGAGGAATGTCGCGTCGACATTTTAGTATAGCGGAGTTATCCAAGCGCTTGAGAGAACAAGTGTAAATTCCGTGTCAGAGAGTGATGGGTTAAAATGGCAAACTATTCCTATATCGGTTATACGCCCGGCGTAATCACGGTGAATACGATTGGGCCGGATACGGTTACATTGGATGTCAATTTTGATCCTGACACGGATCGTCGTTTGTTCAGCGTGACAGACGCAGCCGGTGGGTTTATTCAAAACGGCGGCGGACCACCCATTGTCGATACTGGCGATGTTTTCAACGGCGACCGCTTCGACAACGAAGACGGCGATGATCTGACGCAAACCGGCACCATCACCACCCTTGATGGCTCGACCACCTTTCTTAGTGGCCCAATTTACCTGGAAGAATCCTATATTCTGTCCAAACCAGGCGGGGGTACGATTACAGTTTATCGTGTGGAAGTTGACGGAACTTTGGGTGGTTACATTACCTCTGAACCCCTTGTGCCCGGCACGACATACTCGATGAACATCGTGAATGTTACGCCGACCAATGCTCCTGACACAACTGATCCGACCACTATCATTGACGTGCCGTGCTTCGTAGCCGGAACGTTGATAATGACTCCAAATGGTCCGAGGCCCATCGAGGATTTGAAGGTGGGTGACGCGGTCGTCACCGCCGACAACGGACCGCAACACATACGCTGGATCGGCACGCGACATCTGGACCAAGCGGCGCTTCGCGCCCGTCCCAGGCTGAAGCCCATCCGGATCGAGGCCGGTTCACTGGGCGATCACTTGCCCCAGCGTGATCTTTTCGTGTCACCGCAACACCGTATGCTGGTCCGGTCGCCGATTGCCGTCAGAATGTTCGACGCCGAAGAGGTTCTTGTTCCTGCTCACATTCTTGTCGGCGTGCCCGGCATTTCAATCGCTGATGACACCCGTGCTGTGACCTATGTCCATCTTTTGTTCGACCGTCACGAGATCATCTATGCGGAAGGCGCACCTTCCGAAAGCCTGCTCACCGGTGCGCAGGCCTTGTCCAGTGTTCACCCGAACGCACGGGCGGAAATTCTTGAACTGTTCCCTGAATTGGATCAGCGCAATTACGTTCCGCTGGCCGCACGACGGATACCGGAAAAAGGGAAACGCGCTCGTGCCTTGGTCCATCGGCATATCAAGAATGAGCGGCCTCTGATCGCTGAACGATAAGCGCCGCCCGAACAGGCGTCAGGTCTGTTGCACGGCGCGGGGGCCGGTCAGGGCAGGCCACATGGCAAACAGATACAGCCCCATTGCCGCGATCCAAAATCCATCCGCTGTCAGCATCGCCGTCATGTACCCTCCTGTCATGTCGGATCCCAGCCAACGCACAAGCGCTGCAACCGCCATCAAACCATAGGCAATCGCCATGGGCTTTGGCGCGACAAGGGGGCGACCGCTGTGGCCCAAGGCGGCGCGGCTCATTACGGCAAGGGTCATGCCACCAACGCAACCAATGCCCAGAACGTGGAGCGCGCCGATCTCATTTCCCATCCCGATGGCCGCCAACCCCCAGAGAATCAGACCCAGCGCCAGCATCCCGAGACCCAGATGCAGCGCGACCAGGATCGGTTGACGCAAGGCCCAGCCTGTTCTCCAACGCGCCATGCGCATCAGTTGAACACTGCCCATCACCAAAGCAACGGCCCCCGCAACAGGCCCGACATCAAGTGCAAGCACAAGCTGGGGCAGCAACAGCGCCAGAATCATCGTCGCCCTGTCCAGCCTGGCCACGGATACCGGCCACGATGCTTCGGGTTGACCCGCTCTTTTCATGGCATTGCGTGTAAAAGCCGGCGTAATCCGGCCACCCAGGATCGCGATCATCGAACACAAGGTCAAAAGCCCGGCCCGGATACCGGTGTTCAGCGTATCCACCGTGACCCCCATCCATTCCAAATGAACCATAACGTTCGAGGCCAACATCAGAACAAGAAGATACAGAAACACCATATTCTGGGGCTTGGGCCGACGAACCAGTTGACTGGCAATCTTCAGCGCCAGAATGGGAACAAAGCTCAGGTCCACGAGTGCGACGAACAGGGGTGGCAACACTCCGGAAAACCAGACCGCCAGACGCCCGGCCATCCAGATCAATGCGACAAGCGTGATAAAGCGGGCCCGCGCCTCGGGCGCACCGGTCCAGTTCGGCACGGCGGTCAGAAAAAACCCCCCCAAGGCGGCCGTTGCATACCCGAAAATCATCTCATGCGCGTGCCACATCACCGGCGGCATCGCGTAACTCTGTTCCATGTAGGGCATCAGCCCGTCGAGCGACGCCAACCATACGCCCCACGCGACTCCTGCAAACATACCGTAAAGACCCGCCGAAAGAAAAAAGACCCGGAACCCTTCACTGAAAACACGCGCGATTACAGCTGTCATGCCTGCTCTCCATAGCTTTTCCCGCCGTTGAACAATGTGTAGTGCCCGCATGACCCGGCGCCCTTAACCAAAATCAAGACTGGGCTTAAACATGTGTGAGAAACACAAGATTTATTGGCGGTTTTGATCTGTGTTTTCTTTCCAAAGTGCTTTGTCTGCACCCTTGCCGTTGACTTTGGTCAAGGATGACATCCACGTGATGTTTCACTCTCGACACCGCCTCACCACGCATATGGAGAGTGATCATGTCACTTGGAATCAGCTACAACAAACCCGGCCGCGCCTTCGGGGTCGGATTGGCAATGTTGTTGGGCAGCGTCGCTGCTCCGACTTTCGCCGAAGAGCCAACTTTGAGCGAAGAAGCCTTTGAATCGTCTAAACAGCTCTATTTCGAACAATGCGCAGGCTGCCACGGCGTATTGCGCAAAGGTGCCACGGGTAAAAACCTGGAACCGCATTGGAAGAAGACCGCAGCCGACGGCACTGTAACCGAAGGCGGCACCTTGCAACTGGGGCAGGAACGCCTTGAAAAGATTATCGCCTGGGGTACCGAAGGCGGCATGAACAACTTCTCGGACATCATGACCGAGCAGGAAATCAAGGATATGGCGACCTACATCATGATGGAGCCGCCAAAACCACCTGAAATGTCGCTGGAACAGATGATGGCGACGCGTAAGGTCTATGTCGAAGAAGAGGACTATCCGACCGAGCCGCTGCACGGCCGCAACTGGGAAAACTTCTTTGTCGTCATCGAACGTGACGTAGGCAAGGTGGCCGTGATCGACGGCGACACCAAAGAGGTGCTGACCCACATCCCCACCGGCTATGCCGTGCACGTTCTGAAAGCGTCCGAGCACCACAGCCTGACCGAGCCGGAACACCCCGGCCGCTTCTGGTACACAATGGGTCGCGACGGCAAGATGACCAAAATCGACCTTTGGCAGACGCCGGACAAGATGTTGGTATCCGAAGTCAAGATTGCATATGACGCCCGTGACGTCGCCGTTTCCGGCGATGGTAAATACGTCATCGGTGGTGGCTACTGGCCGCCGCACTTTGCTATCGTTGACGCGAAGACCATGGAACCGGTGAAGGTCGTATCGACCCGCGGCGTGAACGTCGACGGTGAGTATGTGGAAGAAGCCCGTGTGGCAGCCATCTACACCACTCCGAATGAACCCACCTGGATCGTTGCCGTGAAAGAGCTGGGACAGTTGTGGCAGGTCGATTACACCGATCTGGACAACCTTCGGATCGACAAGATCGACAGCGCCAAGTTCCTGCATGACGGATTCTTCGATCCGACAGGCCGGTATTTCCAGATCGCCGCAAACGCGTCGAACAAGATGGTGGTTGTCGATACCGAAACCCACAAGCTTGAGGCGATGATCGACACAGCCGCGCTGCCGCACCCTGGTCCGGGCGCCAACTGGGTCGACCCGAACTGTGGCCCTGTGGCGGGCACAACCCACCTTGGTGTCGGTACCGTGACCGTTTGGGGCAACGATCCTGAAAACCGTCCGGATGACGCCTGGAAAGTCTGCTACGAAGTGGAAACCGATGGCCCCGGCCTGTTCGTCCGCACCCACCCGAACTCGGATTACATCTGGGCTGACCAGACCAAGCATCCGGAACCGGAAGTGCAGCAATCCGTGCAGGTCATTTCGAAAGAAACCGGCGAAATCGTGAAGACGATCCAGATCACTGAAGACGAAGGCAGCGCCGCTGTTCACTTCGAATTCAACGCTGACGGTACCGAGGTATGGGTTTCCAAGTGGAACCTGTCGGACTCGAAGGAACCCAATGGTCAGATCGTGATCTTCGACGCCAAAACGCTGGAAGAAATCGGCCGCATCGATGGGCTTTATGCCCCGACCGGCAAGTTCAACGTCTACAACCGGTCGAACCACGTCACCTGACGAGGTCAGGACGACCACAGGAAAGGGCGGGCCCCTCGCCCGCCCTTTCCTTGTTTGAGTCATCAGCCAAACTCACCGGCCTGCCACCAAGGGCCAGACAATACAGCCAAAACGGAGCCCGGATATGACCTCCGAACCGGAAAAGAAAAAACCGATCTGGCGCCGGTATTTCCTATGGGGAATGCCTGTGGCCGGTATCGCCGCGGCCTTTGCCGCCGGCATCATCTTCTGGGGCGGGTTCAACACCGCAATGGAAGCCACGAACACCAAAGAATTCTGCATCTCATGTCACGAGATGCGAGATTTTGTTTACGAAGAATATACCGGCACGATCCATGACGTGAACCGGTCGGGTGTGGGGGCTGTTTGTTCCGACTGCCATGTTCCCAAAGACTGGACACATAAGATGATCCGTAAGATCAAGGCGTCCAAAGAGCTGTATGGCAAGATGGTCGGTACCATCAACACCCGTGAAAAGTTCGAGGCCAAACGTGTACATCTGGCCATGAACGAATGGGAGCGGATGAAGGCCACAGACTCGCGCGAATGCCGCAACTGTCACGATTTCGAATCGATGATGCCCGAATTCCAGAAACCACGCGCCCGTCAGCAGCACCTCAATGCGATGACTGTCGGACAGACCTGTATCGACTGCCACAAGGGGATTGCACACTCGGATGCACGCGACCGGGCGGACGAAGAGTATCTGGAAAAGCTTGAAGCACCGAATCCGGACTTCATCCGGCCCATCCCCCCGGAATATCTGGCCAGTCTCGAAAAGATTGAAGCCAAAGAGGCCGCTGAAGCAGAAGCAGAAAAAGCCGCCAAAAAGGCTCAGCAAGAGGCCGTTCAGGCCCAGATCGCAGCGGCTGTTGACGCTGCTTTGGATGAAGAACGCGCAAAAACCTCCGGTGAAGACGCCGCGGCGCCCTCTGGCGGAGCAAGCGACGTTGGGTCCAACATCGACTGGAACGCAGTGGCCGCGGCGGATCTGAAACTGTTTTACCCTGGTCAGGCCTCGTTTGAATGGGTCCAGAACGGCAAGTTCCATGGTGGCGCGCGCCCCCTGACCAAAGGCGGGGATCAGTGCACCACCTGTCACGCCAAGGAACTGGACACCATCGGCAACAAGATCGTTGCGGGTGGAGATCTGGAACCGACCCCGATTCCGGGCAAACGCGGTGTCATCGACGCAACCGTTCAGGCGGCGCATGACGACGAAAACCTGTACATTCGCCTGCAATGGCCGGACGCGGGTCACAACCCTGCCCCGTTCGTCGATGGCGGCAAGATGGACCCGGACAACCAGATCAAGGTTGCCATGATGATTACCGGCACTGGTATCGAGCTTGGAGATCAGGTGGGATGCTGGGCTTCGTGCCACGCCGACAACACCTATATGCCTTTTGCGCCCGAAGCGGATGCGATCGCGGCAAATGCGGATGTTGCCGGTCGCCTCAATGCCACGGACACCGTTACCAAATACATCAGCGAAAGCCGCACGGATGTTGAGGTCAAGGGTCGCCGTGGCAAGGCCCTGGGAGGCTGGGACAAACTGAAGGCCGAGGAACAGATCGAGCAGTATCTGGCCGACGGCACCTATCTTGACCTGATGCGTGTCTACGCCGACGGAAGCGCCACCAATGGCTATCTGTTGGAGCAGCGCGTGGTCAATGATGGTGAAATCGCCGCATCGGCCGAGCTGTCCGGTGGCATGTGGACCGTGGTGTTTACGCGCGCCCTGAATTCGGGCGCGCCCGGTGATGTGCCATTGGAGGCGGGCAAGACCTATACCGTTGGCTTTGCCATCCACGACGATTTTACCGCCGCACGGTTCCACCACGTGACGCTGAATACCAGCCTGGCGCTGGATGATGACAGCGCGTTCATCAACGTGGTCAAACAATGACGGATCGGGGCCGGGTCAACCGGCCCCGGCCACTTTTGGAAAGGAGACATGGACCATGAAACCCCAACGCCTTCTTCCCGCGCTGCTGCTTCTGGCCGCGCCCGCCTGGGCGGACGAAACCGCCGAAATCTGCGCCGAGGCCGAAGAGCGCTATGTCGAGTTGTTCGGTCAGCCTTCGTCGGCCGTCGAAGACGCCGAAGTGGTGCTGATGTACAAATACAATTTTTGCCCATCCGAATTGACCGTGAAGGCAGGTACAACTGTCCGATGGGTGAATGTCGACAAACGCACCAGCCATTCCGTCCTGTTGAAGGATGGCAGCCAACCTGAAAGTGATCGCCTGTTCCCCGAGGAATCTGTTGAACTGACCTTTCTCACGCCCGGCTCACAGGACTATCTGTGCGGCCCGCATTGGGAGACACAGAACATGATCGGAATGATCACCGTCGAACCCTGAAACAAGGCACAATACAGGCAAGATGAAGGAGCGCGGGCGCAAATCCCGCGCTCCTTAACTTATGTCAAGGAGGTTGGTTTTCGATTGGGCCAATCTTCCCCCATGACACGCCCGGCTCACCCAGCAACGTCTTGCAAACGCAACGGATCTGCATGGGATACCGGGTCTCGAAGACTTTCAGACCAAGCGAGTTTGCACATGAGCGGTAAGGTTTTTCTGATTGGCGCAGGCCCCGGCGACCCCGAGCTGATGACCCTGCGCGCACTGCGGATGCTGCAAGAAGCGGATGTCGTGGTTTATGACCGGCTGGTGTCCGCCGACATTCTGAACTTGCACGCGGAAAGCGCCAGGCTGATCCCTGTCGGCAAGGCCCCCAAATGCCACACCGTTCCGCAGGACCGCATCAACGAAATACTGCTTGAAGAAGCCAGCGCAGGTCACACGGTCGCCCGGCTGAAAGGCGGCGACCCCATGATCTTTGGTCGCGGTTCGGAAGAGGCTGCCTATCTGATGGCCCGCGGTGTCGCTGTCGAATACGCACCGGGCATCACGGCGGCCCAGGGGGCGTCTTGTTCGACGGGTGTGCCGCTGACCCATCGCGGGCTGGCGACCTCGGTTCAATATGTCACCGGACATCGGCAGGCCGACAAAGTGCTGGATCTGGACTGGAAACGTCTTGCCGATCCGGACTCGACACTGGTGGTCTATATGGGCGTCGCCAATATCGGTCAGATCGCCATGGGGTTGATGACCGAGAACCTGCCAGGCTCGACACCGGTTCTGGCGGTGGGCAAGGCCACGACACCTGATGAGCGTCGTCTAGTGTCACGACTTGACCAGTTGGCCACGGATGTGCGTGCAGCCGACCTGAAGGCGCCGACGCTGTTTATCATTGGCAAGGTGGTTTCGCTTTATGCCGAACGGCCTGTAGCCGAGCTTCTGGAGCAGGCCCATGGCTAAGCTGGGAAGACGAGATCAGGGGATTGTCCCAACATGCACCGACAGATCGCCGGGTCGCTCGGGATGGGCGGCGCGAACCTGTCTGACCATTGCGGTTCTGGCCGCGACCTCTGCTTTCGCGGCGGATGTCATCGATCCCGATACCCTGAAAAGACTTGTGCATCAGGATTGCGGTTCCTGTCACGGCCTGTCCCTGAAGGGTGGTCTTGGACCCGATCTGCGCAGTGAGACACTTGAACACTACGACGCGGATGTTTTGACCAGCGTTATCCTTGACGGCATCCCCGACACCGCGATGCCCCCATGGCGGCCCCTGATCAGTGAAGAAGAGGCCGAATGGATCGCCCGTTACCTGCTGGAACAGGAGGCACAATGAAACACTTCATTCTTGGCCTTGCAGCCACATTGATGATGACTACAGCGCAGGCTGAACCGACCGCGACAGGCGACCTTGGCCTGGTCATCGAACGCGCCAAGGGCTCGGTGCTACTTGTGGATCAATCCGACCGTGCAGCTCTGGCCCGGATCGAGGGATTGGGTGATCTGTCGCATGCGTCTTTGGTCTATTCGCCCGATGAACGGTATGCCTATGTGTTTGGCCGCGACGGCGGGCTGACCAAGATCGACATCGTGACCCGCCAGATCGTGAACCGCGTCGTGCAGGCCGGCAACGCCATCGGCGGGGCGATTTCGGACGATGGCAAGCTTGTCGCGGTGTCGAATTATGAACCCGGTGGCGTGCGCGTATTCGATGCGGACACGCTTGAGATGATCGCTGACATCCCGACCGACAGCAAAACCATCGGCCTGGTCGATGCGCCGGGTCGGCGGTTCGTTTTCACGATGTGGGACACTGGGGAAACCTGGATTGCCGATTTCGCAAAAGGCGCACCAGAGATCACCAAGATCCCGGACATGGGCAAGAACCCCTATGACGCGCTGATCACTGCCAATGGCCGTACCTATATCACCGGTCTGTTTGGCGAGGACGGCCTGACCGCGCTGGATCTGTGGGCCGAAACCCCCGAACCGATCCGGGTTCTTCCCGATTACGGGCGTGGTCAGGAAGAAATGCCGGTCTACAAGATGCCTCATCTGGAAGGCTGGGCGCTGACGGGCCGCGAGTTCGTTTTGCCCGCTGTCGGCCATCACGAGGTTCTGTGGATCGACGCCGACACTCTGACCGAAACGGGACGGACCAAAACCCACGGGCAACCGGTCTTTGCCATGGCCCGTCCCGATGGGCGGCAGGTCTGGGTGAATTTCGCCCACCCGCTGAATGACACCATTCAGGTGATCGACAGTGTCAGCAAACAGATCATCCACGAATTCAAACCCGGCCCGGCGGTATTGCACATGGAGTTCACGCCACGCGGGCATGAAGTCTGGATCAGCGTGCGCGATGCCAACAAGGTCATGGTCTACGACACGCACAGTTTTGAAAAACTGCGCGAGATCGACGCGGACAGCCCGTCCGGCATCTTCTTCACCGCCCGTGCGCACAGAACGGGGCTGTAACCGATGCGACATATCACGGACCCGATCGACCGCCGCCTGCTGGACGAATTTCAGCGCGACTTCCCGATCATCGAGAGACCGTTCCAGATGTTGGGTAACGCACTCGGGCTGGACGAAGCCGAAGTCATTCATCGCTTGTCCCGAATGCGCGCCACAGGCCGTATTACAAGGGTTGGCGCCACCATCACGCCCGGCGCGGTGACGGCCAGCACCTTGGCTGCCGTGGCGGCTCCGGAAGATCGGTTGGAGGAGGTCGCCGCCCTGATCGATGCCGAACCCGGGGTGAATCACAATTATCAACGCGAAGACTCTTGGAACCTGTGGTTTGTTGCGACCGGGCCGGACCGCACGCATGTCAACGATACCCTGGCGCGGATCAGTCGATCCACCGGATTGCAGGTGCTAGACCTGCGGCTGGTGCGCCCTTTCAACGTGGATCTTGGTTTTCGCATGACAGGCGGAGCCAAAAACGTACCCACGGCACGAAAGGTCGATGCATCCGTCATGCGCAAGGGCGATCGTTGCCTGCTACAGTCTCTGAGTTCCGGGCTATTTTTGGTCTCAGAACCCTACGCCGCTCTGGCTCGTTCGCTGAAACGGGATGTGACAGACGTGATGGAGCGGGTCGAAGCCCTGCATGCCGCCGGAATAATCTCGCGGCTCGGCGTCATTGTGCGTCACCGGGCGCTTGGCTGGTCGGCCAATGCGATGGTGGTCTGGGACCTGCCGGCAGAACAGATTGAAACCGCGGGTCCGGCTTTGGCCGCCTTCCCGGGGGTGACCCTGTGCTATGAGCGTAATCCGGTTCCCGATGTCTGGCCATATCGCCTGTATTCCATGATCCACGCCCGCACACGCAAAGAAGCTTTGGATGTTCTGGCCGGTGCGATTGCATTGCCCGAATTGGCCGGAGCACGGAACAAGGTCCTGTTCTCAACCCGCTGTTTCAAACAGACCGGCGCGCTGATTCAAGCAAAGGAGGTCGCCGCATGACGCTGGACCAAACGGATCGCGCGATCCTGAATCGTATGCAAGAGGATCTGCCGCTTACTTCGCACCCTTACGCAACCGTCGCCGCAGAGCTTGGCCTGTCCGAGGCGGAATTGCTGTCGCGTCTGAGACGTATGAAAGATGACCGCGTCATTACGCGCTTCGGTCCATTTTTCGACGCCGCGGCCATGGGTGGGGCTTTCTGCCTTTGCGCAATGGCCGTTCCAGACGAAGAATTCGAAACCGTCCTGACCAAAGTCAATGCACATCCCGAGGTGGCACATAACTATGAACGCACGCACCGGCTGAACATGTGGTTCGTGCTGGCCACCGAAACACCCGAGGGGATCGAGGCCACCGCCGATGCCATCGAACGGGAAACGGGAGTCAATGTTCTCCGTTTCCCCAAACTTCAGGAATTTTTCATCGGCTTCAGGGTAGCGGCATGATCGACGCAACAGACAGACAGATTATCGAGTCCCTCCAGGGGGGACTGCCCCTGGTGGCCGCGCCCTATGCGCAGGTCGCTGCCGATCTGGGCCTGACCGAGGCCACCCTGCTGGACCGGCTGGCCGCGCTAAAGGCGCGCGGGGTGATCCGACGGATCGCAGCAGCCCCCAACCATTACAAGCTGGGCATGACATCTAACGGCATGACCGTCTGGGACGTGCAGGATGACCTGATCACCGAACTGGGCGCTCATATCGGGGCACTGCCTTTCGTCACCCATTGCTATGAGCGGCCCCGCGCCCTGCCCGACTGGCCCTACAACCTGTTCGCCATGGTTCATGGCAGCTCGCGCGACGAGGTCGAAGACAAACGCGGCCAGATTGCCGCGATTCTGGGATCGGCCTGCCGCGGCAGCGACATCCTCTATTCCACGCGCATCCTGAAAAAGACCGGACTGCGCCTGAAACAGAAAGGCTGAAACATGTTCCGCCTGACCGAATACATGCATCAGCTGGTCAAGCCGAATCCGGTGCGCAAACGGCGCCCCGGCCCGGTAAAGCCGGTTGTGATCTGGAATCTGACGCGGCGTTGCAACCTGAAGTGCCGCCATTGCTACACCGTCTCGGCGGATGTCGCGTTCCCGGGTGAGCTCAGCCATGAGCAAGCCATGGTAACCCTTGAGGATCTGGGCCAGTTTCGCGTCCCGGCCCTGATCCTCTCGGGTGGGGAACCGCTGGATCGGTTCGATTTCTTCGACATTGCAAAACGCGCCCGTGATCTGGTGCCAATGCTGGCCTTGTCGACCAACGGGACCCGGATCTATGACGAAACCGCCGATATGATAGCGGATGTGGGCTTCAACTATGTCGGCATCTCGCTGGACGGGATCGGAGCGACGAATGACTGGTTTCGCGGCGTCGAGGGCGCTTTTGCGGACGCACTGCGCGGCGTGCGAGAGTGTAAAAAGCGCGGCATCAAGGTTGGCCTGCGGTTCTGCCTGACCGAAGGCACGCAACATCACTTGCCTGACTTGCTGAGCCTTTGTGATGATGAAGGTGTCGACAAGTTCTACCTGTCGCATCTTGTCTATGCGGGGCGCGGCGACAAGAACCGGGGCGAAGATGCCGCGCATCAGCGCACGCGCAAGGGCCTGGATCTGTTGCTGGAACGCGCCTGGGAAGCCGCATCGGGCGGTCGTCCGCTGGATATCGTGACCGGGAACAATGATGCTGATGCCGGATATTTCCTGAACTGGATTCGCACGCATTTCGACGCCGAAAAGGCTGCACATGTGCGCGCGCACCTGGCTGCGTGGGGTGGAAACTCAAGTGGCTTGGGCGTTGCCAATATCGACAATCTCGGCCGGGTCCATCCAGACACTTACTGGTCCGATTACACGGTGGGCAACGTAAAGACCAAATCGTTTTCCGAACTCTGGACCAGCGATGATCCGATGCTTGCCATGCTCCGCACCCGCCCACGCCCGCTGAAGGGGCGCTGCGGAGCCTGCGAACTCAAGGACGTGTGCGGCGGCAATACCCGCATCCGCGCCCTGCAATTGACCGGTGATCCCTGGGCCGAGGATCCGGCCTGTTACCTGTCCAACCAGGAAATCGGTGTGGATGATGCAGGGGAACGCCTTCAGGTCACACCGTTTCGGGGGAAAAGCCATGATCCGGCGCATCAGTTCTTTTAAGACACTCACATTCGGTACTTTGTGCTCGGTGTTGCTGGCGGGCACCGCCTGGGCGGATGCCCAATCGGATTACGCCGAACATTGCGCCTCATGCCATGGTGAGAACCGTCTGGGCGGGGTTGGCCCCGCGCTGATCCCTGAAACGCTCAAACGCATGCGGGGTCCCCGGGTTGCTGCGGTAATCGCGGAAGGGCGCGCGGCGACACAGATGCCGGCCTTCTCGCACGAGCTGGATGCCCTGCAAATCGAAGAGCTGGCGGGTTGGTTGAAATCGCCGTTGGAATCCGACCCCGAATGGGGCGAGGCCCAGATATTGGCCAGCCGGACGCTGGACGAGGAATATGTACCGGTGGATGCGCCTGTCTGGGACAGCGACCCGATGAACATCACCTTGGTGGTGGAAACCGGCGATCACCATGTCAGCGTTCTGGACGGTGACACGTTCGAGGTTCTGGACCGGTTCGAAACCCCCTTCGCCGTGCATGGCGGCCCCAAGTTCAGCCCGGATGGGCGGTATGTCTTCATCATGTCGCGCGACGGGTGGGTCCAGAAGTACGACATTTGGGCGCTGAAACAGGTGGGCCGTGTGCGTGCCGGCTTGAACAGCCGCAACATCGCCATGTCGGGCGATGGCAAATGGGTGGCCGTGGCGAATTACCTGCCCAACAGCCTGACGGTGTTGTCCAGCGAAGACCTTTCCGTCGCAAAGGTCATCGAGGTCAAAAGCAAGAAGGGCCTGCCCAGCCGCGTCTCTGCGGTCTACCAGGCCCCTCCGCGGGAAAGCTTTGTTTTGGCACTGAAGGATGTGCCCGAGATTTGGGAAGTATTCTACGGCGCCAATCCCCCGCGATCCGGGCTTGGTCATGATTTCCGCATCGAAGGTCAGTTCAAGAACCCTGATCCTTTCCCTGTGCGCAAGATCACCACGGCTGACTATCTGGACGATTTCTTTTTCGACCAGAGTTACGAATATGTCATGGGGGCGTCCCGCGATGGCAAGGGCGGGCAAGTGATTGATCTGGTGATCGGGCACAAGGTAGCCGATCTGGATTTGCCCGGAATGCCGCATCTGGGCTCGGGGATCACATGGAAACACGGCGATACGACCGTGATGGCCACGCCGCACCTGACAGACGGCGCCGTGTCGGTGATCGACATGCAAAGCTGGGAAACCGTCAAACGGATCAAGACCGAAGGCCCCGGTTTCTTCATGCGCAGCCATGAGAATTCGCCTTATGTCTGGGCAGACGTTTTCTTTGGCCCCAACAAGGACGCGATGCACGTCATCGACAAGCAAAGCCTTGAAATCGTGAAAACACTGCGCCCTTCGCCGGGCAAGACCGTGGCCCATGTCGAGTTCACCAGAGATGGCAGCCACGCACTGGTTTCGATCTGGGAAGATGACGGCGCGGTGATCGTCTATGACGCGCAGACGCTGGAAGAAATCCGCCGCCTGCCGATGCGCAAACCTTCGGGGAAATACAATGTCTGGAACAAGATCACCTTCTCGGAAGGAACCAGCCACTGAGGGGAAATGGCCGGTTTGGAAACTGGCCATTCTGCTGTATCCGGCCACGGCGTTGACCGTTGCCATCAACCTGTTTTTGCTCGGGCTTATCCTGCACAGCGTCGGGTTCGGCGCAATTGAACCGGTGCCGGCGATCATCTGGTCGATTCCGCTGGGCATTCCTGCGGCATGGCTGGCCGGTCGGTGGCTGCGCGGATTGATGGACGAGGCCGACGGGTAGGTGCAAATTTTCAGGCACCTGACCTAAGTCAAGTCTTCGCCTGGAAGAATCCCCTAAGTTTTTGAAAAGAACGCCGAGCTGGATTCTCAATGCCTACCGTCCGCCCCCCGCATAGCCTGTTTGATCGCGTGTCCCGCGCGGTGTGCGGTTTGGTGGGTGTTTTCCTGTTGCTTTTGCAGATGCTTGGCCCGGTGCTGGCGAGTCCCGGGGACAGCATGTGGATCGAGATCTGCTCGGAGGCAGGGGCGGTCTGGGTTGAAGTGGACCTTGAGGAAGGTACTGATGACCCGACCGCGCCTTGCCCGAAATGCGCCGATTGCGCGCTGTGCGCGGTGACAACGGCAGCCCCGCTGCCGGATCTGCCGCTGCTGATGCAATCCGAAAATGTACGGATAGTACCCGCTGCAATCGGGGATCTGTGCATTTTGTACAACTCAAGGCGACTGTGGCCCGAAACCCGAGGGCCCCCGTTCGCGACCCAAGAAGAATTTGAACGCGCCCTGCGCGCGTCCGTGGCGTCCACCCTAGCAATCGGAGGTGCGCCGTGGTCGTAAGTCGCGCAATCCATTTCCTGCTGGCTTTCACTCTGTCCTGCCTGATGGCGATCAGCGCCCATGCCGACAGCCTGGCCAGTTTCCTGCCCGACATCGAACCTGCCGATCTGGCCCCCGGCGCCGATGCCTTTGGCCCGGTGCGCGATGACGTCAAGGTCGCCCCCGTCCTGAAAGGCGGCGAGACCATTGCCTGGGCATTCCTGACCTCGGACTTTGTTGGCACGACGGGTTATTCCGGCAAACCGATCCACGTCGTTGCAGCCATCGACAACGACGCTGTGTTGACCGGAGTGCAACTGGTCAAGCACTCGGAACCCATCGTGCTGATCGGCATCCCCAATTCCCGCATGGTTGAATTGACCGAAGGCTATGCGGGCCTGGACCTGAAGGTTGAAGCCGAAACCGGGGGTGAGGGGCACGACCTCGACATCATCTCGGGCGCGACGGTCACGATCATGGTGATCGACGACAGCCTTGTGCGTGGCGGTATCAAGGTGGCGCGTGCATTGGGTCTGGGCGGCCTGTCGCCGTTGCAGGCCGACGGGCCAAAGCGCGAAGTCGATATGGCGCAGAATGCGGTCTATGACTGGTCGACCCTTTCGGGTGACGGCTCGATCCGGCGGCTGACGCTGGATGTCGGGCAGGTCAATGCCGCCTTCGAGGCCACCGGAGACCAGCGCGCGATCAAGCGCCCGGAACCGGGCGAACCGGATCACACTTTCATCGACATGCATATGGCGCTTGTCTCGGTTCCGTCGATCGGCAAGTCACTGCTGGGCGACGCCGAGTACCAGAACCTCGTGAACTGGTTGGACGAGGGCGAACAGGCCATTCTGGTGCTGGGGCGCGGTGCCTACAGCTTCAAGGGGTCAGGCTATGTGCGCGGCGGGATTTTCGATCGGATCCAGTTGATCCAGGGCGACAACTCGGTCCGTTTTTTCGACAAACAGCAAGTACGCCTTGGCAAGGTTGCAGCCCCGGATGCACCCAGTTTCACGGAGCTGGACATCTTCAAGATCCCCGCCGATGCCGAGTTCGAACCGACCGAGCCGTTCCGCCTGCAACTGCTGGTACAGCGTGCCGTGGGTGCTGTTGAGAAAACCTTTCTGACATTCGATCTGGGCTACAAACTGCCCGACCGTTACCTGCTGCCCGTCGCAGCCCCAAAGATTGTCGACGATGCGACCGGCGAAGCCGCCGCCAAGGCTGCCCTGTGGCAGCGCATCTGGAAGGATCGCACCGTCGAAATCGCCGTTCTTGGCGTCATGCTGCTGGTCCTGACCGCGACGTTCTTCTTCCAGTTCCACGCGACGATGAATGCGCGGGTCTTCTACTGGTTCCGCATCGGCTACCTGACAATGACCCTGTTTTTCATCGGCTGGTACGCCAACGCGCAGCTGAGCGTGGTGAACCTGATGGCACTGGCGGGCAGCCTGCGCACAGGATTCTCGTGGGATGCGTTCCTGCTGGACCCGCTGGTGTTCATCCAATGGTTCGCCGTCGCCGCCGCGCTGTTGTTCTGGGGTCGCGGGGCCTATTGCGGATGGCTGTGCCCGTTCGGCGCGTTGCAGGAGTTGACCAACAAGATCGCGCGCGCCCTGAAAGTACCGCAATGGACGCTGCCCTGGGGTCTGAACGAACGCCTGTGGCCGGCGAAATACATGATCTTTCTGGGTCTTTTCGGGCTCAGCTTCATCTCGATCCCGTTGGCCGAGAAATATGCCGAGGTCGAGCCGTTCAAAACGGCGATCATTCTGAAATTCATGCGCGATTGGCCTTTCGTAGTCTTTGCGCTGGTCCTGCTGGGGATCGGGCTGTTCATCGAACGGTTCTATTGCCGCTATCTCTGCCCGCTGGGCGGAGCACTGGCGATCCCTGCCCGTATTCGCATGTTCGACTGGCTGCGCCGCTACAAGGATTGCGGCACGCCCTGTCAGACCTGCGCCAATGAATGCCCCGTTCAGGCGATCCACCCCACCGGTGAGATCAATCCGAACGAGTGCGTCACCTGCCTGCATTGTCAGGTGCTCTACCAGTCCGAGGACAAATGTCCCGTCGTTATCCGCCAACTGAAACGGCGGGCCAAGACAGGATCGGTCCAGATGAAGACCCCGCTCGGACAACCACCGGCGAACCATCCGAACGCCAAACCGCAATCCGTTTCCTAAAAGGAGGAACGAACATGTCGGAACATGACAACAAACTAACCGTCACACGCCGTGGGATGCTGGGTGCAACAGCAACCGGTGCCGTGCTGGCCGGGACCGGTCTGGGCTCGACCCTGATGACCGCGAAACAGGCGAGCGCTGCGGCCAATGCCAATCTCGAACCGGGCGAACTGGACGAGTATTACGGTTTCTGGTCCTCGGGTCAAACCGGCGAGCTGCGCATTCTGGGCTTTCCGTCCATGCGCGAGCTGATGCGGGTGCCGGTGTTCAACCGCTGCTCGGCCACGGGCTGGGGTCAGACCAACGAGTCACTGAAGATCATGACCGAAGGGTTGCTGCCTGAAACCAAGGAGTTTCTCGCCAAGCGTGGCATGAAGACCTATGACAACGGCGACCTTCACCACCCGCACATGTCGTTCACCGACGGCACCTATGACGGCCGCTATCTGTTCATGAACGACAAGGCCAACACCCGCGTCGCGCGTGTCCGCTGTGACGTGATGAAATGCGACAAGATCACCGAGATCCCGAACGCCAAGGCGATCCACGGTCTGCGTCCGCAGAAATTCCCGCGCACCGGCTATGTCTTTGCCAATGGTGAAGATGAAACACCGCTGGTCAACGATGGCAGCGTGCTGGACGATCCGTCGCAATACGTGAACATCTTCACCGCGCTGGACGGCGACACCATGGAAGTGGCGTGGCAGGTGATCGTGTCGGGCAACCTCGACAACACCGATTGCGACTATCAGGGCAAATACGCCTTCTCGACCTCGTACAACTCAGAAATGGGCATGAACCTGGCCGAGATGACCGAGAACGAGCTGGACCACGTCGTCGTCTTCAACATCGCCGAGATCGAAAAAGGCATCGAAGCCGGCGATTATCAGGAGCTGAAAGGCGTAAAGGTTCTGGACGGGCGCAAGGGTCAGAACAAGAAATACACCCGTTACATTCCGATCCCGAACTCTCCGCACGGCATCAACACCGCGCCAGACGGCAAGCACGTCTGCATCAACGGCAAGCTGTCGCCGACCGTCTCGATCATGGACGTCACCAAGCTGGACGCCCTGTTCGAAAGCGATGCCGACCCGCGCTCGTGCATCGTGGGTGAGCCGCAGCTGGGCCTTGGCCCGCTTCACACCGCCTATGACGGTCAGGGCAACGCCTTCACCACGCTGTTCCTGGACAGCCAGATCGTGAAGTGGAACATCGACAAGGCCATCCGCGCCTACAACGGCGAGGACGTGGACCCGATCATCTCGAAGGTCGACGTGCACTATCAGCCGGGTCACAACTCCACCTCCATGGGTGAAACCAAGGAAGCCGATGGCAAGTGGCTGATTTCGATGAACAAGTTCTCGAAAGACCGCTTCCTGAACGTGGGTCCTCTGAAACCCGAGAACGAACAGCTGATCGACATTTCGTCGGACGAGATGAAAGTGGTGCATGACGGCCCGACCTTTGCCGAGCCGCACGACTCGATCATCGTTCGCAGCGACATCGTGAACCCGGTCAACGTCTGGGATCGCAACGATGTTACCTGGGAAGACGCCCGCAAACAGGCCGAAGCCGATGGCATCGATCTGGAAGAAGGTGCGGAAGAACCGATCCGGGACGGCAACAAGGTGCGGGTCTACATGACCTCGCAGGCGCCGACCTTCAGCCTTGAGAAGTTCACCGTCAAACAGGGCGACGAGGTCACAGTTTACATCACCAACCTCGATGACGTGGACGACGTGACCCACGGCTTCTGCCTGGGCAACTACGGCATCGCGATGGAAGTCGCACCGATGGCAACCGCTTCGGTCACCTTCACCGCCGACCGTCCGGGCGTGCACTGGTTCTATTGCCAGTGGTTCTGCCATGCGCTGCACATGGAAATGCGCGGCCGGATGCTGGTCGAACCGCAAGGAGCCTGACCCATGCGCTGGCCCCTGCTCATACCGCTCCTGCTCGGCTCGCCCCTTTGGGCGGCGGATTGGGATGTGCCCAACCGGGCGGGGGCCATCAATGAAATACTGGCTCAGGCGGCGGACGGAGATACCCTCCGCCTGAGCCCCGGTGTTTATGCCGAACATCTGATTCTGGACCGGCCCGTCACCATCGACGGGCTGGGACAGGCCACCATTGACGGGCAAGGCACCGGCAGCGTCATCACCGTGACCGGCCCGGGCGTGACCGTGCGCGGCCTGACAGTGATCGGCTCGGGTTCAAGCCATGACGGGATCGACAGTGGCATCCAGCTGACTAAGACGGCCCGCGCGCCGGTGGTCGAAGACAATGTGCTGCTGGGCAATCTTTACGGCATCGACATTCATGGTGCCAAGGACAGCATCGTGCGTGGCAACCGGATCGAAGGACGTCAGGACCAGCGGATGAATGACCGTGGCAATGGCGTTTATGTCTGGAATGCACCCGGTGCGCGAGTTGAGGACAATGATATCCGCTATGGGCGCGACGGAATCTTTGTGAACTCGTCCAAGAAGAATACCTTTACCGGCAACCTGTTCCGCGATCTGCGCTTTGCCGTGCATTACATGTATGCCGATAATTCGGTGGTCAGCGACAATGTCTCGATCGGCAACGATCTGGGCTATGCGGTGATGTTCACGACCAATGTGAAGGTCACAGACAACGTCTCGATCGGTGACCGTGAACATGGCGTGATGCTGAACTATGCCAACAAGAGTCAGATCACCGGTAACGTGGTGATCGGTGCCAAGGAAAAGTGCACCTTCCTTTATAACTCCAACAAGAACGAATTCACCGACAACTGGTTCCAGGGATGCGGCATCGGCATCCACTTCACCGCCGGCAGCGAACGCAACCGCATCGTTGGCAATTCCTTCATCGGGAACCGGACACAGGTGAAATACGTCTCGACCAAATGGGTCGAGTGGTCCGAAGACGGGCGCGGCAACTACTGGTCCGATTTTGCCGCCTATGATGTGGATGGCAACGGCATTGCCGATGCCCCCTATCGCCCGAATGACTCGATGGACCATGTGCTGTGGACCCAACCCGCAGCCAAACTGCTACTCGGCTCTCCTGCCGTGCAGCTGGTGCGCTGGTCGCAATCCGCCTTTCCGGCACTGTTGCCCGGTGGCGTGATGGACAGCAATCCATTGATGCAACCCCTTGAACCCCCAGCTATGGAAAAGGTGCCTCATGACGGATAAGGCCCTGATTATTGACCATGTCAGCAAGGACCGTGGCAAAACCCGCGTTCTTGACGATATAACCCTGTCACTTGCCCCCGGTCAGCGCGTTGCGCTGCTGGGCCATAACGGCGCTGGCAAGTCGACCCTGATCAAATCCATCCTTGGCCTGACGCCGATCCAAGGCGGAGCCATCCGGATCGGAGACGCCACCCCCGGCAGCGCCAAGGCGCGGCGGGAAACGGCCTATCTGCCCGAGGCGGTATCCTTCCACCCGGCCCTGACCGGGCGCGAGCAACTGACCCTGTTTGCAAAATTGTCCGGCACCAGGGCGGATGTGGCCGGTCTGCTGGAGCGCGTAGGTCTGAGCGATGCCCTGGACCGCCGGATCGGCACCTATTCCAAAGGAATGCGGCAACGTCTGGGTCTGGCACAGGTTCTGCTGGGCCAGCCGAAAGTGGCTTTGCTGGATGAACCCACCAGTGGGTTGGACCCGATTTCGCGCCAGGACCTCTATGCCATCATCGACGAGCTGGCCGCGCAGGGCACCGCCGTGCTGATCGCCAGCCATGCCTTGACCGAGGTCGAGGCCCGCACCGACCGCATCGCAATCATGCGCAAAGGCCGGATGGTCGCCGATGACACGCTCAACAACCTGTCGGCCCTTGCAGGCCTACCGATCCGTCTGAAAGTACGTGCAAGCGCCAACGCCGACGTGCTGGCCGCCGAATTGGGCGGCAGCCGGATCAACGGCGCTTCGGTCGAGCTGCTGTGTTCCCCCGCCGACAAGATGGAGGCCCTGCGCCGGATCGCCGGATTGGGCGATGCCGTGGCGGATGTGGAAATGACCCCGCCCAAGCTGGAAGACCTCTATCGACATTATGCACAGGAGGAGAGGCCATGACCCGCTTCCTCGCCATTACTCGTACCGAAATGCTGATCCTTCGCCGCAATCGCTGGCTGCTGGTGGCGACGCTGATCATGGTGCTGTTCGCGCTGGCCCTGACCTTTGCAGGCAGCGCACCAACCGGCACACTGGGTGTCGATATGCTGACCGTTTCAGTTGCCTCGATGACCACCCTGTCGGTCTATCTCGCACCGCTATTGGCGCTGATGATTTCGTTCGACGCCATCGCCGGCGACGTGGACCGGGGCAGCCTGTCACTGCTGCTGTCCTACCCCGCCGGGCGCGGAGAAATCCTGTTGGGCAAGTTCACCGCCCATCTTGCAGCGCTGGCCTTTGCCATGACGGTCGGTTTCGGTACCGCCGGCGCGGTGGCGGCCTTCTTTGGCGGTGCCGGGCCGGAAAGCCTGATGGCGTTGGTCCGTCTCATCCTCACATCCATCCTTCTGGGCGCCGTGTTTCTGGCGCTGGGATACCTGCTGTCTGCCCTGGCTAAGGGGGCTACGGCGGCGGCAGGTCTGTCGGCCGGGCTCTGGCTGGTTTTTGTCGTCCTCTATGATCTGGGCCTGTTGGGGGCCGTCGTCATGGACAAGGGCGGCACCTTTACCCAATCCGTCTTTCCATGGGTGATGGTGGCCAACCCGGCCGACGCATTCCGTCTGTGGAACATCGCCGCAACGGAAGGCGTGGCCATGGCATCCGGCATGACCGGGGCGGCACAGGCCTTGCCCATCTGGGCCGCGCCTGCATCGCTGCTGATCTGGCCGGTGATCGGCTTTGCCCTGGCGCGGCTTGCATTCCGGAGGGTCGAGCCATGAAACCCCTCGTCCTGATTGCCTTGATCGCGTTGGCGGCCTGCAAGGAAGACCTGGCCGAGGCCCCCGATCCGGTGGATCTGACCCCGGACGCGCTGAGCTATTTCTGCCAGATGAACATCGCCGAACATGGCGGCCCCAAGGGGCAGATCCATCTGGAAGGATATCCCGCACCGCTGTTCTTTGCGCAGGTGCGCGACATGGTGGCATACCTCAAAAGCCCTGAACGTGATGCCGACATCACAGCCGTCTATGTCAGCGACATGGGTATTGCGCCAAGTTGGCGGCAGCCGGGTATCTCGAACTGGATCGCCGCGGATGGCGCGACCTTTGTTGTCGGCGCCAATGTGGCAGGTGGCATGGGCGCCCGCGAAGTGGTGCCTTTTGCCGATCCTGCCGATGCTCAGGCATTCATTGAGATCTACGGCGGAACGGCACTGGGCCTGCCGGACATTCCGGACACCGAAGTGCTTGGCCCTGTCGATCTTGAACTGTCGTTGGAGACCCCCGTATGACCGCCTTGTCGCGCCGCCGATTTCTGATCATCTCAGCCGCTTGTGCTGCGGCCACACAACTTTCGGCCTCGGACGCGCGCTGGCACGGGACCGCGCTGGGTGCCACCGCCAGCCTGCGCCTGGTGGGCCTGACGGACGCCGAAGCTGCACCCATCATGGCCGCCATGGAGACCGAGATTGCCCGGCTGGAAGACATCTTCAGCCTGTATCGTCCGCAATCGCAGCTCAGCCGGTTGAATCGCGATGGTGTGCTGACGGCGCCCGCTCCTGAATTGTTGAACGTGCTAAGCCTCAGCACAGCGCTGCATCAGGCATCGGGTGGCGCATTTGATCCGAGCATTCAACCCGTGTGGACGGCATTGGCTGCGGGTGCGCGCCCGGATGATCTGGTTGAAGTTCAGCAGGCGATAGGCTGGGAAAAGGTAATTTATGACGCCTCGGCCATTCGCCTTCCGGTGCCCGGAAAATCGGCGCTGACGTTGAACGGTATAGCGCAGGGCGCGATCACCGACCGGATCGCCGACCTGCTGAGTGCTCATGGTCTGCGTGATGTTCTGGTCAATATGGGAGAGGTTGCCGCCCTGGGTGCGCGTGGTGACGGTGCGCCATGGAAAGTGGGATTGGCGGCGCCGGACCAAACGGTTCTGAAGCGGATTGAATTGAACGATCGGGCAGTGGCGACATCTTCAACGCTGGCGACTCAGATCAGCCAGGGAGTCGGACACATCATTACCTTGGATGGGCCTTCAAGCCGCGACAGGACCGTTTCGGTTTCTGCCCCGAAAGCGGCAATTGCGGATGGGTTGTCCACTGCACTTTGCGCGGCATCCGCCGGCAGAGCCAAAGAGATCCTGGAGTTCTTCCCCGACGCCCGTATCGAATTGAACGTTTAATGAAGAATTACAAATCTCAGACCGAACAAAAAAAATAAAAAAAAGTATGATATAGGTCAATTCGTGCGCTGCTTAAGGCAGCTAGGAAGTAAGGACGCGAACCTATCAATCCAATTTCGAGTCGCCAGCTATGAGCCAGATGACCAGCAGACGCGCTTTTCTAAGCGCGCGTGTCCTGCGGGAGGACCCAGATGCGATCCGTCCGCCGGGTGCAGTTGCAACTGGCTTCAGCGATCTATGCACGCGTTGCGATGACTGCGCCGCGGCTTGTCCTGAAGACATCATCACATTCGACGATGCCGGTTTCCCCGTTCTGGACCTGTCCGCAGGCGGTTGCAGCTTGTGTGGTGACTGCGCTGACATTTGTCCGACCCCGGCGTTGCTGTCGGAACGTGTTGCCGAATGGCCATGGCGCGCACGAATCGATGACACAAGCTGCCTGTCGACGAACGGCGTAAGCTGCCGCCTGTGTCAGGACAATTGCGAACAGGATGCCATCCGCTTTCGCCTGCAACTGGGCGGACGCGCGGAACCAGCGCTTGAAACAGAAACCTGCATCGGCTGCGGAAGTTGTTCCGCCGCCTGCCCCACTGGGGCGATCGTGATGCACCGCCCCGCCCCACTACACCCGGAGGTGAACCAATGAATATTTGTGGCTGTCTGGTCCACATCGCCCCCGATTACACCGATGCCGCACGCGCGGCGATGGCCGAAACCCAGGGCGTCGAGCTTCATGCCGAAGCCGAGGACGGCCGTTTCGTAGTTGTTGTCGAGGATACGGCCGACAGGCTGGCCTCGGACACCATCATGGATCTGCACCAGATCCCCGGAGTGATCTCACTGTCACTGACTTATCACCATTTCGAAGATCTCGCGGAGACGGCTCCGCGTCCTGATGCTCCAAGCCAACCGTCCAGCAGGAGGCCCATGCAATGACCATCTCTGAATCCCGTCGTACATTTCTGAAAGCGTCCGCAGCGGCAGCAACTGCCTCGGCTGCGGGCATTCCCATGGCCGCAGGTCAGGCCAACGCCCAGGTCGGCGCGCCCGATATTCGCTGGGACAAGGCTGCTTGCCGGTTCTGCGGTACAGGCTGTTCGGTTCTGGTGGGCACCAAGGAGGGTCGAGTGGTGGCCACGCAAGGTGACCCCGACGCACCGGTGAACAGGGGCTTGAACTGTATCAAGGGCTATTTCCTGTCCAAGATCATGTACGGCAAAGACCGCCTGACCACACCGCTTTTGCGCAAGACCAACGGCCAGTATGACAAGAATGGCGAGTTCGAACCGGTCAGCTGGGATGAAGCCTTTGATGTGATGGCCGCCAAATGGAAAGAGGCCCTTGCCAAGAAAGGCCCGACCAGCGTGGGGATGTTCGGTTCGGGGCAGTGGACGGTCTGGGAAGGCTATGCCGCCGCCAAGATGATGAAGGCCGGGTTCCGGTCGAACAACATTGATCCCAATGCGCGTCACTGCATGGCCTCGGCCGTGGTTGGGTTCATGCGCACTTTCGGCATTGATGAGCCGATGGGGTGCTATGACGACCTTGAGCACGCCGATACTTTCGTGCTGTGGGGATCGAACATGGCCGAGATGCACCCGATCCTGTGGTCGCGCCTGACCGACACCCGCCTGACGAAGCCGGGTTGCGAAGTGCATGTGCTTTCGACTTTCGAGCACCGCTCGTTCGAGCTGGCCGATAATGGCATGGTCTTTGCACCGCAAACCGATCTGGCGATCCTGAACTATATCGCGAACTACATCATCCAGAATGGCGCGGTGAACGAAGAGTTCGTCAAGAACCACGTCAACATCACCAAAACCGCCACCGATATCGGTTACGGCCTGCGGGACAACAACCCCCTGCAACAAGAGGCTGAAAACCCGAACTCGGGCAAGTTGGAGCCGATCAGCTTCGAGGAATATGCCGAAGCCGTTTCGAAATACACGCTGGAATACACCTCGGAACTGTCCGGTGTTCCGGCTGACAAGCTGGAGCGTCTGGCCAAGCAATATGCCGACCCCAACCGCAAGGTGATGAGCCTGTGGACCATGGGCTTCAACCAACATACCCGCGGGTCCTGGGTGAACTCGCTGATGTACAACGTGCACCTGCTGGTGGGCAAGATTTCGGAACCCGGCAACTCGCCCTTCTCGCTGACCGGTCAGCCGTCGGCCTGCGGTACCGCGCGCGAGGTAGGCACCTTTGCGCACCGCCTGCCCGCCGACATGGTGGTGATGAACGACAAGCACCGCGAGATCTGCGAAACCGCATGGAACGTGCCCGCCGGCACCATTCCTGACAAGCCGGGTTTCCACGCCGTGCTGCAACACCGCAAGCTGAAGGATGGCGACCTGAATGCTTATTGGGTTCAGTGCACCAACAACATGCAGGCTGCGCCGAATATCAACGAGGAAGGCTATCCCGGCTATCGCAACCCGGAAAACTTCATCACAGTTTCAGACCCCTACCCGACGGTCACTGCGGTTTCCGCTGACCTGATCCTGCCCACCGCCATGTGGGTCGAGAAGGAAGGCGCCTATGGCAACGCCGAGCGCCGCACCCAGTTCTGGCGGCAACAGGTCAAGGCCCCGGGCGAGGCCAAATCGGACCTGTGGCAGGTGATGGAGTTCTCGAAGCGCTTCACCGTCGAAGAGGTTTGGGGCGAAGAATTGCTGGCCACCATGCCCGAGCATCGTGGCAAGACCAT
This sequence comes from Ruegeria sp. HKCCA5463, assembly GCF_013034175.1. Taxonomy (NCBI): domain Bacteria; kingdom Pseudomonadati; phylum Pseudomonadota; class Alphaproteobacteria; order Rhodobacterales; family Roseobacteraceae; genus Ruegeria; species Ruegeria sp. HKCCA5463. Next base: position 314,482 of record NZ_WQFL01000006.1, read on the forward strand.
GTATGACGTCCTGTTTGCAAATGGCAGCGTCGACAAGTTCCCGCTGTCGGAAACCGCCGAAGGCTTTGACAACGACGAATCCGAGCATTTCGGCTTTTACGTGCAGAAAGGTCTGTTCGAAGAGTACGCCAACTTCGGGCGCGGCCATGCGCATGATCTGGCACCATTCGAAACCTATCACCAGGCCCGCGGTCTGCGCTGGCCGGTCGTGGATGGCAAGGAAACGCTCTATCGTTTCCGCGAAGGCTATGACCCCTACGTGTCCGAGGGTGCCGGCGTGGAATTCTATGGCCACAAGGATGGCAAGGCCAAGATCATCTTCGCGCCATACGAGCCCGCAGCAGAGGAGCCGGATGCAGAATTCGATCTGTGGCTGTGCACCGGTCGCGTGCTGGAACACTGGCATTCAGGGTCGATGACACGCCGGGTGCCGGAACTGCACCGCGCCTATCCCGCTGCCGTGGTCTACATGCATCCGCAGGACGCAAAGGATCGGGGTTTGCGCCGGGGTCAGGAGATTGTTCTGTCGACCCGCCGCGGCGAGGTTACCAGCCGTGTTGAAACCCGGGGTCGGAACAAGGTGCCACGCGGTTTGGTCTTTATGCCGTGGTTCGATGAGCACCAGCTGACCAACAAGCTGACGCTGGACGCAACCTGCCCGCTGTCGAAAGAGACCGACTTCAAGAAGTGCGCCTGCAAGGTTGAGCGCGCGTAACCAGCAAGGATCATACGGGGCGTTCCCATGTCTCTTGTCGATAAACCCCTTTCGCCGCAGCGGCGCCGGTTCCTGCAGGACTCGGCGCGGGCGGCGGGCGGCTGCGTGGTCGCCGGATCGTTGCTGGCCTATCTGGCCCGCGACGCCCGCGCCCTGCCCGCCGATGCATTGCGCCCGCCCGGCGCATTGCCCGAGAAGGAGTTCCTGTCGGCCTGCATCCGTTGCGGTTTATGCGTGCGGGACTGCCCGTACGATACCCTGAAACTGGCCGAGCTCGGCTCGGATGCGGTGGCGACGGGAACGCCATTCTTCACCGCCCGGGATGTTCCCTGCGAAATGTGCGACGACATTCCGTGTGTCGCCGCGTGTCCAACAGGGGCGCTGGATCCCGGGCTGGAGAATATCGACGATGCCGAGATGGGTGTTGCCGTTCTGGTCGATCAGGAAAACTGCCTGAACTTCCTCGGTCTGCGCTGCGACGTCTGCTATCGCGTCTGCCCCGTCATTGACGAGGCGATCACTTTGGAGACGGCGCACAATACCCGGTCGGGTCATCATGCCTTGTTCATTCCAACCGTTCATGCCGAACGCTGTACCGGCTGCGGCATGTGCGAGAAAAGCTGTGTTCTGCCCGAGGCCGCCATCAAGGTTCTGCCGGCCCGGCTGGCGCGCGGCAGCTCGGCAGAGCATTACCGTAAGGGGTGGGAGGAAAAGGCCGCCAAAGGCGCGCCGGTGGTCGAGGGGATCATCGATCTGCCGGATCGTTTGCCCGGACCGGGAACCGACAATCTTGCCGCGCCCGGCGGTTTTGCCCCTGAATATGATCTGCCGGGGGTGGGGCAATGAGTACTCGCACGCACATGCCCGTCGGTCAGGAGGCCGTTGAAGGCAAAGGGTGGATCGGGGCGCATCGCTTTTTGCTGGTGCGCCGCGCAAGCCAGCTGTTCTTTCTGGTTCTGTTTCTGCTGGGCCCGTGGTTCGGCATCTGGATTGTCGAGGGCACTTTGGCGGGGTCACTGACGCTGGGCGTGTTGCCTTTGACTGATCCGTTCATCCTGTTGCAAAGCTTGGTTGCAGGTCATTGGCCCGAAATGACCGCGCTGATCGGTGGGCTGATCGTTCTGATGGTCTATGCCCTGATTGGTGGCCGTGTCTATTGTTCCTGGGTCTGCCCCATAAACCCGGTGACGGACGCGGCCAACTGGGTGCACCGCAAACTGGACCTGCCGAAAGGCTGGCAACCAAAACGCGGCACCCGGCTGTGGATTCCGGCAACCGTGCTGCTGGTCTCGGGCCTGAGTGGTGTGATCGCGTGGGAGCTGGTCAACCCGATCACCATGCTGCATCGCGGGCTGGTATTCGGCATGGGCTTTGTCTGGGCCATGATCGCGGCCATCTTCGTGTTTGACGTTTTCGTCTCACGCCATGGCTGGTGCGGCCATCTGTGCCCCGTGGGCGCGTTCTACGGGCTGATCGGGTCGAAAAGCCTGCTGCGGGTCAGTGCAGCCAATCGCACGGCCTGTGATGACTGTATGGATTGTTATGCGGTCTGTCCTGAAAATCAGGTGATCTCACCCGCGCTGAAAGGCAAGCCGGGAAGCTCGCCCCTGATCCTGTCACCTGACTGCACAAACTGCGGACGCTGCATCGATGTCTGCGCAGTCGACGTCTTCAACTTTACTCACCGGTTCGACGACCATGTCGTTCAACCTTCCGATCCAGTTGCCGCGCCTGAGCCGCGCGCTGCCAGACCTATCTAGGGGAGTGCCAAGATGAAAAGATCAATCGTTACAGGCGGAATTGCCCTTCTACCCGTAGTGTTGCTGAGCGGATGGGCCTTTGCCCAGTCCGCTCAAGTCGAAACCCTGCGGGGCGCGGACGTAGACGAGCCGATCCCTTTGGATCAGATTCACAAAAATGTCGAAGGACGGATGCAACGTAATTATCGCCAGCAGCCACCGCTGATTCCGCATTCGATCGAGCAATATCAGATTGATGTGCGCACCAATCAGTGCCTGTCCTGCCATGACTGGTCCAAGGCAGGTGAGCGTAACGCACCGACCCTTTCAATGACACACTATCTGGATCGCGAAGGCCGCGAATTGGACCGCGTCGCCGGGACCCGTTATTTCTGCAACCAATGTCACGTTCCGCAGGCGGACGCACCGCCGCTTGTTGAAAACGTGTTCCAGCCCTCGACCGGCAACTGATCCAAAACAAGACTGAAAGGAGCACCGACATGGCAGACTCCCCCGAAAAACGCGGCTTTCTGGGTCGCCTTTGGAACGCGATCTGGACGCCGGCGGTAGTGTTCAGCTCGGGCTTTCTGATCCTTGCCGGATTTCTGGCCGGTATCCTGTTCTGGGGCGGATTTCACTGGACTCTGGAACTGACCAACACCGAAGAGTTCTGCGTCTCGTGTCACACGATGGAAACGAACCTGGGTGAGTATCGCGAGACGATCCACTACAACAACCACTCCGGCGTGCGTGCGATCTGCTCAGACTGCCACGTTCCGGATGAGTGGAACCACAAGATCAAAGCCAAGATCATGGCCGTGAAGGACGTCTATCATGAACTGGTGGGCACCATCAGCACACCCGAGAAATACGAGGATCACCGCCTGGCGATGGCCTCGGCCGTCTGGAAGAAAATGAAAGCGTCTGACAGCCGCGAGTGCCGCAACTGTCACAACTTTGACTACATGGACTTCACCATTCAGGAAACACGCGCCGCGTCGGAACACCAACGCGCCATCGACAATGGTATGACCTGTATCGATTGCCACCAGGGTATCGCCCACAGCCTGCCACCCAACTATTTGGAAACATACGAAAAGGTGACTGCTGCATTGGAAGATGAAGTTGTGCAGGAGCACGCTGCCGCGGGTGACGACATCCGCGATTTCCTGAACAACAGCTCGAATTGATGTGGGGGCAGAGATGTTAGAGTTACTTGGAACCATCGGTGGCAACGTCCTGAGCTTGCCCGGCATACTCGGTCTGGCGTTGGGCATGATGACCCGCAAGCTGTGGCTGGGCGCGGCATTGGGCGGCGCAGTCGGTGTATTCGAGACGCTGGTTTTCGCAGGCTTCCGGTTTGCGCATGTAGAGCCACTGGAACTGATCATCGCTATTGTGGTTGGCGTCTGTGCAGGAAGCGTCGGCACTGCCATTCGCATCAAGGGCGCAACAGCCTGAAACACGGCCGGTTTCACCGTTTCGGTGGAACCGGCTAGTTACATCGGACCGAGCAGTGTCGTCACCAAGTCAATGACTGTTTTCATGTGATTTCACGCCCGCGATCACCAATTCCGCATCTCCGGGCAAGGATCGAAAGGCTGCGGGCAATTTGCGATCGGTGATGAGCACATCCTTTTCCGCCAACCCGGGCAGGCGCAAAGCCGGGCTGGTCTGGGCCTCGTTGAATTTTGTTGAATCAACCGCCATGAAGGTCTGGTCAGCAATATCAGACATCGCGCGGGCCATATCAGCCTCGCATTGATCATAGACCATGAAGCCCTTGCTGGGATGCACCAGTGACGCCGACAAAATGGCCGTCCGGGCCGAGAACCCTGCAATGACGTCATAGGCGGCGCGGTCGAAAGCGGCGCCGTCGTGGTTGCGCAACTGCGTTCCCGCCATGAAGACCCTGTTGCCCTCTTCCATCGACAACGTGGCGGCGATGAAGGCCGAGTTTGTCACCACCGTGAGGTTTTTGCGCGTGCGAAGTGCCTGAGCAATGAAGCCCGAGGTCGAACCCGTGTCGATGGCAATGGCCGAACCGTCCGGTATCCGCCCCGCAACGGCGTCGGCAATCGCGACTTTGGCGGCACGGTTCTGCGCCATGCGGGCCAGAAACGGAGGATCCAGCACATTTTGAGTGCTGACCAATGCACCATGCACCTTGGACAGGCTGCCCTTGGCGACCATCGGCTTCACGATTCGCCTTACGGTCTGGTCCGACACTTTGAGAATGCGCGCCAATTCCATGACCGAAATTCGCCCATGCAGGTTTACCGTGCTGAGAATGTCTTGCTCGTATTTCGACATGAAGCGCCGCGATATTTGTTGATTTCATCAGGTTACTTGCAAGGTTGACGCTGTTCAAGCGACTTACTTCAACACTTTTCAAACATTTTTGTTGCTTTTTGTTGTTTTGCGCCTTTTGATGACGACATGTCATTTGAAATGGGTGGACGCATGACAACGCATTCGGTCAGACATCTCATCATTGGCGGGGGCATCATCGGATGCTCCATCGCGTATCACCTCGCACGGTCAGGTGAGACGGATGTTGTTCTTCTGGAAAGGGCGTCCCTGACCGAGGGGGCCACCTGGCATGCGGCGGGGCTTGTCGGGCAGTTGCGGTCATCGCGCAACACGACGCGGATGCTTAAACGGTCCGTGGCGCTGTATGATCGTCTGGCCGAAGAAACCGGGATGGAATTCGACTGGAAGAAAGTCGGAAGCCTGCGCCTGGCGGCAAGCAAAGAGCGGCTTCTGGAAGCAAAACGCCTGGCGACAATGGCCCGCAGCTTTGATCTGGAGATGGAAATAATCTCGGCCGCCGAAGCCAAGGCGCTTTTCCCCTATGTCGACGCGAAAGGGTTAGAGGGCGCGGCTTTTATCCCGTCGGACGGTCATGTCGATCCCGCAGGCTTGTGTCAGGCAATCGCATCCGGCGCCCGGATGCACGGTGCCCGGATCCGCCAATCCGTAGAGGTCACCGATTTTGAGATCCATAACGATCGCATCACCAAAGTGATGACATCGGAAGGGGACTATGAAGCGGACACCGTCGTTCTGGCCGCCGGAATGTGGAGCCGCGAACTGGCCGCGAAACTCGGGGTCGTTGTCCCAGCCTGCGCTGTCGAGCATCAATACATCGTAACTGAACCCCTGCCCGACCCCGATCTTGTAAAACGCTTGCCAACCCTGCGGGATCCCGAGCGGCTGGTGTATTACAAACCGGATGCAGGCGGGAGGCTTGTGATCGGCGGGTATGAGGACAACACGCTGCCATTCGGCGACAAGGGTATTCCGGGCGCGTTTGTCCGGCAGCTTTTGCCGGACAACCTGGAGCGGTTTGCCCCCCTTGCCGAACTGGCAGGTCAGGTTACGCCGGTCGTCAACACGGTTGGAATCCGGCAGGTGATCAACGGCCCCATCCCTTATTCCGCGGATGGCGATTTTGTCATGGGATGGGCGCCTGAACTGCGAAACCTGATGCTGGCGACCGGATTTCTGTACGGCATCGCGGCAGGTGGTGGCGCAGGAGAGATGATCGCGGAGTGGATTGTAGAAGGCCGCCCGAGCCTTGATCTGTGGCCTCTGGACGTGCGCCGGTTCAGCCCGCATCACGCCACGCGCGCCTTCATGTATCCTCGCGCGGTCGAGCATTACGCGCATCACTACAAGATGCGATATCCGGGGCAGGAGGCGGAAACGGCCAGAAACCTGCGCCTGTCGCCCCTGCATGAGCGGCTGAAACAACATGGCGCGGTGTTCGGGTCAAAAAATGGCTGGGAGCGACCGCTCTGGTTCGCTCCGGCCGGTGTAGAGCCGGTGGATCAGTTGGATTTCCTGTCGCCGGGTTGGAAAACCTATGCCGAACAGGAACATAAGGCCGCGCGCGACGGGGTCGTTCTGATCGATCAAACCAGTTTCTCAAAGTTCGAACTGATCGGCCCCGGCGCACTGGAAGCCCTTCAAAACCTTGCCGTTTCAAATATGGACAAGCCGGATGGCACGGTGATCTACACCCAATTGTGCAATGATCGCGGGGGCGTTGAAGCCGATATCACCGTCACCCGATTGGGGCGGGACCATTTTTACATCGTCACCGGGTCCGGATTCGGCGTGCATGACGCGGATTGGATCCGACGTCACCTGCCCCGCGATGGGCGCGCGCAGCTGATCGAAATGACGTCGGCACGCGCCGTCATCAACATTTGCGGCCCCAAGGCACGGGATGTGATGCAGGCCATCGCGGAAGAAGACGTCTCGAACCATGCGTTTCCCTTTGCAACGGCCCGAGAGATCACCTTGGGAACGGCAAAGGTTCGCGCAATCCGCATAGGTTACGTCGGAGAGCTGGGATGGGAGCTGCATATCCCGACCGAGTTCGCCCTGCATGTCTATGACTTGCTTTGGCAGGCCGGTCAGAGCCATGGCATCCGCGACATCGGCTACCGCACGATCGAGTCCTTGCGGCTGGAAAAAGGCTATCTTTACTGGAGCGCCGACATCACCCCCGACTATTCGCCAATCGAGGCGGGCCTTGGCGCGCGGGTCCATCTGAAATCCAAACAGGGCTTCATCGGGCGCCCGGTGCTGGAGGCGCAGAAAGCGACCGGCCCCGAGCGGCAGCTCTGCACGTTCATCGCCGATGAGCGGCTGCCGATCACCGGAGGGGAGACCATATTGCATTCCGGCAAAACAGTCTCGCTGGCATGCAGCGGTGGCTATGGGTTTACCGTCGGCAAGACCATCCTCTACGGTTATCTGCCTGCGGGACTGACTGGTGGGTCAGATTTCGAAGTGGAGGTGTTCGGCGAACGCCACGCTATCCGCCGCGTGGACGGGCCGCTTTACGACCCGGCAAACAGCCGGTTGAAAGCCTGAGGGAGAGAGCGATGCAGAATGAACCAACAAATGAGATTATTCAGGCCCTTCGCAACGTGGCGGGGTTCGAAACCCTTGCCGAGGCGGACATTCACACCCAGCGGCTGGGCGGGTTGACCAATCTGGTCTATCGCGTCGAAGGCGGGCCAAGGACGGTGATCGTGCGCATCCCCGGTGAAGGCACCGAAGCCTATATCGACCGCGCAGTTGAAATCCACAACGCACGGGTGGCGGCGAAAACCGGGGTCGGCCCCGAAGTTCTGTGGGCAGACGCGGCATCCGGCGTGATGATCAGTGATTGCGTACCCGACATCGTCACGATGACACCCGAGATGTTTGCGACGCGTCCCGGGTCTGCCGCCCGTGCGGGTAAGGCGCTGAGGCAGCTTCATGATGCCCCCGAGCCGTTCAAGTTTCGGTTCGAGCTGTTTTCGATGATCAACGACTACATGAAGGTGCTTGCGGACAAAAACGCTACCCTGCCAGAGGGTTACGCGGACGTCGTGGCCGAGGCGGCCCCGATCCGCGAGGTGCTGCGGGACAAACCCGGGACATTGGTCCCGAGCCACTGCGACCCTCTGTGCGAGAATTTTCTGGATGACGGCCAGCGCATGTGGATCGTGGATTACGAGTATTCAGGCATGAACGATGCCCTTTGGGATCTGGGTGATCTGTCGGTCGAAGCCGGGCTGAACGACGAACAGGAACAGGAAATGTTGACCGCCTATTTCGGAAACCCGCCGAGCGAGGCTCAGATCGGGCGCATGGTGATCTATAAAGCCATGTGCGACCTGCTGTGGACGCTGTGGGGATTGATCCAGCATGCGGATGAAAACCCCGCCGAAGACTTCTGGGCCTATGCCACCAACCGGTTCGAGCGGTGCAAGTCCCTGATGCTGGCTCCGTCCTTTGCGGCCCATGTGAAAGCCGTGGCCGAGGAATAGGGTTTCATCCACGGCCGGATCCGCCTTGGATACCGGATGATTCCTGACTTTTCTCAGATCTTTGAGCCGCTTTCCCTGATACCTGTATCCCAATGAAGAACGGGCGGGCAAAACACGGGATGCGCCCGGAGCGTAAGTGTATCTGTTCGAAGCACATTTGCGCGCTTCGGCTCTTTGCTGGCGCCGGGGTTGAGTCTGCTTTTCTGCCCGGCACCTCATGTCGGCCACGGCACTTTAGTACCTCTGTCAGCCTTGACGTGACGTCAGCGGCAGACCGGCATATCCGGTCGTTCTGTCGCCCCAAAACCTTGCCAATTAAGTCAACTTGAGACTTGAACCTTATGATTTTTCAGGAAAAGCGCGTGACGTCGTGGTAATTTAGACGTATGTCGACCAATCAATGTAACAAGTTAACAGTGCTGCCAGTTCCTGCTATGGATTCAGTATGAATTCCTCTCTAATTTTGGATTATACATATTCATTATGTATATGTATTAAGGGGAAAACAGGGGGACAGTTATGGAAGGAGTCGCAAGACAATGACGCGAGTCCTTGAGGCATCACCGCGCATTTCAAAAGTCCTTCATCTGGCAGATCTGAATGACTATGCCACTCTGTTTCAGAGAGAGGGTGTGGACGACGACATTCTGGACGAGTTGACTGATCCGGAACTGCGTGATCTCGGGTTGACGGTTGGTGAAAGGAAGCGCTTTCGTAAGGCGCAGGCCAGGCTGAAATCGCAGGAAACGTCGAAGCGGCCCGAAGTCCAGTCCAAGGCCGAGCGCCGGCAACTGACTTTGGTTTTCTGCGATCTTGTGGGGTCGACACGGCTGGCTCAGCGATATGATCCGGAAGACCTGATGCAGATCATGAACCTGTATCTGGATACGGCGATCGGCACCCTGAAACAACACGGCTGCCATCTGGCCTATCGGCAGGGCGATGGCATCATGGTGTATTTCGGTTACCCGAAGGCCATGGAAGATGATGCCGAACGGGCCGTACGAGCCGTATTGGAGACCATCGAGGCCGTTCAGAACCTTGAAAACGAGTTTGGAGAAAAGCTCGACCTACGGGCAGGCATTGCGACCGGAATGGTTGTCGTGGGCGTTGTTTCTTCGAAAAGCCTGGGGTCCCAGGACTTTCTGGTGGGTGAAACGGCGAATCTTGCATCCCGCCTGCAGGGGCTGGCCGAACCGGGTGAAGTGATCGTTTCTTCAGAGACCTGGAGGCTGACCCAGGGTGCCTTTGAATTCGAGCCACGCGGCAGCCACGAGCTGAAAGGCTTTGACAATCAGCGCAAAGTGTATCGCGTGGTGTCGGAAATCATGTCCACCAGCCGGTTCGACGCGCGGGTGGGTCAATCTGCGGTCGATCTTGTCGCCCGGCATGACGATCTTTCCACCCTGACCCGGCTTTGGAACGAAGCGCAGGAAGGCTCGGGCCGGCTGGCGCTTGTCGGGGGGGCTGCGGGAATCGGCAAGTCGAGGCTGATCAAGTCACTGTCTGAAACAATCGGGGTCAAACCCTTTACATTGCAGTGCATCCCGCACCTGACCAGTCTTCCGCTGCACCCGATTGTCGGAGAATTGAGGCGCGTTTCGGGCGACAAATCAAATGAAAGTATCCGGGCGGCGATTTCGGACTTCGTGCAATCGGCCTCACGGCTGAGTGACGCGGACTTACCCGTTCTTCTGGATCTGGCAGGCATCGAGACCGGCGCCCCGTCAGAATCCGACCCGTTGAAGAAGGCGCGCAAATCCCTTGACGTGATGCTGCGCAGTCTGGGCAGCCTGTGTGACAGGCGCGGCACGTTGTTGTTGGTGGTCGAAGACGTTCATTGGGCCGATGCGACCACGTTGGATGTACTGGATGCTCTTGCATCCGCCTTGAGCAACTTTCCGGTACTGGTGGTTCTGTCGCACCGACCTGAATACGAACCTCCGGAACATTTGGAAAGCCGAGCCGCGCGCATTGATCTGTCTCCGCTTGGCACTACCGAGGCATCCGAACTGGTCCGGCGCGTGGCCGAGCCGTACAGCCTGCCTGTTATCCTGATCAGGCAGATCATCGAGAAGGCGGATGGCGTGCCGCTGTATATCGAAGAAATGACAAAGGCGGTTCTGGACCAGCTGCCCCAGGATGCCCCGATCAACGCCGAGGTTCTGGATGCGCTGAGCGTCCCGGCCACCCTTCAGGACTCGCTGATGTCGCGTCTTGACCGGATGGAACATGCCAAACCAGTCGCCCAGCTCGGATCGGTCATCGGGCGCAGTTTCACCGCTCAGATGATCCACGCGGTGGCGCATGAAGACATGGATGTGGAAAGCGCCCTCATGCAGCTTATGGCGGCTGGCGTCGTGCTGATCACCAGCGATTCAGGGTCGGCCACATACACGTTCAACCACGCGCTGGTTCAGGATACGGCCTATAATTCCTTGCTGCGGGAAGACCGGCAGAAGGTTCATCTGAAAATCGCCCAAGCACTGCTGGACGGTCACAAGGCATTCGGAACCCCGGCCCCCGATACCGTCGCGCATCACTGCGATCTTGGCGGATTGAAGGATGAAGCCGTCGCCAATTGGGTCACGGCAGGTGAAGTGGCGTTGTCCCGACTGGCGAACCTGCCCGCGATCTCCGCTTTCCGGGCCGCCCTGCGCAACATCGGAACCATGAAGGCCAACGCGGATCGCGACGGTTTCGAGCTTCGGGTTCAGATGAACATTCTGCCCGCCTATATGGCGATCTACGGATGGTCGTCCGATCAGGTCGGCGAAACTGCCGCCCGGGCGATGGAACTGGCCCAGTCTTTGGGCGACGGCGAGACGCTTTTTGCCGCAACCTTCTGCCGTTGGACCCATTTCTTTGTTGCCGGTCAGATGAACCGAGCGATGGAAATGGGGCAGGCGCTGGACATGATGGCCAGCATGTCCGAAGACCCCGTCGCCAATGTGCTGGCGGCGCGGGCGCTGAGCTTTACGCATTACTTCCGCGGGGAATTTGCGGAATGCGAACAACAGCTGGAGCGCGCATTCGCCCTGATCACACCCGAGCTGGATATGGCCATGATGCCCATGACCCAGTCTTCCACGGCCGCGTCATTGCTGGCCATTCAGGGATGCCTGCTGTGGCAGCAAGGAAAGTTCGAAAAAGCCGAGGCCGCGCGTCTGGAATCCATCGAGGTCAGCAGGGCGCTGAACCACGCACCCAACCTTGTCTACGTCATGGGCGCTTGCAGCATGTTCCTGCCCTATGCGGGGGAATGGGACCGCCTTGATGTGACGATGAAAGAAGCCAGAAAAGTCGCGGATGAGGAAGGGTTTCTTTACCTTCACGCGATGCAGGACATCTATATGGGTCTCGCGCAGGCCGGGAAAGGCGATATCGCAGGCGTTCCGGAACGCATCGAGGCATGCATGAACCTGATCTCCAAATCTGGTGGAAACTTTACTTTTCCACAGAATCAGATTGTTCTGTCTGAGTTGATGATTGATCACGGAGATGTTGATCAGGCTTTGGACCGGCTCGAAGCCGTCTGCATTCCCGGCTGGGAACGCGGCGAGACGTTGAACAAACCTGAATACCACCGTGTGCGAGCAAAGGCTTTTGCCGCAAAAGGGGACTTGGACGCTGCAATCAGCGAGGCGGAACAAGCGCTTTCGCTTGCCCGGGATTGCCGTGGAGTTGTTCAGGAGCAGCGGGCCCGCGATCTGCTGGACAGATTGAAAGAAGCAAAATGAACAAGATTGACTGCCCCGCCGAATTGGGCAGCAGCACCGAGAGGGATTTACAATGACCGATGCATTGGATTGGAACGAAGACCAGTGGAGCGCCGTGAACAAGGCCGTTCATGACGAGGCACTGCGCGCCCGGGTGGCCGCCAGTTTCCTGCCCCTGTACGGACCGCTGCCCGCTGACACGCAGTCCGTTCCGCTGAACAAGCTGGATCTGGTCGACAACTCATCTGGTGCATCCAAGCAGCGGCTTGACGTGAACGATTATGACACGCTGCGCCTTACCACCGTATCGGTGAACGTGTACCTGAAAGGCGCACAGGTGGCTGATCCGGAACTGACGGCTGCTCAGATCATGTTCCGCCGAGCGGCCGCCGTTGTGGCACGGGTAGAGGATGACATCATTTTCAACGGTCAACCCGGCACCGGACAGGCCCCCAAACACGCTGGCGGCGCGCCCGACTCATTGCCGCAGATCTATACGATCAGCGGCGGTGGCAAATATCCGGGATTGCTTGAAGCAGGCGAAGGCAAAACCAATTCCGCGACCAAAAAGAACTATACCGGAACCGAGGTTTTCGAGGCCGTCGTCGAGGGCATCAGCAAGCTGGAAACGCATGGCTATCTGGGCCCCTATGCCTGTGTGATGGGCAATGGTCTGTTCCGTGCGGTCACGACTCCGCTGCCGAATTCGATGGTGCTGCCACGTGACAGCATTCTCCCGTTCCTGGACGGGCCGTTGCTGCGTTCCAGCACCCTGCCCCCGGACAAGGCAGTGCTTGTGTCCCTGCTGGGTGCACCGGTTGAAATCGTCGTGCCCTCGGATATCGCCGTGAAGTATCTGCAAACCTCTGCCGAGGGCGAGCACGTCTTCCGCGTGCAGCAGAAGTTCCATCTCAGGATCAAAGAAGCTGAGGCCGTCCGCACGATAACCTGTTGACCGGAGATCGGGTCGTGCGCGAGTTTACAGATCGGGGCGTGACGCTGCGTTGGTCCGAGGCGATCAACGCAGACGGTCTCAGTCGGGTGTTGGTGGAAGCCGGCCCATCCGTGTCGTCGCATGACACGCTACGTCTGATCTGTTCGGAAGATGGCGGCCCCGAGCGTGCCATTCGCGGGTGGCCCTTGTTGCGGGACCCGCAAACAGGGTTTCAACAATTCGCAGCCATTCTTCCGTCGGTCAAACAGGAAAAAACCTTGTCCTGGCGTCCGGTGCTGACGTCGGGAGGGCGCGAGTTTGACCCCGGGCCCGAAAAAGAAATTGAACCTGCCGCACCGGAACCGGCAAAAACCGCAGTGGCGCCGCCGGTACTGGAACATGTCGCCAAATTTGTGGTGCCGTTCGAAAGCAGCTTTCACCCCTCGGGCGAGACGCCGGACGGGATTTGGCTGCATTTCGCCATCAAAGAAGGGGGCACCGTCGAAGGCCCGCATCTGAAAGGGGTGATCGAACCGATCGGAGGAGACTGGATGCGCGTTCGGCCGGATGGTGTGGGGCTGCTTCATGCAAAGGCACTTATAAGACCGTCCATCGGACAAGCTCCGATCCTGTTCGAAGATACGGGTGTGTGTGACTTCGGCCCGGACGGATATGCGGCATTGTCCAAGGGCAATCTGCCCGCTTCGGCTCCGGTACGGCTTGCACCGCGTTACCTGACCTCGAATCCGCATTTCAGCTGGATGAATCGGGTGCAGGGTTTTGGCATTGGCGAAGCCAGCCTGTCAGACATAACCCTGCGCTTTGACGTCTATTCCGCGAAAGGAATTTCCGATGCCTGACAAGGTTGTCATTCTTGGGGGAGGCGTGGCTGGCATGAGCGCCGCGCACGAACTGATTGAACGCGGGTTCGAGGTAGAAGTCCACGAACGCCAGCTGATCCCCGGCGGCAAGGCCCGCAGCATTCCCGTGATGAAGGGTGAAGGGGATCATGGCTCGAAAGCCAAACACATAAAGGCGCTGGAAAAATGGGCCGAGATGGATGGGGCCAATTATCCGCCCGGCGTGAAACGCCCCTGGCTGCCCGGTGAACATGGGTTCAGGTTCTTTCCGAACTTTTATCGGCATATCACCGACACGATGGCCCGCACGCCGTATTACGACAAGGGCACATGCTTTGACAATCTGGTCCCGACCACGCAAGTTCTGGTCAGCCAGTTCGACAAGCCCGGCATCATTGTCCCGGAACGGTTCCCCCGCACGCTCAAGGATGTTGCGGATGCCTTCAAGACCATTGCCTTCGCGCTTTCGCCGAGGGACCAGATTGCGTATGAGGATGTCGAACATTTTGTTGCCTGCATGTGGCGGATCGCGACGTCCTGCAAGGAACGCCGGTTTGACGAATATGAACGGATCGGTTGGTGGGATTTCATCGGCGCGCAGGACCGTTCGGAAGCCTATCAGAAGTTCCTTGCCATCGGCCTGACCCGTTCATTGGTGGCCGCCAAGGCCACGACGGCAAGCACGAAGACAGTGGGGGACATTGCGGTTCAGCTTCAGCTGGGTATCGCCACGCCCGAACCCCACTGCAACAGGCTGCTGAACGGGCCCACCAATCTTGTCTGGATTCAACCGTGGCTGGATTACCTGACAAGCAAGGGGGTCGTGTACAATTTTGACTCCAAAGTCACCGGAATCGAGTGCCGGAACGGCAAGATCGTCGGCGCAACGGTCGAACAGGATGGCGAAGAAAAGCAGGTCACGGGGGATTGGTTCATCAGCGCCATGCCGATTGAACGCATGGCACCGCTTGTGACCCCGGAAATGATGGCGGTTGACCCCGCACTTGCCAAATTGCCTTTGCTGGCCGATGACGTGCAATGGATGAACGGCATTCAGTTCTATCTGACCAAGGATGTCGAGCTGACCCACGGCCACGTCATTTTCATCGACAGCCCATGGGCTTTGACGGCTGTGTCGCAAAAACAGTTCTGGCCGGGGATCAACTTCGATAACTGGGCCGAAGGAAAGACCAAAGGCCTGCTGTCAATCGATATCTCCGAATGGGACAAGCCGGGGTTGAACGGAAAAACCGCGCGCGATTGCAGCCGGGAAGAGATCGCAAAAGAGGTTTGGGAACAGCTCAAGCGCAGCATCAACATGGATGGCCAAACCATTCTGCGGGACGAGGATATGCATTACTGGTTCCTCGATCCTGATATCGTTCAAGACCCGAACGACCCCAAGCGTCAAAGCAATGTCGAACCCTTGTTGGTCAACCGTATCAACAGCTGGCGCTTGCGCCCGGATGCGGCCACGCTCATCCCGAACTTCTTCCTTGCATCGGATTACGTCCGCACTTTTACCGACCTTGCCACGATGGAAGGGGCGAACGAGGCCGCGCGTCGGGCCGTCAACGCCATTCTTCAACGCAGTGGATCGGATGCCGAGCCCTGCCAGATCTGGGACCTGCACGAGCCCGACATCCTGAAACCGCTGCGCGCCTATGATTACGCCCGCTATCAGGCTGGCCTTCCGTGGGACAATCGGTTCGCGGTTGCGGTCGAAGCCGCGCTGAAAATGGGTCAGGACACGGCAGGAGTTGATCGTGGCGGTGATGGCCCTCTTGCCGCCATAGGGGAACCGGCGGCGGAATATTCAAAACCCGGCGGCATCACCGAGGAGCCAGCCGTTGCCGAAGCGCTTCGAATGATCTGCCCCCCGAAAGAGCTGTTCGACCTCATCGCAAATTACGAGCCCACCGCGGATCTGCCGATCCCGGGGGATGAGCTGGCGGAAGATGTCGCGTATGATCTGGGTCGGGACAGTGGTCAATCAGGTGCCTTGTCCAGGGCGTTGCCAATTTCGGATGCACCGCTTTCTGCGTTTGGCGGCGGTCCGGAACGATCCGGCGCGCGGGAAGACAAAAGTCGCGTGATCATCACCCAGAAGGGCTGAGCCTGTGAAATCCGGAACCGCGCATTTGGATCCTGCGGCAAAACAGGATTTTCTGAAAACCCTGACCTTTTACGGGGATCAGGCGCGCGAAACGCTTTTGGGCCTGTTGCCGACGGGTGAGCCTCAGGCTTATCTGTATGGCCCGATGCGCGATTACATCGAAACCTCGGGCAAGGGCTTGAGGCCCGCCCTGCTGTTGGCGACATGCGAAGCCTTCGGCGGAAACAGCGAGAATGCGAGGGTCTCGGCCGCGGTTCTAGAGCTGCTGCACAACGCTTTTCTGATCCACGACGACATCGAAGATCAAAGCGATTTCCGGCGCGGGCGCGAATGTATGCACAAGCGGCTTGGGGTTCCCCTTGCGATCAATACCGGCGACGGGATGCAATCGCTTGCCCTGCGTCTGCTGCGTCAGAACTTGGGGCCGTTGGGCCCGGAAACCGGTATGCGCGTGGTGGATGAGTTCGACCATCTGTTGCAGCAATCCATCGAAGGTCAGGCGCTGGAGCTTGGCTGGATCCGCGACAACCGTTTGAACGTCGATGCATCAGATTATCTGAGGATGTGTCTGAAAAAGACCTGCTGGTACAGTTTCATTCACCCGATGCGCATCGGGGCCCTGATTGCGCGGCCACATGATGTCGCGTCCGGCGCGCTGAATCTGGATGATTTCAACGCCTTCGGCTTTTTCCTGGGTGCGGCGTTTCAGATTCAGGACGACGTCTTGAATCTCGTCGGCTCACAGGACAGTTACGGCAAGGAAATCGGCGGCGACATCTATGAAGGCAAACGCACGCTGATGCTGGGCCAGCTTGGCCTGAAGGCGGAAGAGCCTGAACAGGCACGGTTGGCCGAGATGTTGTCAAACCCGCGCGATGCCCGGTCAACGCAAGATGTCGCCTGGGTGCTGGAGCGCATGAGCCATTACGGCAGCATCCGCTATGCGCAGGACGCAGCGAATGATCTGCTGGCCGCGGCCCGGAATGAGTTCGCGCGGGTGTTCGCGGGCACAGAAGACCCGCCGCGCGCGTTTCTGGGACAGTTCATGGACTATCTGGTGACCCGTCAAGTCTGAGCGCCCGCCACCTCGAAAATCACCACAACCGAGGTCTGGTCCGTTCCGGTACAGGCGATCCGACCGTGATATTCACCGGGTTCGGAGAGGTCGGGTATAGTCACCGCAACAGCAACATCCGTTGCTTCCCCCGGTTCAAGCTGGATTTGTGGCGGGATCACACTGATGCGGTTGGCCGGCAGAATGTCGCCGTTCGGATTGGTCAGATCGCCCGGTTCGAACTGCATCTGAACAGGGGCCGCGCCTTCCGGTGCTTCAAAGGACAGCAGAATGGTGGCGGTGCTGCCGGGATGGCAGGATTTGCGACACCTGAACGGACCGTCCAGATGTTGCCGCGGGCCCCGCTCTGTTTCGAGCACGCGGCGCGCAATATCGGAAATCGGTTGATTGTCAGGCTGCGGAGCAATCGGGCTGACCGCCCGAGATGCACTAACATATGGTTTTCGTTCGAAATACGGCATGCCTAACTGTGCACGTGCGGCACGGATCAGTAAATGCCAAATTCACGTTCTGTGATCAGAGTTCACTTTCCTTTCCAGACCGGATCCCTTTTTTCGGCGAAAGCGCGCGCGCCTTCCAGTTGATCTTCGCTGGCATAGAGAACGTCCACGGTTCTGAGCTGACGCTTGGTGATGCGATTCATGGCATCCTGAAACTTGGCATCTTCGGCATCGCGTACGATTTCCTTGATCGCGGCATAAACCAGGGGCGGTCCCGAGGCCAACAGCCGGGCCAGCTCCCAGGCGCGGTCCATCAGTTGATCCGCGGCGACGATCTCGTTCACCAGACCCCAGCGATTGGCTTCCTCTGCGTCGAACCAACGGCCGGTAAGCAGCAACTCCATCGCGATGTGGTAAGGGATGCGCTTGGGCAGTTTGACGCTGGCCGCATCCGCGACAGTCCCCGAGCGGATTTCCGGCAGGGCGAACGTGGCATGATCGGCGGCAAGGATCATGTCGGCTGAAAGGGCCAGCTCCAGCCCGCCGCCACAGGCAATACCGTTGACGGCCGCGATCACGGGTTTGTTCAGGTCGCGCAGCTCTTGCAGGCCGCCGAACCCTCCGACGCCATAGTCCCCGTCTACCGCATCCCCGTCGGCCGCTGCTTTCAGGTCCCAGCCCGGACAAAAAAACTTCTCTCCGCCGCCCGTCAAAATGGCTACGCGCAGTTCTGGATCGTCGCGAAACGCGGCGAATACCTCACCCATCCTGCGGCTGGTGACAAGATCGATGGCGTTGGCCTTGGGCCGGTCCAGCGTCACCTCAAGGATCGCTCCGTCGCGGCGGGTTTTGATCGGGTCCATATCTCAGGCCTTTCTTATCAGTGCATCCACGGCAACGGCCTTGTCCGGCGTGCACAGGAGCGGGTTAATCTCGACCTCGCCAAGCGTGTCGGCATTTTGCATGACATAGGCCTGAACGGCCTCGACTGCGGCGATGATTGCATCCATATCAGCCGCCCGTTGGCCGCGATAGCCTGCCAAAAGCGGGGCAATTTTCAATTTGCCAAGCGCGGCACGGATATCCTCGGGCGTGCTTGGCACCAGCACCGACGCCGTGTCGCGCAGGATTTCGGTCAGCACGCCCCCCGCCCCCAATGTCAGGACAAACCCATGCGCCGGGTCACGGACGACACCGACCAGCAATTCAGCAACGGTTCCGGTGATCATCTCTTCGATCAGGATGCTATCTGTGCCAATTTCGGCTGCGACATCGGCCACGTCCTCGGCCTTGATGCCCAGCCGAACAGCGCCGTGTTCGGATTTATGCGCAAGCCCAACACCTTTCACGGCAAAGGGGGCTTCCATGTCCTGCACGGCCGAGTGGGCCTCTGCCGGGCCGCAAACCGTGCGGCTTTGCGGAACGTGCAGGCCGCATTCGGCCAGCGCCCCTTTCGATTCGCCTTCGGTCAGGGTTTGGGTCGCCTCAGCCTTTCCAGGCAACCAGACAGGATGTGCGGACGGTGGCGAAATCTGACCCGCGGCGCGCGTGGCCGCCAGCGCTTCGCGCAATCCCATGAATGGAACGACACCACCGGCCATCAGGTCTTGGGCGACGTCTTCAGGCAGAAGTTCAGGCAGCGTCGCAACAATCGCAAACCGGGCGCCGGTTTCAGCACGCACTTTCAACGCAGCTCGGGTCGCGCAACTCCAGTCGGTCGGATTCGTCGTCGGATAGTCGACGATCGAGAACGTCAGGTCGATGTCGTCACCCGTCATGCCCGACCAGGCCTGCGCCATCGCCTCTTCGTCGCGCCAGATATACGTGTGATAATCCAACGGGTTGTTCAACGCGACCATAGGGCCAAGCGCGTCACGCAAGCGCGCCCTTTTGTCATCGCTCAACTGCGGGAAACTCAGGCCCGTGCCAACCGCCATATCCGCGATCAGGCTCGCCTCACCCCCTGAACAACTGATCGAAGCGATGCGGCCACCCGGCAGCGGCCCATAGCAGTGCAACAGTTTCAGCGTCTCAAGAAAGTCCGGCAACGCGGACAGACGCGGAATGCCCAGCCGGTCCAGAAGGGCCTGCGCGCCCGCATCGCTGCCTGCAAGAGACGCAGTGTGCGAGACCGTCGCGGCCTGTGCCTGTTCCGACGCACCCACTTTCAAGGCGACCAGCGGGATGCCCTTTGAATAGGCCTTGGCGGCCAGCGCCTCCCATTCCCGGATGTCCTTGAACCCTTCGATATGCAGACCCACGGCGGTTACACGCGGATCATCGATCAAGGCCCAGGCGATTTCGGCCTGGCTGGTCTGGGCCATGTTTCCGCAGGCCATCATGTAGGCAATCGGCAACCCACGTTTCTGCATGGTCAGGTTGATCGAGATGTTCGAGCTTTGCGTCAGGATCGCCACGCCCTTGCCCACAGGGGTGGCCCCGTGCTGGTCCGGCCACAACAGCGCCCCATCCAGCGCGTTGATGAAGCCATAGCAGTTCGGGCCAAGAATGGGCATGTCACCGGCTGCGGCAATCAGTTGATCCTGCAAGTCCCCGCCGGTGTCATCTTCGGCAACGGCCTCGGAAAAGCCCGATGCAAAGCACACCGCCCCACCTGCGCCCATACTGGACAGGACACGAACGGCCTCGATGGTGGCGTGGCGGTTGATACCGATGAAAACCGCATCCGGGGCTGCGGGCAGGTCCTCGATGTGGCCGAAAACCCTGTGACCCGCAATTTCCGACGCTTTGGGATGCACCGGCCAGATTTGACCGGCATAGCCCATGCGTTCGGATTGCAGAACAACCTGCTGACACCACGCGCCGCCACCGATGACAGCGATGGTTTTCGGGCGCAGCAGCCGGGTCAGGTCTTTGTTCATGGTCAGGCGCCCAAGGGACGTAGAAGATCGCGGCTGATGATGTGGCGCTGAATTTCGCTGGTGCCGTCCCAGATGCGCTCGACCCGGGCATCGCGCCAGAACCGTTCGATCGGGAAATCGTCCATCAAACCCATCCCCCCGAAGATTTGCAGTGTGGTATCCGTCACCCGCGCCAGCGTTTCCGAGGCATAGAGCTTGGCCGAGGCAATCTCGCGGTTCGATGGCAGGTTTTGATCCAGACGCCACGCGGCCGCGAGTGTCAGCCAATCGGCGGCATCGATCTCGGTGATCATGTCGGCGATCTGGAAGCCGACGCCCTGAAACTTGCCGATGGGCTGGCCGAACTGTTTGCGCTCGGCCGCATAGTTCAGCGCATAGTCAAAGCAGCGCCGCGCGCGACCGACCGAGAACGCCGCAACCGTCAGGCGGGTTGCGTAAAGCCATTCGTTCATCACGGCAAAACCGCCATCAACCTCGCCCAGGACCTGTGCGTCAGGCAGACGGCAGTTGTCGAAATACAAGATATAGTTCTTGTAGCCCTTGTGGCTGACCGAGTTGTAGCCCTCGCGCACTTCAAACCCCGGAGTACCGCGATCCACCAGGAAAGTGGTGATGCGTTTCTTCGGGCCCTTGGGAGTTTCGTCCACGCCGGTCGCGATGAAAACGATGAAGAAATCCGCATGTTCCGCGCCCGAGATGAAATGTTTCGATCCGTTGACAACCCAGTCGCCGCCATCGCGCACCGCCTGGCATTTCATACCACGCACATCCGAACCCGCATCCGGTTCGGTCATCGCCAGAGCGTCCATCTTGTCGCCACGTACGGCAGGCAAAAGATACCGTTCGCGCTGCTCGTCGTTGCAGGCCATAAGGATGTTCTGCGGGCGCCCAAAGAAATGCGTCAGCGCCATTGACCCGCGGCCAAGCTCGCGCTCGACCAAGGTGAAATCCAGATGAGACAGACCTGCGCCGCCGACTTCCTCGGGGAAGTTGCAGGCATAAAAGCCCAGATCGATACATTTCTGCTTGATCTGCTCACCCAGCTCAGGAGGCACGGTTCCCGAGCGCTCGACCGCGTCTTCATGCGGGTAGATTTCGTTTTCAACAAAGCTTCGGACCGTCGAGACGATCATGTCCTGTTCTTCTGTCAGACCAAACTGCATGGCGCGTGTTCCCTGGATCGGTGGTTGACCAACCAAACGCCATCGCTCATGGTCGCGACATGCAGAGTTGATATCAAATCATGCCAAATTCGAAAATTTTGACGCGACACTACAACATCCTGCTCTTCAACGGGTTTTCGAACCATTGCCTTGCAAACATGGTCGAACCGCTCAGGGCTGCGAACAACCTGTCGAGGCAGGTTTTGTATTCATGGCGTTTCTGTTCCATGGACGGAGACCCCGTGCAAAGTTCCAGTGGCCTTGTCGTTACACCGAATGGTTCAATCTCTGACCAGCAAGGCGACGTTCTGGTGGTCATGCCGTCTTATGGATATCGCAAGCTGGACACGCGATCGACCACACGCATCGTGCTGGCTGCGGCCCGAAAACACCGGCAAGTGGCAGGGTTGGATACCGGCAGCTGGCTGCTGGCCCGGGCCGGTTTGCTGGATGAGCACCGGGCAACCATTCACTGGGACGAACTTTCCCGGTTCGAAGAAAGCTTTCCGGCCGTGGATGCGGTGCAGGAACGTTTTGTCATCGATGGCAACAGGCTGACCTGTTCCGGGGCCATGGCCGCGTTCGATCTGGCCTCGGCCCTTATCCGCAGGGATCACGGCCCTCTTCTGTCCATGGAAGTCGGGCATCTTCTGATGAGCCGAAATGGGCAGGATCATTACCCTTTGCCTCTGAAGTCCGAAGACACTTTGGTCAATCGCGCACTGGCCGTCATGCAGGCGAACCTTGAAACACCTCTTTCGATCAGGGAACTGGCCCGCAAGATCGGGTGTTCGCAAAAGCGGATCGAAATGCGCGTTCAGGCGGAGCTCAAGACCACGCCGCAGGCGCTGTACCGCCGAATGAGACTGAACCTTGCACGCAATCTGGCAGAAGATACCGAGCAGTCCATCGCCGAAATCGCCGGTCGATGCGGATATGAAAACGCCAGCGCTATGACGCGGGCATTCAAGGCAGAATTCGGCCAGACACCGACGGCGTTTCGCCACCGAAGCCTGTCTGACGGCTGAAACGGGTGCGCATGGCGATGCCCGCTTTTCTGGAAAACCACAGAACCCTGGGGGCTATTCCAGCGAAACCCACAGCACCTTGGCGTCTTCTTCGCTGGTCGAAATACACCCATGCCCCATTCCGCTGTCATAATAAAGCGAGTCACCGGCCTTCATTGGCAAAGGGCGGTAATGTTCAGAAACGAAGATGAGTTCACCGCTGAGCACATACATGAATTCTTCTCCGGAATGTCGGATCCACGTCTCGAACTCCGACAGGTCGCGCGCCTTGATTGTCGCGATATAGGGCAGCATTCGCTTGCTGGTCAGTTCGGGGCAAAGCAGTTCATGCAGGTAAGTGGGCGTATCCTTGAATTCTCCCTCCCCCTTCGGAGTGAAATCACGGCGGCCTGAAATGCCGGATTGACCCGACTGAAGAAACAACTGCGGGGTGCTCATATCCAGGGCCTGTGTCAGACGCCGTACAATGTCAAAGCTTGGCTTCGTCTGGTTGTTTTCGATCTTGGACAGCGTCGAGCGCCCGATACCCGCAGCGCGGCCGGCTTCTTCCAGAGTCCACCCTTTCGCGCGCCGCGCATCGCGGATGGAGCGGCCCAGAGCCTCTCCTTCATCCTGAAATTCCTGTCCGGAAACATCATTTCGGCTTTCGTCGCCCATTGAATTCCCCCTGTTTTATCAAAGGTTACATGCCTCCCAATATATACGCAACTTCTTGAATAAGAGATTTTTGTTGCCTAAGGCGCGCTATTTCCCCTATAGGAAACAAAGTTTCGTACTGAGGATTCGGGGCAAAAGGAGGAGACTATGTTCAAAACGTCGCTGATTGAGGCAGATCCCGTCATTGCTGCGTCCATTTCGCGCGAGGGTGAACGCCAGGCGGAACAGATCGAGTTGATCGCCTCGGAGAACATTGTCTCGAAGGCCGTGATCGAAGCGCAGGGTTCGGTCTTGACCAACAAATACGCCGAAGGCTATCCGGGCCGCCGCTATTATGGCGGCTGCGAATATGTTGACGAGGTCGAAGTCGAGGCGATCGAACGCCTCAAGAAGCTGTTTGGCTGTGAATATGCCAACGTTCAGCCCCATTCCGGCGCACAAGCCAACGGGGCCGTCAAGCTAGCGCTGCTGAACCCGGGCGATACCATTCTTGGCATGTCGCTGGACGCAGGTGGCCATCTGACCCACGGTGCGAAACCGGCGCAGTCCGGTAAATGGTTCCGGCCCGTGCAGTACGGCCTGACCGATGCAGGGCTGATCGATTATGATCAGGTCGCCGAATTGGCGCGGGCGGAAAAGCCCAGGCTGATCATCGCAGGTGCGTCCGCCTACTCACAAAAGATCGACTTTGCCAGATTCCGTGAAATCGCGGACGAGGTTGGCGCATGGCTGCTGGCCGATATGGCTCATATTGCCGGATTGGTGGCGACCGGCCTGCACCCCTCGCCTGTAGGACACGCACATGTCGTGACCTCGACCACGCACAAGACGCTGCGCGGCCCTCGTGGCGGCATCATCCTGACCAATGACGAGGCGCTGGCGAAAAAGATCAACTCGGCCGTATTCCCAGGCCTGCAGGGTGGCCCGCTGATGCACGTCATCGCAGGCAAGGCGGTGGCCTTTGGCGAGGCACTGAAACCCGAATTCAAGGAATACATGCAGCGCGTCGTTGACAGCGCATCGGCCTTGGCCAGCGTCATGATGGCGCGCGGATGTGACATCGTTTCTGGCGGCACCCAGAACCACCTGATGCTGGTCGATCTGCGCCCGATCGGCGTAACCGGCAAGGACGCCGAGGCGGCGCTCGAACGGGCCGGCTTTACCTGCAACAAGAACAGCGTTCCCGGAGATCCGGAAAAACCCACCATCACCAGCGGCATCCGTCTGGGCACCGCCGCCGGGTGCAGCCGTGGCTTTGGCCCGGAAGAGTTCAGGCAGATCGGCCATCTGATCGGTGATGTTCTGGAGGCGCTCGCGAAGTCTCCTGACGGTGACGAAACCGTCGAAAAGGAAACCCGCAAACAGGTTCGCGCTCTTTGCGCAAGCTACCCGATCTACTGAGAGTGCGCGAAATGAATACCTATGACCTCATCGTTATCGGGGGCGGACCGGGCGGCTATGTTGCCGCGATCCGCGCGGCTCAGCTGGGGCTGAATGTGGCCTGTGTCGAAGGGCGCGGCGCACTGGGCGGTACCTGTCTGAACGTGGGGTGCATTCCCTCCAAAGCGTTGCTGACCTCCTCGGCCAAATATGCCGAGCTTGCACATCTCTCCTCCCATGGCATTGCGGTCGAGGGGGCCAGCATCGACGTCAGTGCGATGATGGGGCGCAAGGACAAGATCGTCGGAGATCTGACCAAAGGCATCGCGTTCCTGTTCAAGAAGAACGGCGTCGATCTGATTGAAGGCTGGGCCAGCATCGCGGCCACTGGTCAGGTCAAGGTTGGCGACAGCGTATACGAAGCAAAGAACATCCTGATCGCGACAGGATCCGAGCCGACCTCACTGCCGGGGATCGAGATTGATGAGCAGGATGTGCTCAGTTCCACCGGCGCAATTGCGTTGCAGAGCGTTCCGGATCATCTGGTGGTGATCGGTGCGGGTGTCATCGGACTGGAGCTGGGTCAGGTCTGGGCACGATTGGGTGCCAAGGTCACTGTGGTCGAATATCTGGATCGCATTTTGCCCGGCATCGATGGCGAGATCGCCAAGCTGGCGCAGCGGACGCTGTCCAAGCGCGGTTTGAAGTTCCAACTGGGCCGAGCCCTCAAATCGGTTGAGAAAACCGCGGCTGGCCTGACCCTGACCGTGGACCGCGTCGGCAAGGACAAGCAAGAGGCGATCGAGGCCGACAAGGTTCTGATCGCTGTGGGCCGTCGCCCAGTGACGCGCGGGCTTGGGCTGGAAGAGCTGGGCGTGGCCGTGAACCCGCGCGGCTTCATCGAAGTCGACAGCACATTCCAGACGTCGGTGCCCGGTATCTATGCCATTGGTGACTGTGTTCCTGGCCCGATGCTGGCCCACAAGGCCGAAGAGGACGGCGTTGCCTGTGTCGAGATGCTGGCCGGCGAAGCCGGTCATGTCGATTACAACACCGTGCCGGGTGTGGTCTACACCGATCCCGAAGTGGCCTCGGTTGGTCAGACCGAAGAGGCCCTGAAAGACGCGGGCGTCGAATATGCTGTCGGCAAGTTTTCCTTCATGGCCAATTCGCGGGCGCGCTCGACGGGTGAAACAGATGGCGCGGTCAAGGTTCTGGCCGGTTCCGACGGCAAGATCCTCGGAGCTCATATCTGTGGTGCGCATGGCGGCGATCTGATCGCCGAGTTGGTTCTGGCCATGACCAAAAGCGCGACCGTCGCCGAGGTTGCGGCAACCTGCCATGCGCACCCGGCGATGGGCGAGGCGGTCAAGGAAGCCTGCCTCGATGCCATGGGCCGCGCAATCCACGCGTAAGTGAGGACAGCCAGATGACCATCCAGCTTCGACCACGTCACCCGGAAAAGGCCAAGAAGGCCGACAGTGTCATCCCACGCAAACCGAAATGGATTCGCAAGAAGAAGATCGAAAGCGCCGCGTATTACGAAACCCGGCGTCTGATGCGGGATCACGATCTGGCAACGGTCTGCGAAGAAGCGGCCTGCCCCAATATCGGCGAATGCTGGTCCAAGCGCCACGCCACCATGATGATCATGGGCGAGATCTGCACGCGGGGCTGTTCGTTCTGCAACGTGGCCACCGGCCGCCCCGATGCGCTGGACGCGTTCGAACCCGGCAGGGTTGCGGCGGCCGTCAAGAAACTGGGCCTGCGCCACGTGGTGATCACGTCGGTTGATCGCGATGATCTGGCCGACGGCGGGGCCGAGCATATCGCCCAGACAATCCGCGCCGTACGCCATCAGAACCCCGGCACCACTGTCGAGGTTCTGACCCCCGACTTCCTGGGCAAGGGCGACGCCGCAAAAATCGTCTTTGACGCAGCGCCGGACGTGTTCAACCACAACCTGGAAACCGTCCCGCACCTGTATCCGACGGTTCGCCCCGGCGCGCGCTATTATGCCTCGCTTCGGCTGTTGGACGATGCCAAACGCTCGAACCCCGAGATTTTCACCAAGTCGGGTCTGATGGTCGGGCTGGGTGAAACTCTGAACGACGTGCGTCAGGTGATGGATGATCTGCGCGCGGCCAATGTCGATTTTCTGACAGTCGGGCAGTATCTGCAACCGACACCGAAACATCATCCGATTGACCGGTTCTGGTCACCCGAGGAGTTCGCCCAACTGGAACAGATCGCCCGTTCCAAGGGCTTTTTGCACGTGTCAGCCACGCCGCTGACCCGTTCATCGTTCCATGCCGACGAAGATTTCACTGCTCTCAAGCAGGCCCGCCAGCGGGCCATCGCGACCGGGGCATAAACCAAACGCAAATGGGAGGGAAACCATGGAAGCGTTAAATTCAATCGTAGGGGCCATCAATGGCGTCGTATGGGGGCCGATGATGCTGGTCCTTATCCTCGGCGTTGGCTTCTTCCTGCAGGTCGGGCTGAAATTTATGCCGATCTTGCGCATTGGCACGGGCTTCAGCCTGTTGTTCAAAGGCCGTGAAGGTCAGGGCGAAGGGCAGATCAGCCCGTTCAACGCACTGATGACTTCGCTGTCGGCGACCATCGGTACAGGTAACATCGCCGGTGTGGCCACTGCTGTCTTCCTGGGCGGTCCAGGCGCCTTGTTCTGGATGTGGATGACCGCCCTGGTGGGCATGGCCACCAAATATGCCGAAGCCGTCTGTGCCGTAAAATATCGCGAGAAAGACGAACTGGGCAACTATGTCGGCGGCCCGATGTACTACATCAAGAACGGTCTTGGTGCGAAATGGGCCTGGCTGGGCGTGGCTTTTGCATTGTTCGGCGCGGTTGCTGCCTTCGGCATCGGCAACGGTGTGCAAGCCAACGGTGTTGCTCAGGTGCTGGAAGCCAATTTTGGCCTGAACACCTCTGTCACTGGCGTTGTTCTGATGGTTCTGACCGCAGCCGTTATCCTGGGTGGTATCACCCGCATCGGTGCGGTTGCTGGTAAGCTGGTCCCCTTCATGGCCGTTGCCTATATTATCGCGGGCCTGCTGGTTCTTCTCATCAACATCGGCAACATCGGACATGCGCTGTCGCTGGTCTTTACCTATGCGTTCACCCCGTCCGCCGCCGAAGGTGGTTTCGCGGGTGCAGCCGTCTGGGCCGCCATCCGCTTCGGTGTGGCACGTGGTGTGTTTTCGAACGAGGCCGGTCTGGGTTCGGCCCCGATCGCGCACGCCGCTGCCGAAACCAAGGGTCCGGTCAACCAGGGCCTGATCGCGATGCTGGGTACGTTCATCGATACCATCATCGTCTGCTCGATCACCGGTCTGGCCATCATCGCGTCGGGTGCATGGACATCGGGTGAATCCGGTGCGGCGCTGACCAGCCACGCGTTCGAACTGTCGCTGCCGGGTATCGGCGGGTATCTGATCGCCATCGCGCTGTCGATCTTTGCCTTCACCACCATCCTCGGCTGGTCGTTCTACGGCGAGAAATGTGTCGAGTTCCTGCTGGGCGTGAAATCCCTGATGCCCTACCGCGTTCTGTGGATCGTGATGATCTACTTCGGCGCAACCGCGGATCTGGGCTTCATCTGGCTGCTGGCCGATACGTTGAACGCCATGATGGCCATCCCGAACCTGATCGCCCTGGCGCTGCTGAGCCCGATCGTCTTCAAACTGACGAAAGAGTTCTTCGCCTCGGGCGGCAAGTCCGAAGAGCCGGGCGGTACACCTGCCGAATAAGCTCGGCCCGACCAAAACGGGGGGCCATCCCGGCCCCCCGCCTTTGAAACCGAATTCAATATCTCGAGGAGAGACGTGATGGCCACGAAAATCCTGCTGCCCATTGATCACACCGACGACCGCTCGTGGAAACTGGCCTTGCCGACCGCCTTGGAACAGGCAAAATTCTACGGTGCCGAACTGCATGCGGTTGCCGTCATCCCCGAGATCATCCAGCTGCCAAACCTGCCCGCCAACTATGGTGCCGGCGCAAAGGACCACGTGCGGGGTGCGGTTCAGGCGATTCTGGATCATGCCAAGGCTTCCGACGTGCCGGTCCATGTCGAAGAAGGCAGTGTTTACCGCGAAGTCCTGAAGCTTGCCTACAAGGAAGGCTTTGATCTGATCGTCATGGCATCGACCAAGGGCGATTTCCCGAACTACGAGATTGGCCCGAACCTGGCCCGTGTCGTGCGTAATGCGCATTGCACCGTCATGGTCGTCCGCGACCAGTCCCGCTGATTGAAAGGTTGAAGAAATGACCACACCGAAGCGCACGCCGTTGTATGACCATCACGTCGAGCTTGGCGGCA
>NZ_WQFL01000007.1:0-280910 GCF_013034175.1 Ruegeria sp. HKCCA5463
GATCGAGCCAAAAAGCTCGGGATCACGATCAGAAAGGGACTGGGTGAAAAATCCGGTATCACGAAGATTGGCGTTCATGGGCGCTCCACATGGCTGGGTAAAAATCTTGCGGATTTCCTATCGGAAACGCCACATTCGCAAAAGGCTTAAAGCGACGATTTGGCCCGCTGCGGCGTCAAGACTGGCCTATCGGGGAAAGGTATGTTTGTTTCGGAACCAAATGTGCAGCACCGGAAACCGGAAAACATGAAAAAAAGAATCGCCTTTCTTGCCAGTGAGGTCAAAGTGGCGCAAACGGCCCGGGATGCTCTGGTGTCCAAACACGGTAATGTGGCGCCCCGCGATGCAGATGTTGTGGTTGCTCTTGGGGGTGATGGCTTCATGTTGCATACCCTGCACAACATGCAGCATCTTGATACACCGGTATACGGGATGAACCGTGGCACAATCGGGTTTCTGATGAACGCGTATCACGAAGACGACCTGATGGCCCGCCTGGAGGATGCCGAGGAAGAGGTCATCAATCCGCTGGCGATGCGGGCGATGGATCAGTCCGGAAAGCTGCACGAGGCGTTGGCGATCAACGAAGTGTCATTGTTGCGGGCAGGCCCGCAGGCCGCGCGGCTGAAGATCAGCGTTGATGGCCGCGAGCGAATGGATGAACTTGTATGCGATGGAGCGCTGCTGTCCACAGCAGCGGGGTCCACGGCGTATAATTACTCGGCACACGGGCCTATTCTGCCGATTGGCTCGGACGTTCTCGCGTTGACCCCAATCGCCGCATTCCGCCCCCGCCGATGGCGTGGTGCCTTGCTGCCAAAAATCGCGAAGGTACGGTTCGATGTGCTGGATGCGGACAAGCGACCCGTTATCGTTGCCGCTGATTCCGTAGCTTTCCCAGACATTGACTGGGTCGAAATCCGGTCCGAGCCTACGATTTCACATCGCATTCTTTTCGACCCCGGGCACGGTTTGGAAGAACGACTGATTTCCGAGCAATTCACATAAAATTGCGTCTCTGTGAGGATTTTTTGAAACTGTGTGAAGCAGTTCACAGGGAATCTATTGGCAATTGGCTAATGTGAAATTGCCCGGAGAACACGCCAAGGTGGGAGTGAGTGGCCACCTGAACGGCGTATTCGAATGATTGCGCAGATTTTGCGCTGGCGAGGGTGGGTGGTGCTACGCTCGTCATCAGAAATCCGGGCTTATTTTAGCAGTCGGGCCCCGGGTACAATGTCCCGGGGTCTATTTTTTGCAGCCGCCCAGCAACTCTGATTTTTCCCAAAGCGGCAGGCACATTTGCCCCACGCGTGCCTCGATTGCCGCGGCCGCATCCGCCGCCAGATCTTCGCGCCAACGCTGTGCCGCAATCTGAACACTGATCGGCTGTGGGCCCTTAGGCAATTCAGCCAGCCGGGCCGGGACACATGCTGCAGGCAGGCCCAGAAAGTTCATCGCATAGGAATAAACGGCGCACCCCAGAACCTCATGCACTCCATCGGCGCCTTCGGTGTCCCGGTCAGGTTTGAAGAACGGTTGTGGCAGGAAAGGCGACAGCACCAAAGGGTAATCCTGCAAAAACAGGGACCATTCCCGCGCATAGTGGCTTCGTTTGGCCAGCATCCGAACCATCTCGGTTTCGACAATTGGCGGGAATTCCTGAAAATACACCGCAAAGATATTCTGAATCGTTTTCGAACCAGCGGCTTCGATATCTGATTTCATAAGCGTCAGCACTTCGCCCATCAGCGTACGATAACCGATTCGACCGCATTCAAAAACGTCAGGCGGGTCAATCTCTTGCACCATATAGCCCGCATCGGTCAGTGCGTCCCGTGCCGTGTCTAGCGCTTTCTCGACCTCGGGGTGCAAGGCATAGCCGAATGTGTTCTTGGTGAAGGCTACCTTGACGGGCGCGTCGGGATCAGGACCACGCCAGGGCATCGGCACGTGAAACGGGTCACGCGCGTCGGCGGTGATCAGGCTGGGCATGGACAGATGCAGGTCAGCGGCCGACCGGGTAATCAGGCCCTGAACTGACATCGACTGCGCCAGCAAACCGCGTTCGACCTTCTGGCTTGGGTTCCATGCCGGGACACGCCCCAGCCCGGGTTTCACCGTCACGGCTCCGTTGGCCGCCGCGGGAAAGCGCAGGCTGCCGCCGATATCGTTGCCGTGGGCCAGCGCGCCGATTCCGGCCATGACCGCAGCGCCAGCCCCACCGGAAGAGCCGCCGGGCGAGATATGCCGCCCCCAGGGGTTGTGCGTACGGCCATACAGCGGATTGTCCGTGTCGGCGCGGAAAGAGAACTCGGGCGTGTTGGTCCGCCCGACAACAACAGCCCCGGCCTTTAGCAGATTGCTCACAACCGGGGCGTCATCCGGTGCAATCACATCCTTCAATGCGACGACACCGTTGGTTGTCGCGTGGCCTTTTTGGTCAACGTTCACCTTGATCGTGACCGGCACGCCATGCAGCGGACCCGTCGGTTTGCCGCCAGCCCGCGCATTGTCCAGCGCTTCGGCACGTTCCAACGCTTGCTCGCGCAGGTCTTCCACAACCGCATTCAAATCCGGGTTGACCTCATCCATTCGCTCGATCGAGGCCCGAACCGCCTCGGTCGCACTCAGGTCGCCGCGTCTTGTCAGGGTGGTCAGGTCTGTGGCGCTGAGACGCCAGATATCGGTTTGTGTCATGGGTCCTCACTGTCTTAACGTGACAGTAGAGGGGCTGCTTCCGGTTGCAAGAGAAGACAAAAAATGGGCGGCTAATGCCGCCCCTCGGGTTACTTGGCGTAACCGATTGTCTGCAAGGCCTCTTTGATCTCGTCAAGAATGGCTGGATCATCGATCGTTGCAGGCATTTTGTAATCCTGACCGTCTGCAATCGACACCATCGTACCCCGCAGGATTTTACCCGAACGTGTCTTGGGCAACCTATCGACGACGACGGCCAGTTTGAAGGCCGCCACCGGGCCGATCTTTTCCCGCACCATCTTGACGACCTCCTGAACCACGTCGCCATGATCCCGATCAGCGCCGGCATTCAGGCACAGGAACCCAACGGGCATCTGACCCTTTAGCTGATCCGATACACCGATCACCGCGCATTCGGCCACATCCGGGTGAGCGGCAAGCACTTCTTCCATCCCCCCGGTCGACAGACGGTGGCCCGCGACGTTGATGACATCATCGGTGCGGGCCATGATGTAAAGATATCCGTCCTCGTCGATCATACCGGCATCGCCGGTTTCATAATACCCGGGGAAATGTTCAAGATAGGATTTCCTGAACCGCTCCTCGGCGTTCCACAAGGTCGGCAGGGTGCCCGGAGGCAAAGGCAGTTTGACCGCGATGGCCCCCAGTTCGCCGGCTTTCATCGGGTGGCCGCCTTCGTCGAGAATTTGCACGTCATAGCCGGGCATCGGTTTCGCGGGCGAACCCAGCTTGATCGGAAGCTCTTCGATGCCCAGCGGATTTCCGGCGATGGCCCATCCGGTTTCGGTCTGCCACCAATGGTCGATCACCGGAACCTTCAGCGCATCCTGCGCCCAGATGATGGTGTCGGGGTCAGCCCGTTCCCCCGCAAGATACAGTGCCCGCAGATGAGACAGATCATACTTGGCGATCAATTCGCCTTTGGGGTCTTCTCGTTTCACGGCACGGATCGCCGTAGGGGCGGTGAAGAAGCTTTTCACCTTATGTTCAGAGATCACGCGCCAGAAGGTTCCCGCATCAGGGGTGCCGACCGGTTTGCCTTCGAACACAATCGTCGTGTTCCCGTGGATCAGGGGGGCGTAGCAGATGTAGGAATGTCCAACGACCCAACCCACATCGGATGCCGCCCAGAATACATCACCGGGATCAACGTTATAGATGTTCTTCATGGTCCAGTTCAGTGCCACCAGATGCCCGGCAGTGGGGCGCACGACGCCCTTGGGCGCCCCCGTGGTGCCCGAAGTGTACAGGATATACGCCGGATCGTTTCCGTCGACGGGAACACATTCCGCCGGTTCGACACCGTACTGGAACCCGTGCCAGTTGTAGTCGCGCCCTTCGATCAGCTGAGCAACTTCTTGTTCGCGCTGAAAGATGACGCAGAAATCCGGCTTGTGCTCGGCAAGTTCGATGGCGCCGTCCAGAAGCGGCTTGTAGTGCACGACCCGGCCAGGTTCCATACCGCAGGACGCCGCAATGACGGCTTTGGGTTTGGCGTCGTCGATGCGGACCGCCAGTTCATTGCTGGCAAATCCGCCGAACACTACGGAATGCACAGCGCCCAGACGTGCGCAGGCCAGCATCGCCTCAAGCGCCTCGGGGATCATCGGCATGTAGATGATGACGCGATCACCTTTCTCGATGCCTTTCGCCCGCAGCGCGCCGGCAAGATTGGCCACGCGGTTGCGCAGCTCGACATATGAAATCTCGCGCTTGGTATGGGTGATCGGGCTGTCATAGATGATGGCGGTCTGCTCGCCGCGCCCGTTTTCCACGTGGCGGTCCACGGCGTTCCAGCAGGTATTGACCCGTGCGTCGCTGAACCATTCGTACAAGGGCGCGTTGTCGTCGAACAGAGCTTTGCTGGGTTCTTTGACCCAATCGATCCCCTTGGCTGCGTCCATCCAGAACGCCTCGGGGTCTTTCTTCCAACTGTCATAAACGTCCTGATACGCCATCTCGTCCTCCTCACAACGACTTGGTCTTTGTGTTAGGACCCAGAAAACTATCGGGCAAGCGCGTCAAATGACGACGCGTCAGTTTATCGCAAAATATTTGCAGTAATTCGCGCAACGACTTGCAAATTTTTGCAAACTTCTTTCTCACCATTGGATTTTCTGCGCCGAAGAGGCCATTTTGCAAACTTGCAAACTCGACCATGCAAAAGATCACGTCCAAGGCGAGTCGGCACAATGCCAATTCGCCATTCTTCCGCGTGCCCCAGGGTTCCCACGGAGATGCCACGACATATAGCCGTCAAAGTGTGAGAATTGTGTTAACCGCACCCCCGCGGGGGATGCGGTTCATGGTGTCGGGCAGCCGGTTTACCCGTAATGTGCCACCGGCGTCCCCGCGATGGCAGCCATGTTCAGCAATCCGCGTGCGGTAATGGATGGGGTGACGATATGTGCCTTGTTGCCCATTCCCATCAGAATGGGGCCGACTTCGATCCCGTCCGCTTTCATTTTCAGGATATTGCGCACGCCGCTGGCCGCATCCGCATGGGCAAAGATCAGCACATTTGCCGCGCCCTGTAGGCGTGAACCCGGAAAAATCCGCGCCCGAAGATCCGCATCAAGGGCCGCATCCAGGTTCATTTCGCCTTCATAGACAAAGTCGCGCGGTTTCTGGTCCAGGATGTCCAATGCGGCGCGCAGGCGTTTTCCCGATCCTTCCGCCTGATTGCCGAATTGCGACTGCGAGCAGAACGCGATCTTGGGTTCGATCCCGAATCGGCGAACATGCCGCGCGGCGCCAATGGTCGATTCGGCCAACTCCTCCGGCGTCGGCAATTGCCGGACATGCGTATCGGCGATGAACAGGGGGCCGTCTTCCAATATCATCAGCGACAACGCGCCGTGCGGACGCAGGTTGCCATCGTCAAGCACCTGTTCAACATAGTTCAGATGCCAGCGATATTCGCCGAACGTGCCGCAGATCAGACTGTCGGCCTCGCCCCGATGCACCATGATCGCGCCGATGGCGGTTGTATTTGTGCGCATGATCGCCTTGGCCAGATCCGGGGTCACACCTCGGCGCTGCATGATCTGATGATACGAGCTCCAGTAATCGTAATAACGCGGATCGTTTTCTGGGTTCACGATCTGGCAGTCTGTGCCCGGGCGAATGGTCAGGCCCAGTTTTTCGCATCGGGATTCGATGACTTCGGGACGTCCGATCAGGATCGGCGTTTCCGTTGTTTCCTCAAGAATGGCTTGTGCAGCCCGCAGCACCCTTTCATCTTCGCCTTCGGCAAATACGATGCGACGGGATGCGACGGCTGCCGCCTCGAATACGGGGCGCATCAAAAGCGCCGACTTGAAAACCGACTGGTTGAGTTTTTCCTTATAGGCCTCAAGATCCTTAATGGGGCGCTTTGCGACGCCGCTTTCCATGGCTGCCTTGGCAACGGAAGATGAGACGACACCCACCAAACGCGGATCAAAAGGTTTTGGAATCAGGTAATCCGGCCCAAAGGTCAATTGCTCGCCCTTGTAGGCGGCTGCCGCCTCGGCGCTTGTCGTCGTGCGGGCCATTTCCGCAATGCCGTCGACGCAGGCGATCTGCATTGCGTCATTGATCTCGGTCGCGCCCACATCCAGAGCACCCCGGAAGATAAACGGAAAGCACAATACGTTGTTGACCTGATTGGGAAAATCGCTGCGCCCCGTGGCGATGATCGCGTCAGGTGCAACCTCACGCGCGGCCTGAGGCAGGATTTCTGGCGTTGGGTTGGCCAGTGCGAAGATGATCGGACGATCGGCCATTTTCTGAACCATTTCAGGCTTCAGGACATTCGGGCCACTAAGGCCCAGAAACAGATCCGCACCGCCGATGACATCTTCCAGAGTCCGCAATTCCGTTTTCTGCGCAAACTGCGACTTGTGCGGGTTCATATCCTCGGCGCGCCCCTCGTAGACGAGCCCGTGAATATCGCACAGCCAGATGTTTTCCTGTTTCACACCCAGTTTCACCAGCATGTTCAGGCAGGCAATCCCAGCAGCCCCGCCGCCGGTTGATACGACTTTGATGTCCGCAAAGGATTTCCCCGCCACATGCAAAGCGTTCTTGGCCGCGGCCCCGACGACAATGGCGGTTCCGTGTTGATCGTCGTGGAAAACGGGAATGTTCATGCGCTCGCGGCACAGCTTTTCGACAATGAAACAATCCGGTGCCTTGATGTCTTCCAGGTTGATGGCCCCGAATGTCGGTTCCAGCGCGCAGACGATATCCGCCAACTTTTCCGGATCAGGCTGGTCTACTTCGATATCAAAACAGTCAATGCCAGCGAATTTCTTGAACAGGACGGCTTTGCCCTCCATCACTGGTTTCGAGGCCAGCGCCCCGATATTGCCCAGACCAAGAACCGCGGTGCCGTTGGATACCACGGCGACAAGGTTGCCGCGCGCCGTGTACTTTTCCGCGTTTGCGGCGTCGGCTTTGATTTCAAGGCTGGCCTCGGCCACGCCGGGCGAATAGGCGCGCGCCAGATCGCGACCGTTGGCCATCGGTTTCGTGGCCTTGATCTCAAGTTTTCCGGGTTTCGGATGGGCGTGATAGTCAAGCGCGGCCTGTCGCAGGCTGGGGGTGTCAGACATTGAAGTTTCAGTTCCCTCTTAGAATTTGATTTAACATTAAACTATTCGTCCAAGCTTGGCTACGTTGCGTAATTTTGCCGACGTGGCGCAGTTGCACACCCGAAATGGGTTGAATTTTGACATATTTTTTTTACATCTAGGCAACTTTGCGAAACGAACAAACACTCAGGCAAGACGAAGCAGTAATGACTTTCAAGGCAAATGATCAGGTCGATGGCCTGTTCTCCGGTTCTGTGGCGGATACCGGAGTTGTGCGGCTAACCCTTTCGTTTGCGGTGCTGTCAGGTGTTGTGCTTCTTGGTGCTGTTGGCATCTGGCCAGAACAGGCACTGGTTTTCAATCAGGAAGGCGGGTTGTTTGAAACAATTTCCGCGGCGTGTTTGTTTGCAGCGGGTGTGGCCGCTTTGTGGCGATATCCGGGTGTCACCCGGCTGTATATCGGGCTGACATTACTGTTGTTGGCCGAGCGAGAGCTGGAAGCAGGCGTTTATCCTGAAGGCAGCTTGCCGTTCATGATCCTTGACGGGCTGGATTCGGTGCTGGACGTCACTCTGGTCAGGGTCTTGCTGGCCTGCGTTGTCCTGGGCGGTGTCATGTGGCATGGGATCCCGACGGGATGGCGTGCTGTCAAGCGGCGCGCGCCTTTTATGATCGTGTTCATTGCGGCCGGCTGTCTTGCCGTCATCGCTCAGCTTCTTGAAGAATTCACCGGGCTGCACGGCGAAGCTTTGTCGTCAGTTATGAAGGCGCGGCTTTTCGTGATGGAAGAAACGCTCGAGATGTTCTTTTCGATTGGCATTTTGGCCTCTGTTCTGATCGGATGGTCAAAATCGAGTTCTGACGAGACATCTCATGACAAAGACATCCGAGCCTTCCCGGACCCAAGCTGAATTTCGTTTGCCTACCCAGGAAATTCGAAACGACATCCCCTTTTATACCAAGATGTTGGGGATGCAGATGGACATGATCTATCCCGCGGACGATCCGCGCGTCGCAGTGTTTTCAGGGCACGGTCTGCGGCTGCGGATTGAAAAAGACGCGCCCGAAGGTCCGGGAACATTGCGCATCCTGACAGATGACCCGGAAAGCTTTGCAGATGGCC
The DNA here is from genome assembly GCF_013034175.1 of Ruegeria sp. HKCCA5463. Classification (NCBI taxonomy): domain Bacteria; kingdom Pseudomonadati; phylum Pseudomonadota; class Alphaproteobacteria; order Rhodobacterales; family Roseobacteraceae; genus Ruegeria; species Ruegeria sp. HKCCA5463. The sequence goes on from NZ_WQFL01000007.1 coordinate 8,422, forward strand.
AACGCGTTCTTGTCGCGCCGAATGGGACCCGGATCGAAATCGAAGAGCGTAACCCGCCGCTGGTGATGCCTGAAACGGTTCATTCCTTCTTGGTGCGCAGGCTCAAGGATCAGGCGCCATGGATCATCGGTCGGGCGGGGATGCACTATCGCGATCTGGTGCCGGATCGTCTGGGCGGATCGATCATCGCCAGCCATATCCGCATCCCGGACGGGGGTCCGGTGCCCGATATGGTGCATTTTCACAAGGTTGGGTTCCAGCTGATATTCTGCATTCATGGCTGGGTGGATGTCGTTTACGAGGATCAGGGAGAAAAAATGCGCCTGACCGCAGGGGATTGCTTTATCCAGCCGCCGGAAATTCGTCATCGCGTGCTCGAGGCGTCAGACAATGTTCAGGTCATCGAGATAGGTGTGCCAGCGGAACATGTCACGGAAATCGACCATGACATGCAGCTTCCCACGCCGCATTTTCGCCCGGACCGTGAATGGCAGGGACAACGCTTTGTCTTCAACCAGGCCAAGGGCGCTGAATGGGTGCCATTCCGTCTTCCAGGTTACATCTGCCGCGATACGACGATTGCCGAGAACACCAAAGGGGTCGCTGGCGTCCAGGTCGTCCGCAAGGGGCAGGGCGATACCGAATGGGCCAGTCACGATACGGACATTCACTTTACCTTCGTGATGAACGGGGCGGTCACGCTGGAAGGCGAGGGGCGCGAGCCCTACCGGCTGGAGCAAGGTGACGCCTTTGTCATCCCGCCCGGGATGCGCACGCGCTTGTCCTCGCCCTCGGACAACATCGAGTTGCTGGAAGTCACCTTGCCCGGTACGTTCACGACAACACTGGGCTGACTGAAAAATACTGGCTGGGGGCTTCAATTCCTCGACCATTTTGCTTAACGATCCAAATTTCTGACCAGATGATCAAAAAACGGGGAATCGCCATGTCGCTCAAAGACGCCGCCTTGTCAGTCCGCGAAAACGCCTATGCGCCTTACTCGAATTTCAAGGTTGGTGCAGCGCTTCGGGCTTCGACGGGTCAGATCTTTTCCGGGTGCAACGTTGAAAACGTGGCCTATCCCGAAGGCACTTGTGCCGAGGCCGGCGCAATCGCCGCGATGGTCGCCGCAGGAGAGCAGGAACTGACCGAGGTCTATGTGGTCGCCTCCAGCCCTCAGCCTGTGCCGCCTTGCGGTGGGTGTCGCCAGAAACTGGCCGAGTTTGGCAAGCGCGACGTGAAGGTTACTCTGGCAACCGTGGACGGTTCCGAATTCGAGACAACCATCGGGGATTTGTTGCCGGGCGCATTCGACGCGTCACACATGGAGGATGTCTGAACGCATGGATGCCCGCTCGATCATAGCAAAACTGCGCAGGCAGGAGGTGCCCGGTCGCGAGGAATTGATCTGGTTTGCGCAGGGGCTTGCGGATAGAAGCGTCAGCGACGCGCAGGCCGGGGCATTCGCCATGGCTGTCTGCATGGGCGGATTGGGCCCTCGGGGGCGTGCGGATCTGACGATTGCGATGCGCGACAGCGGTGACGTTCTGACCTGGGACGTGGACGGGCCGGTGATCGACAAGCACTCGACCGGAGGGGTCGGGGACAGCGTCAGCCTGGTTCTTGCTCCGGCGTTGGCGGAATGTGGGGCGTATGTCCCAATGATCTCGGGCCGGGGTCTTGGGCATACCGGCGGAACGCTGGACAAGCTTGAGGCGATACCGGGGGTCAGCACTCAGATCGGGCAGGACCGTCTTGCGCAGATTTTACGCGATACCGGCGCGGCCATCGTCGGGGCGACGGGCCAGATCGCGCCGGCAGACAAGCGCCTTTATGCAGTGCGGGATGTGACCGCGACGGTCGAGAGCCTGGATCTGATCACAGCGTCGATCCTGTCCAAGAAACTGGCCGCCAGCCCGGATGCACTGGTTCTGGATGTCAAAACCGGCAGCGGTGCTTTCATGAAAACGATGGAAGATGCCCGCAAATTGGCCACCGCATTGACCCAGACCGCAAACGCAGCAGGATGCCGCACGTCGGCGGTGATCACGGATATGAACCAACCATTGGCCCCGGCGTTGGGCAATGCCTTGGAAGTCGCGGAAGTGATGAAGGTGCTGACCATGTCGAATGCGTCCCCTTTGGCAGACATTTCCGCCGAGCTGGGGGGGGTCCTGCTGACCGATGCAGGAATGTGCGGAACGGTCGAGGAAGGGCGTGAGAAGATCTTTGAAATCATCCGTGACGGCCGCGCTGCCGAACGGTTCGGGCGCATGATGGCAGCGGTCGGTGGCCCGGTTCAGTTTGTCGATACCTGGGCCCGGTTCCTGCCTGAGGCGAATGTCATCCAAGAGGTTCCGGCCCCGCGGGACGGCTTCATCTCGGCCGTTGACGGAGAAGCTCTGGGTCTTGCCGTGGTTGCGCTGGGCGGTGGCCGTCAGGTCGAAAGTGATGAGATCGACCCCGCCGTCGGGATATCCAGTATTCTTCGGCTTGGGGACCGCGTGTCAAAAGGCACGCCGATTGCAGTGATCCATGCTGCTCGGGAAGATGCAGCGCGCCGAGCCGCGGAAACCGTGCTGAGCGCGATTGAGATCAGCGATACGGCCCCGGCGCTTCCGGATCTGATCCACGAAAGGATCAGCGTATGAGCCGTGCATTTCTCGTCGTCATGGATTCCGTTGGAATAGGCGGTGCGCCTGATGCCGATCGTTTTTTCAATGGCGACGTCCCGGATAGTGGAGCAAATACGCTGGCCCATATCGCGCAGGCCTGTGCCGAAGGGCGGGCCGAAGACGGGCGCTCGGGCCCCTTGAACCTGCCGAACCTCGACGCGCTGGGTTTGGGTGCGGCTGCGCGGCTGGCGTCTGGGGACGCAATCCCCGGATTGAACGCGAAACCCAATGGGCTGTGGGGCTGCGCGCGCGAGCATTCGCCCGGCAAAGACACGCCCTCGGGCCACTGGGAACTGGCAGGTCTGCCGGTGCCGTGGGATTGGCACTATTTCCCGGATACGGTTCCGGTTTTTCCTGCGGACCTGAGCCGCGCAGCGGCCCAGGCCGCCGGGACCGAAGGCATCCTTGGCGATTGCCATGCCTCGGGCACGGCGATCATCGCCGAACTGGGTGCCGAGCATATGCGAACCGGCTGGCCGATTTGCTACACCTCAGCTGACAGTGTGTTTCAGATCGCAGCCCATGAGGAGAGTTTCGGACTGGACCGTTTGCTGGACATGTGCCGCGCACTTGCACCGCGCTTGCACGAGATGAAAGTGGGCCGTGTCATTGCGCGCCCCTTTGTCGGCTCGCCAGAGGCGGGTTTTGAACGGACTGCCAACCGCAAGGATTTCGCCATTCTGCCGCCCGCACCGGTTCTGACCAATTGGGTGCAGGATGCCGGGCGGAAGGTGCACGCGGTGGGCAAGATCGGCGACATCTTTTCCATGCAGGGTATCGACACGCTGCGCAAAGGGTCGGACGCTGAACTCATGCGGCACCTTTCAGATCTGGTGGATGACGCCGAAGAGGGCAGCCTGACTTTTGCCAACTTTGTTGAATTCGACAGTCTTTACGGCCACCGTCGCGATATCAGCGGCTATGCCCGAGCGTTGGAATGGTTCGATCACGAGATCGGCAAGATTCTGGCCAGGCTGCGCCCCGGCGACTTGTTGGTGTTGACCGCCGATCATGGCAATGATCCCAGCTGGACCGGGACAGATCACACACGTGAACAAGTGCCGGTTCTGATTTCCGGGTCGGGCACGGGGCAGATCGGCCAGGTAGACTTTGCCGATATTGCCGCCAGCATCGCCCATCACCTGAACATTCCGGCGCAAGGGCCGGGAAGGAACTTTCTATGAGCGTCGCCGATCTGCCGAAAATAGAACTGCACCTGCATCACGAAGGCGCCGCCCCCCCGGCATTCATACGTCAGCTTGCGCATGAAAAACGGGTGGACCTGAGCGGTATCTTCAAGCCGGACGGATCCTATGATTTCCGCGATTTCGCGCATTTCCTGAATGTGTATGAAGCTGCTTGCGAAGTCCTGAAGACGCCCGAAGACTTTCGGCGGCTGACATTGGCCATTCTCGAAGAAAGCGCCGAAAACGGTGTCGTCTATTCTGAGACTTTTCTGAGCCCTGATTTTTGTGGCGGCGGCGACCTGCACGCCTGGCGGGACTATCTGAACGCCATTCAGGACGCGGCGGACGAGGCAGAGCGCAAGTTTGACATCACCTTGCGCGGCGTCATTACCTGTGTGCGCCATTTCGGCCCCGATCAAGCCAAGCGCAGCGCCTATTGCGCGGCAGAGACTGCGGGCGACTGGATCACCGGTTTTGGCATGGGTGGAAACGAATCCGTTGGCACTCAGGGCGATTTCAAATGGGCGTTCGATTGCGCGCGCGAGGCCGGCCTGCGGCTGACGACACATGCCGGTGAGTTCGGAGGTCCGGAAAGCGTGCGAGATGCCGTCCGTGATCTGGGGGTCGAGCGCATCGGGCACGGTGTTCGCGCCATTGAGGATCCGGACCTTGTTCGCGAACTGGTCGACCGGGACATCACTCTTGAGGTCTGTCCGGGATCGAATGTGGTTCTGGGGCTTTTCCCGGATTTTGCGACACATCCAATCGCGGCCTTGCGTGATGCGGGCGTGAAAGTCACCGTCTCAACGGATGACCCGCCATTTTTTCACACGACCATGCGGCGGGAATATGAAATGCTGAACGCAGCTTTCGGCTGGGAGGCCGAAGATTTTGCGGCCCTGAACGAAACCGCCCTGGAAGCGGCCTTTTGCGATGACGCTACCCGTGCACGGGTCAAGAAGAGACTGGAGAAAACATGAGCGAACATCTGACCATCGTCGATCACCCTCTGGTGCAACACAAACTGACGCTCATGCGGGACAAGGGCACCTCGACCGCCGTGTTCCGGCAGTTGCTGCGCGAAATAACGCTGCTGCTGGCCTATGAGGTCACGCGCGAAATTCCGTTGACCACGCGCCATATCGAAACACCGATGGAAGAAATGGATGCACCCATTCTGGCGGGCAAGAAAATGGCGCTGGTGTCGATCCTGCGTGCTGGAAACGGGATGCTGGACGGGGTGCTGGAGCTTGTTCCTTCTGCGCGTGTCGGCTTTGTCGGTCTGTATCGCGACGAACAAACGCTTAAGCCCGTGCAGTATTACTTCAAGGCACCCGAGAGCCTGAAAGACCGTTTGGTTATCGCGGTGGATCCGATGCTGGCCACCGGCAACAGCTCGGCTGCGGCGATTGACCTGCTGAAAGAGGCGGGGGCGACGGATATCCGCTTTCTGTGCCTGTTGGCCGCGCCGGAAGGTGTGGCGCGTATGAAAGAGGCGCACCCGGATGTGCACATCGTCACCGCTGCACTGGACCGCGAGCTGAACTCGAAAGGCTATATCATGCCGGGTCTGGGCGATGCGGGCGACCGGATGTTTGGAACCAAGTAAACCGGCTTATTCACCGCATATGTTTTGCAGCCGGACCCAATCACGGTCCGGCAACACCTGTTCCAGTGTCCGGCCGGCCATGGGATCAGCCTCGATCAGGCCCAATACTGACTCTCCGGTAATATCCTGAGCATAGGCGTAAGGGGTGGAAGGCAGGGCGCTTTGCGAGAACATCGCCAGCAAGTCTTCGTCCGGAAGGGAAGGTCGGGGCTGCGAGAGGACCTGTTCGGTATAGGTGTCGATGATCTCAGGTGTCAGTTCCCCGGTCGTCAACAGCCGAAAGGCCGAGGCCGCCCCGGTTCTGTCCAGCAGATCATCCAGCGGGTCGTTGAGCGCCGTCCGCGCGCGCTCTGCAACAACATAGCCTGCTGCGACAGCAGGGTCTTCGTGATCTTCAACCAGCGCCCGGTTCAACAGAACGGTGCCACCCGGCAAGCTGAGGCTGTCCTGAACGCCGGCGGGCAGAATAACGATCTGCCGTACGCCCGTACGACTGGCCAACCGATCCAGTGAAGCCTGCGCATCCACAGACGTGCAGGCCGGGCCCGAGACGCGCTCGATCCGCCGCAAAATTGTGTCTCCGATCTCCTGTCGTTTGATTTCGGGCACGACCGAGACAACATGGTTTTGCAACGCACCGGGCAGCCAAAACAACAATACCGCCAGAACCGCGGCCACAACGCCTCCGAGGCTCATCCAGCGTAAACGACCGGGATGAGGACGAGAGCGTTCGATGGCACGTTGCAGTCGGTCGATCGCTTCAAGCATCGTGGTTTCGGATTCTCCCAGTTCCAGTGTCTCATCCGGATCGCCGTCGGGGCAAAAAACAGCCGGAAAGACACCGGGGTTCTGCCGTTCAAGCGCTGCCAAAGACCAATGCGTCAAAGCCCTGTCATTGAAATCGGAAATGGTCAGGGTGGCCTTGCCAATCGATACCACAACTTCGCGCCGCTGTTCATCGGGCGAAGGGCGCCACAGACCGGTGGCTTCGATCCGCTGGTACTGTTTCAGGGCCGTCATCTGGTTGGGGTCTGCTCGAAATTGTTTTGCCACAGCTTAGCATGGTGAAATCGCCGGGCGCAAACCTGTTGCGCAGGTATTCCGATTTGTGCTGGATACCCGTCAGGAAAAAGATCGTCGATCTTTGATCGCAAAAAAGGCGCGAACATGCAGCAAGACATGACCACCTCTCCGGTGCTGGCTTCGGTCCTTATGGTGGCTGCAATGGCAATCATCGGCGTGATCGACAATGTTGTGATCCTGCTGGCCGAGACGGTCGGGCTGTGGCAATTCCATTTCATGCGTGCATTGCTGATGCTGCCGCTGATTGTCGGCCTGTCCCTTATGGGGCTGGGCGGGCTGAGGCCGCAACGGTGGGGAGCGGTCATCTTACGCAGTCTTCTGATTACGACGGCCATGTTTTTCTATTTTGCGTCGCTGTCGATGATGCCGATTGCGCAAGCCCTGGCAGGGTTGTTCACCTCGCCGATTTTCGTGCTGTTGATTTCGTCCATAGCGCTCGGGCAAAAGATCGGGCCGTGGCGCATTCTGGCCGTTCTGGTCGGTTTTTCGGGCACTCTTCTGGTTTTGCAGCCAAACCCGGTTGCATTTGACATGCGTTCGGTTTTCCCGGTTGCCGCTGGTTTTTTCTATGCCTTGAGTTCGATCATGACGCGGACATATTGCGCGCGTGAAAGCACGGTAGCGATGCTGGCAGCCATGGTCATTACCCTTGGGCTGTCAGGGGCCGTGGGTGCCGCCTTGTTCACAGTTGCACCCGTTGCCACGCTGGACGGGCCGGACGGCTTTGTTACACGGGGTTGGGTCTGGGAAGTGGGGCCCGCGCTGCAATGGATTGTTGTTCAGGCCGTCGGGTCGACGATTGCCGTCTTCATGCTCATCAAGGCCTATCAGGTAGGCGAGACCTCTTACGTGGCCGTGTTCGAGTATTCGGTGATGATCTTCGGGCCGCTCTTTGCATTCGTCGCACTGGGTCAGGCCCTTGATTTGATGCAAGTGTCCGGGATTGTCCTGATCGCGGCGGCAGGGGTTTTGCTGGGCTGGCGGGCCAGGCGGTCATCCACCCAGCAGGAACTTGCCTGACACGTACACCAGCGCACTACCAACGGATTTTGCGCGCTGCAACCTCACAAGGGGGGGCATTTCAACGGATCAGGTGTAGATGGATTCGTAAGATCCATGCATGCTGACCGTTTCGGGATTTGCACAAAAGCCTGTTTATGCCTTGTGAGTGTTTACCAAATCACCTTGGGAACGCGCTGAGACGGTCCAAATTGGGCATAAATATGTCCGAAATAAGACAGCCCCGGTATTTGATGCTAGCTGTTTTGCATAGTGAGTTTGTGCCAAAGGGGGTTAGGCACGTGTCTGAAGTTACGAGTATTTCTGTTTATCTTGATCAATCGTCCGATACTGATCCATCCGGTTTGAACCACGCGGTGAACGCGCGCCGTGGTGGTTTTTTGAACGGCACGAAGGTTGCGACAACCAGTGGGTGGAAACCGGTTGAGCGCATTGCAGTCGGCGATCTGGTCCGAACTCTGGATCACGGGTTCAAAGAGGTGCGCCGCATCTCGACAAGCGTCGTGGTCATTCCTGCCGAAGAGCGCCGTTCCGAGTATTTGCCGGTTTTCGTACCGGCACGCGCCGCGTATAACGGGCGCCCCGTTTGGCTGATGCCCGAACAGGGCATTGCTCTGAACCTGTCGCAGATTGATGCCGATGTCAGCGGATGTTCCGTCGTATCCGCAAGACTGCTGAATGGCGTGGGTCGGTTTATGTCGCAGGCACCGGGATCGTCGTTTGAGGTCCGTTCCCTGTTCTTCGACGAAGATCAGGTGATTTTTGTCGAGGGCGGCCTGCAAGCTTACTGCCCTTCCGGCCTGTTCAACATGCGCGGCAGGGTCAGCGGGGCTGGTTACGATGTCGCCGATGAAGAGACCGGCACAAAGCTGGTCAACCTGATTGCAAGCAGGGGAGATATGTCAGCCCTTGCCAACCCATTGGGTGCCCTGCCTGCACCCATTCCGCAGGAACCGATATTTCCGATCCGTCCGCCCTCTGGGGTCAGGCGGCCGGGTCGACCGGGGCGTCCAAACGCGCCGGTGCTGTTTCTGCGGCCCGAATGGCAGATCTAACCAAACACTGACAAAAACGATGCAGGCGCGTGATCTCACGCGCCTGCGTCACTGATTCAGGCAGCCTTTGCTTCGGGGTTGAAACGCCCGTAGAAGGTTTGACCCTTTTCTGCCATCTCACGCAGCAGCGGCGGGCAGGCAAAGCGTTCGCCATACTTCTCGGCCAGCTGATCACATCTTTCGGCTGCGTAGGGCGTACCGATTATGTCGAGCCAGCTGAGCGGACCACCGGACCACGGCGCAAAGCCCCAGCCCAGAATGGCGCCCACGTCGCCTTCACGGATGTCTTCCAGCACACCTTCTTCCAGCGCCCGAACCGCTTCCAGAACCTGAGCGAACATCAAGCGCTCCTGTACCTCGATCAGGTCGGGCTGGTCTTTGGCAAGCGGATACTTCTCCTGAAGACCCTTCCAGTATTCGACGCGCTTGCCTTTTTCGTCATAGTCGAAGAAGCCGGCGTTTGCCTTGCGGCCCAGGCGGCCCTGTTCTTCCATCCAGAAGATCAGATCGTCCGAGGGGCTTTCCGGATAGGCATTGCCCATGGCTGCCTTGGTCGCACGGGCGATCTTGGCGCCCAGATCAATCGAGGTTTCATCGGTCAGCTGGATCGGACCAACCGGAAAGCCCAACTGACGTGCGGCGTTGTCAATCAGCACGGGGCTCACGCCTTCGGTGATCATCCGTGCGCCTTCGTTGATGTACGGAATGATGCAGCGATTGGCGTAGAAGAAGCGCGCATCGTTGACCACGATCGGCGTCTTGCGGATCTGGCGCACGTAGTCGAGCGCCTTGGCAACGGCGCGATCACCGGTTTCCTTGCCCTTGATGATCTCGACCAGCAACATCTTCTCGACCGGTGAGAAGAAGTGGATGCCGATGAATTGGTCGGGACGCACGCTTGCCTTGGCCAGATCGGTGATCGGCAGGGTCGAGGTGTTCGAGGCAAAGATGCAGTCCTCGGGGATGATTGCTTCGACCTTTTTTGTCATCTCGGCCTTTACGCCCATGTCTTCAAACACGGCTTCGATGATCAAGTCACACCCTTTCAGATGGTCCAGATCCGGTGTCGCCGTGATGCGGGCCAGCATGGCCTCTTTCTTTTCGGCCGTGACCTTGCCGCGCTTGATACCCTTGTCCAGATAGGTTTCGGTATAAGCTTTGCCTTTGTCGGCCGCCTCCTGATCGCGGTCGACTAGAACGACTTCCATGCCAGCTTGGGCCGAAACCAGCGCGATACCGGCCCCCATCATGCCAGCGCCCAGAACGCCGATCTTCTTGACACGCTGATCGGGCACACCTTTCGGACGGACCGCGCCTTTTTCAAGCGCTTCCTTGTTGAGGAACAGTGACCGGATCATCGCCGACGAGGACGGGTTCATAAGAACGTTGGTGAACCAGCGGGCTTCAATTTTCAAAGCGGTGTCAAAGTCGACCAGCGCGCCTTCATAGATCGCGCTCAGAAGGGCTTTGGCCGCGGGGAAGGCGCCTTGTGTTTTCCCGTGAACCATGGCGCTCGCGCCCACGAAGGTCATGAAACCGGCAGGGTGGTAAGGCGCGCCACCGGGCATCTTGTAGCCCTTCGCGTCCCAGGGTTTCACCAGATCAGCGTCCTTGGCATTCAGAACCCATTCCTTGGCTGCGGCAACCGGATCGTCGGCAACCGCGTCGATCAACTGCGCGCCCTTGGCCTTGGCCGGGTCCATCATCTTGCCTTCAAGCAGTACGGGGGCCGCCGCCATGGCGCCCACCATGCGGCTGTAACGGATGGTGCCGCCGCCGCCGGGGAAGATGCCCAGCAGGATTTCGGGCAGCCCGATCTTGGACTTTGGATTGCTTGTCATGACGCGGTGATGGCAGGCCAGTGCGATCTCAGTCCCGATCCCGGCGCAGGTTCCGTTGATCGCGCAGGCGATGGGCTTGCCACCTTTCTTGGTTTTGGGGTCCATGCCCGCCAATTCCAGCTTGCGCAGGATGTGATGCCCGCCCATGACGAAATCAAACAACGCCTGCGCAGGTTCGTCCCCGGCTTCCTGACGGATAGTGGCCAATGTGTTCAGGTCCATTCCGCCGGCAAACGAGCCTTCCTTGCCCGAGGTAATGACAATACCTTTGATCTCGTCGTCGCTCAGGGCCTGATCAATCAGTTGGCTGACTTCTTGAAAAGCCTCGCGGGTCAGCACGTTCATGGATTTTCCCTGGGCGTCCCAGGTCACAAAGGCGACGCCGTCCGCGTCTTTGGTCAGAGTGAAATCAGTCATTGTCATCTCCAATCTGGTCAGCCGTCAGCGGGCTGCCGTCTTTCCGGGTGAAAGAGAATCCGTTTTCATCATCCTTCACCATCATGTCTATGTCGCTGTAATAGCCGGTCTCGGTCGGGGTCCGTGTGCCCACCACCAGAAAGGTCGCGGGCGCATCGGTCTTGTTCACAAGGTGGTGGCCATTGGCCTCACCAGCGGGCCAAGCGGCGCAGTCACCGGGCAGCATCTCATGCTCACCATCGTCATCGATCAGCACGCATTTGCCGCTGAGCATGATGGCAAACTCGTCCTGCTCCATATGGTAGTGGCGCAGCGACGAGAGGCCCTGAGGCTCCAGCCGCACGATGTTGACCCCGTACTGGGTCAGCCCGCCCGCTTCCCCGACGCGCTGCACGAAACGACCAGCGGTCGCCTCGGCCAGCTTGCCCGGATAGGACGAGCCCCCCTTGAACGGGATCTGAGAGAGATCCAGCTTGGGCATCAGACCCGCTCGATAATCGTTGCCGCACCCATGCCGGACGCAATGCAAAGCGTGGCCAGACCGGTTTCCTTGTCCTGACGCTCCAGTTCATCCAGCAAGGTGCCGATGATAATCGCACCGGTTGCGCCCAGCGGGTGACCCATCGCGATCGATCCGCCGTTGACGTTGACCAGCGCCGGATCGACGTCAAAGGCCTGCTGGAAGCGCAGCACGACCGAAGCAAAGGCTTCGTTGACTTCGAACAGGTCCAGATCGCTGATCTTCATGCCGTTGTCGGCCAGGATCTTCTCGGTCACAGGAACCGGGCCGGTCAGCATGATGGTCGGGTCGGTACCGATCTTGGCGGTGGCCTTGATGCGGGCGCGGGGTTTCAGGCCGTATTTTTCACCAAATTCCTTGTTGCCGATCAGCACGGCCGCAGCCCCATCCACGATGCCCGAGCTGTTGCCCGCATGGTGGATGTGATTGATCCGCTCAAGATGTGGGTATTTCAGCATCGCCACCTTGTCGAAACCGGGCATCTGCTCGCCCATCATCTGGAAGGATGGGTTTAGGGCGCCAAGGCTTTGCATGTCGGTGCCCGGGCGCATGTACTCGTCGCGGTCCAGAATGGGCAGGCCGTTCTGGTCTTTGACCGTGATGATCGACTTTTCGAACCGGTTTTCCGCCCAGGCTTCCGCCGCGCGCTTTTGCGATTCAACTGCCAGAGCGTCAGCGTCATCGCGGCTGAACCCGTATTCCGTGGCAATGATGTCGGCCGAGATGCCCTGCGGCACAAAGTAGGTCTCCATCGCCAGAGAGGGGTCAACGGCAATCGCCGCCCCGTCGCTGCCCATGGGAACACGGCCCATCATCTCGACGCCACCTGCGATGTAAGCGTCGCCCGCGCCGCCCTTGACCTGGTTTGCGGCCAGGTTCACGGCTTCCATCCCGCTCGCGCAGAAGCGGTTGATCGCCAGGCCGGGGATCGACTGGTCCAGATCCGAGGCCAGAACCGCCGAACGTGCCAGACAGCCGCCTTGCTCCATCACCTGCGTGACGTTGCCCCAGATCACGTCCTCGACGGCGTGGCCTTCCAGGTTGTTGCGTTCCTTCATCGCGTTCAGGGTCAGGGCGGACAGACGTACCGAGGTCACCTCGTGCAGGCTGCCATCCTTGCGGCCCTTGCCGCGCGGGGTGCGCAGGGCGTCATAAATATAAGCTTCGGTCATGGGTCTTCTCCTCAAGCTCGATCCGACGGGTTGCCGGGCATCAGGTCATATGGGTGTTTCCAGCCGGGCTGTTCGGACAGGCGAGTCAGCCAGGCGTCGATATGGGGCCAGTCGGCGCGGTCAAAGCCGAATGGTTCAGGGTAATACAGATAGCCGCAGCAGCTGAGATCGGCGTTGGTCACGCCGTCGCCGACGATCCAGTCGCGGCCTTCCAAATGCGCGTTCAGCACCTGGTAGGCGGCCTTCAGGCGGCCCTGGTTGAAGGCGATCACATCCGGGTTGCGGTGCTGTTCGGGCAGAAAGTTGATCAGGAACCGGGTCAGGCCCGCCATCGAACTGAGCTTGTGATTGTCCCACAGCACCCAGCGCAGGATGTCATAGTTCTCTTCCCGCGTTTTGCCGCCGAACTTGCCGGATTTTTCAGTCACGTAGGCCTGAATGGCACCGGATTGGGAGGTTTGAAAATCACCATCGACCATGAAGGGCGCTTCGCCCATCACGTTGATTTCCGAACGGAACTCGGGGCTTCGGGTGACGCCGTTGAAGAAATCGACAAAGACCGGTTCCCAATCGAGGCCAGACACTTCCAACGCCAGAGCGGCCTTGTAGGAATTGCCGCTTTCTCCGAAGCAGTGCAGTTTAATGGTCATGCAATCGCCCCTCCCGTGGCGCACGTGGCTAAGCCGGATTTGAGTATTTTTGAAAAGATGAAGGCCAGTCGGTAACCTTTGATCAACCATCTTCCTATTCAATGGTCCTGCGGTACAGGCTGGAGAGCCGATGACCGCAAAAGGTGAAGTCGTCCCTGTCCTGATGGCGAGTGCGCCCGGTGGCAGGGACGCGTCGCAGCTTCATCTTTTCATAAATACTCCCGCCGGAGGCATCCGGCATTCAAGTTAGCGGTTTCGTAAAAAATCGTCGCTGGCATTCACTTTTTCCGGGCCTCCAGTTCGGAATTAAAGATGCGCAGGCGATGGATCAGGTTGTCCTCGTTGATTACGCTGTTGAAATTTTCGAACAGAAAAGACAGCGCTTCGCCTTCATCTAATCCTGCCTCACGGGCAAAAGCCCTGAGCTTTCGATAGCCGTCCTCGGTCATGGCGACCGGGAATCGGCGGGTCAGGCGAAATCGTTTTGGCATTGTATCTCCTCCGAAAACCGGCTCCGGGGCGGGACCCCGGAACCGGAGAAAGATCAGAAGTTTGCAGCTTCCAGCGCCATGACCGTATCTGCGCCGGTTTGAATGCGCGACAGATGCAACGCCGTGGCGGGCAGACGGCGGGCCATGTAGAAGCGCCCGGTGTTGATCTTGGTCTCGTAGAACTCTTTGTCCGACGTGCCACTGTCCAGCGCTTCTTGTGCGGCCTTGGCCATACGCGCCCACATCAGGCCCAGGCAGACATGACCGAACATGTGCATGAAATCGTAGGAACCGGACAGCGCGTTGTTCGGATTTTTCATGCCTTCCTGCATGAAATACATACCAGCCGCCTGCAGATCCTTGGACGCAGCCTTCAGCGGTTCGATGAAGGCTTTGTCATACGCCTCGTTCTGGCCTGAGTTTTCCTTGCAGAAGGTTTTGACCATGTCGAAGAAGGCCATGACGTGCTTGCCGCCGTCCTGCGCCAGTTTGCGGCCAACAAGGTCCAACGCCTGTACGCCGTTGGCGCCTTCATAGATCATGGCGATCCGGGCATCGCGGGTATATTGCGACATGCCCCATTCCTCGATGTAGCCGTGCCCGCCATAGACTTGCTGCGCCTGAACGGTCATGTCGTAACCTTCATCCGTCAGGAAGCCCTTGATGACCGGGGTCAGAAGCGAGATCAGCCCGTCCGCGTCCTTGTCACCCGATCGGTGCGCTTTATCGATCATGGTCGCGCCCCAAAGGATGAACGCGCGTGCGCCTTCGGTGAAGCTTTTCTGATCCATCAGATTGCGACGGATGTCAGGGTGAACGATCAGCGGATCAGCCGGGCCATCGGGGTTCTTTACACCGGTTACATCGCGGCCCTGCAGGCGGTCTTTGGCGTATTCCAGAGCGTTCTGATACGCCGCTTCGGCCTGCGACAGGCCTTGCATGCCCACACCCAGACGCGCTTCGTTCATCATGGTGAACATCGCACGCATACCTTTGTGCTCTTCGCCCAGCAGCCAGCCGGTGGCCTCGTCATAGTTCATGACGCAGGTCGAGTTGCCGTGGATGCCCATCTTTTCTTCGATCTTGCCGACCGAGACGCCGTTGCGTTCGCCCAGCGAACCGTCCTCGTTCACGATGAACTTGGGCACGATGAACAGCGAAACGCCCTTGATGCCTTCGGGTCCGCCGGGGATTTTGGCCAGCACCAGGTGGATGATGTTGTCGGCCATGTCGTGATCGCCAGCCGAGATAAATATCTTCTGGCCCGAGATTTTATAGCTGCCGTCGCCCTGCGGTTCCGCTTTGGTGCGCATCAGGCCCAGATCGGTGCCGCAATGCGGTTCAGTCAGGTTCATGGTACCGGTCCATTCACAGCTGACCATTTTGGGCAGGTACTTGTTCTTCTGCTCGTCCGTTCCGTGCGCCAGAATCGCCGAGGCCGCGCCGTGCGTCAGGCCCTGGTACATGGTGAAAGCCTGGTTTGAGCCCGAGAACATCTCACCCACAGCAGTGCCAAGCACATAGGGCATGTTTTGGCCGCCATACTCTTCCGGCATGTCGAGGCCAGTCCAGCCGCCTTCCTTCATCTGCTCGAAGGCTTCCTTGAACCCGGTCGGGGTGTAGACAATACCGTTTTCCAACCGGCATCCTTCGGTGTCGCCGACAACGTTCAGCGGATGCAGAACATTTGTGGCAACCTTGCCGGCTTCTTCCAGAACCGCGCCGGTAAACTCGGCTTCCAGTTCGCTATAGCCGGGTATGTCCGACTGCGAGACATTCAGCACGTCGTGCAGGATGAACTGCATGTCTTTGGTTGGCGCGTTGTAAACGGGCATGTGAAGCTCCCTTAATTCATATGTCCGGATGACAGGTCGAGGTTACTCGGCTGCCTTCTTTTCCTGTTTCATCGAGGCGATGACTTTCTCGCCCCAGCGCAACTGCTCTTTCAGATCGTCGATGGCCTGCGTCAGCTCTTCGCGGCGCGCTTCCATGTCCTCCAGACGCTCGCACGCGATTTCATAGGTGCGGGTCATCTGTGTGACCTGCTGGTCGCCTACATGGTACAAATCCAGCAGTTGCCGAATTTCTTCCAGGCTGAACCCAAATCGTTTGCCGCGCAGGATCAGTTTGAGCCGCGCCCGATCACGCTTGGTGAACAGACGTTTCTGGCCTTCACGGATCGGGAACAGAAGTTCCTTGGCCTCATAGAACCGCAAGGTGCGTGGCGTGACATCATAGGTCTCGCACATCTCACGGATGGTCATCACATCTTCGGTCATTCGTCATACTCTCGTCACTGGCGTCATGAGATATGAGTTGCGCAGTTGGTACGCGCTTTACAACACGAGAGTGACGTTTACGTAATCCAGACGCTGCGTCATTTCAAAGTTGACGTAACATCCGGTCACGTAAGCACGGTCTGACGCAATTTTCTTTCCGTTGCGTCATGCGGAATTTCCCGCCAAATCTGGCGCAATTGAGGAAACACCGCGCATCTGTTTGCGCAGATTCAGGGTGATCAATTCGAATTTTCGGATTGGGGGCGGCTATCCCAAGGACTTGGCCGTCTGGTCGCGCAAACGCTTGAGTTCGTCCATGGCTTCGTCCAGTTGCTGGCGCTGCTGCTGAAGCTCGTTCATCTGGCGATCCGCCATCTCGACGAAGGTGGCCATTTGCGCCTCATTGCCCTGATCTTCGTAGATCAAAAGCCATTGGCGGATCTCTTCCAGGGGAAATCCGAACTTGCGGCCGCGCATGATCAGCTTCATCCGCGCGCATTCGCGCGGGCCGTAAAACCGGGACCGACCTTCACGGTCCGGTTGCAAAAGTTCGATGTATTCGTAATAGCGCAGAGTGCGCGGGGTCACGTCGAACTCGGCGCACATCTCTTTGAATGACAAACGGTTGTTGGACATTCCCGATCTCCTTGTCAGCAACCTAGGCGGTCCCGATCCCAAGCGCAACAGGTGGGCTTGCCCTTTGCGGAAACAGCGGCTCATAAAGGACGGGCAGAGAACAGGACGCAAACCAATGGTCGACAAGACAGTTTTAGCCCGCCAGTTTATCGAGGCGATACCCCATGCGCGGGCATTGAACCTCAAGCTCACGCAGATCGGTGAGGGCGAGGCAGAGATCACGTTGCCCTACAATGAGGATCTGATCGGGGATCCGCGCACAGGGGTGATTCACGGTGGGGCGATTTCCACAATTCTGGACACATGCTGCGGTGCTGCTGTGATGAGCCACCCCTCGGCCCCCGGCGGGACAGCCACGATCGATCTGCGCATTGACTACATGCGCGCAGCGACACCGGGTCAGACGGTGACAGCGCATGCCGTCTGCTATCACATCACGCGGAACGTGGCGTTTGTACGAGCGACGGCTATGGACCATGACCAAGACCTGCCGGTGGCCACGGCCTCGGGGTCCTTTACGGTTGAGGGGAAATAACATGGCAAGACCTCGTCCCGAACCAATGCAGGTGGTCAAGCAGCGACGCGACGCAGCGTTGCGTGCGCTGGTTGATGGTGTCCCTTATATCCGATTTCTCAATATCAGCTTCGACCGGCGCGGGGATGAACTGACCGGCGTTCTGAACTTCGATGACAAGTTGATTGGCAACCCGTTCCTGCCTGCGATTCACGGCGGTGTAACCGCGGCATTCCTCGAAGTGACCGCTGTCATCACCCTCAGTTGGGAACATATGTTCCCGCGTATCGAAAGTGGCGAGATCGACGGAGAGGCCATTGTGACCGACCCGAATATCCGCTTTCCCAAGACCATCGACTTTACCGTCGACTATCTGCGCTCGGGCCTTCCACGGGACGCATATGCACGGGCCTTCATCAGCAGATCCGGGCGGCGGTATGCCTCGGTCCGTGTCGAAGCCTGGCAGGACAATCATGCGAAACTGTTTGCGCAGGCTTCCGGACATTTCCTGATGCCGCAACCTCCCAGAGACAAGAGCTGACCGTGCAGGACGCCTCGGCGCCCATCACGCACAGGCGGGTGCTGAAGATAGCGGTGCCCATAGTTCTGTCGAATGCCACCGTGCCGATACTGGGTGCGGTGGATACCGGCGTTGTCGGTCAGATGGGCGAGGCGGCCCCGATCGGGGCGGTCGGCATCGGGGCTGTGATCCTGTCCACAATTTATTGGATCTTCGGTTTCCTGCGGATGGGCACAACCGGGATGGCGGCGCAGGCACGCGGGGCAGGCGATACCGTCGAAACCCGGGCGCTGCTGATGCGCGGCCTGATCCTTGGAGGCGCGGCAGGACTGTTCTTTATCCTTGCGCAGGTGGCCGTGTTTGCGGGTGCATTCGCGCTTTCCCCGGCAAGCCCCGAAGTCGAAGCCCTGACCCGATCCTATCTGGAAATCCGCATCTGGGGGGCGCCTGCAACCATCGCATTATATGCCGTTACCGGCTGGCTGATCGCCGTCGAGCGTACGCGCGGCGTGTTCATCCTTCAGGTCTGGATGAACGGGTTGAATATCGGTCTCGACCTGTGGTTCGTTCTGGGCCTGGGCTGGGGGGTCGAAGGGGTTGCGATTGCCACCCTGATCGCAGAATGGACCGGTTTGGCCTTGGGGGTGTGGCTTTGCCGGGATGGGTTCGCAGATGGAATCTGGCGCGATTGGGCTAGGGTTTTCGATGCCGCCCGGCTGCGGCGCATGTTGCAGGTCAACGGTGATATCATGCTGCGATCGGTTCTGTTGACCGGATCGTTCACGACATTCCTTTTTGTTGGCTCGGATCTGGGTGACGTGAATCTGGCGGCCAATCAAGTCTTGCTTCAGTTTCTTGAAATCACCGCCTTTGCGCTTGATGGGTTCGCCTTTTCCGCCGAAGCGCTGGTCGGAGGCGCAGTCGGTGCCAGAGACAGGTATCAGGTGCGTCGCGCCTCTGTCATGGCCTCGCAATGGGGTGTTGGGGGCGCGCTGTTGCTGGCGGCGGTTTTCTTCGTCGCCGGTCCGGCGCTGATCGACCTGATGTCAACTTCACCGCAAGTGCGTGAAGCCGGGCGCGAATACCTGTTCTGGGCCGCGATCGCCCCGGTGATCGGGGTGGCAAGCTGGATGTTCGACGGTATCTACATCGGTGCCACCTGGACCCGCGCCATGCGAAACGCGATGATTCAGTCGGTGGCGATCTATGTGGTCGCTTTGTTCATGCTGGTGCCTGTCTTCGGCAATCACGGCCTGTGGGCCGCGCTGATGGTTCTCAATATCGCACGTGGTGTGACAATGGGCTGGCGCTATCCCAAGCTTGAAGCCCAGGTGGCCTAGAGCAACGTCAACAGGTTTTCCGGCGGACGTCCGATGGCGGCTGTGTCTCCGGCAATTGCAAGAGGGCGCTCGATCAGGATCGGGTTTTCGGCCATGGCACGGATCAGGTCTTCGTCGGGCGAGGTTTTGGCCAGCCCCAGTTCCTTGAACCGTTTTTCTCCTGTGCGCATCATTTCGATGGGCGACAGCCCAAGCGCGGATTGCGCAGCGCGCAACTCGTCGATTGACGGTGCGTCTTCCAGGTACTTTCGAACGCAGACCTGCGCACCGTTTTCTTCCAAAAGCGCCAGACCGGCGCGGGATTTGGAACAGCGGGGGTTGTGCCAGTATTCGATCACAGCCAATCCTCTCGTTTGCTGCCGACGGCTTGCGATACGGTGTCAAAACCGTCACGCGCCAACAAGTCATCCAGACCTTTGGCGATGTCGGCCGCCAGGGAAATGCCGCCATAAACCATTGCAGTATAGAACTGCACGGCCGATGCCCCGGCACAGATCTTGGCATAGGCCTGCTCGGCAGTGCTGATGCCGCCCACGCCGATCAGGGGGATATCCCCTTCCGTCAGTTTGCTCAGCTGAGCCAGTACGCGGGTCGACTTTTCAAACAGCGGGGCGCCCGACAAACCACCACTTTCGTCTTTCTGCGCGCTGCGCAACCCGTCGCGGGACAAGGTGGTATTGGTGGCGATCACAGCGTCCAACCCGGTTTCGCGTGCGACCTCGGCGATGTCCTGCAATTCCGCCTCGGTGAGATCCGGAGCGATTTTCAGGAAGATCGGCAGCCGGCGCGGCAGCGCATCACGTGTCTCGATCACACCGCTCAACAACGCGGTGAGAGCGGCTTTGCCCTGCAAATCCCGCAGCTTCTCCGTATTCGGGGATGACACGTTGACGGTTGCAAAATCTAGGTGTTCGGCACAATGGGCCAGCACTTTGACAAAATCGCCCGCGCGGTCTTCGCTGTCCTTGTTGGCCCCCAGATTCAGGCCGATGACCGCGTCTTTGGGGCGGTCTGCCAGCCGTTTCGCCATCACCTCCATGCCTTCATTGTTGAAGCCAAAGCGGTTGATGGCTGCCTTGTCCTCGGTCAGGCGAAAAAGACGGGGTTTGGGGTTTCCCGGTTGCGGGCACGGCGTGACCGCCCCGACCTCGACAAAACCGAACCCGGCGCGGGACAGCGGGGCCAAAACCTCACCATTCTTGTCGAACCCGGCAGCCAGCCCAACCGGGTTCGGCAGGGTCAACCCGGCAACGACCGTTTTCAAGCGCGGCGTCGTTACCGGCCCGGGTGCGGGTGCCAGCCCTGACTTCAACGCCCTAATCGACATCCCGTGGGCTGTCTCGGGGTCCATGCGGTGCAGGGCGGCAAGGCCCAGTTTCTCTGTCAGTTTCATCCGAACGTCGCCCCGGCTTCACCTGAACCGCATCGGATCAGGCGCGACGTTTCCACCGCCGCCTGACGGTGGATCACCGCCGCCCGATAGGCTGGGTCGGTGACCATTTCCAGAAATGCGTGTGCCGTCGGATAGCGGGCGATGAAGACGGCATCCCACGCCTCGTCCGCCGGGCCAATCAGGGTTGATTCAAACACCCCACGCCAAAGGATGCGCGCCCCGATACGTTCAATGATCGGAGCGGTTTCGGCTCCGTAGTTCTTGTAGGCTTGCGCTCCGGTCAGGTCTGCATTCGCCAGTTCATGCGCGGGTGGGTACTGCGCCTTGGCCCGAAACTTCACCAGGTTGAGCATTTCGATCGGCTGGTCCCGATCCAATGCCTTGAAGGCCTCGAACTGGTCGCGGTCCGGGTCGATATAGGATGTCATGACATGTCCTTTGGGAACTGGTGCGCGGTGCCGTCAAACGGCAGAGGGCGTGACCAGACAACATCGCTCATCCGGATCTGGCGATAGAGATGCGGGAACAGGGCACCGCCGCGCGAGACCTCCCATTTCAGGTCGTCGCCCATCGCATCTGCGTCACAGGCCAGCAAAACCAGACCATCGACACCGGCAAAATGTTTGGCTGCGGTTTCAGCTGCTTGTTCAGCGGTGGAAAAGTGGACAAACCCGTCAGCGACGTCGATCGGAGCACCGTTCGAGGCACCTTGGTCCTGCAAGGTGGCCCACTCTTCGGCTCGGAAAATCTTGTAAATCAGCATACGGACCTGATGCCCCGCGTACGCGTTGGAATCAAGCCGGATTTCTTCTTTGACTCTTTGGCGTCATCGGCGCACGATCCCTGCAAATTAAAACAGGGAGATTCAATATGTTGACGCGTTTCCTGGCTTCGGCTGCAATTCTTGGCCTGACCGCTGGCGTGGCGGCGGCAGAATACAAGCTGACCATTCTGCATACTAACGACATTCACAGTCGTATCGAGTCGATCAACAAATACGACTCGACCTGTGACGCAGAAGGCGAAGCCGAAGGTAAGTGTTTTGGCGGCGTTGCACGCCTCAAGACCATGGTAGACGCCCGACGCGATGCGCTGGCGGATCAGAATGTGCTGCTGCTGGATGCGGGGGATCCGTTCCAGGGATCGCTTTACTACACAACATATAAGGGCGCGGCAGAGGCCGAGTTCATGGAAGCCATCGGTTACGATGTTATGGCCGTTGGCAACCACGAATTCGACGATGGTCCGGAAGGTCTGGCGTCGTTCATCGACGCGGTCAGTTTCCCAGTGATCTCGGGCAATCTGGACCTGTCGTCGTCGGCCGAGTTGAAGGACAAGGTCGGCAACCATGTTGTGCTTGACGTTGGCGGTCAGAAGGTCGGCATAATTTCAGCACTGGCAACGGACACGGTTGAAACGTCAAGCCCCGGCAAGGACGTAATTTTCAAGGATGAGATAGAAAGCCTGCAGGCTGATGTAGCTGCCTTGCAGGATGAAGGTGTCAATATCATCATTGCTTTGAACCATGTTGGATTGGCCAAGGATCTGGAGATCGCAGAGCAGGTGCCGGGGCTTGACCTTGTTGTCGGCGGCCATTCGCACACGCTGCTCTCGAACACGCAGGAAGGTGCGGCTGGGTCATATCCGATGATGGTCGGTGATGTCCCGATCGTGCAGGCCTATGCCTATTCCAAATATCTGGGCGAGATCACGCTGACCTTTGATGATGACGGCAACCTGATTTCAGCGGAAGGTGAGCCTATCCTGCTTGATGCGTCTGTCACGCCCGATGCGGATATCGCTGCACGCGTGGCCGAAATGGGCGCACCGATCGAAGAAATGAAGCAACGCGTCGTTGCCAACTCGGCCGCTGCAATTGAAGGCGATCGGGCGATTTGCCGCGTACAAGAATGCGAAATGGGTAACCTTGTCGCCGACGCCATGCTGGCGCGGGTTGCCGAACAGGGCGCTCAGATTGCGATTGCGAATTCTGGCGGTCTGCGCGCGTCGATTGACGAAGGCGAAGTGACCATGGGCGAAGTGCTGACCGTGCTGCCGTTTCAGAACACACTGTCCACTTTTGAGATCACCGGGCAGACCGTCATTGACGCGCTGGAAAACGGCGTAAGCCAGGTGGAAGAGGTCAAGGGCCGGTTCCCGCAAGTGGCGGGCCTGCGCTTTACCTGGGATCCCAGCGTAGCGCCGAACGAAGGGCGTATCATTGATGTGATGGTCGCCGAGGGTGATGGGTTCGTTCCGATTGATCCGAACAAAACCTACCTGGTCGTAACCAACAACTACGTCCGCAACGGTGGCGATGGGTATTCGATGTTCGAGGGCGATGACAAGAACGCCTATGACTTCGGTCCGGATCTTGCGGATGTAACCGCAGAATATCTGGCCGAAAACGCGCCGTACCAGCCTTATGTCGACGGACGCATCCAACAGAAGTGACCCTGTTTTTCGAAAAGGACAAAAGCCGCGTTGTTATGATGCGGCTTTTCCGCTTCTGCGGATTAACTGAAATCGTATTCCGGCCAAAGTTCCGGGTCAAAGCCATCCAGCATCGGTTTGATCTGATCCGCGACCTTGCGCCAGCGCCCGATTGACTTGGTCGAGATCTTGTTGCGCACCTGATCCACGCTGGCCGTACGCACCTGTCTGGTGTTCTTTTCGGGGTGTACCATGGATTGGCACCACTCAATACCGCAAAACTCCGCAACGCGCTGGCTGTGGGTCACGGGGTCCGCTACCAGATCTTCATAGGGCATTGTCAGAATGCGGTTTCCGAACAGCTTATCCCAATGAGACATGTAGCGGCGATACAGATTTGCGGTATGCGCGATCGCTTCAAGGTTGGATGTGTCGTTCATGCCTTCTGCTAGGAACCGCTGGATCCATTTTGACAAACCGACATCGCGTGGATCCCGCAGCATGTCGATGATCCGGGCATTCGGGAAGGCCGCAAGAATGAAGCCGACATTTTGATAGTTGTGCGGCATCTTGTCGACAAAGGCGATTGAATCCGTCGGAATCCCAGGCATCTGGTCCAGGTAGCTTTGGGCAATCGCCTTCGCGGCTTCTGAATCGAGCGACGTGCCGGACGTATGAAACTTGGCGGAAAGGTCGGTCATCAGCATCAGTTCACCGCGACCGGCGATACCGGGCGCAGAGCTCAGCATCATCTCCATCAAAGTGGTTCCGGATCGCGGCTGACCGATAATAAAAATTGGTACCGGCATACTGTTTTGCTCTGCACTGACCCGAGGCGACCCTTGAGGGAACAGGTCCAGAATATCGGATATTTTGTTCTCTTCGATTTCGGGGTCGTAGGGTAGAATACTCTGTTGGATTGCGTTTGCCTTTGCAAATTGCGGCAACGCCTTGGCCAAGCCTTCGCTTTTTTCGATCAGATGTGCCTTGGCAAACTCGAGCTCTTGTAAAGGTTGATCTGTCTGAGCGATGGCCTCGTTCAACGCAGGGATCATCTGCGGCACGTTTTCCTGTGCGGTCAATATTGCGGATTGCAACAGGGCATTCGGGTTGTGGGGATCGGTTTCCAGGATGTTTTACAGAACTTTGATCGCTTGGGCTCTGTCACCGGCCTGATGCAGATTGATAGCCATTTGCAATGCAATCGTTGTGTTCTTTGGTGCCAGCTCGTACGCGCGTTGGATATCCCGCGTGCTTTCCTCGACAAAACCGATGCTTTGGAAGGCGCGGGCACGCTTTGAAAGCAATTCCGCGTTGTCCGGATCTGACGCCAGTTTGTGTGTAGGAAACTGGATGATGGATCGCCAGTTTTCCCCTTGGCGTTGTATTTCGTCGATGACTCTGGTGAGTTCCCGATTGTTGGGAAATCGTTCAATCTTTTTCTCTGCGTAGGTCAATGCCTGCACAATTTGCCCTGTTTGCATCAAGGCGTTAGCCAGATTCTCGGCAAATTGCGGATCATCGGGCTTCATCCGCGAGGCTTCAATGAAATGCGGAATGGATTTCCTGTACTGCTTCATCTCGGTCAAAACGAAACCGGCGATGGCTTGGTAATCCGAGTCCTTCGGGAATTTCTTGATGCCCAATTGGGCCTTTTTCAGCGCCTGTGGAAGCTTGCCCGCATCCAAAAGGGCCATCGCTTTACTCTTGAGGGATTGCGTTTTTGGGTTTTCCGTGTGATCCCGTGAGATCCTGTGCCAGTATCAAGATTGTATCGTCGGTTGATTACCTATGTGCGGACGGTTTGCAATAACTCTTCCCAATGACGCGATGGCGCAGCTGTTCTCCGCGCGTCCGGCAAACGCGTTGCCGACCGTACCGAATTTCAATGTTTGTCCGACAAATCAGGTGCATGTGGTTCGGGGTGGTGACTCAGGTCGGCGTCTGGATGCGCTGCGTTGGGGGTTCTTGCCACATTGGTACAAGACGCAAACCGCCGGGCCTTTGCTGATCAACGCCCGCGCCGAGACTTTGGCGGAAAAGCCTGCCTTTCGCGATGCCTGCCGGTCGCGTCGCTGTCTGATTGCCGCAACGGGGTTCTACGAATGGACCAAGACGGACGAGGGAACGCGCTTGCCATGGTACATCCATCGTAGGGACGGCGCCCCCATTGCCTTTGCCGGGATCTGGCAGGATTGGGGGGTGGATGAAAACCGTCAGGGCACCTGTGCCATCGTGACGACCGCGGCCAACGAAAACCTTGGTACCATCCATCATCGGATGCCCCTGATCCTCGAACCCGAACATTGGTCATTGTGGCTGGGAGAAGCGGGAAAGGGCGCTGCTCGTTTGATGCAGCCGGGGGCAGAGGATGTGCTGACGTTTCATCGCGTTGATCCAGTCGTGAACTCGAACCGGGCCAGCGGACCTGATCTGATCACGCCTTTGCACGAGTGACGGCGTGCGGCCTTTTCTTTGCAGACGCGGCAAGCTAGACCATCGGCATGGCCCTGAATTTTTCTGATCTGACACAGCTTTATGCGCATGGTTTTGACACGGTCATCGATGTGCGCAGTCCGGCAGAGTTCGCTGAAGATCATCTGCCAGGCGCGATCAACCTGCCGGTTCTGAACAACGAGGAACGCGCCCGTGTCGGGACCATGTATGTACAGGAGAGCCCGTTTCTGGCGCGTAAACTCGGGGCCGCTCTGGTATTCCGCAATGCGGCCAACCACATCGAGCAACATCTAAGCCACCACGAAGGCAGCTGGCGCCCTCTGATCTATTGCTGGCGTGGCGGACAGCGTTCCGGGTCGTTCACATGGATGCTGCAACAAATCGGCTGGCGCGCGGATGTGATCGAGGGCGGCTATCGCACCTACCGCAGGCTGGTGAATGCGTATTTGTACGATGATCCGTTGCCGCATCGGTTGGTGGCGCTGGATGGCTATACCGGAACGGCCAAGACAGAATTGCTGGCACGTTTGCAGGCACGCGGGGTGCAAGTTCTTGACCTCGAAGCACTGGCCAATCACCGAGGGTCTCTGCTGGGGGAAAGACCGAGCGGCCAGCCCAGCCAGAAAGCTTTTGAATCGGCCCTGGCACGGGCGCTTTGTGCGATGGATACGGCGCGCCCGGTCGTCATCGAAGCGGAATCGTCCAAGATCGGCAGCCTGATACTGCCGCCCAGCCTGTGGAACGCTTTGTGCGCAGCCCCACGGGTGAACATCACGGCTCCGCTCGAGGCGCGCGCTGCCTATCTCGTTCAGGCCTATGACGACATCCTGTCTGACAGTGACCGTTTGAGGGACCGTTTGTCGCCGCTGCGCTTTCATCGCGGGCACGAGGTCGTGGATGGTTGGATGCAGCTGATCGAAGCAGGTCAAAAACAGGTGCTGACCCAGGCCCTGATGGAGCAGCATTACGACCCGGCATACGCAAAGTCGCGGCGGTCCCGTTCCGTCAAGGTTCTGGCCGATATTGAGATCGCCGTTCTGAACGATGCCGGCCTGAGCAAGGCGGCCACCCGGATCGAAACCCTGCTGGATCAGTCCTGAAGGCGCAGTCCCGGTGCATCGGTGAGCTCGCCGATTGCCATGGCCGGATATCCGGCGTTCCTGAGGTCTTTCAAGACGGTTTCGGCACCCTTTGCCGCCACTGCGGCCAGCAGGCCGCCTGCTGTCTGCGGGTCGAATATCAGGGCGGCTTTGCCCGCGGCAGGCAGGGCAGGTGCTATTGCCCGGTTGTCTGCAAAAAGGGTTGATCGAACACCCCGGTCCGTCAGTTCCTGCGCGCCATCCATCAACTCCGCGGCATCCAAATCCATAATGGCCCCGCATCCGGAAGCGTCGCAGATACCTTGCAGATGTCCGGCCAGACCAAACCCGGTCACGTCGGTCATCGCATGGGCCCCGGCCAATATGCGGGCCGCCTTACCCTGCGGCTGCGCCATATGCCGGTAGGCTGCGGCGACCCAGGCACCGTTGGCCTGGCCTGCCATCTCGGCCGCCATGAGAACGCCGCTTCCTATGGGTTTGGTCAGGATCAGACAGTCGCCCGGTTGCCCGCCGGCCAGCGTAATCGGGTCGGCGTCGCACAGGCCGGTCAGTGTGAAACCGATTGTCATCTCGTCACCCATGGAACTGTGCCCGCCCACGATATCGGCACCGGCGTCCCGCATGATGTCTCCTGCGATCGACATGATTTCCGACATGGTACGGCGTTGCAGGGCAGCAGACATGCGCGGAAGGATGATCGTTGCCGTGGCAGCCTGAGGCGTGGCCCCCATGGCCCACACATCCCCCAGGGCATGTACAGCGGCGATGCGCGCCATAAGTGCGGGATCATTGGTAAAAGCCCGCAGGTGATCTGATGTCATGACCTGCCGAACCCCGCCCGTCTGAAGCAGAGCCGCGTCGTCGCCGGGCAGGGGGATGATATCCGGGCGAACGGGATCGGGCTGCGATTTCAGCGCCACCTGCAATGCTCCGCGCCCGACCTTGGCACCGCATCCGCCACACATCGGTTTTTCACCCAGCACCTCGACAAGCCCGGCGGCATGCGCGCGCGGCAGCGCGGGGGGCTTCATCTGCGGCAGGTCCCGGAACTTGTTCATGAAAGTCTGGTCGATGTGGTTCTTCCATTTCCACATCATCGCTCCGCTGTGGGACAACCCCAAACGCTCACCCAGCGCTGATTTGCAGCCCAGCGAAATCAGCTTCAGGTAATCTTTCTGCGGGACGTACTTGCGCATCCGTCCAACCCCCAGCGCCGCGCGCAGATTGTCGAACAGAACCGGTGCTTCGCGCACTGCATATACACCGGCTTTGGGTCTGGGATTGTCCGTCAGATGGGCGCAATCACCGGCGGCAAAAACCACGGGATCGCTGGATTGCAGGTAGCTGTTTACCCGGATGAAGCCATGCTCAAGGTCCAGCCCGGTCTTTTCGATCCAGCCATAGGGGCGGGCTCCGGCCGCACCTGTCACGAAACCGGCCGGGATTTTGCGCCCGTCCTGCAATGCGACGTGATCCGAAGCGATCCGGTTGATCGCGGCGTTTTCGATCACCTCTACACCAAGATCCTGCATCGCACGGCGGATCGTCTCTGCTGCTTTGGGCCTGGTGGCCGTCAAGGCAATGGCATTGTCGATCAGCGTAACCTGCGCTGACCGACCCTTGGCCCTGAGCGCATGAGCCATCGCCATGGCCAGTTCAACCCCGGCGACCCCACCGCCGATTACGACGACCGAGGCAGGGCCGCTGCCTTCCAGATAAGCAGCCCACTTTGCCGCGAATGGCCCCAGTGGTTTGGCTGGTACCGCATGTTCCGCAAAGCCGGGCATTGCGGGCATGTCCGAAGTGATCCCAACATTGACCGACGCCACATCGAAACCTACCGGAGGACGCCCGGGAACATGGATTTCCTGACGATCGGTATCGATTCCATCGACCGCGCCCAGAATGACGCGCGCGCCTGCGAAGCGGGCCAGTCTGACCAGATCGATGTCCAGCTCCGACCGGTCATAATGCCCGGCGACATAGCCTGGCAGCATCCCGGAATACGGGGCCGTCGGGCCGGGGTTTATCACGGTCACACGCGCCCCCGGCAACGGGTCCATCCCCCATTTGCGCAGCAGCAGCGCGTGGGTGTGACCTCCGCCAACAAGAACCAGATCGCGGGTCAGGGGCAGCGGAGGAATATGCATCGGTTTCAATTCGCGCTATGATCCGGAACGTCTTCGACCTGCTCGACGGCGTGGGTGGCCCAAAGTTCATCCTCGCCGGCATCCGGCAGGTCTTCGGGTTTTTCATGCCGGTGTATGTGCCACTTTGCAATGAACAGGGCCGTGATCGGAGCGGTCAGGAACAGGAACAAAGTGATCAGCAGCTCGTGCAGGGACAGCTTTCCTTCCAGAAGAACAGAATGCACTATCGAAGCCAGAAGCACGCCGCCCACCCCCAAGGTCGTTGCCTTGGTCGGGGCGTGCAGGCGGGACATCGGGTCTTTCAGCTTGATCATGCCAAAAGACCCGACAAAGCCGAAGATACCCGAGACGATCAGGAAAAAGGCGATCAGCAGTTCCACGATGAATGTCATCCCGCCCTCATTCGATAATGTTGCCGCGCAACATGAAGCGCGCATAGGCCACGGTGGAAACAAAACCGAGCATGGCAATGATCATGGCGGCCTCGAAAAAAATCTCGGTCCCCTGATCCAACCCATATAGGATCATCAGGGCGATGGTGTTGATTACCATAGTGTCCAAGGCCAGAACCCGGGTGCCGACCCCGTCAGCGGTTATGATACGCCACAGACACATCATGATCGCCGCACCGAAACAGGCAAATGCAAAATAAATCGCGTAGTCGATCATTCGAAAATCTCCTTCAGGCGACGTTCATAGCGCTGTTTGATCTGGTCCCGCACGGCCTCGGGGTCGGGGGCATCAAGACAGTGCACCAGCAGATTATGCCCCTGAGCTGACAAATCACAACTGACGGTGCCCGGAGTCATCGTGATGGTGCCCGCAAGAACCGTGATCGCTTCGGGTGTGCGCAGTTCAAGCGGGACGCAGATCCAGTTGGGCTGGCGGTTATCATTGCGTTTGAACAGGATGATCCGGGCCACTGTCACGTTCGCAACCACGATATCCCAAAGCACCACCAGCATGTATTCCACAACCATTGGCCAGTTGCGAAGCTTGGGACGATCCGGCCAGTAGGGTTGCGTGACGAACGGAATGATGATCCCGAGGATCAGACCAAAGATCAAAGAGTTCAGCGAAGGCTTGTTCGCCAGCAGAATCCAGACAAGCGTCAGCAAAATCGTCAGGTGAGGGTGCGGGAAAATTCGGCGCAGCAGTTTCATCACTCTTCCCTTCCCAAGACGGCAGAGATGTAGTTTTCAGGGGTAAACAACTGCTCTGCGGTTTTGCTCGTGTACTCCAGGGCCGGACCCGCGAACAGGGTCAGCAGGACCAGACCTGCCACGGCCCCGAACACAGCCGTAAAAGCAAGGCCGGGTTGCGGTTCGGGGGCGGCGGGTGCAGACGCGTTTTCGCCTTCGGCGGTTTCATCGGTTGTGACAACCTCAGCGTCGTAGCTTTTCCAGAAAATCAGCGTCCCGGCACGGGCCAGCCCGACGATGGTGACGAATGATCCAATCAGGATAACGGCCCAGACCGAGGTGGCATCGGATGCATCACGCGAAGCGTCCAGAACCAAAAGCTTGCCAACAAAGCCGGACAACGGCGGCATTCCAGCCATCGCGATGGCGCCGACAAAGAACAGGGCAGCAATCAACCCGCTTTGCGGCATCGGCGGCTTGGGGGCTATGGCCCCTCCCTGCCGTTCCATGATCAGGTCAGCAATGAGAAACAGCAACGCGGTCGCAAGTGTCGAATGGAACACGTAATAAAGGGCGGCTGCCGTCGCGCCGGGCGTGAACTGCGAAATCGCGATCAGCAAAGTCCCCATGGACGCAATGGCGCAAAAGGCAACCATGCGGGCAATATGCTGCGATCCCAGAATGCCGACGGCACCGACGGCAAGCGTCAGCAGCGCCGCAGGTTGCAACCAATCGCCAACCAGACCCTGCGTGACTTCGACGTCGGGGCCGAAGGCCAGAGTGTACATTCGCAGGATCGAATAGGCCCCTACCTTGGTCATGATTGCAAACAGGGCCGCAACAGGCAGCGGGGCGTTGGCATAGCTGGCGGGCAGCCAGAAGTGCAGGGGCAGAACGGCAGCCTTGATGCAGAAGACCAGCAGCAACAGCACCGCACCAACCCGCAGCAATGCGGTATCTTCGGCTGGTATCTCTGCAACGCGCAGGGCGATGTCCGCCATGTTCAGCGTACCGGTCACGCCATAGATCGTGCCAAGGGCAAACAGAAACAGAGTCGACCCCAACAGGTTGTACGCTACATATTGCACACCCGCTTTCAACCGTACCGCGCCACCGCCATGAGTCATTAGGCCGTAAGACGCGATCAACAGCACCTCGAAGAACACGAAAAGGTTGAAGGCGTCGCCGGTCAGGAAGGCGCCACAGACGCCCATGAGCTGGAAATGAAACAGCGCGTGGAAATGCTTGCCCCTGTCATCCCAGCCCGAGGCGATGGCATAAAGCACGATCGGCAGGGCCAGCAGGGCGGTCAGCAGAACCATCATTGCGGACATGCGATCCAGCACCATAACGATGCCAAAGGGGGCGGGCCAGTCGCCAAGCTCGTACACCTGAATGTCCCCGCCCGAGGCCTGAGCCGTGATTGTCAGCGCAATCCCAAGCAAAGCCACGACACCCGCGACCGAGAAGATACGTTGCAAGTCCAGATGGTATCGCAGGACCATGATGATGAAAGGGGCCAGAATCGCGGGCAGGACGATCGGCGCAACGATCCAGTGGTTCATGCGTCATCTCCCGGCGCGTCAACACTGTCCTGGGCGGTCATGTCGATATGGTCATTCTTGGCGGACAGGTATGCGCTGAGCGAGATCATCACGATCACGGCTGTCATCCCGAACGAGATCACGATAGCCGTCAGGACCAGCGCCTGTGGCAGTGGGTCGGTATAGGGGACGTCCTCGTACTTGTTCAGAACCGCTGGTGCGTTCAGCGCCAGTCGTCCGGTCGCGAACAGGAAGACGTTCACCGCGTACGTGATCAGCGACAGGCCCAGAATGACTGGAAACGTCCGGCGGCGCAGGATCAGGAAGATCCCGGCAGCGGTCATGATACCGACGGCAGAGGCTACGAGCGCTTCCATCAGGCCTGCTCCTTCTCTTGTTGTTCTTCCGGAGGGTTGTCTCGCAGGGGGTTGATATCCATCGGGAATTCCTGTGCCATCCCCGGTTGCCACGCAAAGCGGGACAGGCTGTCCAATGCCAGCATGACCGCACCCAGAACCGCCAGGAATACGCCTGTATCAAACAGCATGGCGGTGGCCCATTCGAATTCCTCAAGCGGAGGCCAGTTGATGTAGCCGAAATCGCTGGTGAGGAAGGGACGTTCATTGAACCACGCGCCCAACCCGGTTGCCGCGGCGATCAGAACGCCCCAGCCGATGGTGCCGTGGTAATAGAACCTCTGCCGCTCGATGGCCCAAGTATAGCCGCTGGCCATGTATTGCATCAGATAGGCGATGGCGACGATCAGGCCGGCGATAAAGCCGCCACCGGGCTGGTTGTGCCCGCGAAAGAAGATGTACGCCCCGACCATCAGTGCGATCGGCATCATGACGCGGGTGACCACAACCATCATCAGCGGATGCGAATCCCCGGATTGCGGCCAATGCGGTTTGCGGTTCAGCAGATAGCTGCGGACATTTGTACCGAGAACGGATTCCGTCAGCGCAAAGATGATCAGCGCGGCGATGCCCAGAACGATGATCTCGCCAAAGGTATCAAAACCCCGGAAGTCGACAAGGATCACGTTGACCACATTGGTGCCGCCGCCGCCTTTGTAGGAATTGGCCAGATGGAACTCTGAAATCGTCGGGAACGCGAAATCGCGCATCATCATCGCGTAGATCAACGCACCGGTGCCAAGGCCCGCGACCACGGAAATCGCCGCGTCCCGCCAGCGCCGTGCCGCCGAACTGTCCCAGGGCGTTTCGGTCGGCAGGAAGTTCAGCGACAGCAACAAAAGGATCATTGTCACCACTTCGACCGAGATCTGCGTCAAGGCAAGATCGGGGGCCGAGAGATAGTTGAAGGCAACCGAAACGATCAGGCCGACGACGCCGATCAATACCAGTGACAAAAGACGATTCCGATGGAACCACATAATGCCCAGCGTCGCACCCACAAGACAGATCCAGCCAAGTATAGGAATGATCTGAGCCGGCAGCGGAACGCGGGTTTCAATGCCGATGGTTCCGGTCGAATACGCGTAATAACCCAGGCCAACGGTAAAGGCGACGAAGATGATCGCATAGCGGCTAAGGACCCCGTTGTGCATCTCATCCGTGATCCATCGGCTCAACCTGGTCAGCGCTTCTATGATTGCTTCAAAGATCTGCTTGGCTTCGGGGCGGGGCAGAGCGTTCCAGATCTGCTCACCTCGTCTGTGCAACGCCAGCAGGAATAGACCACCCAGCGTGGCCACGACCGACATGTAAAGGGCCGGTGTGAAGCCATGCCAGAGTTTCAGCGAGTAATACGGAAGCTTCTCGCCGCCAATCACCGCGCTGGACACCACTGCGACCAATGGGCCGACAATGGCCGCGGAATAGAGGCCGATCAGGATGACAAGTACGACCAGGAACGCGGGCGCAATCCACAACCCAACGGGCGGATCATGCGGATGTGCCGGATAATCTTCCCGCTGAGGTCCAAGAAAGACGTGGCTGACGAAGCGGAAGGAATAAGCGGCCGAGAACAACGCAGCCAAAAGCGCCAGCCCCGGCACCAGGTAATGAGAGTGCAGCCATGTGGTGTGCACGGTTTCTTCAAGCATCATCTCTTTGGACAGGAAACCGTTCAGAGGCGGCAGCCCGGCCATCGAGAGGGCGGCAATCGTGCCGATTGTGAAGGTGATCGGCATCAGGTGGCGCAAGCCACCCAGTCTTTTGATATCGCGCGTGCCGGTTTCGTGATCCACGATCCCAGCGGTCATGAACAAGGCGGCTTTGAACGTTGCGTGGTTGATGATGTGGAACACGGCAGCGACGGCGGCAATTTTTGTGCCAAAGCCCAGCAGCATGGTGATGAGGCCAAGATGCGAAACGGTCGAAAACGCCAGCAGCGCCTTAAGGTCGTCCTTGAACAACGCGATAGACGCGCCAATCAGCATGGTGATCAGCCCCGTCGTGGCGACGATGTAGAACCACGCATCCGTGCCGGCCAGAACCGGCCACATCCGTGCCATCAGAAACAGGCCCGCTTTCACCATTGTGGCAGAGTGCAGATAGGCCGAAACCGGTGTTGGCGCGGCCATGGCGTGCGGCAGCCAGAAATGAAACGGGAACTGCGCCGACTTGGTGAAACAGCCCAGCAGGATCAGGATCAGCGCAGGCATGTAGTAGGGTGAGGCCTGGATCAGTTCTTTGTTCTGCAAAATGACGCTGAGGTCGTAAGACCCCACGATATTGCCGAGGATCAGCATCCCGGCAATCATCGCCAAACCGCCAGAGCCAGTGACAGCCAAAGCCATGCGCGCGCCCTGACGACCTTCGGGAAGGTGCTTCCAATAGCCGATCAGCAGGAATGAGCTGAGCGATGTAAGCTCCCAGAATATAAGCAGAAGCAGGATGTTGTCGGACAGGACAATCCCAACCATCGCGCCCTGAAACAGCAAAAGATAGGTAAAGAACTGCCCCATCGGATCTTCGCGCGACAGATAGAACCTTGCATAAAGGATGATCAGCAGCCCTATGCCCAGGATCAGCAACGCGAACAAAAATCCCAGGCCGTCCAGCATGAAATTCGCGTTCAGCCCCAGCCCCGGTATCCAGTCGAACCGGGCGGTCACGACGTCTCCGCGCATCACCGCAGGGATATGGATCAACAGGCCCATCAGGGCCAGGAATGTGGTCAACCCGGCGGCGGATGCGGCTGCGTTCCGGCCTGCCCGGATCAGCAGGGCAGGAAAAACAGCGCCGAGAAAGGGAAGGGCCGCGATGAGGAATAGGGACAAGTGCGATACTCCGGTCTGGGCGGTCAGTGTGAAGCCAATTTTGTAAGGATATTTTCCCGACTGTCCAGATATTGTAACTTTTTTACAGAGTCCTATAGGCCGCATCAAAAACTCTGCAAGGATTCGAAAAAATGACGTGATCTTGATGCGGGTCGGGTTTTTCGACGCCCCGGTTTCAGACCATCTGTGATAGAACACATGTCAGCGAACAGGAGGCTGAATCTTGGCCGAGAAAGTGAACCGAGTCCGAAGATGGATGTTGATCGGCGCATGCGCGGCGATTGCAGGCGGGTTTGCGATCAGGGAATACCGTTTGATCCCCGAAGACCACGGCGGCGGCCGGATAACGGTTGCCGAGGCCCATGAGCAGGCCTCGAAGGGAAACGTTCTGTTGATCGATATCCGCACGCCGCGTGAATGGCGCGCATCGGGCATTGGCGAAGGTGCCGTGCCGCTGGACATGCGGCGCGAGGATTTTGTCAAAGCACTGACGGAATTGGCTGGCGGCGATCCGGCGACCCCGGTGGCCTTGATTTGCGCGCGCGGCGTGCGCTCGGCGCGCCTGAGCAACCGCCTGATCGAAGCTGGATTCACCAATGTGATCGACGTGCCCGAGGGTATGTTGGGTTCGGCCGCAGGGCCGGGATGGGTTCGGGCCGGATTGCCGGTGCGCAAATATGATGAGGATGCAGGATGATCCGGGAATTCAGTCTGGCGTTGGCCTTGGCAGTGACCGGGCAAATCGCTTTCGCGGGGTGTGCCGGACAAGAGGATACCTGTGAGACACCCATGGGTGCCTATCACATCGAACTGCCCGACGCGGACAATGCGCCCATGGTGGTGTTCCTGCATGGGTATGGCGGCAGCGGGTCGGGCACGATGCGCAATCGCGGGATGGTCGAGCCGCTGCTGGAGCGCGGCTATGCGGTGATGGCCCCTGAGGGGTTGGAAAGGCCCGACCGGGGCGGCACCAAAAGCTGGAATTTCTATCCCGGTTTTGGTGAGCGGGACGAAACCGCCTTTCTGACCGAAGCGGTGCAAGACGCGGCACGGCGGTTTGGCATCGACACTGACCGTGTCCTGCTGGGCGGGTTTTCCGCCGGAGCCTTCATGGTCAACTATCTGGCCTGCGAGAGCCCCGATACGTTTTCGGCCTATGTCCCGGTGTCCGGTGGTTTCTGGCGCCCGCACCCTGAAACCTGCAACGGTCCGATCCGCATGTTCCATACGCATGGCTGGACCGACAATGTGGTGCCGCTGGAAGGGCGTTTGCTGGGCGGAGGACGCTTTCAGCAGGGAGATATCCATGCGGGTCTCGAAATCTGGCGCGATGCGAACGGTTGTGTCGATCACAAACCGACCGGGTTCAGCACGACGGGGGATTTCATGCGCCGCCGCTGGACCACATGTGCCGAAGGCAGCGCGCTGGAATTTGCTCTCTTTCCCGGAGGGCACACCGTTCCCGCGGGCTGGGCCGATATGATAGTCGATTGGTACGAAGGGCTTCCCGGCAGTTGATCACTCGGCCGGGGTCATGTTGCCTTTGCCTTCGACCAGTCGCTTCAGTTCATCGCGATAGCGGCGTGCTGACCGGGTAATGGCGGGTTCGCTGAAGTCTTCCCGCATTCCGACCATCTTGCGCGCGGCACCTGCCGAGACACCGCTGAGCGCTGACAACGGGATAGCCAGCGCCAGACTGATTGCGATCGGGGCCAGCCAGATCGACACCAGACCGGACAGGATACCGACACTCAGCGCCACTCCAATGACGGTTTCAAGCGCATGGCACAGGATCAGCGTTCGCAGACCATAGGTGCCACCGTCGCGGGCCTGAGGCGACCAGCCGCGCTGAATGCCGAAAGCCGTACGGAATACAGCGATCATCTGTTGCACCATCAGGATCGGAGCGTAAAGGATCGACAACAGAACCTCGGCCAGGAAAGAGGCAAGGAATTTGCGCCCGCCACCGAAATCCGCGTAGCGTACACCGCTCAGCGGCAGGGCCAGAACGCCCAGAACCTTGGGGGCCAACAACATCGCGTACATGACCAGAATGATCAGCACGTGGCGGGTTTCCGACATCTCGGGCCATTGCGGGAACAGAGGATTGTCGGGGCTGAAATAATGCAGGACAGAGGCATCCTGACCCTGACCGATCAGCGCCCACATCAACAATAGCGCAAACCACAACGGGGACATCAGATAGCCGACCGCGCCGTGGAACATGTGGAATCGCGATACGGCACGGAATCCGGAAGAACCCAGAAGTTTCAGGTGTTGCAGGTTGCCCTGACACCAGCGGCGGTCCCGCATGGCGTGATCGATGAGGGTCGGCGGTGTTTCTTCATATGACCCGCGAATACGCGGCAGAAATCGCACGGCCCATCCGGCGCGGCGCAGCAGGCCGGCCTCGACGAAATCGTGGCTCATGATCAGCTTGTCCTGACCGCTGAACGAACGCAGCTTGGGCAGGCCGGCGCTGGTGGCAAAGGCCTTGGTGCGGATAATCGCGTTATGGCCCCAATAGTTGCCTTCTTGCCCGCACCAACGGGCCAGACCTTCGGCAAAGGCGATGCCATAGACACCATTTGCAAATTGCTGCATCCGGGCAAAGACCGACTGTGCGCCGATCAACTGCGGATAGCTTTGAATCAAGCCCGCACCCGGATCGCATGCCAGTGCATCGGTCAGGCGATGGATCGCGCGCCCGGTCATCAGGCTGTCGGCATCCAGCACCAGCATGGTATCCCAATCCGCGCCCCAGCGGCTGACCCAGTCGGCGATGTTGCCGACTTTGCGGTCGGTATTCTGTTCGCGGCGGCGATAATACAGCTCGAGCCCGGGTGCCAGCGTGGTGCGCAGTGCTTCGACGCTGGCCTGTTCCTGCACCGCAATCTCGGGATCGCGCGTGTCCGACAGAATGAACATGGCATAGTGGTGTTTGCCGCCGCGCGCCTGAAGATCCTCCAGCATGGTGCGGGCATTGCCCAACACGTTCCAGGGGACTTCATTGTACACCGGGGTCAGCAGGGCCACCCGCAGGGGTTGCGCCGCGGTCCGGCGCTCGGGCCGTTCCTGTTTCGCCAGCGACACCATGCCCAGCAAAACGGTGCAGACGGTGAAGGAAATCCAGAAGAAGTTGAACGAAATCAAAGCCAAAAGGATGGCTTCGACCACGTTTATGCCTTCCGCGCCGAACCAGTCGCACAAGACCCACAGCAATGCCAGAGTGGCGGCCATAGCAGGCGAAAAAACCAGCGCGCGCCAGAATCCGGCAGAGGATTTGTGCTGACCGGAAGGCGCATCGGCATCCCGGAACCGTGCGCTGAAGTTTTGCGCCGGCATCGCCAGAGGCGCCTCGGGCGGCATGATATGCAGATCGCGGCTCATGTGGTCCAACGGTACAGCCAGACTTCCGAGGCAGGCTGTTTGTCTTTCAACAATTGCGCGCGTAACTCGACATGGTTGCGTTCGCCGGGCTGGAATGAAAACGCCAGGCGTGGACCACCGGTATCCGGGTTGCGCTGCAAGACGCCTTCCGAAGTTTCCGCATGTGGCGAATCCACAAAGACCGTGATTGCGCCCAGGTCCTCGAACAGTTCGCTGTCTTCAAAATCGACGACGGCCAGCCGGCCTTCGCCAAAGGTGTTCTCGCCCATCGCGGTGTTGATCACGCGCGGCATCGGTGTGCGCTGGGGTTCTTCCCCCCAGATCAGGCGATAGGACAGATCAACCTGACTGCCTGCCGCATAGGGCTCAGCGGGCCTCCAATAGGCGACGATGTTGTCATAGATTTCCTGATCTGCCGGGATCTCGACCAGCGTGACCGAGCCTTTGCCCCAGTCTTCCCGGGGCTCGACCCACAGGCCCGGGCGCTTGTGGTAATTGGCCTCGAGATCGGCATAGTCCGAAAACTGTCGTTTGCGCTGCATCAGACCAAACCCGCGCGGGTTTGTGTCGACGAAGGATGAGACCTGCAATCGGGTCGGATTGGCCAACGGACGCCACAGGACCTCGCCCGCGCCATTGCGGATCATCAACCCGTCGCTGTCGTGCACAGCAGGGCGGAAATCGTCGAACCGGCTGTGGTTGGTCTGGTCGAACAGGAACATCGAAGTTCCCGGAGCGATGCCCACATGGGACAGGTCTTCGCGCGGGAACAGCGTTGCCTCGATATCCATGATGCAATCCGCGCCCGCCGTGACGTTGAAACGATAGGCGCCGGTCACGCTGGGGCTGTCCAGCAATGCATGCACGACCATGTTGCGTTGGCCCGGTTCGGGACGCTCCAGCCAGAACCGGATGAATTCGGGGAATTCCTCGCCATCCGGATCGCCGGTTTTCAACGCCAGACCCCGCGCGGACAGTCCGTAAACCTCATGCAGGCCAATGGCGCGGAAATAGCTGGCCCCCTGCCAGACGCAGAATTCATCTGTCTTGCCGGGGCGGTGCATTTCAGTGCGCAGACGCAGGCCCGAGAAGCCCAGCGTGTCATCGATTGGCAGTTGCGGCACGTCTTCGGACTTGTCGAACATTTCCAGATCGAAGGCGACCGGCTTGGTCATGCCGTTCTCGACCGTTTCCACCTTGACGGTGCGCGGGAAGTACAGGCCGGGGGTGAAGAAATCCACGTTGAAGGGCGTCTCGGTTTCATACCACAGCGCCCGGTCAAGCCGGAACCGGATGGAACGGTATTGCTGATAGGTCAGGTCCTGCCATTCCTGCGGTACCATCTCGCGTTCCACATAGGGGCGGCTGGCCAGATCGCGGGCCATTTCGATCACATAGTCGCGGTCAAAAGGCGTCTCACCGCCCGTCGCATAGGCGGATGGAGCGAAGGCCAAAGCAGTCGTCGAGACGAGGAATGCGCGACGGGTAAAATTCATTTCTTCGACTTCCAGGGTTGTGACTTGAACCAAGCTGCCAGATAGGCAACGCCGATGATCATCGCAAACCCAATCATGTTGGCGACAAAAACAGTGGCGACATCCCGCCCAGCCTGATCCAGCGCGACGCCGATCAACCGGGCCGCGGCCATGGAAAACACAAAAACGGCAAGGGATTGCTGGCCGACCTTGGTGATAACGGCCAGCAGGAATTGCCAGATGCGTGCGCCCACACCATGACCCGTCGCGATCAGGCGGTGGCCGTGCTCGCCCGCTGCAACCCATCCCAGATAGGCCAGCGACAGAAAGTGGACATATCGAAGAAGGCCGAACTCGGTTTTGCCACGCAGCTCTTCGGTCAGGGGCCAGCCCTTGCGGATCACTGCGCCAAGCTCGGGTGCAGCCGTGTTGATCCAGGTGAAGACTTTCCATGACCCGAACGGGGCTGACAAAACGACAAAGGCAATCGCCACCCAGATCAAGGATTTCGACACGGGCGGGGCCGGAATCCAACCGCGCATGAAGGCGAAGCCGGTGAAAAACAGCAATTGCCATCCGAAGGGGTTGAAGAACCACTGGCGCTCGGACCAGGGTTCGGCGGGAAGGGCAAGCGCGCCGGTTTGGGCGATGAACCAGATGGCCACGCAAACTGCCGCCATCAGCCAGAAACTGACGCGGTAGAGCGCCATGTAAAGCGGCATCAGCGCCAGTACGACCAGATACATCGGCAGGATATCGAAGTAGTTCGGCACATAGGTCAGTGTGAAAATCCCGACCAATTGCGGGGCCGGGTCATTGAAGAAATGCTGAAGGTTCAACGACGAGACATAGGTTTTCTCGAACGCGCCGGTCTGATCCAACGCGGCCATTGTCATTGCAACAAAGAAGAACAGGGCAATATGCGCCCAATAGACCTGCCAGATGCGGTAGGCCACTCGGGCGGTGCCCATCCACCATCCTTTGCGTAGAAATGCCCCGCCAAACGCAATGGCCGAGGCCATGCCCGAGCAGAACACAAAAATCTCGGTAGCGTCCGAGTACCCAAAGCGGGCAGGAATCCACTTTGCCCAGGGATCGTTGGGAATATGGGCGATCAGAATGATGAACATCGCGATGCCGCGATAGAAATCCAGACGCGGATCACGCGCACTGGCAGGGGCTGCGGCCGGGGCCGCAGCGGGTACAAAATCAGAAGCGGGCGATATGGTCGCCATACGTTTTCTGTCCTTCTTGGTCTTCTTGTTATTCGGCGGGGACGCTTTGGACGTCACCGCTGTCGCGGGCCGCGTCGATCAGGGCGCGACGCGCGATGGCATAATTGTCTTCGCCCCCGGCGCGCTTGGCGCGACGGTCATCCAGAATGCGTTCCACCGCGTCCAGGCGACCAGCGCGCAGGCCGGAATCAATGGTAATGCGTTCAAATACATCACGTTGCGCGTGGCTGCCACCGGCCAGTTGCATGGAATCGCGCGCCGCCAGCAGATGATCAAACGCCGTTCCATAATGGCCGTCACCAAAGGCCTCCAGGCCCATGGCCGCAGCGATACCTGGGTCTGCCATGCGGCGGGTGGCGTCGTCGTCGGCGCGGGCCGCATCCTTGTTCATGCGGTTCAGCATCTTGGCCGTGGCATCGGCGCGATTGTCACCGGTCAGTGCCAGCAGATAGTGCAGATCGGCAAAGATCAGGCAGCCGTCTTCAGTACGCGCTGCACTTAGATCAGCCAGCTCTTCCCAGCGATTTCCGACATTCACGCCCTCAAGTTCAAGCCGCATCAGCAGCGAAGTACCGTTCGAGATGTCACGATAATCGTCGGTTTTGTCCTTGCGGATATGGTTGTCATACAGTTCCATCACCTGATCGACCTGACCCAGATCCAGATGCATCAGTGCCTTGTGCCACCACACGTGGTACCGGAAGTTGTTGCAGTGGGCCCAGGCCGCCTCGCGCCCGGCCAGCCAGTCAAGGCCCAGCTGCGCATTGCCCGTCATCTCATGGACATGGGCCACCGCGTGCAGGCCCCAGGCATCATCGGACACCATCCACAGCGCCTGACGGCCCGCGATTTCGGCCTTTTCATAAGCGCCTGTTTCTTCCAACGCGAAGGAATGACAGCCCAGCAGATAGCCGCGCCCGGGGTGGTCCGGCTCATATGCGGGCATCACCCGCTCGATCGAGCGGCGCATTCCGTTTGCATCGCCCAGAACAA
The DNA here is from genome assembly GCF_013034175.1 of Ruegeria sp. HKCCA5463. NCBI lineage: Bacteria > Pseudomonadati > Pseudomonadota > Alphaproteobacteria > Rhodobacterales > Roseobacteraceae > Ruegeria > Ruegeria sp. HKCCA5463. The sequence continues at coordinate 49,990 of NZ_WQFL01000007.1, forward strand.
AGCGGGTCGCATGGCTTAGTTTCATCGCCAGAGTGTCCTGCGGATGGTCACGCAGAATCGCTTCGAATTTCTGAACCGCCTGTGCCTGCTGTCCGGCCAGATACAGGGCCAGCGCATCTACGTAGAGACGTTCGCGTTCAGTTGCAGGTTGACGTTCCATCGCCGCGTTGGCAGCAGCCAGCGCTTCGACAGCAACCGCCATCATCTCGCGCCGCCCAAGCAGCGCCATGAACAGACCTTTGACCGCTTGACCCAGCGCGAAGTCGGGCTCGAGTTCCAGCACTTTGCCCAAGTGCTGCGGCGTGACAGCGGCATGAGCCATGAACCCAAGCAGAACACCATTCCACGCTTCGACTGCCGCCGGCTGGGTCAGGGTGTTCATCTGTCCGAAAACGTCTTGTTTCATACTTGGGTCCAATCTGATTGCGATATTTGACACTGTTCGATGTACCAGAGTGTGCGAGAGGGACGTAACAGTATCGACGCTGCTCTCGAATTGGTGAAATGACGTGTGCGAAAAAGATGAAAAAAACCGCCGATTCAAGGGCATGTTTCAGCGACTTGCCGCCTAAATGTGCAAGTATTTCAATCCTCGAACGGGTTTTCGGCGCTCAGAACAGCCTCAGTATCGGCCCCACAGACCGGCGGGGCGTTACGATATGTTACAGGTGTCCGAGACAGGTTCAGAGGATTCCCGATCAGGTTGACCTGACCCGGCTGGGCCTGCATGGCAATCTGCATCTGTCTTGCGGCCACTTGTTCCGTGTTGAACACCTGATCCAGCGTCTGCACCGGGCCGACGGGCACTTTGACAGCCTCCAGACCGGAAATGACGGTCTGGGTGTCCAGCGCCTTCACAGCGGGGCGAAGAATCGAATTCAGCGCGTCACGATGCTCCAATCGGGCCGGGTTGGTCGCGAATCTCGGATCGTCTGCCAGTTCAGGAGCATTGATGAAGTTGCAGAGTTTTCTGAACTGGCCGTCATTTCCAACCGCGAGAATCACGTGCCCATCGGCGGTTTCGTAGACGTCATAAGGGACGATGTTGGGGTGCCCGTTTCCGCGTCTTTGCGGAACGTTGCCTGACGTCAGATAGTTGACGCCTTCATTGATCAGCCAGGCGATCTGAGAATCCACCAGCGCCAGATCGATCTGCTGGCCCTCGCCGGTCAAGTCGCGGTGGCGCAGCGCGGCCAGGATACCCACGGTTGCATACATTCCGCACATCACGTCGGCGATGCCAACACCCACCTTCATGGGCGCGCCCTCGGGGTCGCCGGTCAGCGACATGATCCCGCCATAGCCCTGCGCCATCAGGTCATAGCCAGGCTTGCTGGCATTCGGGCCGGTTTGGCCGTAGCCCGAGATTGAACAGTATACGAGGCTTGGAAACTCTTGCGACAGGGTGGCATAGTCCAGCCCGTATTTGGCCAGCCCGCCCGGTTTGAAGTTCTCGATCAGGATGTCCGCATGTGACGCCAAGCGTTTGATTTCCGCCTGACCCTTGGCCGAGGAGATATCCAGCGCGACGGATTTCTTGTTGCGGTTGGCAGACATGAAATAGGCGCTCAGATCCGAGCGGTTGCCCTCGGCATCGCTCACGTAGGGCGGACCCCATTGCCGCGTGTCATCGCCCCCGGTTTCCGGGTTTTCGATCTTGATGACGCTTGCGCCCAGATCGCCCAGAAGCTGCGTGCATGTTGGGCCTGCCAGGATCCGGCTAAGGTCCAGAACCTTGACACCCTTCAACGGGCCTTCAGATGCGGCCATCATAGCCTCCACGCTCAACTTCAGCAGCAATCACCGTAAATGTATCAGCCTTTACAGCAGCTTCCAGTGCGGCGTGCAACTCTGCCCTGTTGCGAACCGTATGGCCATTGCCGCCAAAGGCCCGGCCCATGGCGGCAAAATCATGATGGCCGAAATCCACGCCCGTGTTGCGCATCTGTCGCTGGCGTTGTTTCAGCTCGATCAGGGCAAGGCTGGCATCCACGATGACCAGAAAAATCGGGTTGCCGCCCATTTCAGCCGCTGTCGACAACTCGCCCGCAACCATCAGGAACCCCGCATCCCCCGAGAAGCTGATCACCGGGCGGTCGGGTTCGGCCAGTTTCAGGCCAATGGCCATGGGTACGGCGCATCCCATCGTGCACAAAGCCGAGGACTGGATCAGCCCGCGTTCTTCGCCGCACGCCCACATCTGGCTCAACAGAATGCGGTGTGCGCCGCTGTCGGCCGTGGCCAGTGTTTCAGGCGGCAGGACAGCACGGGTTTCGGCAATGACGGCAGCGGGCCCCCAGCTTTCATCGGTGGGGAAGGCCTTTGCCAGCGCGGCTTTGACCTGCTCGGGTTCGTTGCCCGGCCATGTTTCACGGGCCGGGTTGCCTTTGGCTATTGCCTCCAATGTCTCGCCCGTGTGGGCAACAAGGTTCAATCCAGCCTGATGCATGTAGTGGTCGTTGACCACGGCAGAGATATCGATGACGCGCTTTTCATCCGGATCCCAGATCTCACGCCAGCCGGGGCGCATTTCGATCGGGTCATATCCCAGGCACAATACCAGATCCGATTGTTCGATCAGAGGCACAAGATGCTTGTCAGCCAGCGGCGACAGCCCCGCGCCGCCCAGACAAAGCGCGTGATCCTCGGGCACGACGCCTTTGGCCTTGTAGGTCGTCACGAAAGGAATGCCAAAATGCTCCAGGAACGCCTGCACGACACTGCGCGAGTCGTCATAGAGGACATCCAGGCCGATGATGGCGATAGGGCGTTCGGCCTCGGCCACCCAGCGACGGGCCTTCTCAAGGCATTCACCACCGGGGCTGACCGGCGCGACCTTGGCCAGCCGGCGGCGTTTCACGTCGTTAACAGGCGTGTCGGCAACCGAGATCGGGACGTCGATATGAACCGGGCCGGGTCGTGGCTGCATGGCCAGTGACACCGCCTTGTCGGCAATGATATCCGCGCCTTTGGCCGTTAGCGTATAAGTGCCTTTGGTGATCGCGCGATAAACCCGGCTGTGATCCATGACCTGATGGGTATAGGTCAACGCTTCGTCCGCATCGACGCATCCGGTCAGAACGACCATCGGCACACGATCCTGCAAAGCGTTCGCCACCACATTGACCCCGTTCATTGCGCCCGGACCCAGAGTGGCGACCAGAATCGCAGGTGCACCGTCGCGATGATGAACGGCCTCGGCCATGAACCCGGCAGAGTTTTCGTGCTTGGTCAGATGAAAGGTGATCCCAGCCTTTTCCAGCGCATCGACCAGCGTCAGGACCTCGCCCCCCGGCATCCCGAATGCGTTTCGGCACCCCGCTTCATAAAGGCGTTGGGCCAGAATATCCGCAGCGCGGGGCGAGGGGTCTTGCATCAGTCATGCTCCGATAAAACCGTTTCAAGCAGATTGCGGAGGACGTTCCCGGACGCAAGGCGGTTCACGCCAGTGTGACTATTTGACTGCGCGTTCAGCGATCGATTGAAACGTCGAGTCAAGTTCGGCCGCAATATCCATCAGGTTCTGCCCACCTTCCGAGACGTAGGGCGCAAAGACGAAACTGGGGGTTTTATACGACAGGTTCGCCGTCCCGTCTTTGTTCTCGGTAACGTAAAACCGGATCGGGGCCTCGATCATCGCGTGGACCGAGGTTTCCAGAACCCGCACGGCGTAGTCATTGTTGAAAGCGCCGATCACGCGATTTCCGGGAATCGATATCCCACGTGCTGCCGCCGCTTTGGTCGGGCCCGCCTGAGTCACGACGATCAGCCCGTTTTCCTTGATCGCGGCTTTGGTTGCGTCAACCAGTTCTGCATACGGTTTCTGGGTTGGGTATACGGCCCAGCCCTCGGGCGCATCCTGAGCCCACAGAGGCAACGCGATCAGGCAGAGCAGGGGAATGAAGGCTTTCATCAACGCGTCTCCGGTATCTTGCTCTGACCTGTGTGCCAGACTTGAGAGTTCTGCGCGGTCACGAATCCGTGTTCGCCGCGCGCTGCTGCACGTCGCGTTTCTTCAGCAAGTAGATATCCATGATCCAGCCATGGTCGGCTCGGGCGCGGGCGCGCGTGTCAAGGATCCGCTGCGCGACTTGATCCAAAGGGCCGCTGATCAGCAGTTCTTCTTTCATGCCCACATAGGCCCCCCACCAGATGTCATACTCTGACATTCTGAGGGACTGGAACGAACATTCCCCGTCCAGCATGACGGCGACTTTCGAAGCGGTTTCAGGCCAGCCTTCCTTCCGGATACGACGCCCGGTGGTCACGACATAGGGTGCGCCCAGGTCATTGATCGGGATCGCATGAGCCGCGGTCAAAGCCTGCAAGGCCGTGATGCCCGGGATCACCCTGGTGTTGGGCTTGGGGTCCAGCCGCGCCGCAATGCGCAGCGAACTGTCATACAGGGACGGGTCGCCCCAAATCAGCAGCGCAATGTTCTGCGCCTCCGGGTGGGCCTCGATCGCCTCTTGCCAGCGCAGCGCAATGGCGTCGTGCCATTCGTCCACGCCACGCAGATAGCCGTCATCCGCCCGGCGCCTTGGGATGTCAAAATAGGCTATCCTTGGCGGTGTCTCGGTTACCCGATCAATGATGTCCTCACGCAGCCCGGCCAGATCGGCCTTGTTTTCGCCCTTGCGGGGGATCAGAATCAGATCGGCCGACCGGATCGCCTGCGCCCCCTGAAAGGTCACGTGATCCGGGTTGCCGGTGCCGATGCCAATCAGGCTCAGGTTAATCATCTTCGAACTCCGCCAGCGGCCCGTAAAGGATCAAGGCCGGAGCCGTGCCGATCTCGGATTTCAGCTGTTCGGCCAGGGCACCGATGGTGGCGCGCGTCAGCTTCTGATCCGGGGTCGAAACAGATTCAGCCATCAAAGCAGGCGTATCCAAAGGCAGGCCGTGTGAATGCAGTGCTTCTGCCAGAAGCGGGAAAGTACGTTTACCCATGAATACGACAGTGGTGGCCTGAGAATCGGCCAAGGCTGTCAGGTTCAGGTCTTTCGGCAACGCGCCACTGACGTCATGTCCCGTCACGAACTGCACCCGCCGTGCGGTCAGACGACGCGTCAGCGGGATGCCTGCAGCAGCAGCGGCAGCCACCGCAGACGGTACGCCGGGGATGATCTCGAATTCAATGCCCGCATCACGAAGGGCAACAAGCTCTTCTTCAAGCCGCCCGAACATGCCGCCATCGCCGGATTTCAACCGCACGACATGTTGGCCGGTCTGGGCGTAGTCCACTAGCAACCTGCTGACATGGTCCTGTTTGGGCGAGGGGCGACCTGCCCGTTTGCCCACGCCCACAAGATCGGCGTCCTCGCGCGCGTGGCTCAGAATCGGCCCGCTGCTGAGGTCATCGAACAAAATCGCATCGGCTTTTTTCATCCTGTCGACGGCCTTCAGCGTCAGCAGTTCCGGATCGCCGGGGCCCGAGCCGATGAAAGAGACAAATCCGCTCATGCAGTTGCCTCCGCAATCAGGTGAAAGAACGTACCTGTGACATTGCCGCGAACAGAGCCGGTCTGAGGTCCCTCTGCGCCTTCGGCATCAAACACACGGGCCAGCGGCGGGTCAGGCTGATCCACGATCGAGGAATAGTGGAACTCATGCCCGCGCAGCGCTGCATTCCGCGCAAATCCCGGCATCGGGGCCAAAAGTTCGGCCTTGCGATAGCCTAGGTTGAATTTGCGTTTTTGGTACGACGTCACCAGCCCCAGCAGGCCAGCCATTTCATGCCGCACGCCATCCTTGTCGATCAGCGCATGACCCAGCGCCATATACCCACCGCATTCGCCATGCACAGGCCTTGTTTCCGCGTGCTTGCGCAGACCAGCGAGGAACGTTTGGGCAGCAGCCAACGTCCCGGCATGCAGTTCCGGATAGCCGCCGGGCAGCCAGACCAGATCGGCATCCGCCGCCGGCGCTTCATCGGCCAGAGGCGAGAAGGGCAGGATCTCGGCCCCAGCTGCGCGCCAGCCTTCCAGCAAATGTGGATAGGTAAAGGAAAATGCCGCGTCCCGTGCCAGTGCAATCCGCTGGGCCGGAGGGCGCGGCAGCGCGTCTGACGATGGCCCAATGGGGCCTGAGGAAGCCGCCCGTTTGATCGCTTCCAAATCCACATGTTCGCGCAGAAATGTAGCATATCCCACAATGGCGCTTTCCAGATCCGGGTGTTCGACGGCCTGGATCAACCCCAGATGCCGCTCGGGGAGGGTCAGATCGCCTCTGCGCGGCAGCACACCCAGAACCGGCAGGCCTGCACGTTCCATCCCCAACCGGGTCAGGCGCTCGTGCCGGGGGCTGGCACAGCGGTTCAGAATGACGCCGGCAAAGGGCAGATCGGGGTTGTACATCCTGAACCCCAGCGCGGTGGCCGCCGCAGATTGCGCCTGACCGCCGACATCCAGCACCAGTACGACCGGCCAACCCATCCGTGCAGCGGTCTCGGCGCTCGACCCATGACCCAACTCACCCGGCTTGGCCACGCCATCGAACAGGCCCATCGATCCTTCGGCTACCACGATGTTAGCGCCTTCGGCCTGAGCTGAGATCGCGTTCAACAAAGGATCGCCCATTGCCCAACTGTCAAGATTGAACGAAGCCCGCCCAGCCGCGGCTCGGTGGAAGGCAGGGTCAATATAATCCGGTCCGCTCTTGAACGGTTGAACGGTCAGGCCATCCTCGGCCAACGCGCGCAACAGGCCCAGCATGACCGTTGTCTTGCCCGTGCCCGAAGACGGGGCGGAAATCAGAAGGCCCGGAGGGTTAATCATCACCATGGCTCCAGCTTGACCAGGGGCTCTCGGCGCTTTGCGGGCGATAGCGGCGGTCGTAATCTTTCGAATACAGGCAGCTTTCGTCGAAACCTTCGCCCGCCAGTGCCGGACCGACCATGATCAACGCAGTCCGCGAGATGCTGTCATCCAGCGCCTCTTTGAGCGTTCCCAGCGTCGCGCGGATGATCCGTTCATCCGGCCAGCTTGCGCGATAGACCACGGCGACCGGACAATCGGACCCATAGGCCGGGGTCAGATCGGCAATGACATTGTCCAGATTGCCGATGGACAGATGAATGGCAAGTGTCGCCCCTGTGCGTGCGAAATTCTCCAACGTCTCGCCTTCGGGCATGGAAGATGCACGGCCCGGCGTCCGGGTCAGAACCACGGATTGCGCCAGCCCGGGCAGAGTAAGCTCGGTTCCCAAAGCCGCCGCAGCCGCCGCAAAGGACGGAACGCCTGGGGTTACGCTGACCGGGATGCCCATTTCCTTGAGGCGGCGGATCTGTTCCCCCATCGCCGACCAGACCGACAGGTCGCCCGAATGCAGACGGGCCACATCCTGGCCGGCCTGATGTGCGGCCTCGATCTCGGCCATGATCTGATCCAGATCCATTGGCGCGGTGTTCACGATCCTTGCGCCTTCGGGGCAGTGGCCAAGAATTTCTTCCGGAACCAGGGAACCCGCATAAAGGCAAACGGGGCAGGATGCGATGATGTCGCGCCCGCGCAGCGTCAGCAGGTCGGCGGCGCCCGGTCCGGCGCCGATGAAATGAACGGTCATGTCTGTCCTCCGATGGCTATGGCGCAGGTCGCCAGCCGGTCGTCTGAAATCTGTCTGGGTGAAAGCAGCCGCGCACCCGGGCCAAAATGCTTTCCGGCGGCCGCCAATGCGGATGCTTCGGCCACGCTTCCGGTGCCATAGGTTGCGCGGCTGCGGTTCGAGCAGGTGAGTGTACGTTGACCGGCCAGATCGGCGGCGGCAACGAAATGCAGGGGAAGCGACAGTTCTTCGGCAAAGGTCGTCAGGGCCGAATGACCTTCCTTGTCAGCAACGGTTGCCAGGGCGGCGACATCGTGGTTTGCGGCCGCCGTGTCAAATGCGGCGCGCAAGCTGGCAACCGTGGCAGCGGACGAGAATCCCAAACCGGCAACGATCATAGCGTCACGCTCCATTGCACGACCGGATAGGCGGATTTCCAGCCGCGGCGCGGTCCAAGCGGCGCCGACTGAGCGAGTTCGATCCGCAGAAGCTCTCCGCCCAGTCTCTCATGCCACTGGGCCAATGTGGCCTCGCTTTCCAAAGTCACGGCATTGGCAACCAGGCGGGTTCCGGAAGACAGGTTCTGGTGCAGCCAGTGCAGCAGGTCTGGATCAAGCCCCCCTCCGATGAACACCACGTCGGGCAGTTCCAACCCACCCAGTGCAGCGGGCGCGGTGCCATGGATGACATTCAACCGATCCTGACCCAATGCATCGGCATTCCGACGAATGCGCTCAGCCCTGTCAGCACGGGGTTCAATACTGGTTGCGGTCAGGGTCGGATCGCACATCAGCCATTCGATGCTGATCGAACCGGTGCCCCCTCCGATATCCCACAAGTGTTCGCCCCGTTGCGGAGCAAGCGCCGAGAGTGTCAGCGCGCGGATCGGACGTTTGGTGATCTGACCGTCCGTCTCGAAGATGTGGTCCGGTTTGCCAGACGCCTTGGAAAGGGCAGGTCCTGCACCGGAAACCTCCAGACCGACGCAGACCGGATGGTCGAACGTGCCCAACAGCGCCTCGGTCAGCGTGACTGTTCTGGTGTTTTCGCGCGGGCCACCTAGGGCCTGCATCACATGCAGGGCCGAGTCGGCAAAGCCTGTCTCGGTCAGATACCGTGCCAGTTCCGCCACGGACTTTCCGTCACGCAGCAACAGGATCGCGTGCGCTCCCGGCGCCAGATGAGGACGCAAACGGGTCAGCGGCGCGGCGTGCAGGCCGAAGGTCAATGTGCTTTCCAAAGGCCAGCCGAGCCGGGCAGCGGCCAGCGAGAAGGTGGATTGGCCGGGCAGGGCGGTCCATTCACCGGCATCGAAATTGCGCGCAATGACCGAACCCGCGCCAAACCAGAACGGATCGCCCGAGGCCAGAACAACCGTCTGCCGGCCACGCAATCCCTTCAGGATCGGCAGCCCTTCCGAGAACGGCACGGGCCATTCGACACGTTCCGCCCCTGTTTCGGGCAGCAACGACAGGTGGCGCGGCGGCCCCATGATCACTTCGGCCCGGTCCAGCACTTGACGGCTGGTTGACGACAGGCCATCAAACCCATCTTCGCCCAGTCCCAGAACGGTCAGCCACGGAGATTCAGACATGACAACCCTCCTGATCCTTGGCGGCACGACCGAGGCCAACGCGCTGGCCAAAGCTGTTTCGCAACAAGGGATTGCTGCTGTGTATTCCTACGCCGGACGGGTGGAAAACCCGCGTCCGCGCCCCTTGCCGGTAAGGGTTGGCGGTTTCGGCGGTCCGGAAGGTTTGGCCGCCTATATCCATGAGAACGCCATCACCCATGTCGTGGACGCGACCCATCCATTTGCGGCCCGGATGAGCCGGAACGCGATCGAGGCATGCACCGCGACGCGGACGCCATTGGCCGCGTTGACCCGCGCGGCCTGGGTGTCGCAGCCCGGCGATGTCTGGCGTCACGTGCCCGACATCGCTGCCGCCGTCGACGCATTGTCCGGTGATGCTCAGCGTGTTTTCCTTGCCGTAGGCCGCATGCATCTTGAAGATTTTTCGACCCGACCTCAACACAGTTATCTGCTGCGCCTTGTGGATGAGCCCGACACTTTGCCCTTGCCGAATGCAGAGGTGGTCGTCTCCCGAGGGCCGTTTACCGAAGCCGACGACCGGGCGTTGATGCAGCGCCATGGTACGCAGCTGGTCGTGTCCAAGAACGCCGGCGGCACGGGCGCGCGCGCCAAGCTGGACGCGGCGCGGGCGCTGGGCCTTCCCGTGCTGATGATCGACCGCCCGGTTCTGCCGAAGCGGACCGAGTTTTCGCAGGTCGCACAGGTTCTGGACTGGCTGTCTCATCCCTGATCCTCATCAGGGGTGAAGCGAGGGGTGTAAACGATGGGTGCGCCATCGCGCTCGATGACGCGCGTTCGGGATGACCCCACGATCACCACGGTCTGCATATCCGCCATGTCGGGCGTGGCTTCGGCCAGTGTCGAAATACGCATCTCTTCATCGGCCCGCGATACGGCGCGGGCGAACAGGATCAGACGTTCAGGCTCACATTCTTCACGCAGGATTTTCAGCGTTTTTACAAAGCCTTCCGGGCGGGACTTCGAGCGCGGATTGTAAAAGGCCATCGAGAAATCCGCCTGTGCGGCAAGGCGCAAGCGTTTTTCGATCAATGACCATGGTTTGAGGTTGTCGCTGAGGTTGATGGCGCAGAAATCATGCCCCATCGGCGCGCCTGCTCGCGCAGATGCGGCCAGCATCGCGGTGATACCCGGCAGTACATCGATCTGAAGATCGCGCCATTCAGAAGGGCCGTTTTCCAGTGCTTCGAAAACGGCCGCCGCCATGGCAAACACGCCGGGATCGCCCGAGGATACAACGACCACCCGTTTGCCATCGGCAGCCATTTGCAGCGCATGTTGCGAGCGGTCGATTTCGACCCGGTTGTCACTGGCATGCAGTGTAAGGCCGGGGCGTTCGGCAATACGCGCCACATATGGGATGTAGCCCACAACATCGGTGGCTTCGGCCAGCGCGGCTGTTACTTCTGGTGTAACAAGCGCCTCGTCACCCGGCCCCAGACCGGCAATCTTGACCCAGCCGCTCATGGTCGCCGTCCCTGACCGTGCACGACGATGATCGAGAAATACGGGGTGATCTTCTCGCAGGCTTCGGACAGCTTTGTCACGGTCTGGTTCGGCATCTGCGCATATTCCACGATCCACGCCCGGTCATACAGGCCAGCGGTCTTCAGAGCGCGCTTCACCTTGTCGATGTTGCGTCCGATTTTCATCACGACCAACGCATCGGTCAGAGCCATGCGTTCCGCCAGCGTGTCTTCGGGCAGGGTGCCAACCAGCACGGTCAGCACATCATCACCCCAGGTGATCGGGTCTCCGGTCGCGGTCCAGGCTCCGGACATGCCGGTAATGGCGGGTACAACTTCAACCGGCGCGTCTTGGCGCAGTCGGCTGTAAAGGTGCATGAACGAGCCATAGAAGAAGGGATCGCCCTCGCACAGAACAACCACGTCCTCACCCCGTTCTGACAGGGCCTTGAGATGCCTTGTGCAGTCTTCGTAGAATGCTGCCAGCAATTCGTTGTAACGCGGGTCTGTCACCGGGATCTCGGTGGTTACGGGATATTCCATGGGAAACTCGACCGCGCCATCGGGAATCATCCCGTTGACGATCTTGCGGGCCTGACCACTGCGACCGGGTTTGCGGAAATACGCCACATGCTTTGCATTGCGCAGGAGGCGATCAGCCCGGACGCTCATCAAATCCGGATCGCCGGGGCCAAGGCCCACACCGTATATGGTGCCCATCTTCATTCTGCCCGGCTTGCGATGGCGTTGATGGCCGCCACCGTGATGGCGCTGCCGCCCAGACGACCTTTGACGATGCAGGACGGCACCGGTTGCGCCTGCCACAGCGCATCCTTGGATTCCACCGCGCCGACGAAGCCAACCGGGCAGCCGATGATCGCGGCAGGGCGCGGGCAATCCGGGTCTTCCAGCATGTTCAGCAAATGGAACAGTGCGGTGGGCGCATTGCCTATGGCGACCAGCGCGCCCTCCAGATGCGGCCGCCACAGCTCCAGCGCAGCGGCGGAACGGGTGTTGCTCATCTCGGCAGCCAGCGGGCGTACGCGTTCATCGTGCAGGGTACAGATCACCTGGTTGTCGGCGGGCAGGCGGAAACGGGTGACACCTTCGCTGACCATGCGCGCATCACACAGGATCGGTGCGCCATTTTCCAAAGCAGTGCGGGCCGTCTGCACGAAGCCTGGCGAGAAATGCACGAACTCTTCCAGCCCGACCATGCCCGCGGCGTGGATCATGCGAACGGCAACCTGCTCTTCATCGGCATCAAAACGGGCCAGATCAGCCTCGGACCGGATGGTGGCAAAGCTTTCCTTGTAGATCGCCGCGCCATCGGTTTCGTATGTATAGGGCATCAGGTGAAGTCCATAGTCATGAGTGTTTCCGGGTCGAGCCCGCGTTGGCTGGGCTCATCCCCTGCGCGGCCCTGTTTGACAAGATCAAATCGTCCGTTTGCGCCCACCAATGTGATGTCGGCAGGACCCATGCGAGCGCATCCCTTGCTGCAGCCTGAAACATGCAGGCGTCCGGACACCCGCGAAGCCAACGCCCGGGCGATGTCGCGCGTCTCGGCCTGCGCCTGCGGGCAGAACGGCGCGCCGGGGCAGGCGTCGGTGGTCATCAACGGATCGGTTCCATCTTCGACAAAGGCCGGGGCAGGTATCGCCGCCCCGCCTTCCAGCAGGATCAGCCGCCACGGGGTGACGCGCAGGGCGCAAGCGCCGCTGTCCTCGATCAGGTCATACAGCTTGCGCGCAGGCAGCGACCCAAAAGCCGCGCCGTACAGGGCACCCAGTTCACAGCGGCCCGGTTGAAGCTTTGCGCCAACAGAACCGGGCGCACATCCCTTCCATTCCTGCGGCAGGGCGTCGATGACATGCGCCATGCGGCGTGTCTCGGGTGTGTAGGTTTCGGCAAACCACATTGCCAGCGCGATCACGTGGTCAATGGCGTCGGTCTCGGTCACGCTCCGCCCGGTTTCGCAGCCATCGGCGCGCAGGATCAGGCCGCCTGCACCGGTTTCCAGACGAATATCAGCCGAATCCGACGCCAGCAGACGTTCGCGGCCCGTGTCGATTGCAAAGCCGAACTTTGCCGGCAGGGCCGGCAGCTCCACAAGCCGATCAATCAGTTCATGGGTCAGTCGAGCAGTCAAATCGCCCGCCTGATAGAGCGGCGTAACCAGAATATTGCGGCGTATTTCGATACCGGGTTCCGCATCCAGCAGGTTCAGCGCGGCAAGCTCTTTGAGCAGAGGCTGATGGTCTTCCTCTTCCACGCCCCGCAATTGCAGATTGGCGCGATTGGTCAAATCGATCGAGCCGTTGCCAAAGCGGTCCGCCAGATCGCACAGTCCCAGTGCCTGATCGGCCTCCAGACGCGCCAGCCGGGGCCTGACCCTGACGACCAGACCGTCACCGGACATCATCGGACGATGGGCGCCCGGGCACCAGCCCTGAACAATTGGTGCACTCATCTCAATCCCTCCAGATCAGCCCGGATAGAGTTCCGGCGCGTGTTCCAAAGCCCGGCCTCAAGCAGCGCGCGGAACCGGTCCTGCATGGCCTGGCGCGCCTTGGGATTGGCCTCTTGCAGGAACGCGTCGACCTCTTCGTTGCCCAGAGTGGCATCGTGGTAGAGGTCAAAAAGATGTGGTGCGACCGTGCCAGACAGATGCGCGAAAGAAGCCATATGATCCAGCGTTGCCGCGATTTCAGCCGCCCCCCGGAAACCATGGCGTTGCATCCCGGCGATCCAGCCGGGGTTGGCGGCACGGGCGTGGACGACTCGGCTGATTTCTTCGCGCAAAGTACGGGCACGCGGATTTTCGGGGTTGGTATTGTCCAGATGGTAAAGCTGCGCGGTTCCGCCGGCGATCTTCTTGGCGGCGGCAAAACCCGCCTCGTGTGTGGCATAATCGTTGGCCAGAAGAAGATCGGTTTCGGTCAGGTCCTGCAAGTGGACAAAGCTGTCCGCATTTGCAACGCGTTGGGTGATGCCGTCCTTGTCCTGCGAGATGTGTTCGCCTTCCAATGCAAAAGAGCTGGCCTCAAGCCACGCTTCACCGGCCTGCGCACGGGCCTCGTCGGTATACACTTCGGAAAGTTCGGTCATATTGACGCCATAGCTTCCGGGCGCAGGTCCATAGACCCGCGCTGCCGGCTCCTGCCCGGCATAGGGGTTCCAATCCCTTGCCTCATCGCGCGCGGCCAATGCGCGAACCGCTTGGCCAAACAAAGCGGACAGCGTCGGGAAAACATCCCGGAACAGGCCCGAAACCCGCAAGGTCACGTCCAGACGCGGGCGGCTCAGGTCGGTGATCGGCAGAACCTCGATGCCGGAAACCCTCTCGGACCCTTTGTCCCACACGGGTTTGACGCCCAGCAGGTGCAGGGCCATGGCGAATTCCTCGCCCGCCGTGCGCATGGTGGCTGACCCCCACAGATCGACGATCAGCCCCTTCGGGTAATCGCCTTCTTCCTGAAGATGGCGCCGCACCAGTTCTTCGGCCAGTTTCACACCCTGAGCATAGGCCGCACGGGTCGGAACCGACCGCGGATCGGTGGTGTAAAGGTTCCGCCCGGTGGGCAGAACATCTGACCGGCCACGATAGGGGGACCCTGAAGGCCCGGCATCAATCCGCTTGCCTTCGAGCGCTTTGATCAGCGCGTCGCGTTCGGCGTGGGCCGAAGGAGCCGGATCGAAACTGCCCGTCACTTCGGGCACACGCCCGAAGATGTGCAGCCCGTCGCCAAACTGGCTTTCCTTGATGTCACAGACAAAGCGGTCGATGCGGGTGATGGCCTCGGCGGTGCAGGTTGCCTGATCGAGGCCAAGATCGCTTTCCAGCCCTATCGCCTGCGCCTCATCACGGATATCTTCCTGCAAGCGGTCGCGGCGTTTGGGGTCAAGCCCGTCGGCGTTGGAAAACTCATCCAGCAGCGATTCAAGCCGCACCATCCGATCCGGCGTGCCGCTTTCCTTCATCGGGGGCGGGATGTGGCCCAGCGTGACGGCTCCGATCCGGCGCTTGGCTTGCGCGGCCTCGCCCGGGTCGTTCACGATAAACGGGTAGATCACCGGCAGATCGCCGATCAGCGCCTCGGGCCAACAATCGGCAGACAAGGCGACCGATTTTCCGGGCAACCATTCCAGCGTTCCATGCGCGCCGATATGGATCAGCGCATCGGCACCCAACCCTTTGCGCAGCCACAGATAGAAGGCGACATAACCGTGGCGCGGGGTGCGCGAGAGGTCATGATAGTCGTCATCTCGCAGCTCGGGCGTGCCGCGTTCGGGTTGCAGCGCGACCAGCGCCTTGCCGCGCCGAAGCGCGGTGAAATGGAAGGCACCATCGGCACAGGCCGGATCATCTTCGGGCGCGCCCCAAACGGCGTGCAGATCAGCGCGCAGGGTCTCGGGCAATTCCGCAAGCGCATCCTGATAATCCCCAAGCGACCACGAAATCCGTGCGTCCAGAAGAGTGTCGGCAATCGGCTCGCCTGTCGCGATGTCATAGCCTTCTTTGTCAAGATCGGACAGCATCGCCTCGGCCGAGGCCAGCGCGTCGAGGCCAACCGCATGGGCCATCTGCCAGTCTTTGCCGGGATAGGTGGACAGGACCAACGCAGGAATCTGATCTGCCTTGGGTTTGTCGTTCAGTGCAAGCCAGCCCGATACACGGTCGATGATTGCTTCGATCCGGTCCGGTTCGGGCCGATGTGCAAAGCGCGCGTATTCCAGATGCGGATCGCGTTTGCCGGGTTCCTTGAAAGACGCGATTCCTGCTGAGATCCGTCCATCCACCTCGGGCAGTACCACATGCATGGCAAGATCGGCGGGGGACAAACCGCGTTCCGCCTCGGCCCAGGCTTTGCGGCGCGAGGTGGCGAGAGCGACCTGAAACACCGGCACGCCTGCCGCGTCCAGAGGCGACGTTCCCGACGCACCTTTTCCCGAAAACGAGGTGGCGTTGACAATGGCCGATGGGTTCAGCGCAACAACCTGGTCCCGCAACCAGTCGGCGGCCACGGGCGCCTTGAGAGACGGGGCAAACATGCCCACCGCCGCGTATCCACGGGCGCGCAGGCTGCGGATCAGGGCGGCGATCGGGGCGGTGTCTGCCGAGGTCAGGTAAGCGCGGTAAAAGGTGACGAGGATTCGTTTGGCCTTGCTTTCGAACGCGGTTTCCACCGGGATTACGCCGCGATCCGGACACCACACGCCACATTCGGGCAAGGTCTTGGCGCCCATCACCGGACCGGCATAAAGCCCCGCCGCCAAAGCCATCTGCGCCAGCGCCGCCTGTGCCGCGACCTCGCCGCCGGTATCGCACAGATGCGCCAGACGCCGCAGGGTCGAGACCGGCAGGGTGGAATAGTCATCCAGCCGCGTGTCCTCGCGCCCGTCGGCGGGCAGCACCGCCAGTGCGATGCCCTTGGCCTGCGCCAGGGCCAAAACCTGCTGCAACCCATAAGGCCAGTAGGGGACGCCGCCGATCAGACGGATCAGAATGCCCTTGGCGCCCTCCATCGTCTGCTCGACATAGGTATCGACCGATAACGGGTGTTTCAACGCCGTCAAATTCGCCAGCCGCAGGGTCGGCATTCGCCCTTCCGGTCCGCCGCCGCGATGCCAGCCCGCCGCGAAAGCCCCCAGATCGCTGTCCGAAAACGACAGCACCACCAGATCCGCCGGGCTCTGGCCCAGATCGGTTGGGGTCTCGGTTTCCTCGAGCCCGTGGCTTTCGCGGAAGACGACGTGCATGGGTCTTACTCGGCAGCCTCACGCACACCCACGAGGATTTCGCGGATTTCCGCCTCTTTGATATCGTCATGCTCGGCGATGACGACCAGACGCGAACGACGGTCTTCACCGGGTTCCCACGGGCGGTCATACTGGTGACGCACGCGGGCACCCACTGCCTGGACCAGCAGGCGCATGGGTTTGCCCTGAACGGCGGCATACCCTTTGACGCGCAGGATGTTCAGTTCATTGGCGAGGCGTTCGATATTGGCGACCAGTTGGGCCGGATCGGTCTGCTCGGGCAGCTCGACGATGATGCTTTCGAAATCGTCATGCTCGTGATCGTGATGGCCGTCGTGATGCGAGGGTCGGGCGTCCATGTCATCCTCGGCGGCGGCTTCCAGACCCAGCACAACGCGCACGTCCACGGCACCTTCGGCCACTTCGACGACGGGCAGGGGGCGCGGCGCCTCGGCGGCGATGATCTCGCGCGCTTTGGCCACGCCTTCGGGGCCGGCGAGGTCGGGCTTGGTCAGCAGGATGATGTCGGCGCACGAGATCTGATCCTCGAACACCTCGGACAGGGGCGTTTCGTGGTCGATCGAGTCATCGGCCATGCGCTGGGCGTCCACCGCTTCGACATTGGGCGCGAAACGGCCTGCGGCCACAGCCTCGGCATCGGCTAAGGCGATCACGCCGTCGACGGTGATCTTCGAGCGGATGTCAGGCCAGTCGAATGCCTTGAGCAGCGGTTTCGGCAGGGCCAGACCGCTGGTTTCGATCAGGATATGATCCGGGCGCGGCTCCAACGCCATCAGGGCCTCGATGGTGGGAATGAAATCATCTGCCACGGTGCAGCAGATGCAGCCATTGGCCAGTTCCATGATGTTTTCCGCCGGGCAATCTGGAATGGCACAGGATTTCAGGATGTCGCCATCGACGCCTACATCGCCGAACTCGTTGACTACGACGGCAAGGCGCTTGCCCTGCGGGTTCTGCATCAGGTGACGCACCAAAGTGGTCTTGCCCGAGCCCAGAAAGCCGGTGATCACTGTGACGGGGAGTTTTTCGAGGTTCGACATGTCAGGCTCCAATGGGGGGAATGCGCGAGGCACAGTTCTTGCGAAAATGTTCGGGGCGTTCGCGCCATTTCACCAAACCATCTTCCGTGGCCAGATACTTGGTCGCGCCGTCGACGATGACGTCGACATGATCTGTTTCGTTCAGGTTTTCATACACGAAGGTCCAGCGGCCCGGCCCGCGCAACACGATCGAACAGCCTTGATCGCAGTTTGACAGGCATTCAACGGCTTGCAGGGTGACACCGTCGGGCAGGTCTGCCTGTTCCAGGGCCTTGTGCAACAAAGCGCCCGGGCGTTGCGCATCATCTTCGACAGGCAGGCCGCGACGGCAGGTAGTACAGACCAGCAACTCGACTGGTGCGGTCTCGGTCATGTCTCTCATCCCCCCAAATCCTCTTCGCGGGGGACGGGGTTTCATGCGGGCCACGAGTGGTCATGGACCCGACACCGGAACACCCCGCCCGGTTTCAACTTCGGTTGTTGGCAGGTCTCCCGGCTTGCGGATGCCAGAGGCGGGCCTCTGTCGGATGTCCCGCCTTCCCGGCTTTCGGGCCAGTGGCATTGGGCATCCTCTCCGTTCACGGTCGCGGGGGCGGCTGCGTTTGGCGGCAAGACCGTTGACGCATTCCCTTTTCATCGGCTCTCACCGACACCAACGAAAGGGACATGCGGCACCGCTGGCCTGCTTGTCAAGCGAGTCGCGCGCAACAATGATGCAGAGGCATGGAAAGCGACCTGTGGGCGTCGATGGGCGGCATGGTGTGCCGGGACCCAGCCTGAGGTGGGCCCGGCGACGAACGGTATCTTAGCAAGGGGCGTAGACTATGGTGAACGGGTGCCTTGACTGAACCTGTCCAGATGATGAGAAAAGACCACCGAACCCCCCGGATCCTCTTGCGCTAATACTAATAGATGACGTTTATCATGAGCAGCGAGACGACCAGAAACAGCGCCGTCATTATTCCGCCGGAGCGGACGAAATCCATCACCTTGTATCCGGCCGGACCCATGATCAACGCGTTTACCTGATGGGTTGGGATGATGAAGCTGTTCGATGTCGATATAGCGACCGTCAGGGCAAAGACGGCCGGGTTTCCACCCGCCGCCACCGCAATTGATACCGCCAGAGGCACCAGCAGAACCGTGGCCCCCACATTGGACATGACCAAAGAAAAGGCCGTCGCCAGAACGGCGATGCCGGTTTGCAGCGACCAGAGCGGCCAGCCGTCCAGAATTATCATGATCTGCTGCGCGATCCACGCGGCCGTACCTGTGTTCTGCACGGCTTGTCCCAAAGGTATGAGGCAGGCGAGCAGGAATACGGTGTTCCATCCGACCGCGCGGTATGCCTCGTCCACGCTGAGCACACGGGTCAGCATCATGCCCACCGCGCCGGTAAGAAGACAGAGTGAAAGCCGGACATCCGTGAACAGGATCAACGACAGCGAAATGGCGAAGAATGCCAGGGCCCAGCCGACTTTTTGCGGCCGCAGCTCGTCCTGAGGAAAGTCCGTCGTCACAACGACGAAATCCGGATCTCGTTTGATCCGCATCAGGTTGTCCCATCTGGTATGTGCCACAAGCATGTCGCCCGCCTGAAACTTTTCGAGCCCGATCTGAGTGGATTCGTGATCCTCGGTCTCGACATGGCTCAGCGTCTCTTCGCCGCGGTGAATGGCCAGCAGCGACATCCCGTAGGTCTTGCGAAACAAAAGCTCGCGGGGGCATTTGCCGATCAGCTTGCTGTCGGGCGTGATGACCACCTCGGCCACGCCTGCATTGGTTGGGGCGAACTCTTCGACGAAAATGTCCAAATCCGGAAGAACGGTCAGCCCGTATTTCTCGGCGAACGTCTCGACCTCCCAACGGCGGCCGACGATGGCCAGCCGACACGGCGCTGCAATTTCCGCTGTCAAAACCTGAACCATCGAGGTTTTGCCGCGATAGAAGGTGGAAATGATGTACAGGTGGTTTTCGTGGTTGATGTCGGCCAGAATCTCGCCGACCAAAGGGCTGTCCTCGGGCACCACGACTTCGAACACATCGGCTTTGAGGCCATAGACCCTTTGCAGGTATTCCTGTGTCCCTTGTCCGGTACCCGTATTGTCAGGCCCTTCAGCCTCGGGCAAAACCCAACGTCCCAACAGCAGAAAGTAACCAATTCCCGTCAGGATCAGAACCGCACCGATCGGCGTGACCGAGAACAGGCCGAAGGGCTCCATTTTCTGAGAGGCCGGCAGACTGTCATTTGCCGTCAGGATCAGATCGTTCAGCAGGATAAGAGGAGACGACCCCACCATCGTCATGGTGCCGCCCAAAATGGCGCAGAATCCCATCGGCATGAGCAGGCGCGACAGCGGTATGCCCGACCGTGTGGAAATTCGGCTGACAACCGGCAGAAACAGAGCAGCGGCGCCGACATTCTGCATGAACGAGGATATGACGCCAACGGTGCCGGAAATGATTGGTACAACCCTGCCTTCGGATTTGCCGCCGTATTTGAGGATGACGGCAGCCACCTTGTTCATGATCCCCGTCTTGTCCAGACCGGCCCCGACGATCATGACCGCAATGATCGAGATGACGGCATTGGATGCGAAGCCGTCGAACAGAAGGGTGACATCCGCCAGATTTCCCAGCCCGGGCGCGTAGCTGAGCAAGCCTATGAGAACCAGAACCAATATGGCGGAAAGGTCGATCCTTATGATCTCGGAAACGAACAGAAAAACGGTGAAAGCCAGCAGGGTGCAAACGACCCCCATCTCGAAGGTAAAGGCAATGTGTTCCACAATACGTCCAGAACTTTTTCTTTGTTAGAGTCCTAGTTCATCCTTCCCGAGTTGTCATGAAGTTTCGTTTTTCGGCGATGGTGAGACATAATATTGCTCAAGGGCTGTTGTTGGAGCAATGCCTTCGGAGGCCCGTTTTGACGAACACGTCAGAAAGAAGGATAGGCCAAATTGCATAAGGCAGTCTGCACGCTTCGCGCAGGCGCGATGCCGTCCCAACCAGGTCGAAGCAGCACAGGTAATGGCAGGTCAATTCCAGCCATGGACGACAGACAATCCGACAGCTTTGTTTGCAGCACCATTCTGCCGCTGCCTGAACCGCACAAAGGGCCAGCTTGGCCGTCCTTGATCGCAAACTGCCCACAAGAATGGTATACATCTGAAAGGGCCGGACCAATGGTTCAGGTCACCAATTCTGAACATTTCGAGATGAAGATGCCCAGGAAGTACGGCGGGTGTTGCCTGAACGCAAGCTGGCGGCATATGCCAAGAATGCTCGCAGTCGGATGGAACAGAACCAGATCGAAACACGAAAAATCCAATAGTTGGTTGGATATTGGACCTCGAGGAGGGAAAAAGTACCGCAAGTCATTGGAGGTATTGGAGGCGAGTACCGGAATCGAACCGGTGTACACGGATTTGCAATCCGCTGCGTCACCACTCCGCCAACTCGCCTTTACAAGTAAAATCAAATACTTGCTGTGGTGTGCGTGGGGTTTTAGCAGCTTTCCCAAGGGGCGTCCAGAGGATTGCGCGCAATTTTGTCGACGAGATTGAAATTTGCCGAAGCCCGCAACCGCAAACGCACAGGCGCAGGGGGGTTGCGTCAACAGGGCCGTTGCTGGGCGTTTCAGGATGTGGCAAAAGCCGGGTAACTTTGGGAATGACTCGAGAGATCCTATGACAGATTTCGCTGCCCGGCGCCGCACTATGGTTGATACGCAAATCCGGCCTTCGGATGTTACAAAGTTCCCGATAATTGAGGCGATGTTGAACGTCCCGCGCGAAAACTTCGTGCCTGACGCACAGCGTGAGGCCGCCTATGCCGACAGTGTGATCGATCTGGGCAACGGGCGCTGTATGCTCGAGCCGAGAACGCTTTCTAAAATGCTGGATGCGCTCAACATTTCGAACGACGAGATGATTCTCGATATCGCTCCGGCGACGGGGTATTCCACTGCGGTTGCCGCGCGTATGGCCCAGTTGGTTGTTGGTGTGGAAAGCGACGACTCGCTGGCGTCCGAGGCGCAAAGCCTGTTGGCTGAGGCCGATGTGGACAATGCCATTATCCACGTCGGTCCTTTGGATCAGGGTGCGGCTGAGCACGGTCCTTACGATGCGATCATGGTGCAGGGCGGTGTTGAACGGATTCCCGACGCGCTGTTGGATCAGCTCAAGGAACATGGCCGGATTGCATGCCTGTTTGTTGAAGGCAATCTTGGAACTGTGCGGATCGGTCGAAAGACCGGAGGCCGGGTCAGCTGGCGGGATGCGTTCAACGCCAGTGCACCGATACTAGAGAGCTTTTCGGCGGAGTGTGCATTTTCGCTATAGTTCGCCGATAGATTCTGCTGGCGCCTTGATTAGTTGAAAAGAAGACCGCAAACTGCTTTCAGGGCAGTGTAATTTCGTTTGAGAGGATTTCGGTATGCGTGGTTCAGCGACAGGCAAGCTGGTCAGGGCATTCGCAGTGACCGCAGGACTTGCCATCAGCGTTATGCCAGGGCGTCCGGCGTGGGCTGACAACATAACAGACGCCTTCATCGGCGCGTATAATACAAGCGGCTTGCTGGAGCAGAACCGGGCGCTGCTGCGCGCGGCAGATGAAGACGTGGCAATCGCGCTTTCTGCATTACGGCCAATCATCAACTGGACTGTACAGGTCAGCCAGGATTATACCCGGTCTCGGACCAACAATGTGGTCACAACGACCGAGCCGTCCCGGTTTTTCACCGGTCTGGGGCTAACTCAGCTTCTGTATGATGGTGGCGCTTCGGTTCTGGGCAAGCAATCGGCGCAGGAAACGGTTCTGTCGACCAGACAAACCCTGATCGACATTGAGCAACAGGTGCTTATCCGCGCTGCAAATGCTTACCTGGGCGTGCTGCTACAGGAAGAAACAGTCGCAATTCGCCAGAACAACGTGGATGTTTCGGCGGAAGAGCTTCGCGCATCGAATGATCGCTTCGAGGTTGGCGAAGTGACGCGCACGGACGTGGCGCTTTCCGAAGCGCAGTTGGCAAGTTCTCAAGCTGATCTGGCGGTCGCTCGTGGTGAACTGAGCATCGCGCAGGCTGAGTATGTCAATGCGGTCGGCAAGGCGCCAGGGAGGACGGCCGGTCAACCCAGCCTGCCCAATCTTCCACGGAGCGAGGCAGAAGCGATCAGCCTCGCGCAACGCAACCACCCGGCGATTCTGTCGGCGCAGCATCAGGTCCGCGCTTTTGATCTGATTGTCCAGCAACAGCGGGCCAACCTTGGGCCGAATGTCAGTTTGAACGCGGATGCGGGTGTGCGTGAAAGCTATGACAACAACGACTATGTGAATGACGCGACCGTGTCGCTGGACTTTACACAGCCGATTTACGCCGGTGGCCGGTTGGCCGCGAATGTGCGGCGCGCTATGGCAAATCGGGATGCGTCTCGTGCGAATCTTCTGAACGTACAAAAGAATATCACACAGGGCGTTACGGACCGGTATGCAGCGTTCCAGGCAGCCAGTGCCAGCCTCAGGGCATCGACGGAACGGGTTCGCGCATCGCAGGTGGCATTTGATGGCATCAGGGAAGAAGCGACCTTGGGTGCCCGGACCACTTTGGACGTTCTGAATGCTCAGCAGGATTTGCTGGACGCGCAGCTGGCCGAAGTGGCGTCGCGAACGGAACGATCCCGCGCAGCGTATCAGCTGTTGCAGGCGCAGGGCCTTTTGACGGCAGAACGTCTTGGCCTGGCGGTTCAGATCTATGACCCGACTTTGTACTATAATCTGGTCAAGAAAGCCCCCGCGCGTGTCAGCAAACAGAGCAAGGATCTGGATCGAGTCCTCAAAGCGTTGCGTCGGGACTGACCGGCAATACTATTTGTTGTAGGGCTCGGATTGTTTGGCTACACTCGATCCAACGATAGAGCGGTAGAGAACAATGTCTGATAATGTCGTGAAAGCAGGGATCGAAGACGTTCTGTCTTCGGTCAAACGTCTGGTCAGTGAAGACAGTCGCGGTAAATCCTCCTCGGATCAACAGGGTGCAACGCGCAAGCCGGGGCGTTTGGTGCTGACGGACGCGCTGCGCATCAGCAAACCCGCTCAGCCCGAGATCATGCCCGCCAAGCCGTCTCCTGATGTTGCCGACTCGGCCAAGCCGATGCTGCTGCGTGCCTGCGACATCGTCAGGGCAGGTGATCCTGCCAACACTGCGGATGACGCGACCGAGGGGCATTCCGCGGAAACTGGCTCAACCGATGATCCCGCGATCAGCCTGAGTGCCAAGATCGAAGCGCTGGAAGCGGCGATTGCGCAAACCGAGGATCAATGGGAGCCGGATGGCGACAGCGCAGACGCCTATTCCGGCACACCGACGCATTCCCTGCCGTGGAACGTCGAAGAGGAGTTTGCGGCCGCAAGGACCGTCGTTCTGACTGATCAGGAAGATACGGACGATCCTCAACCCGAGTCCGCTTCGATACAAAACGCAGAGTTCATCCGGGCGGGACGACCGGCTGAATCCGATCGTGCCACTGAAGTCGTTGAAGACGTTTCGACAACGGATTTGGATGAAGAAACATTGCGTGAGTTGATCGCGGAAGTTGTCCGCCAGGAGTTGCAAGGCGCGATGGGCGAGCGGATCACGCGAAACGTGCGCAAAATGGTGCGGCGGGAAATCGCGCGTGCGCTCGCCGCGAAAGATCTGGGATAAGACTCAGCCGCGCTGTGGTGGCTGTGCCAGGCTCAGCATCAGGTCAAGATTCATGTGGCGCTCTAGATGATCGGCCAGATCATCCAGCGCCTGCTCTACCCCGTCTTCGTAGGCAATGTCCGACGTCACGCCCAGCGTTGACAAATAGCGGGCACGAAATGCGTCTGACGAGAAAATTCCGTGCAGATAGCTGCCCTTGACCCGGCCGTTGCTGCTGGCGGCGCCTTCTGGTCTGCCTTCGACCTCAAGCCATGCGCGGGCGCGGTCCGGGCCGTCGGTATGGCCCATGTGGATTTCGTATCCGCTGACCGGTTCTCGGTCTGGTAGGGCATGGGCGGAACGCAGGATGACCTGTTTCTGCCCGCCCATTACGGTATCGACGTTCAGCAACCCCAATCCATCAACTTTGCCCGGCCGGCCGTCCACGCCATCAGGATCGGAAATGGTCTTGCCCAGCATCTGATAGCCGCCGCACAACCCCAGGACATGTCCACCGCGGCGAACATGTGCATACAGGTCGATATCCCAGCCCTGTGCACGAAAATAGCTCAGATCTCCGATCGTGGACTTGCTGCCGGGAAGCAGAACCAGATCCGCATCGCCGGGCAGGGGACGCCCGCCGGGGATGACCTCGACGCTCACGCCGGGCTCGGCAGACAACGGATCGAGATCGTCGAAATTGGCCATACGCTCCAGTTGGGGCACAACGACCTTGCACGCGCCGCCGGTATGGGAACGGATGTCCATCATGTCTTCGGCCGGCAGTTTCCAGGCGTCGTGAAACCAGGGCACAACCCCAAGGCAGGGCCAGCCTGTTCGGGCCGAGATGTCATCACGGCCTTCGTCAAACAGGGACACATCACCCTTGAAGCGGTTGATGGCAAAACCCCTGATCTGCGCTACGTCGCCTTCGCCCAGAACGGCCTGAGTCCCAACGATCTGCGCAATCACCCCGCCACGATGAATGTCCCCGACCAGAACGACAGGGATGTCCGCTGCACGGGCAAATCCCATATTGGCGATGTCACCTTTGCGCAGGTTGGTCTCAGCCGGGCTGCCAGCGCCCTCGATCAGAACCAGATCAGCGTCGGCGCAGAGCCTGTCAAAGCTTTCTAGCGCTGCGCCCAGTAGCTTGGATTTGTCCTTGCGATAGTCACCGGCCTTCATCGTGCCAGCGCGCTGCCCCTGAACGATAATCTGCGCGCCGGTATCCGTCTCGGGTTTGAGCAGAATAGGGTTCATGTCCGTGTGCGTTTCCCGCTTTGCCGCACGGGCCTGAAGGGCTTGTGCGCGGCCAATTTCGCCACCGTTTTCGGTGACGGCTGCATTGTTCGACATGTTTTGTGGTTTGAACGGCGCGACCCGAAGGCCCCGGCGCGTGTAGGCGCGCGCCAGCCCCGCCACCAGAACCGATTTTCCGACATTGCTGCCGGTCCCTTGAATCATGATGGCGCGAACCATGCCTTGTCTCCTATAAGTCTGGGCGCAGATGATCTGATTTGAGCCGAAAGGGAAAGCCCCGGATGAATACGCCTGCGCATCTTTTGATCGGGGCTGCCGTGTTCGCCCGGCCGCCGCAAGGGCCTGTCCTCTGGGCTGCGCTGCTGGGAGCGTTATTGCCGGATCTGTCCCTATACGTGATGGCGGGCGTATCCCTGTTTGTTCTGGGCATCCCCGAGCAGGTGGTCTTCGGGCAGCTTTACTTTTCCCCGGCGTGGCAGACCGTATTCGCCATAGACAATTCCTTTATCCTATGGGGGCTGGCATTCCTGCTGGCAGTCTGGAGAGGTTGGCATGTTCTGGCTGTCGGTGCAGCGGCGGGTCTGTTGCATCTTGCGACAGATTTCCTGCTTCATGCGGGCGACGGACGGCCACAGTTCTGGCCCATCAGCGACTGGGTGTTCCAAAGCCCTGTCAGCTATTGGGACAGCGACCATCATGCTTTGTGGGTGGCACCGGTGTCAGCCTTTGTCTGTCTGGCTGCATATGTTCTGCTGTGGCAGCGTGGATTGCCGGTTTGGGGCAAAGCCCTGTTTGCAACCATGCTGGCGGCTGAATTCTGGGTGGTGCGTCAATGGTTGTTGTTCTTTTGAGCCATTGGCTTCATACCTGACGATCAGGTATAGAAAAACGCGCTCTGACAGGCAGAGCGCGTTTGTTCAATCCAAATCTACCTTGGTTCAGGCAGCTTCGGCCTGCTGTGCAGCGTTGCGGCGTTCGCTTTCTTCCCGCGACAGGGCGACCGAGGTACGGACGCCGCGTCCAACGAATTCCATCAATCCGCTTACAACCCGTTCGTTCGGGTCAATTCCTGCGCAGGACAGAACTTCGCGCCCATCGCGCGAACGCGCCCAGCGGGCGATTTGTTCGGGGCCATTGCCGTATTTCTTGTCATCGGCGATAGCATCATCAAGCGCAGCCAGGACAACGGCCGCGAAAAGTTTGCGCGCACGATTGCCTTGCTCATTGTTAAAGGCAGTGCCGTCAACGAAATCTCTCATCTCGTCTTCCTTGTTGTTCTTGCTCTTGCATTTTCGGCGTGAGGGTCCTTATGACCGATTAGGTGCGATTCGGATACAGCTAAAATGCATAGTTGCGTTGCGTCACTTGCATGGCTCGCTGCACCTGCAGCACTAGGTGTCGTTGTCTTGTCAGGTGTGATCCCGCCAGATATAGGGACCGCAACTGATGCATCAACCGTTTGTGAAGGATTTATGTAATGCCCAAGATAAATGGGAACGAAATTCGCCCCGGCAATGTGCTTGAGCATAACGGTGGCCTGTGGGCAGCGGTCAAGGTCGACCATGTTAAGCCGGGCAAAGGCGGGGCTTTTGCACAGGTAGAACTGCGCAACCTGCGCAATGGCTCGAAATTGAACGAACGCTTCCGCTCGGCGGACAAGGTCGAACGCGTGCGTCTGGAGCAAAAGGATCAGCAATTCCTGTATGAATCCGACGGAATGCTGGTGTTCATGGATTCAGAAACCTACGAACAGATTGAATTACCAGCAGAATTACTGGGTGACCGCCGTCCGTTTCTGCAAGATGGCATGACCATTGTTGTCGAATTCTACGAAAGCGAGGCGCTGAACGCGACGTTGCCGCAGAAAGTGACCTGCAAGATCGTCGAGACCGAACCGGTGGTAAAAGGTCAAACGGCGGCGAACTCTTTCAAGCCCGCGGTGCTGGACAATGGCGTGAAAGTCATGGTTCCCCCCTTCATCGGCCAGGACGAAATGATCGTCGTGAACACGGAAACGATGGAATATTCCGAACGCGCGTGACGTTTCGTCACGTTACGCATCAGACCGCGCGGGCGCCCGCCGCGCGGTCTTTTCTTATGCGTTGGGTCGATAGCGATAGCGGGTTGGATCCGGGCCGAACAATTCCAGCATCAATTCGTATTTGATACGATTGGCGCTGACCTGACGATAGAATGCGATCAGAAAGGCAGTGGGTCCCTGAATGCGGCTGAGCCCACTGGTGGCGGCCACCACGGTGCCCACATCCGTTTTGCCGTGCAAGACCAGATATCCCCCCAGCATCAGGATGCCGACGGTGCCGGCCCCGTTGATCACGCTCAGCAGGAACTTTGCCGAAAGTTTCCACAGGAACATCCGCCGCCGCGTGTCGTAAATGTCATCGAACATGATGTTGATATCCCGCTCAACGGCTTCGATATCCTCGGTCGTCAGTCGGTCGGTGGCACCGCGCAGAATGCGAACCCGTTCCGCCACGAAAGTGTTCACTTTGCGCTGCGAGACCAGAACGATGATGATTTGCGGCACGATCATTGACAACGCAATCAGCCCCAGACCTGGTTGCGTGGACGAGATATAACCGATGACGCTGATCAGCGTTCCAATCTGAACGACCGGATCCGAAAAGGCTCCACCGGCAAACTTGCCCAACTCTTCGGCTTCGGCCGAAATGGCGGTGGTCATGGTGCCTTTGCGCAGGCCTTCGTCTGAATCCTTCAGGTCGGTCGAACGCCAAAGCAGGCGTTGGCGGATCAGCCGGATCATGTCTTCGCCCAAGGTTCCGGCGCGATAGCCCAGTACCCATTTCAGGGCGAGGCTCAGCAGGATGACGGCCATCATGCCGATGCCCAGTTGGATCAGTTTTTCAGTCCCGACATCGTCGGATGTCAGGTGATTGACGATGTCGCGCTGAAACTCAAGCGGCACGGCGGCAAGGCCCGCAATTGCGACGGACAGCATGATGAGGATGATCTGCCGCCCCGCACTGGCGCGCCAGATCGCGGAATAAAGTCGAAACATGCGGGTATCCGGTTCGTCCTGTTTGCCTGCACTTTGGCAGTGCAGGACAACGGGTTCAAACTTTTCGATACAAGCTGATGCGCGGGTCGTGCCGATTTGGCAACAAGGTGGGCTCAGTCCTCCAGGCGCACTGTGGCGTCTCCGGCCTGCATCTCAGGGCCTGCACGATCAAATCGCAGATACGCGATCCCGTTTCCGCCGGCCTGTGTGTACAATGTTCCGACAGGTTTGCCATTTGCACTGATCTCGGTCCCCACCGGGGCCGAGCCCTGGACAACGACGCGTCGCAGACCTTTGCGCAATTCGGTTTTGTGCTTCATGCGCGCGGTCACTTCCTGCCCGACATAACATCCTTTTTTGAAATCCACGCCATTCAGCGCTTCGAAGCCGGATTCCAGGATGTAACTGTCCGGGGTCAGTTCAATGCCTGACTCGGGAATGCAGTGCCGGACGCGCAGTGCATCCCAGTCGGTTCCATCATCGCCCTCGGGTTCGGGGGAGTAGTTGCGCCAGCCCATGTCCGGGTGGCGGGGATCGGGCAGGGCGGTTTCCGGCGCAGCTTTGGTGCCGCGTTGCAGGTTCAGATCGGTTCCCTCGATCGTCACATCCGCACGCAGCTTGTACATCGTCAGACGTTTGACCAGATCATCCGCAAGGTGTTCGGCCACATCCAGAAGAACTCCGTCGCCATCTCGTTTCAGGAAGAAATCCGCCAGGTACTTTCCCTGCGGAGTAAGCAGAGCGGCGTAGACCAACCCGTTGTCCAACCCCTTAATGTCGTTGGTAATCAGATCCTGCAAAAAGCTTTCGGTATCCGAGCCGGACAGGCGCAGTATGCGGCGGGTGGGCATGGCTTGGTCCTCGTCATTTCCTCAGGCCTCGTGATATAGGAAGTTCCGATGCCAAGACCAGAGGTTATCAGACGTGCCCGCGCCTATTACCGTCGTAATCCCGACCCTCAACGCTGCCGACGCTTTGCCCGAATGTCTTGGGGCTTTGATGGAAGGGGTGCATGCCGGGTTGATCCGGGAATTGATCATCAGCGATGCCTGCTCAACCGATCACACGCCGGGTATTGCGGAAGAGGCCGGTGCGACGGTCGTGACCGGCCCACCATCCCGAGGCGGCCAGCTGCGCCGAGGGTGCGCGCAGGCCAAAGGGGATTGGCTGCTGATTCTTCATGCGGATACAGTGCTGCAACAGGGGTGGAGCGAGACCGTCAGCGCCCACCTGCCTTCAGCCAAACCTGCCGCGTTTCAGCTGGCGTTCCGCGCGCGCGGGATTGCGCCGGCCTGGGTGGCTGGCTGGGCCAATCTGCGCAGCAGGATGCTGGGATTGCCCTACGGAGATCAGGGATTGCTGGTTCCGCGTCACACCTATCAAGCGGCAGGCGGGTTTCCCGACCAGCCGTTGATGGAAGATGTGGCTTTGGTGCGCGCGTTGCCAAAGGTAACTGTTCTGAGCACACGCGCCTTTACGAGTGCGGAGCGGTATGAGCGGGCGGGCTGGATTCGGCGCGGTGCTCGGAACCTGTGGACTCTTCTGCGTTACTTTCTTGGGGCTGACCCGCAAGCTTTGGCGCAGACGTATCGTCGCTGAGCGTGGTGCGCAGCTCGACCACGGATTTCCCCAGCCGAAACGGTGCCGCAAAACTGACAAGGCATAGGGCCACGATTTGCAGGACAAGAATATGAGCATTGTCCTGTAGGTATTCCCATTCTTCTTTCAACTTCCCGACCTGCGCGATCAGGTCATCGTAGCTCTGCGCAAGTATCAGGTAGTCGCCCGCAATCGCGGGAACCTTGCGGCGCATGTTGTCAATGGCGGTCTGTGTGTTTTCGTCCAGTGATGTGAAGACTAGAAACTGGTCGATGTCAAAGGCATCGGCCTTGGCGGCCATGTCACGTATTTCGTCCTTTTCGTCCTTGGACTGACCGCCAACCAAGAAGTGAAGCCCCTGTAGGGGGGCCACTTCGTTCGTGACCGCGATGAACAGGGGCAGTTCCGAGTTGCTGGCGGTCGAAGCTGAAAGGAACTCAACCTTTTCGCATAATACGGCGGTATCCGGATCATAGGCCGGATCACAGAACCGCAGGCGGAACCGGGCCGCATCCCTGTCAAATGCCAGCGTCGCGGCATAGGCCACGTCGATCTGTCGGTCCAGTCGCGAGCTGTCCGAGGTGTAAAGCCCGGCCAAAACAGCCACCAATGCCCCAATGCCACCCAACACAACCCATACCAGATCAGCCAGTTTCCACGCCCGGTGACCTGCCGGTTTGCGAAACAGAAAGGCAGTGCCGATAGAGCCGATGACAAAGAACAGGATCAGCAGGGGCAATTGATTGTCGGTCACAAAACTCATGCGTCCAATCTTAGGACCTGTGCTTCGACCTGCAACAGGGATCACGGGCAGTTGTAACGTCTTACCATATCCCCATACTGTAGGCAGCGCAGGGGGGACTTCGATGACCAAAGAAATCGTTCTTATCCACGGAGCATTTGCCGGACCTTGGTGCATGCAGGATTACGCGGCCTTCTTTCGGGACCGAGGTTGGACGGTTCACGTTCCTGCCTTGCGTTACCATGACGGTGATCCGAAAGCGGACCCCGACCCGGGTCTGACCGATACCAGTGTCATGGACTACACCAATGACATCGCCGATTTTGTACAGGGACTGGACCACAAACCTGTCATTTTGGGGCATGCCATTGCTGGGGTGGTGGCGCAACAAGTGGCGTCTCGTGGTTTGGCCAGTGCCATCGTTCTGATCAATCCCAATGCGCCTTGGGGCACTTTGCCCGAAACCGATGATGAACGGGCTGTACCGCGCACCTTGATGGAAGGCGGCCCATTCTGGAAGCAGCCGATGCGGGTCGGGTTCGATTTGATGGCCCCATTCGCCTTGAACAAGATGGATGAGGCGCAGCAGCACGCTGTATTCGATCAATTGGGCGCGGAAAGCGGGCGCGTGATGTTTGAAATGTTCTTTTGGATGTTCGATGACCATCACGCGATCAAGGTTGATTTCGACAAGGTTGACTGCCCGGTTCTGGTGGTCTCGGGTGCCGAAGACAGGGCTGTTAACCCCGATACCTGCCGCGCACTGGCAACGCGCTATGGGGATCGCGGAACCTTTTTGCTGGTCAAAGATCATGCGCATTTCCTGTTCATGGAGCCGGGTTGGGAAGGGCCGGCCTCGAAGATCGAGAAATGGCTGACAACCCAGGTGATCTGAAACGGACTTGACAACGATCCACCCTTTGCAGACATGGCGCCAATTAAATGGGGCAGTTGACCCTTTTGGCGCGAAATCTCTGCGGGAAAGGTCCGGACATGACCCTGTTCGTTGTCCTTATTATTCTTTTAGCTGCTTTGCTGCACGCGGTGTGGAATGCAATCGTGAAGACAGCGGCGGATCGAACCACCATGCTGGGTTTGGTCGCTTTGGGTCAAGTGCTGCCTGCGGCGGTCATGGTGATGCTGCTGCCGCTGCCAAACCCTGAGAGCTTTGTTTACATCCTGCTCTCGACCGTTGTGCATTTCGGCTATTACTTCATGCTGGGCAAAGCCTATCAGCATGGTGATCTGAGTGTGGTCTACCCCATCGCCCGTGGAATTGTCCCGGCGCTGGTTTCGCTTTGGGCAATGGCCTTGGTCGGAGAAGTGCTGCCTTTTCAGGCCTGGACCGGTATCGCCCTGATTGCCCTGGGTATCCAGCTGAGCAGTTGGAAAGCTCTGTGCTCGGGCGTTGGGCGCAGCGCACTGATGTTTGCGCTGGGTACCGGGTTCTGCATTTCGGTCTATTCGGTCGTTGACGGGATCGGTGTTCGGCTGTCGGGTAATACGCTCAGCTATTGGGCGTGGGGTGCGTTTCTGCACCTGTTCATTGCCGGATTTGTCGGGGTGCGGAAACGTGCGACCCTGAAAGACCTGCCAGCCAAAGTGTGGATGATCGGCATTCTTGGCGGGCTGGTATCGATGACAGCTTATGGTCTGGTACTGTACGCCAAGAATTTTGCACCGCTGGGCGCGGTTTCGGCGCTGCGGGAAACTTCGGTCATCTTTGCCGCACTGATCGGGTTCGTATTCCTCAAGGAAGGCAACTGGGCGCGACGGTTGGGGGCCGCGGTGCTCATGGCCTTGGGTGTCGCCCTGATCGGAATGGCGGTCTGATCCGGCTAAAAAGCCCCGGGCGACAGTGATATTTCTGGCTTAGCGGCCGACCTGAAACGTGCTTTGTGGCTTCCAGTGCATGGTGCCCTTGTCGCTGCTTACACATCGCAGCAGGCGTTCCTCGCGCGTGTTGATCGTGTCAGTGACCGTATTGTCGCCAAAGATCACGATGAAGGAATCCGGTGAATAAGCCAGCCCCTTGTAATAGCAAAACCGTGTTTCCGCCCCGTCCGGGATCGGAGATGCCAGGCTAAGCGTCTGTTGCGCCGGGGCCTGGGTCGCCAGCATGGCGAAGGCCAGCCCATAGGTCAGTGTTTTCATGTCGTCCTCTCGTCCTGCAAATCGGTTGTCGATCAAAAAGGGTTTGGACGCCCGGACCTCAATCATGGTTTCTTGTTTCAGCAAGTTTGAACGAGATCAACGGGTTAGGCAACGAAAATCCTACACGCGCAGCGACAAGCCAAGGGGGCGATTTTTACGGTTGGTCACTTCTGTGGTAACATGGCCGCATTGTTTAAGGAGAATTGAGAGATGTTCAGACCCTCTGTGGGAGCGATTATGGATGTCATGTCCCAAAAAGGTTTTGTGGTTTTCGACACCCCAACTGTCGATTGGAACCTGAACATAGTGGGCATTCGCGCCCACCCGGTTTCACCCAAGAAATTCGATGATGTCATGACGGTGTTCCACCGGTTTCTTGGCGTTTGGGATATAGCGTATTACCCGATGACGGCCGATCCCAGCGATCATTACCTGAAGAACCCGATAAACCCGGATGGGACGGCCATTCTGGCGCCGGGGCAATATCGGTCCTGCTACAAGATCGATATTCATAAACGAGGCCGGCCCGGAGGCCATAAGGCGCTGTGTCAAAGGCTGGGAACCGTTACCGTGTTTCGGGACAACAACAGGGATGGAAACCTGAACCTTGTTAATCCTCAAAGCGGGATGTTCGGCATAAATCTGCACAAGGGGCCAAACAACGGTGACGATGACACTGCGAATACGATCTATTCCGCCGGGTGTCAGGTATTCGCCGATCAGCGTCACTTTGCCGAGTTTCTGCTGAAATGCGAAGCCGGGCGCGACGCGTTTGGCAACAAGTTCACCTATACGCTGCTGGATCAGGCAGATTTCGAATAAGGCGATGCTTTGCGAAGGTTCTGCAAGCGCCGGGGCAGGACAGGGACTGGGGGCGTGCCCGGATTCTAAACCGGGCCTTGGCCCTAGGTCTCGCCTTCGGCCTGAAGATCGCGGAAATACCGGATGGTTGCGTGCAACCCTTCTTTCAGTTGCACTTTGGGCTCCCAGCCCAGCAGGGTCCGCGCCAGTGTGATATCGGGCTGGCGCTGCTTCGGGTCATCCTCTGGCAACTCCTTGAAACTGACAGGGGTCTCGGCCCCCACAAGGGCCTGCACTTCGCGGGCCAGCTCGTTCATCGAGAATTCGTTGGGGTTGCCCAGATTGACAGGGCCGGTCACGTCCGCGCCGGTCTCCATTAGGCGGATGAACCCTTCGATCAGATCATCCACGTAACAGAAAGACCGGGTCTGCGTACCGTCGCCAAAGATCGTGATCGGATCACCCGTCAGGGCCTGCATGATGAAGTTCGACACGACGCGCCCATCTGCCGGGTGCATTCTGGGCCCGTAGGTGTTGAAGATGCGGGCGACCTTGATCTCCAACCCCATCTGCCGGTGATAGTCGAAGAACAAGGTCTCGGCGCAGCGCTTGCCCTCATCATAGCAGGATCGCGGGCCAACCGGGTTGACGTTGCCCCAATAATCTTCGGTCTGCGGATGGATGGTCGGGTCGCCATAAACCTCGGAGGTTGAGGCCTGAAAGATCTTGCATTTCAGCCGCTTCGCCAGACCCAGCATGTTGATCGCACCGTGAACGCTGGTCTTGGTCGTCTGCACCGGATCGTGCTGATAATGCACGGGTGAGGCCGGGCAGGCGAGGTTATAGATCTCGTCCACTTCCACAAACAGAGGGAAGGTCACATCATGGCGCATGAACTCGAACCGCGGGTTGCTGTGCAGATGGTCGATATTGCGCTTGGTGCCGGTGAACAGGTTGTCGACGCACAGAACCTCATGCCCCTGATCCAGAAGCCGGTCGCACAGATGCGAGCCCAGAAACCCGGCCCCACCGGTTACGAGAACACGTTTTCGACTGTCATAAAGGCGGGCCATTGCAAATCCTTAATCGTTAAATCCAAGCCAGCTTGCCACGGGGACGCCGGTTCTTGGTTTGATTAGTAAACCGAAGAGGTTTGAATTGCAGCAGATTTTGGTTTTTTGAGGGCGCGTGTGGTGTTGGTGTGTCTTCCTGTCCAAACAATGCTTGATGCGCAGCATCAAGCACGAGCCCGAGCCGCCCCCATGGGCGGGCGCGTTCCGCACACACCCTCGGGCCGGGCGCGAGGGTTGTGATTAGCTATTATGGGTGTTCACACCCATGATGATGAAAAAAGTTCAATAGGCGTTAACAAATGCCTGGTGTTCGCTTCGTGTACGTTTAATTCTTAATCTTAGCCTCGCATTCAAAAGTAACGGTTTCACTAGTGTGCAGGTATTCCTCTTTGGAAATGCCAAAAAACCTTCGTAGGTAGGGATCTAACTTTCGTGGAAGAACATCCATAAGGATGGGGATTGACGCAAGGAAAATAAAAATGGGAGTGACCGTTCTAAACACCTTGTAGCCAAGGCTGGCAGTTTCGGAGCCATCGAGTGGAGGAAAATACTGAAATATCAAAATAAAACTTGCTAAAACGAGTACAATGCTCATCAGTCCAAATTGCCAAGTATCAGATGGCCTAAGATACTTCTTGGCTGCAAGACTTGGTAAGTTCTTTAAGTCACCATGCAAGTGCTTTTGGATGGCGCTATCATGTGCAACATAAATAGTCAGAGAGTTTCCCCGGGGAATGTAAACGTCCGATAGAATAATTGCTTCTTGTTGATCCGACAACATCGCGTGAGAACCGTTGTTGCTGTCAATCACTATGCTAGAAAACACAGTGTTTTTGTTCTTCTTGGGAATCGCGATAGGCTTGGCGAAATCTTCATCTGTCAAAACAACATCGGTGTTGTTCAACAACGTGATGACATCAGTCACTAGGCTATGGCCCTTCGCTTCCCCATTCGAAATGGTTATGTCGAACCCCTTAGGTAAGTTGGTCTTTATTCTTTCCTCTCTTACCCATTGAAAGAAGAGTTTCTTCTTTTTCCTTTCTTTGTGACCTCTGAGCCAAAAGAAAGCTCCAAGAATTGAGATCGTACTAGCTACGCCATTGATGTAGTCACCGTTGTTTGCATAGAGAGAGGACAGAAATTCAAACATCCAACTCCTCAACAAACCGCGCGTTCTCCTGAATGTACTGGAACCGCAGTTCGGGTTTTTTGCCCATCAGTCGCTCGACCAGGTCGCCGGTTTCGCCGGGTTCGTCTTCGTCAATGGTGACCCGGATCAATTTCCGGGATTTAGGGTCCATCGTGGTCTCTTTCAGGTCCTTGGCGTCCATCTCGCCCAGACCCTTGAAGCGGGACACGTCGATCTTGCCCTTGCCTCCCAGACCTTTCTCAAGCCACTCGTCGCGCTCGGCCTCGTCCAGGCAGTAAACGCGTTTGGCGCCTTGGGTCAGACGATACAGGGGCGGGCAGGCCAGGTACAGGTGGCCCGCGTCGATCATCGGGCGCATCTGGGTGAAGAAGAATGTCATCAGCAAGGACGCGATATGCGCCCCGTCCACATCCGCGTCGGTCATGATGATGACCTTGTCATAGCGCAGATCGTCGAGGTTGAACTTGCTGCCCAGCCCCACGCCCAGCGCCTGTGTCAGGTCGTTGATCTCGGCATTGGTGCCCAGTTTCGAACTGGCTGCGCCCAGCACGTTGAGGATCTTGCCGCGCAAGGGCAGTAGGGCCTGCGTTTTGCGGTCGCGCCCCATTTTGGCCGAGCCGCCGGCCGAGTCGCCCTCGACGATGAATAGTTCGGTGCCTTCGCGTGTTGAACTGGAACAGTCCACCAGCTTGCCGGGAAGACGAAGTTTTTTAGTGGCGGACTTGCGTTGTGTTTCCTTCTCGGCCCGTCGGCGCAGGCGTTCTTCGGCCCGCAGGATCAGGAAGTCGAGGATCGCGCCGGCGGATTTCGTGTCGGCGGCCAGCCAGTTGTCGAAGTGGTCGCGGACCGCGTTTTCCACCAGCCGCTGCGCCTCGACCGTGGCAAGGCGGTCTTTGGTCTGGCCGACAAATTCCGGCTCGCGGATGAAGCAGGACACCAGTGCGCAGCCCCCTGCAATCAGGTCTTCCCGCGTGATCTGGGCGGCTTTCTTGTTGTTGATCAACTCGCCATAAGCCTTGATCCCCTTGAGGATTGCGGCCCAGAACCCGGCCACATGGGTGCCCCCTTCGGGCGTGGGGACGGTGTTGCAGTAGGATTGGATGAACCCGTCGCGCGAGGGCGTCCAGTTGATCGCCCATTCGACCTTGCCGGGGGTTCCGAATTTCTCCTGAAAATCCACGGTTCCGGCAAAGGGTTGGTCGGCATAGGTCGATGAGCCATTCATCGTCTCTTTCAGGTAGTCCGACAGCCCGCCCGGGAAGTGGAAGGTGGCCTCGGTGGGCGTCTCGCCGTCATCGATGGCGGATTTCCAGCGAATCTCGACGCCCGAAAACAGGTAGGCCTTGGACCGGATGGATTTGAACAGGCGGGCGGGTTTGAACCGGTGGTGGCCAAAGATCTGGTCGTCAGCGTGGAAGGTGACTGTGGTACCGCGCCGGTTGGGGGCGGCGCCGACCTTTTCCACTGGGCCCAAGGGGACACCGCGCGAGAAACGTTGTTCATAAAGTTGCTTGTCGCGGGCCACCTGAACGACCATCGAATCCGAAAGCGCATTCACCACCGAGGCGCCCACGCCGTGCAGACCACCCGAGGTCTGATACGCTTTGCCCGAGAATTTGCCACCCGCGTGCAGGGTGCACAGGATCACCTCGAGTGCGGATTTGTCGGGGAACTTGGGGTGCGGATCGATCGGAATGCCGCGCCCGTTGTCGCGCACGGTCAGGGCGTAATCGGCGTGAAGTTCCACCTCGATCCGGTTGGCATGGCCTGCCACTGCCTCGTCCATCGAGTTGTCGAGGATCTCGGCCACCATATGGTGCAAAGCGCGTTCATCCGTGCCGCCGATATACATACCAGGTCGCTTGCGGACCGGTTCCAAACCTTCGAGCACCTCGATCGAGGAGGCGTCATAAGTTGTGGTCGCTTCTGGCGTCAACAGATCGTCGGGCATGGGTGCTGCTCTTGTTTTTGAGTTTCCCCCATTATGGCAGGTGATGTGGTCCGGGGGAAGAGGGGCGCGAGGTGTTGTGGACGGATTGAAGGCGTGGGGCCGCGGGATGCTTGCACAATGTGGCGGCGTCCCGATTGGCGGTTTTGCTTGAAACCACCACCCCTGGCCGTGGCGCGGGATGGTTCCGCACTGCCGTTGTCGACAGATGGTCAGGGCCTGTATTCCGGGCTGCATTTTTCGCGACAAACCCGTCCGATACAACCAGCGACGCGACAAATAAAGTTACGCGATCGGGTTGAAGTCAGCCTTGCGGCGTCTCCGGCTCATTGACGGAATCGCTTTAAAAATATATCGTGAAGCAAGACTCCCAAAGTATCTATATATCAGTTCCAAGCGTTCAAGAGTTACGTTTATTTCGTAATTGGAAGGCTGCTATGGCTACGTTTCAGGACGTTCAAGCAGCAGTGCATGATATTGCTGCCCGTTTGAATGTCACCCCAGAGCTTGCTCGTGCTGCGCTGATTAACCCCGTGTTGGCGCTTGAGGAGCTTGGGTTCGAATTGGACCTGTCTGGCCGACTTGAGCTGGAGGACAGAGCGCGGTTCTCCAAGAAACAGATCGTTGAACGCAAAAGCTTGCGGAAGAAGATTTTCGCCGCGTCCGGGCATGAATTTGATCCCGGGCAGGAACACGATCTTGCTGTGGTACTTTTCGACGAGTTGAAGCTGGTCGATGAGGCTTCGAAACGCCCTGACCTGTCTCCCTTGTCCTTGCCGATGCGAAAAGTGCGCTATTCCACCTCCAAAGTGAAGGTGGCCAGGGTCAAGGCATCGGAAATCGCGCGTCGATTTCCCGGCAAAGCCAAGGGCAAATCCGTCGCCGGGATCGATCCAAGTTTGACTGAGCCCGTGAAGATTCCCGACCCGCTGGAAGCACTGGGCAAGGCGCACAAAATCATCGCTCCGTTACTTGCCTACCGGCAACTTGATGCATCGACACCGCGTTTTGCGACCGAGGCGCTGTATCGTGCCGTGCGAACCGGGAAACGTAGGCTAGTCAATATCACGCCCCGCGCCGTTGTCACCGGCACTGCTTGAAGACACCCGGGCGCGATTCCCTCGCGCCGTCACACCGAGGACGTCAGGATGGCAAATACAAGAGGATACCAAGTTGTCGTCGAAGCCTCGGAAGAGGTCCTGCGAAAGGTCATTCGGGGGGCGTGGAAGTCCGCGGAATGTGACGATGATCCCGGCGATGAAGGCCGCATTCCCGAATTCATGGATGTTCCCGCAGGTGAAACCTTTGGCGGTTTTGTCGTAGCTGACGGGTCGGTTCAGATTCCCGAAGACCAGTTGGACGCCAGCTTGCGCCCGGACATCACCGGTGCCGAAATTCAACTTGGTGTCCTGATCCAGATCGAAATCGAAAACCCCCCGGTTCCATCGGCGCAAATGCTGACGATGACGGCCGATCTTGCTGCGGCTGCGCCGATTGGTCTAATTCCCGGGCGTCAGGATGTGGGATGGCTGTTGGATGGCCTGCCTCGCAACCAGGTGTCCGCAACGCTGACCAGCGGCGATCCGATTGCGTCCAATATCGAGTTGTTCGCAAGCGAATTCGTGGACAAAGCCTATGAGAACGGCGGCCCCGGCGGACCGATCGATCCGGCCTTTCCCTCCATCCCCCATGTCATCGATGAGACCGAGCTGCAATTTGCCTTGGGAGCGTTGACGACGGATGTCCATGCGGAAATCTTCAACGACGCCTCGGATGCGGCGCACGATATTGAAACCACCGTGTCAGGCGGTGACATAACAATTTCGCTGCCGGTTTATCTGCGGATGTTCAACATTGTCGTTGGGCCGACGGTACAGCTTTTTTTCAATCCGCAGGACCCCATGGGGATCGAAACGCGGATCAACATCACGGCACCTTTCAGTCGGGTCGGTTCGGAATTCCGCACGGATTTGAACGCGGCCACCGTTACCGTGGACGCGATCAACCCCGCCGGTCCGGAATATGGGCCAGAGGGTGACAATTACATCGACAACCGTGATCAACTGGCGGCGATCCCGTTGGTCGCGATTGACCTCGACGCCCAGATATCCAGCGAACTGGTGTCACGGGGGCAGGAATTGGCCAGTGGGCTGGGCGAGATTTCAATTGCGGCCCCGACAGTGGCCGAGATCGAAGAATTCATCGGCGACTTTTTTCATCAGGATCTTGAGGCCCGCGATTTCGTTTACATCTGGGGACCAGAGGCAACGGACGAAGAGTTTGAAGTCGACAGCATCACCGTTGGTGTGACAAACGAGTTTCTGGCGATCGCCTTGAACGATGATGGCGGCGGTGACGTAGGCGGGCTTGCCAATTTCATTCCTGCTGACAGGGATTTTGCAATTGCCATCAGCGCGGCCCAGGTCGAAGCATCGATTGAAACGGCGCGCATCGAAGCCGAATTGTCGGATGATGACCTTCCGAAGACCTTTACACCTGACGGGCGCGAAGTCCGGCTGACCGATCTGGACGTGAGCCTCAGGACTGGGGCGATCAGAATATCGGGCAAGGTGACGGTCGTAGACGCGATCCTGGGCAGTATTGATGTGGATGCCGACTTTTTCAATGATGTCGGATTGCGCTGGCAGCCGAACGGTTCGTTGGGCCCAACCGGTGGACAGCAAATGGATCACTTTGAAATCGACAGCGATGTCGATCCCGAAGAATCCGTGCTGCTTTGGGTGCTGACGGCAATCGCCGCGATATTGTCATTCGGCGCTTTCGGAATTCTGGGCGCATTGGTCGTTGTGATCGTGGCCCTTGTCGTCCGGGGAATTGCCGAAAGCATGGGCAGTGAAATCCTGTCAGATGAAGTTACGAATACGGTCACGGGTATCACCGGCTGGCCGGAGAACCTTGCCAGAATCGGGCGGGTCGAAGCGGTATTCTCGGACCCGATCGTAATTGATACCGACGGTCTTGAAATTGCCGGAGATTTCACTGTCATAAGCAGTTGCGAAGCCACGGATGTCGTCCCGGCGGATTCGGGCGGGGCACGGTC
Organism: Ruegeria sp. HKCCA5463; assembly: GCF_013034175.1. NCBI lineage: Bacteria > Pseudomonadati > Pseudomonadota > Alphaproteobacteria > Rhodobacterales > Roseobacteraceae > Ruegeria > Ruegeria sp. HKCCA5463. The sequence continues at coordinate 90,944 of NZ_WQFL01000007.1, forward strand.
GGGTGCGGCCGCATCGGCCATGTCGCTTGCGGCTGCGAATGAACATCCTGACGCGGGGTACGAGTGGTTGCCGGGTGACGGAACACCGGCCGCGGTCTTGCCCTCGATTCAGCATGTCTATGCTGCAAGCGGTGTCTACACCGCAAAACATGCGCTGACGATCAACCAGCCGGGTGGCGCGCGCAGTCGCAGTTTCTCGCTTGTTACCGTCGAAAATGTGCCGCCGACAGTGGATGCCGGCCCTGATCTGACGGTGCAGGAGGGCGAAGAGGTCACTCTGGTCGCACGGTTCCGAGATGTCGAATACCCCGACACCCACGAATCCATGTGGTATTTCGGTGATCACCACGCGCCCAAACCCGGCGTGATTTCTGAAACCAATGCTCCTCCTGCGGCGACAGGCACGTCGACCGTGACCCATGCTTGGTGCGACAATGGCGAATACACCGTCACGGTGCGTATTCGCGACGTCAACGGCGGCGAGGCCATCGACACCTTGCGTGTCACCGTCACCAATGTTCCGCCCGAGGTCGAAGCTGGCCCGGACCTTTATGCCTATGTCTGCACACCGATCACGCTTGTCGCCGATTTCCGGGATCCCGGCTGGTGCGACACGCATACGGCCAAGTGGGATTTCGGCGATTGCAGCGAACCCCGCACGGCCCTGATCGAGGAAACGAACGAACCACCGGCAGCCGAAGGCACGGCGACCGCCTCGCATATCTATGAAAACTGTGGTGACTTCCGGGCCGTCTGTACCGTCATGGATGACGATGGCGCCTTTGGTCAGGACGACCTGACCGTCCGGGTCGTGCATTTGCTGAACCCCGGTTTCGAAGATGGTTTCCGTCCGCTTCCAGCGGGCAATGTCGGTCGGTTCTGGACACCCTATGCATGGCTGACCGACTTGGCAGCCTTTCACGCCGGAAAGGGAAATCCCGTTCCGCAATTGGCCCCGATCCCCGCCGATGCCTTTGACTGCGAAGGTTGCATCGTCCGGACCGGGGACAGGTCCCAAAGGGTCATCGCACAGCGCGGCCTTCGTGTCGGCCTGTGGCAATCGCTGGGTTCGAACCCGGGATGGGACTATGAATTCTCGTGTTGGTTCGCGAAGGAGGCCGGCGACGCAGGCGGCTATGCTTTGGGGTTGGATCCGCGCGGTGGTGATGATCCGCGGGCGCCCTGGGTGGAATGGTGGACCGGCAATCTGGACGGTGCCTGGCGGCAATTGCGGGGCCGCGTGACGGCGGAAGCCGAAGCCGTGACGGTATTTCTGGAGTTCAGCGGAGATGATCCGCGCAACGATGCGCTTGGCTACATTGATGATTGCGCTTTCATCGCGATTCAGCCGCATTGTCCGGAGCAGCCGAAGCCCGATCCGGAAATTCCCCCGCGTGAACGTTGCATTGATTTACGCGGCCAGAAACTGCCTTCCCGCCATCCGGTATTGAACGTCGGCGGTGTGCGGTTCCTGCCGACCAAGGGCAGCCTTCTTCAGATCATTGGCGGGTTCCAGCCGCAAGGCACACCCAAATTGTTGCTTTCCATCGCCGGTGTCTTTGCCCATCTGCCGGTCGTTGCTGACTGGGCCCGCCTCAAGCTGAGCTTTGCTGGCGGAAAGCCCATAACGATCATCGCACTTGATGCGGCGGGCAATGTCCTGACGACCCAGACAGGAACGCAGCAGCAGGGGGTACAGATCATCGAGGTTCAGGCGAGCGGTATGGTGACCCTCGCGATGCGTGCGCAGGAAGCGGCGTTGATCGAGCTGTGTTTCCGGCCGGAACACCCGCGCAGTACGCCTTCGGCAGAGCCTGAACCGGGGCCCGGCATTGTCGTGAACCCGCGCTTCGACCGTGCCGTCGCACCGGCCATGTTCAGTGCAGAGACGACCACGGAGGACAGAACCTTGACCGAAACCAACAGCCCCCATCCGTTCGGCCTGTCTGAGGCGGCTTGGGGCAAGCTGGACACGCAGCTGCAATCGGAATTGGCGAAGGCCGTAACAGACGGTGATGATGGGCACTCGGTGCAGGTCATATTGCGCTTGGCGCCAGACACAGAAGGCAATGCGCCCTCTTTCCGGCGCGCCGAAACGAAGGCACGCGAAGACTATTTCCGCCGACGCACACGGCCCCTGGTTGGCACCCTGGAAAACCTGGGCGGTGTCGGGATTACCGAACTGTGGCTGATCGACAGTGTTGCCGTTGAACTTTCGCCCGGGGCCATCGCGACAATGGCCAACGATCCTTCCGTGGTGATGATCACCCATTCCACCAAACGTCAGGCCATTCCTGAAAACCCCATAAGACCATGATCTAAAGGAGCACGAAATGTCCGAGTTAAGCCGGGAACACGTTGATCGCTTCGAAAGAGCGGAACGTCGTGAAATCGAGAAGCTTCGTGCCGAGTTTGGCAGCGAGTCCATTTCGAAGATGGACAGCATTATCTTGCGCGACCTCTTGGCCAACCGAAAAGAGGCGCGCCTGAACGCCCTGCTTGGCCAAACGGAAACCGCCCAGCTTCCCCGGCATCGCGTGCTGGTCTCGCTGCGCAGCGGCAGGGCATCGCCGGATCGCCCGCCCCGTGCGTTCGACCGGCGCCAGCGCCGCCGTTCGATCTTGCAACACCGACGCCATGGTGAAGACGTGGTGGGCAAAATCGCCAAAAGCTTTGAAGAGCGGGGGATTGAAGTCGAGCGGTCGTTTTGGCTGACTCACAGTCTGGTTGTCCTTGCCGATGATCAGCGCCTTACGGATATCGCGGGGCGCGCCGATGTCCTGAAGATGGCTCATTGCAAAAACCAGATCCTGGTCGACCTGGACAACAGTCGTCCGCTGATCAATGCCGATGTCGTGGAAGCTAGCGGGATCAACGGTGCAGAAGTGGATGTTGCCGTTCTGGATACGGGCGTGGACCAGACACATCCCGAACTTGCCGGGAATTTCGGAACCCAACAGGATTTTACCGGCGAGGGGTTGGGCGACCTGAACGGGCACGGTACGCATTGCGCGGGCGTTGTCGCCAGCAACGGCGCGACGTTCCGTGGTGTCGCCACGGGGGCGGTCATCCACGACTACAAGCTGCTGGATCAGTTTGGCAGCGGGAACGCTCCAAACTGCGTTGCGGCAATCCAACAGGCCGTGGCGGACGGGATGGATGTTCTTTCCAATTCCTGGGGCTTTTCGCACAGAAACGGCAATTGGGTCGATCCGGACGGAACATGCGTTTTATGTGTCGCCGCTGATGCGGCTTCGACAGCCGGGGTGACCTTTGTGGTGGCCGCGGGCAACGAGGGCAATGACAGTTGCGGCACTTATGACACGCGCATTCGCTGTCCGGGTATTGCGCAGAGCGTGATCACCGTCGGCGCAAGCGATGACAGCGACAACATGGCCGGTTTCTCCAGTCCCGGACCAACGCCGGATGGACGCGACAAACCGGATGTCACCGCCCCCGGCGTGGATATCGTGGCATCGCGATCGGCGACCGGCAATGACATGAATGGCGGCGCGACGGTGATAGATCCGCTTCATCTCGAGGCCAGCGGCACCTCGATGGCCTGCCCCCATGTCGCAGGGGTCGCGGCGCTGATGTTGCAGCGAAACCCGACACTGCTGCCGGCTGACATCAAGGCAGTTCTCATGGCCACCGCCGTCGATATCGGCGCACCGACCACGCAGCAGGGCGCCGGGCGTGTGGATGCTCGGGCGGCGGTCGGCTCGGTCTGATTTGGATATTTTTGAACGGAGGATACGAACGTGGCAGACTATGAACAGCGGATGCAGCCGGAAGAGGGTGCAAAGGCAGTCGAAAAACTGGCCGAAGATGCTTTGGCTGGTTTCAAGGCGGACGCCAAGAAGGAATATGCTGAACTGGTCAAGCAGTACGAGGGCGCCAGTGCAACGGTTGGTGTTTTTGGTATGGGGTCGGTCGAAGTTTCGGTGATGAGCGGTGAAGTTCTCATCAACCCGAGCCAAAAGCGCAAAGGGAAAGGTCGGGGCGTCGGCGCGATTTCACCGGAAGCACTTGTGGCCATATCCGAAGGCAGGATGACCGTAATGGACGCTTTCCACCGTGGTGAGATTGTCGTTCGCGCCGAGTCCGCAGCATTGCACGAGGGCTACGACAGTTTCATCAGGAACTCCGAAGCGGCGCTCAGGTCGAAGCGTTTGCAGAAGACGCTGGCGCAGTTCCGCAAGATTGCGGATGTCTGACTGGTTGCAAGACGAACAGGTCCGGGCCACGATACCCCAGGTTGAAGCATCCATGTTGGATGCCGTCGCCTCGGACCAGCCGGGATTCGAAGAGATAGCCCACTGGCTTATCGGGGCTGGCGGGAAACGGTTGCGGCCAATTCTTCTGCTGCTTACCGCGCGAAGCCTCACCGACACAGAAGGCCGCAAGCGCGCAATTCAGGCGGCGGCGGCTGTCGAAATGATCCATGTGGCGTCGCTCTATCATGACGACGTCATGGACCGGGCCGAACTTCGGCGTGGAGCGGAAAGCGTGAACCGTCGCTGGTCTTCACCCATCGCCAGCTTCGCCGGAACATTCATTCTGGCCCGTGCAATAAACCTGTTGGAGTCCATCAGCCCCAAGGCCTCTGAACTGGCCGGCAAACACTGCGCTGCGCTGTGTCTGGGGCAGTTGCGCGAAGCAGAAAACGCCTACAACGCCGATTGGACCATTGAAGAGCATCTTGAAATGCTCGAGGGCAAGACGGCCGAGCTGTTTGTTCTCGCCGCATCGTTGGGGGCGATGTTGGCAGACGTAAGTGATCAGGATCGAGACGCACTGATCACCTATTCAAAGTGCCTGGGCCTTGCGTTTCAACTGCGCGACGATGTTCTGGACTACATTGCAAGCAGCGCGGAACTTGGAAAGGGGTCCGCCTCTGATCTGCGCGAAGGGGCCTATACGATGCCGGTGCTCCTGTGCCTGGGTCAGAACGGTCAGGCCGCCGATGAATTGCGGGCCAGGTTGAGGCTGGCTGAAATGCAGGATGCGGATATTTCGCGCGCTGTAGAGATCATTCGCAATTCGGGCGCGGTGGAAGCTACGGAACAGTTGGCGCGGGACAAATCCGAAGCGGCCGTACAGGTCATCTCGGGGCTTGACGATCATGTGCTGCGCGCCTCGCTGGCAAACCTCGCCCGGCTTTCTGTCGAAAGGAGGGCCTGACATGGACGGTTACGGCCCTTTTGCCGAGGATCTGCCGCTTGCGACACCTGCGGAAGCCGCGGCCGAGACATGGGACGCCATCATTGTCGGTGCGGGGCCCGGCGGCAGCGCTGCCGCCATCGAGCTGACGCGGAGAGGTCGAAAGGTCATTCTGATCGACCGAGAGGATTTCCCTCGGGACAAAAGCTGTGGAGACGGGATCACCCGGTCCGGTATCTCTCAGCTGAAACGCCTTGGCATTCTGTCCGCGCTTACAGATCAGCAGGAGGTCGAAGGTGTGCGTGTCCATATGCGCAAAAGGGGCCACCGGGATTTTCGATACGAAGGCGAAGACGACTATGGGCTGGTTGTACCCCGTTTGATACTGGATGATTGTCTTTTGCGTCAGGCCCGCGCGGAAGGAGCGGCTTTCTTGCCGAAATGCCGCGCCGACGATCTGGTAACGGATGAAAGCGGGACTGTCACAGGTGTCACCGCTCGGATTCAGGATGGCACGACGGTGGTTCTGACCGGGTACATGGTCATCGCCGCAGACGGGGCCGCGTCTCGATTGGCGAAAGCGGCGGGATTGCGGGAAACACCGGAACAAGGTTATGGCACCGCGCTTCGCGGTTATGTCGATGGCTGCGGAGATAATCCGCGACTGCTCGAAATAATGCTGCCTTTGACTGATGTTACGGACCGGTACTTGTTGCCGTCCTATGGCTGGGCATTCCCAACGGGGAAGGGAACTGCAAATGTCGGTGTCGGGCTGTTCTGCAGGGCGTTTGACACCAATGTCAGGACATTGTTCGATCAATTTCTGGACGTGCTCCGCAAGGATTATCCGGAATATTCGGGCATTCAGTTGTCCGGCACAACCTTGGGTGCACCGCTGAGATTCGATTTCGCACCGGAACGCGCCGCCCATTCGGGTCTGTTGCTGGTTGGGGACGCCGCCGGTCTTATCAGCCCGTTTACAGGCGAAGGAATTAGCTTTGCGCTGGAATCCGGTGCGCTTGCGGCTCAAACCACTGATCGATGTCTCCGCACAGGGGCAGGCCCTTGGGTGGCGGCGGAAGACTATGCGCTTTTGTTGGGGGATCGCTTTGCCGGGTACTTCACGCTCGGGAACCGCGCAAGCCGCCGATACGAGTTCATCTGGCGCGTGTTGGACGATACGTTCGAAAGCGAAAAGCCCGTTCACAACATGCTGCGCCGCGCCGTTTTGGTGCCTGAAGGCACTGGCGGTGATGTGGAAAGCGCCATGTTGGATGACGTATCGCCCCTTGTGCGAGTGCCCGAGATGCCGCTTGGGGACGACCTGCGCGATGTGGGCGCACGCCTCAATTACATCGTGCGCACCGATTGGCCGTTTCTGACGCGCATGTCCTTCGCGGGCAAGCGGGCTGACATGGTTGCGTTTCGACCTTCGCTGTTGCTTTTGCTGACGTCCTATCTGGGTGATGTTGAGGCGAAAAGGCGTCGTGCCGCGGCAACCGCGCTGGAGCTTGCGTATCTGGGGTTTCTTGCCCAAAGCGGCATTCGAGGGATCGAGGCTGCGGCCGCAACAGCCGACGCCACGGCCAACTGGGGCGACAAGCTTGGGATACTCACAGGTGATTACCTTTTGGCGAAGGCGCACGAAGTCGGCGCACGGGACTGCCCGGATCTGATGCCATCAATCCTGAGTGCCATGGCCTCGGCCTGTGAAGGCCGAGTGTCCGAGCTTCGGACTGCATGGCAACCGGATATGGCTGTCGAAAAGCGCATCGCGCAGATGCGGCAATGCATGGCTGCATTCTTCCGACTGCCTTGCGAACTCGGCGCGATGCTTGCCGAACAAAACGATCTGTCAGGTGCCCTTCGCGACTATGGCGAGAATCTTGGCCTGGCTTACCTGCTGACCGAGGATGAACTTGCCCTGGACCGCCCCCCGGGCAGCACCCCATTTGCGTCAGACCTCTCGAGCGGCCTGTTCAGCGTGCCTGTTCTCGAGGCAGCCCAGCGGCAAACTGGGGGCGCGGCAGTCCGTGCTTTCCTCAGTCACCGCGACCCAGCGCGGTTTTTGGCAGAGCTTTCTCCGGCCACGCGCCATATCAAGAGGCAGCAATTGCCCGAAGAATACCGCGATCAAGCAATAGCGGCGCTAAGCCCCGTGCCACGGGGCGGCGTGGCAAAATCGCTTTCGGCGCTTGCAGGTTACGCGGTAAGTCGACAGGTCCCAAAACGCCGCGTGCTGTAAAAGTGTGATCCAGGTTCCGAGGTGTCCCGCTGTCGGTCAAAAGCGCAGTGATCCACGTTTCCTTACCTCATGCGCCGGATGCTTCACTCAGGGGCAGGGGGTATGTGTGGACAGCCCATGTTTCGGACGGAGGGTTCAGGTTCCAACCGACTGCCATGAGCATGCCGCCTAGGGCGATTTCCACCCGTGGTTCAATGTGGTTCGATAATGTCGACACAGCGCCTCGTGGATGACCGCCTCTTCCGCGGCGGTTCCCCAGTGGAGGATCCGGTTGATGGACATATGAGCGAGGCTTCCCAGAACGTCGGCCAAGCTGTTTCCCAACCTGCCATCCTGTTCTTCTCGCTGAAGGCGTCCAATATCCGGATAAAGCCTGGCGGCACGTGCGTTCCAGCGCGATGGCCGCGATTGAATGCCTTTGCCCACACCGAGTTCACTCAGAACAACGCATGCACTTTTCCATTCCTTTCCAGTAGCGCGACGCGCAATCCGGCGCGACGCCGGGCCGCCGCCGTAGTTTTGCGAACAGCGCTCGGAGATCGCCAGCCGAACACCTGTGGGCAGTTCCAAATCTTCGAACAGGGCATCGATACTGGCGGCTGACGCCATCCACCGTCTGGACCGGCTGATCTTCGGATCGTTGAGTACGTCAAGCGCAGTGATCGAGTCGGCGCCGAATATCCTCTCGCATGCGCCGAGCCCCAGTTCTCCGCCGTAGCGCGCCGTTTCAGGCAGGTATTCGTCAACAAGAAACCTGTCCACCAATCCACCGGCCGTTTTCTGCAAGTGAACAAGCACCCGGTTCCTCAGAACTCTGTCATGATCGTTTGAAAATTTGATGCGGAGGCGCAGTTCAAGTTCCGGGTCTGCATATCTTACGAAGAACCAGTTCTCGATCAGGTTGCGTTTCTGCCAAAGCGTCAACCTGTTCGATTGCAGTTTCAGGAACTGTTCCAGCTTTATGGCATCCCCGAAAAGCCGCAGATACAACCATGATCCGGCCTCATCAGTGCCGTGCCCCAGCGGTTGCCATGCGGTCGGGTTGGCATCGTATTCGACAAAGGACGTATCAACGGGCTTTGCTGGGGCATAAACCAGTTCAGAGGCCAATCGACCATGCGGCGAGTCGATCCACCAATCCTCGGGCGCCGGAAGGTACTCGCAGATCGAAAGCGGCCCTTTTTTCAACGTCTTGATCAGGTTGGCAGTGGAAAAAGGGTTGTCCAGATCCCATGGCGTGGCCATGTCGCTGGCCTCATCCGTGGGGGCCACATATCGCGGCAACTCCAGTTTTTGTCGGTTGGCTTCCATCCAGAATTCCGCTTTGCCTGACCTGACCATCTCTGTCGGGATACAAAGCCGCCACCGTTGCGGTGCAAGGACCACATTTCCAGCACGGACCCTGGGCAGCCGGTTCCGATTGCTTTGCGATTGCCACGACCAGATCACCGACGGTTGCCGCATGTGCATGGCGATGTCGATGAGCAGAAGATAGACAGCGGGCGCCCCGGGAGGGCTTTGGTGCGCAGCATGCAACTGTGGAATGACCTCGACGCCTTGGCTGCCCCAGAACAGCCGGAACCGACTGCCATCGTGACGAATCCACAGATCGTGCAGCGGAATCCTCTGTTCGGACGGTAACCCGCTGTCGCCGAGGATCTCGATGACACACCGGGAAAGGCTGGCGCGCCTCAGGATGTTTGATGACCGGGGGTCCGTGGCGCACAGGATGTCTGCTTCGACAATTGTTGAATCCTCTTCACGCGTGGGGCTGTGTTGCATCAACGCGTCTGCGATCAACTGATTTCGCCTTGAGAAACGGCCGAAAATCGCCTTGGGGCCGCCCGGAAAAATTCCTTCGGGATAGGCCGTCCAGACGGGGTTGTGCCCGGAGCTGCGTCCTACTTTGCTCAGAAGAACGCCATCTTGGATGGCGAAAGGGGCCTGATCCGTGTTGCGGGCATGCAGGATCTCGATATCCTGCGCGCAAAGCACCCACTTGCGCGCGTCCCAATCGGGTTCCAGCGGAAATTCCTGAAGGTTTTGCCTGGGGGCATCACTTGACGACCCCGTACCTGTAACGAAATCCATTCGCAGCGGCATGCCGAGATATGCTAGCCCGCTTTCGGCATCCACAGCCTGACCCAGCAACACGGCGCGGTCACCGTATCGGTCAAGGAAACGCCGTTCAAATTCCAGAAAACGGTTTGGTTTTGGCACGCGAAAGCCGATCTTTTCCAAAATGTTCCATGCGTCGGTCAGTGCCTGCACCGCGCGCAGTGGAGTTTCCAACGTGCCGACGCAATGCGCATCGACATGCAGAAAATCACCTCTCCAACCCGGGGCGAAAGAGTCAGCTGTTCGCCCCAGTTGCTTTAACGCGATCATCGAAGGGGTTTCACGCGCGGCATCAAGAGCATGCCCGAGCGCCGCCAAGCCTCTCTTTTGACGGGCGGTCATATCTCTTTCCAGCCGCTTCAGGGTTCTGGCGGTTGCGTCATGCCCCAGAAGTATTGGGTCTTTCTGTGGAATCAGAGCCTCGGACCGACAGAGATCCGAGATTGTCACGGCAGATTTGAAAGGGCGGTCTTTGAGGGCCGTTTCCAGATCGGAAATCGGGACGGAATCGACATCAAAGATGAACTCTGCCAGATCGGAATCCGCCGCTGCAATGATCTGTTCGTGGTTCCAGGGCCCGTCGAGATTACCGTTGGTTATCCAGTGCAGAACGTCCTGTTCCCACCAGGCCGATGGATTGCATCGCACCCTCGTTCTTTGCGTCTCTGCGAGTCCGGCGGCAATATGGGACAAAAACCCACAGTCCAGATCCATATCCAGATGGTGGTCTGCCACGGTGACGATGTCCTTGCCTGCAACAGGTGCTGCCGTGCCCACTGCCGCGAATGCGCCGAACGGCGTCGGGCGGAAACACATTCTGTAAACAAACCGAAACAATGTGCCGAGGACTGCGGGGGAGAGGCCTTCGCCTTTCTCGATTTCCCGCATGACCTTCGAGAAAAACCCGGGTCGTGCAATGAACAACGACAAGGCAAAGGACGGATCGCGAATTAAATCTGAAGCACGCTTTTCCAGATCCTTTTTTCGGGTGCTTTTTGTGACTCCGCCAAGATCGTGCTGCGGTGAACGCGTACATACACGAATTCCGAGGAACGGACGAGAGCTGTGCGGTTCCGGATGGGACGGGCAGTGGACATTCTGTTCAACATCCAGCCCCATGAACTTCAGATATCCGAGGTAACCCACGTCCCTTAGGGCAAGCAGTGCCAACAAAACGCCGCTCGACCCGGTCAAAAGATCCGTCGATTGAAACGTCTTCCAGCCTGCGCCGATCGCGGGAAGCCCGTCCGGGCTCAATTCCCGTTCAACGAGGGACAAAAGCCGTTTGGCGTGCTTTTCAATCAGAGGATCGACGTCTGCTTTGGAATAAAGCGATCGAATGGCAAGGGCCATCACCACAATTCCGGCATCGCCATGGCACAGCCCGCCGTCATTGATACCCGTCTCATGAAAAGGTCTGTCGACGCAGGATATCAGAACCCGCGATGCGACATCGCGTATTTCGTCCTCCATACCCACCAGCCTCGCCGCCGCGAGCGCGGTGTATACGATACCAAGGTCGCCATAACACCACGCAAGACGTGACGGTACCTCCCAGGCATGACTGAGCGCTGACATGCAGGGAAAGCAGGATGACAGGCCGCTGTCTGAAAACGCGCCCCGGTGCGAAAGCAGAAACAGGACCGCGTCTTTGAGGTCTTCGATGTGTCGCGGCGTGAACGCGTGCCGCCGACCCAGGCGGGCCAGAGCCAGAACGGCGCCGGGAGAACCATGCGCCAGCCCCATGTTGACGAGGTACCGCGTTGTTTTCAGGGGGCCGGTCTCGTCTTCCGGTGAGGAAAAAGGTTCTGTCCACGCAAGCCCCCGTTCTGTGCGTGCCGAGTGCCTCCAAAGCTCCTCTGCCAAACGCAGGCACAGCGACTTTCCCCCAAGACGGGCTGCCCGGGATTTCGGTTCGCACAGAAATACGGATATACCCGCAAGACCGGACACGTGATCGAAGTGCCCCATCCAGGGGGCTTCGAGAAGGCGTTGCGCAACCGAACGCAGGGCACGGTCAAGCGCCAGTTGCGCTTCGGGATCGTGTGGATTGGCGTCCAGAGCATAACAGGCCAGCAACCCAAGGCCGGCGCGGCCATCGAACAGAGAAACAGGGGCTCCGCGCAGGTCTCGGTCGCAAGCCCAAATGGTCGCAAGGCGACGTGACGCGGCGGATCGCACGCGATCATCTTTCAGAAACTTGTCTGCCGCCAGCAATGCCAGCGCCTCTCCGGCGACGGCGCTTCCAAGTCCGATCGCATCAGTTCTGATCGGGGCCGCAACAATCGACCCTGCAATGGACTGTATTGCCGCATCAATCCGCGTTGTCGAAATAGACATGGAACAAAACAATCTTCCCCGCCAAACGGGATTTGTCATTCAGCAGGCGTTTGGATGGCACCCTTTGCTGCTGGCACGGATGCTGCACCAGTTCTTGCAGCAATTTTTGGCCCAGCTGAACGTGCGGCGCGTCGGAGCGCCAACGCTGCCGGCGTCAACGAAGCCGAAGGCAGGACCGGTGGACGTGGGGTTGAAATCAGAAGAATGATTACCCAGCTCGCCCAGGGATTCGATGGATGTCAAAAGCGCGTCCACGCGATGTTCGACGGTTTCCAGCCTGTCTTCCGGGCCTGGTTCAATGACGCGCATCAACTGGTCGAGGCGCTGCTCGATCGCGGTCAGCCTGTCATCGACAGACCGGCATTCCGGATCTGTCTTTTCGCTTTCGGTGTATTCGTGTTCTTTGCGATTGTCGTTTTCGTCAGCACTCATTTCTCTCTCCGGAATCTGAGGTGGTCGAATAGTCGACTTGGGACCGCCTGTGGAAAAACGTGTCGTTCAAATATCAACTCCGATGGAATCGGAGCGTCTTTGTAATGAGAGATTTCAATAATATACGAAAATGACCGTTTTGTCATGACGCCGTCAGAACAGCGCGCGGATACCTTGATGGCATTGCACACGATGCATGAGCCGGTTTCAGTCAGGCGAACCGGCGCGGTCCGCTTTGCCTATGGTTCTGTGCGTCAGCCGTTGTCCGCTTCTTTCAGCCCCTCGATCTGCAAATCGAACCCGGCCTGAATATGGGCGGTAAAGGTTTCCAGTGCTTCTGTCACGTCTCCGGTTTCAATCGCGTCGACAAGCGCCTGATGATCACCCAGAGACTGTGAGATATCGACATTTTCGATTGCGGAAAACAGGTGAAAGGCCATGGCCTTGCCCCAGATCATGTCGAACATGTCCAGCAGGAACTTGTTTCCCGCTTCAACCATGAAGGCGCGGTGAATGCGCCGGTTGGCAATGAAATAGTCGCGCGTCGTAGGGTTGGTCAGGTTTTCCTCACGACGAATCAGCTCGCGCAAACCCTCCAGAACCGCGGGGTCTGCGTGGGCCGCAAGAATCCGGGCAGCCTGACCTTCGATTGCGGCGCGGGCCTGATACAGTTGCCGGACTTCGGCTTGATCCATGCGTGCCAGCCGGAAACCACCGCTTGCGGCGACTTCCAGAACCCCTTCGGTTTCCAGCCGCATCAGGGCTTCGCGAACCGGGGTGCGGCTGATGTTCAGTTCCGCTGCCAGCTTTTCCTGAACCAATCGATCTTCGGCAGAGATTTCGCGGCTCATTATGGCTTCGACCAACTGATCATAAACCTCGTCCGCCAGTCTTCTGCGCTGTGTTTTTATCTGTTTCAGAGCCACTCAGAGCCTCTCTTTCCGTGTTTTGTGAATTCTGTATTCAAAAAAGCATCTGGTGCCAAGGCGAATGGGCTTGCTATTGTCCGTGTACTGTATACAGTATACAGACACAGTTGAACAGGGAGCTCTTCATGTGTGGAATCGCTGGAAGGATTCTTACCGCACCCGGGCAGGTCGGGGCGGACTTGGTAGACCTGATGGATGCGCAGGAACACCGTGGCGCAGACAGCACCGGGTTTGCAGTTTATGGGCCGCCACGAGACACCGGATATGTTTTACGAGGGATGGGATTTGACAAATCCCGGCAGGATGCTGACCTGAATGCGTTTGAGGCGGTGTTGAAGGATCACAGCTCTGGCTTTCTGTCCGATCCGAAGATCGTAACCGATGAGAACCGGCATTATTGCTTTCGTGCGGAAATCTCGGACCCGATTGATTTGCAGGCCTGGGTGCGGGATGCAGATGAGCTGACGGACCGGTTCGAAGTGCAGTCCTGCGGCCGTAGTCTTGAGATCATCAAGGATATCGGCGGGGCCGAAGCGGTTGCCGAAAAGCATGGCGTGCGCGACATCATCGGCACCCATGGTCTTGGCCACGCGCGGCTTGCGACGGAAAGCTCGGTTCTGCCCAACGCTTCACACCCGTTTTGGGCGCGGCCGTTTTCGGATGTGGCGATCGTGCATAACGGCCAGATCACCGACTATTTCACTTGGCGCGACAAGTTGAGCCGAAAGGGCTATCGCTTTCTGACCGAGAATGACAGCGAGTTGATTGCGGTCTGGGTCAGTGACCAGATGAAAGCGGGCCTGACGATGGAACAGGCGCTGAAAAAGTCGATTACCTCTATCGACGGGGTATTCACCTACATGATCGCAACGCCGGACGGGATCGGATTTGCCAAGGATCGGTTCGCGATGAAGCCGCTGGTGGTGGTCAATCGCAATGGGGATCTGGCCGCCGCGACCGAAGAACAGGCTGTTCGTCGCGTGATGGCCGAGGAATGCGACGTTATCAACTATGATGGCCCATCGCTGACCGGCATCTGGGGTGTCGGCAACCGGAGCCTGGCAGCATGAGCGAGGTAGCAAGACAGATGGATGAAATCGTCATCGAAGTCGGCAAGCGGCACATTCGTGAGGTGAACCGGGATATCATGGCAGCCTGCGCATCAGGACGGCCGATCCGGGTTGTCGATACGCTGTCGCGACACAATCTGGGCGTGGGCCTGCCGGATAATGTGGACATCACTTTCGAAGGTTCGGTGGGATACTATTGCGGTGGACTGAACACTGGCGCCAACATCTCCATCGAACGCAATTGCGGGTGGGCCGTGGGCGAAGGGATGGCCAAGGGTCACATCACTGTCGGTGGCTATGCGGGCATGTCCTGCGGGGCTGCGATGATTGGCGGCACCATTCATGTCAAAGGTGATGCCGGGCCGCGTGTCGGTGTTGCCATGAAGGGCGGCAACATCGTGGTCGAGGGCAAGATCGGATACCAATCCGGTTTCATGGCGCATGCGGGCCGCATCATTGCGCTGGGCGGTGCGGGTGAATCCTGTGCGGACGCGTTGTGGGAAGGCGAGGTTTGGGTCGCAGGCGAAGTCGACAGTCTGGGTGTGGACGTCTCGGTGATCGAACCCACTGCCGAAGAGGTGGCCGAGGTCGATGCGATCCTAGACCCTCTGGGGCTTGTCGACAGCTCTCGTAACTGGCGCAAAATGGTCTCTGGCCAGCGCCTTTGGTATTTTGAAAGCAGGGACGCAAGCGCATGGCTCATGATCTGAGTAAACCTTATGACTACCCGTTCGAAGTCGCGTCAGAGGAAGAAATACGGTTCCGCGACGCAGGCGCGGTCGATGGACGACCGGCCGGTGTGCCTTCGTCTTATGATGAGGGGGGATCAACCCGTTGGACGCCCGAAGCGATATCGGAAGTTCACGCATTGGCGCAGCTTGGGCGGTATCAGGTGCGTGGCTACAACACGTTCAACAAGCAGTTGCCGACATTCGACGATCTGACATTTGTCCCAGCGACGATGACACGCCTGCCGCTGGAAGGATACCGCGAGAGCTGCGATACGACGACGATTCTGGGCGGCGGGCGCGGATTGGTGGAACGGCCACTGGAACTGAAAATCCCGATCTATATCGCATCGATGTCTTTCGGCGCGCTCTCGGCCTCGGCCAAGGCGTCGCTTGGTTATGGTGCCTCGAAGGTGGGCACCATGACCTGCACCGGCGAAGGCGGCATGCTGGAAGAGGAGCGCGAAGCCTCCCAACGCCTGCTCTACCAGATGTCGCCCGCCCGCTATGGGGTCGATCTGGATCACCTGCGCCGCGCCGATGCACTTGAACTGGTGGTCGGGCAGGGGGCCAAACCGGGCACCGGCGGTCTGTTGCTGGGAATGAAGGTCAGCCCGCGGGTCAGCGAAATGCGCACTTTACCCGAAGGGGTCGATCAGCGATCCACTATCCGGCATCCCGATTTCCTTGGGGCCGACGATCTGGCCGTCAAAATCGAGGAATTGCGGATCGCCACGAACTATCAGGTGCCGATCTTCATCAAGATGGGGGCCACGCGACCACGGTTCGACGTGGCCGTGGCTGCAAAGGCGGGCGCGGATGTGGTTGTGGTGGATGGGGCCGAGGGCGGCACCGGTGCGTCACCCGAGTTGCTGCTGAATCACACGGGCATACCGACCATGAGTGCCATACGAGCGGCACGCGAAGCGTTGGATGAGTGCGGGATGAGCGGCAAGGTCTCGCTTGTCGCCGCGGGGGGTATTCGATCAGGGGTGGACGCGGCCAAATGTCTGGCGCTTGGGGCGGATGCGGTCATGATCGGGAATGCCGCGATGGTCGCGCTGGGATGCAATACTCCCAGATATCTGGACGATTACCAGGCGCTGGGAACATCGCCTGGGGCGTGCCATCACTGCCATACGGGCCGTTGCCCGGTTGGGATCGCAACGCAGGATCCTGACCTTGAGGCGCGAATGAACCCGCATGCAGGTGCAGAGCGCGTCGCGCGGTATCTGACCGCGATGACAATGGAGATCACGGCGCTTGCCAAGGCCTGCGGCAAATCTTCGGTGCACAATCTGGAAACCGAAGATCTGCGCGCGCTCAGCTTTCAGGCCTCGGCCTTTACCGGCGTCAAGATGGCGGGCATCGACCGGGCCTTCGACTGGTGAGGATAGCACTTCTTGAGTTGACCCTTCATCCATTGCCGCTGCTTGAGGGGCTGCCGCGTACGGCCCAGCAGATCCGCGCATGGCTTGAACCACATCTGCCCGAAGCCCGATTTTCCACGGTGGATGTGGTCGACGGCGAGGCATTGCCTCAGCTCGGGGATTTTGATGGGGTTGTTGTCGGAGGGTCCGAATTCGGCGTCTACGATGACACGGAGTGGATGCGGCCCCTTCGCGATTTCCTGGAGTTGTGCCGGGATCATGCCAAGCCGGTCTTTGGCATCTGCTTTGGTCATCAGATCATGGCGGATGTCTATGGCGGCAAAGCCGAGAAGGCCGAGATCGGCAATGTCGTCGGCGCGCGAGGCTTTGACTATGGCGGGAGCAGCGTTGATGCCTTTGTCTGGCATCAGGATCAGGTCACGCATGTTCCGCCTTCGGCGCGCGTGACAGGGTCGGCGGATCACTGCCCGGTAGGGGCCTTGGATTATAATTTCCCGGCCCGTTCCGTGCAATTCCATCCCGAATACCGGGCAAGCCATCTGCGTGAATTGTTCGTGCGCGGGCGCGACGTGTTTCTTGCACCGCAAGAGGCGGATGAGGGGCTGGCCTCGATTAAAGCCGCACATGTGTCGAAGGATCTGGCCGCCGCGCAGGCGGTTGACTTGTTTCGCAAGGCCTGCGGTCGGCCGTAAGACCTGAAAACCCGCTTGATCCTGATCAATTCCGGCTTTGAAACACTGTGTATACTGTATCCATAACGTGGTGGAGGAGGCCGCGAGATGTCGGGATACACAGATTTCTTTCATAAAATAGCGCGCATTGTCAGCTCGCCTCGGGATGAAAACCTGAGTGACCGAGAGCTTTCGGACCTTGGCTTGTCCCGCGCGGATCTGGCCATGTTGCGATCGGGCGCACCGCAGGCACGAGAGCGTATACTCGCCATGGCCGGACAATTCGGACTGACCGAGGCAGACCTGAACGCGCACCCGGAGCTGGGGTTGGAACTGGCGGAAAAATGCGGGCACTGCCTTCAGGCCGAAACCTGCCGTGACGCAATTCGGGCGGGCGCGCGTCTTCCCCAGGGCAAATGCCCGAATGCTGGAATTTATCGCGCCCTCTTGGATGGTTAGCGTCCGCTGGGGCTTTCCTTCGGGCTCAGCTTTCTGCGGCCGCTGATCTTGAACCGGTCCGCGGTCCCAAAATCCTTCAGCCCAACGCCTGCGGCAAATTCTGCAAACACCGGGGCGTGCTTGAACAAATGGCCAGAGCATCCGCCGGCGAACAGCACGTTTTCATGCTCGGGGTGCCAGTCGACAATGAAATGTGTATCCGGGGTCAGAATTATCTGGTTGAACTTGGAATCCACGACACGTTGCCCCTCTAAACCCGGAATCCGGTGGCGGATATAGCTGCGTGTGCGGCCAAGCGTTTCCTGGCGGATCAGCCGTTCATCATTGTCCAGATCGATCTTGTCCGGGATGACAACCGCCGCCTTCACGCCGGATCCTTCGGACGAGGGCAGACCAAATGACCCTTGCCCGTGATCGATCCAGCAGGGCATCCGGCTCATGTCGAAATCCTCCGACCCGTCGGGTGTCGAAGTGTAGAGGACATTGACGCCGACCACGGTCGAGATCGGCTTGATCGTTCTGGGAAACATGTCGGCCATCCATGGGCCGGTCGCCATGATGATCAGATCGGCCTCGAGCGGTTTGCCGTCAAGCATCGGACGTTCCGATCCATCCGTGGTGACGCGACTACGTTGTACTTTGCCTCCTGCCTTTCGGAACAGATCCAAACCGGTCAGAACGCATCGATGCGCCATCAGCATTCCGGCCTCGGGTTCGAACAGCGCATATTCGATGTCGGTGACCTTGAACTGAGGGAACCGCGATTCGATATCCTGCCGACCGAATTTGGAATAGGGCACCCCGACCCGGTCGAAAGTTTGTGCGGTTGCGTCTTCCCAGTCGCAATGCCCCGCTGTCGCCAGAATCAAGGCGCCGCATTCATACATCAGGTTCTGGCCGCTTTCGGCTTGCAGCTCCAGCCAGCGCAGGCGGCTTTCGCGCGCCCAGCGTGTATAGAACTCGTCCCGTCCGGATATGGCGCGAATCACTCGGTTGTAATCTGTTGAAGATGCACGGGAATGTCCCGGCTCCCACCTGTCGATCAATGTCACGGCCTCGCCGCGCCGTTGCAGTGTAAGCGCTGTCATGACGCCGACTATGCCGCCTCCGACAACGATGACCGAGCTTTTGGACATGGCGCAGATTTTCCTTGTTTCCTGACTGGCTTTGTGAATACTGTATACAGAATACAGCAATTATAAAGCTAAAAACAGGGAGCACGCGCAAATGAGTTCGGGGTTTGATCTGCCCGAGGGCACACATACCGTCATTCTTGGTGTCGGGGATCTCAACGGCATCATGCGTGGCAAGCGCATTCCGGCCAGCCATTGGGATCATGTCTGCAAAAGCGGCAATGCCTTGTCGATTGCGCTGCTGGCGATCGATATGACCTGCGACGTCTGGGATACGCCATACGTCAATTTCGACAACGGCTATCCCGACATGCATGTCTTTCCGATGACAAAGCCTGTCGCTGTCCCGTGGGAACCGGGCGTGGCCGTCTGTTTTGGCCGTGCTGAGGGCATGGATCACAAACCGGTGCCGATCGATCCGCGTCAGGCTTTGGTGCGGCAGGTGGACCGGGCCCGCGACATGGGGTTCGAGGTGAATGTCGGCACGGAACTGGAATTCTATCTGCTGGACCCGGAAACCGGCCAGCCGCGCGACACGGGCATCCAGGTCTATGGTCTGGGCCGCGCCGCCCGGATGGAACACATCGTAGGCCCGATCCGTCAGCAGATCAACGAATGTGGCATTCCGATCGAACAGTCGAACCCGGAATATGCGGCCGGCCAGATCGAGGTCAACATTCGTTATGGTGAAGCTTTGGCAGCTGCGGATCGTGTCGTTCTGTTCAAATCCCTGATCCGGCAATTGGGGATCGCGCACGACTATCTGGCGACTTTCATGCCCAAGCCGTTTTTTGATCAATCGGGCAACGGGTTTCATACGCATTACTCGCTGTGGAAAGACGGCAAAAACGCCTTTGCCGACAACGGAAAGATCAACGACACCGGAAAATCCTTCATCGCAGGCCTGCAAAAGCGCATGTGCGAGACGGCGATTTGCGGCAGCGGCACGGTCAACGGATATCGCCGTCGCCAGCCCTATACGTTCTGCCCGATCAACGCGAGCTGGGGCTATGACAACCGGACGGTTGGTATCCGTGTCATCGAAGGCTCGGACAGTGCCGTGCGGGTGGAAAAGCGCGATGCCGGTGCAGACGCCAACCCGTATCTGTTGCTTGCGGCCGAGATTGCCGCCGGGCTTGACGGGATCGAACAGGGGCTGTCCCCTTCGGAACCGACGACAGGCAACGGGTACGAGGAAGGGATCGGAGATCCAATTCCAACCGATTTGCCAACCGCCATCGATCTGGCGCGCGGATCGGAATGGCTGCGCGATGTCATGGGCGAAATGCAGTGGGAACTGGTCCTGCAACAGGCCGAGCGAGAGCTGGAATTCTTCAATCAACAGGTCACACAGGTCGAACTTGACCGCTACCTGAGGGCGTTCTGATGCACTTGGGCAAGGTCGCTGGAACTGTCACGGCAACTGCCAAGGATGCCAGGCTGGTCGGAGTAAAGCTGCTGGTGACGGATCTGGTCGACAGCAAGGGCAGCCTGATCGATCCCGCGCGGGTTGCGGTCGATACCTGCGGCGCTGGGGTCGGGGATACGGTGCTGGTTGTCAGCGGGTCTGCCGCCCGCATGGCCGCCGGGTTGTCCACGGCCCCCGTGGACATGGCCATCATCGCGGTGATCGACCGCGTCTCGACGACCTGAATCACACTACGCGAAACATCTATTTTTGGAGGAACAGAAAATGGCGAAACCAGTGGCGGGGCAGATGGCCCTGGGCATGATCGAAACACGCGGCCTGGTCGGCGCGATTGAAGCCGCGGATGCGATGGTCAAGGCAGCCAGCGTTGCCATCGTGGGTCAGACCAAAGCTGGCGGCGGGCTGGTGACGACCCTTGTGCGCGGCGAGGTCGGCGCGGTCAAAGCCGCCACCGATGCAGGCGCGACAGCGGCCAACAAGGTGGGCGAGGTGGTCTCGGTTCACGTGATCGCACGGCCGCATGACGAGCTTGAGGCAATCATCGACGGGCTGGGTGCCGGGTCGTCGGCCTGATCAACCCCTTTGAGGAGGTACCATGTCAGCCGGATTCGAGGATTTCACGCGCGCGGTGACACGTGGCGCGACACGGGATGCACCCGTTGCCCAAAGGTTTGAGCGCATTGCTGTATTGGGTGGCGGCCCGGATGCCCGTCTTCTGGCAGCGCTGTGTCTGGCGGAAGGGGCTGAGGTTACGCTGTTTTCGGCCTATGGGGCGGAACTGTCATTGCTTGCGCAATCCTCGGGCATCGGCATTCGCGGCGAAGGGCCTGTGGGCACGTATCAGGTGGATCGCGACGGGCCTTCAATCCGCACCACGGCAGAGTTGGATGCAGCAGTGCGGGACGCACAGGCGATCTTTCTGACCGGGCCGATCCACAAACAGCGCACCTATGCGATGGTGCTGGCCGATCATCTGCACGATGGGCAGGTGCTAGTTCTGGCGCCCGGTCGCTCTTTGGGCGCGGTCGAAGCGGTCTGGATGCTGCGAATAGGCGGCTGCACTGCCGACGTTACTCTGGTCGAGGCGCAGGGCCTGCCATACTGGTATCAGGCCGAAGGTGCGGGCCTGACCCTGACGCAGGCGGCACCGATGGCTGCTGCGACATTGCCCCGAGGCCGCGCGGACGTTCTTGAAGCGCTGCAACCCTATCTTTCGAACATCCAGCCGCTGGATTCGGTTCTGGCCTCAGGCTTTACCGATCTTTCCGCAGCGGTCGAGATTCCGGCGTTGATCCTTGGTGGCGCGGGGCTGGGGTCCGGTGGACCGGAGGTGCCGATGGGCGGGGTGCCGCTGGAAGGCAACCGGACATTCTCTGCGCTCATAGGGCCGGAACAGCATGAGGTGATCCACGGGTTGGCTGGCGAAAGGCGGCAGGTCGCAAAGGCCTTTGGCGTTCGAAACCTGCCCGAGACCGATGACTGGATCGCGACCTATGCCGGCGCCGAGCGGGGGGCGGGCGCGCGTCCGGTCTCGGATCGGCAGGCCGCGCGCCAATTGATGCGCGACGGCGTCTTGGGGTCATTGGTGCCCCTTGTTTCCGCCGCACAGCTTGCAGGTTTGACTGCGCCTCTGACGGAAAGCCTGATCTGCATGACAGATCGCATCCTGGGTGCTGACGTGGCCGCATCCGGGCGCAGGCTGGAAACCATCGGCATTTCCGCAGGCGATGTCGATCAGGCCCGCCGTATCTTTGACACCATTGCCACCGGAGCCTCGTGATGGACGCTGATCTGAAATCCATCGCCGCCGCACGGCGCGCTGCTGAAACGGCTTTCGAAGCCTATCGCGCCTTTCTCGGCACCGACCCGGCACAGGTGGATGCCATCGTCGATGCCATGGCTCGGGCGATCGAACCTGAAGCCGAACGGTTGGGGCAATTGGCGGTCGAGGAAACCGGGTACGGCAACGTAGCAGACAAGCGGGTCAAGAATCTGTTCAACGCCTTGTCGGTCGCCGATTACCTGCGGGATGTCACGACGCTGGGTCTGTTGTGGCGGGACGATGCGACAAAGATCGCGGCCTTCGGAGAGCCGATGGGTGTGGTCGCGGCGCTTATCCCGGTGACAAATCCGACCTCCACGATCATCTACAAGGTTCTGTCTGCGGTAAAGGCGGGAAATGCCGTTGTCTGTGCCCCGCATCCGCGCGGCGTGGAATGCGGGAAGGAAACCGTCCGCATCATGGCGCGCGTTGCCGAACAGATGGGCGCACCCAAAGGGTTGATACAATGCCTGGACGCCGTGACCATTCAGGGCACCGCCGAGTTGATGAAGCATCGCCGCACGTCGGTTGTCATGGCGACAGGTGGCCCTGCCATGGTCAAGGCCGCCTATTCCAGTGGCAAACCGACGCTTGCAGTCGGGGCGGGGAACGTGCCGTGTTACGTGCACAAGTCCAAGGCGCGCGATCTGTCCGAAGTTGCCGAGATGATCGTGACGTCAAAAAGCTTCGACTATGGCACGGCCTGTGTCAGTGAGCAGGCCGTGGTCGCCGATCCTGAAATTGTACGCGATCTGCGCCATGAACTGAAACTCAAAGGCGCCTATTTCTGCACCCCGGCCGAGGCTGATCGGCTGGCTCGGGTCATCTTCAAGGGTGTTCAGGCAATGGATCCCGAACGCGTCGGCCAAAGCCCTCAGGCGCTGGCCGATGCTGCGGGGTTCTCGATTCCGCCGCGCACGCGCTGTCTGGTGTCGGAAGAAACCGAAGTGGGGTGGCAACGCCCGCTTTCGGCCGAAAAGCTGAACCCGGTGCTGGCCTTTTACGAGGCGAAGTCCACCGATCACGGCATCGAACTGGCGCAATCCATTGCCAAATTCGAAGGTTGGGGACATTCCTCGGTCATCCATTCCGATGATCCCGAGGTGGTCGCTCGGTTTTCCACAGTGCCCACTGGGCGGGTCCTGGTGAATACGCCGGGGATCATGGGCGGCATGGGGTATTCCACCGACCTTGAACCATCCTTCATGCTGGGTACCGGTACGTGGTCGGGGTCGATCACCTCGGACAATGTCACCGCCTTGCATCTCATCAACATCAAGCGGGTCGCGTATGAAAGCAGACCCTGGCGCGACATTTACGAGGAGTATGGCGCATGAGCGAGATCACGATCCGGGCGCTGATGCAGATCGACAACCTGCAACCGAAATTCGCTGCCTACAACGGCGCGACGGTGCAAGGGTCAGTGCCTTTGTCCGGTGACACCGTGCTGATCGGAGAGTTCGCGCCGGGCAATGGCGTGTTCTCGCTGATCGACCGGGCGCTCAAGGCGTCTTCGGTCGAAGCGACGACGCAGATGGTCGAGCGCGAATTCGGCTTCTTCATCCTCCGCTCACCTTCAAACGCCGAAGTATCCACTGCACGGGACGCGATGCTGGCCGAACTTGGGGCTTCCATGACAGACCGGTTGAAGCCTGCCATCAGTTCCACGCAGATCATCACAAGTGTCGAACCCTATCAGGCGCAGCTTTTGAACAAATGGCGCAAGGGCGCGTTGATCGTGCCGGGGCAGACGTTGGGGATCGTGGAATGCGCGCCGGCCGCCTATATCTCGATTGCCGCGAACGAGGCCGAAAAGGCCGCCGAGATTGACATCGTCGAAGTGCGCGCGGTGGGGCGGTTTGGTCGCTTGTTCATCTCGGGGTCTGAAAATTCGGTCAAAACCGCCGTCGAGGCCGCGACGCGTGCAATCGAGGCGGTGGACGGGCAGGACGGCTGATGGCAACCCCTCGCGTCATAGGCTCGGATGCGGTCGAGGATGCGCGCCGCCGTGGCAGGATCGTGTTCGAGGTTTTGCCGGGTGACATCGTGACGGCCCTTGCGCGTGAAACCGCAGAGCGTGTTGGTATCGCCTTGGTGGATGGCCCGCTGGAGAGACCGAAACCGCCGCGTACGGATGGTGCTGTTTCCATGCGCCGGGTGCTGTACCGCCGTTCACCCAAATGGGTTGCCCCTTCGCGTGTGCCGCGCAAAGCCCGCAGGCTGGGCAAACTTGCCTTGATCGGGGCAGGGGGTGTTGGCGGCAATGTCGCGCATCTGGCGGCGATGGCGGACATGGCGGATGAAATCGCGCTGATCGACATCACTCCGGGATTGGCGGCTTCGACTGCGCTGGATCTCAATCATACGTCCGGGATCACCGGTGCGCGGGCCCGATGTGTCGGTGGCGAAGCGATGGATCTGGTGGCCGGGGCGGATGTGGTCGTCGTTACTGCCGGACGAGCCCGCCGTCCGGGCATGACACGTGCCGATCTGATCGATGTGAATGCCCGCGTGATCCGACAGTCGGCCGAAGCGATCCGGTCGGCCGCGCCAAATGCCATCGTGATCGTGGTGACCAACCCGCTGGACGAAATGACGGTCGAGATGCTGCGTGCAACAGGTTTCCCCCGCGAACAGGTTTTGGGTATGGCAGGAACTTTGGACAGCAGCCGGTTTCGCAACGCGCTGGCGATGGCCGCGGGTGTCACGCCTGCGGACGTCGAAGCCTTCACGCTTGGCAGCCATGGGGACGAAATGGCCCCGATCCCCAGCCGTGCCAGGATCAAAGGCCGTCCGCTGGATGTATTTCTGTCCCGCGAACAGATCGAAGCCTGTGTTCAGGATGCGATCACCGGGGGCGGTCAGGTGGTTGCGCTTCGGAAGTCAGGCTCTGCAACGATAGCTCCGGCTCATGCCTCGATCGAATTGATTGATCACATTCGGGGCGCGCGCACGGGCCCGGTTCCGGTTTCGGTCATGCTGCACGGGGAATACGGCATCGACGGTGTCGTGCTGGGCGTGCCAGCCCATCTGGGTGCAGGCGGATTGGTTGAGGTCGAGGAGTTGCGGCTGACCGCCGAAGAAAACGCGGCATTGCAAAACGCGGCTGAAGCGATCCGGGTGAGGCTGGGCCTGTGACCCTGCGTTTTTGGAAATCCGGCGGACGGTTTGAAGAGGTGGCCTCGTACTCTCGGGCCAAGCGCATCGGCGCCTTTGTCTGGGTTGCGGGAACAACGGCCATCGAGCCGACGGGCCGCATCCACGCACCCGGGGACGTTGGTGCGCAGACCTTTTACATCCTGTCACGCATCGAGGACGCACTGAAAGAGGTTGGCGCCGAACTGCGACACGTGGGGCGGGTGCGCGCCTACCTGACCGATCTGTCCCAAGCAGGCGCGTTTGCGCAGGCGCATGGCGAAGTTTTCAAGGGGATCGATCCGGTTCTGACCGCCGTTCAGGCTGGGCTGACGCAGCCGGGGCTGATGGTGGAAATCGACGTGGATGCCGTGATCCACGATGAAAACGGCGAAATCAGCGGATTCTGAACATGAGTCTTCAAGAAAGGAATTGATCGAACCATCTTCTTGTGTACTGTATACAGAATACAAGAAGGCATAATGAGACACAGGGAGCTAATGTAATGATCAAGACAGCGCTGCTCAGCGGAACATGCATCGCGCTCATGGCCTCGGCGGCCGGAGCGGAAATCAAGGTAGGATTCATTGGGTCGCTTTCCTCGGACACCGGATTGTCGACGCTGCGCGGGGCCGAGATTGCGATTGAAGAGCTCAACGCAAATGGCGGCGTGATGGGCGAACAGATCACCCTGGTCTCGGCGGATACCGGACAGGACCCGACCGAGGGCATCCGGGCCTATGAATATCTTGCGGAAACGGAAGAGGTTGATTTCATCATCTCGGGCTCGATTGACGATGTGTCTCTGGGATGGCTGCCCCGAATGCAGGAGTACCGGATTCCGACGCTGGACACCTGGACATCCTATATCGGCATCATCGACATGGTGGTCGAAGACCCTGAAAGCATGGCGCCCTATTTCATGAACATCGCCTCGGATGAGGCGCTGGCCACGTTGTACATCAACTTTGGCGCGGATGTTCTGAAGGAGAAAATGGGGTGGGATTCTGTCGTCATTCTGGCGGAAGATACGGCCTTTGGCGAGGCGATCACCGGCCTTGTCACCGAAGCGCTTGCGCCGGTTGCGGGTATCGAGGTCAAGGACATCATCACTTATGACGTCGCCACCGTCGATTTCGCTCCGATCTTCAGCCGCGCGCAGGATACCGGGGCGGACTTCATCTATCAGGTCTCGTCGGTGAATTCGCAGGTTGTGTCATCGCAATACGTGAAACTTCAGGTGCCGATGGCGATGACGGGCGTGAACGTCGCTGCACTGGGTATGGAGTATTGGGAAGATACGGGCGGTGCCGGTGGCGGTATCTCGACCCTGTCTCCGATCCCTTCGGTCGGGTTTCGGCTCGATCCGGCCAGCAAGGAGTTTGTCGATACCTATCAGGCGAAGTATGACAGCCGCCCGCTGCTGCCGCATTTCAACGGGTTCAATGCCTATCATGGGCTGAAACAGGCGATGGCCGCAGCCGAAGAGGCCGGCGGTTTCGACAATGTCGAAGGCTGGGCCGATGCGATGAAGAAACAGGATCTGGTTCTGGAACTGGATGGCCAGCTGTGGCTGCGTTACGCCTTCTGGGGCGATGACGAGGTAGAGCCCGTGACAGGCCGGACTTATCCGCACAATATCCGTTTTGATCTGTCCGAGCCGTTCGACGATGCCGCGCCGTCAATGGTCGTGGTCCAATGGTACGAGGACGGCACCGCCGCCGTTGTCTATCCCGAGAAATACGCGACGGGTGAATTCACCTTGCCAAGCTGGGTCAAACAGTAACCTGTCCGTTCGCTTAGCTTGAAATGGGTGCGCGGGTGCGCGCACCCGCAGCCAGGGATCCTTACATGTTGCAAATACTGATCCAGGGGCTTTTGCTCAGCGGTCTCTATGCGCTTATCGCAATGGGTTTCACGCTGATCTTCAGCATCGGTCGGGTCCTGAACCTGGCCTACGGTGCCTATCTGATGGTCGGCGGGTACATGTATTTCTGGGTGTCCCAGACGCTGGGAATGCCAAAGCTGATGGGCGTTGCGGTGGCCGTGGTTCTGGGCGTTCTGATGGGGGTTCTGAAATACCGCCTGGTCGTCAAGACCCTGAAAGGAGATCACGTAGCCGTCGAAATATCGACGCTGATCCTGGCGGTCGTGATTCAGGCCGGGATCGTTCTTGTCTTTGGCGACAGCAGCAAGATCCTGCTGCCGATCGTGCCGGGCGTGATCAACGTGGCCGGAGCGTCCGTCACCTATAATATCCTGATCGCAACGATGATCAGTTGGGCCGTTTTGCTGGGCCTGTATGCTTTTGTCCGCCTGACACATACAGGGCGGGCGATGCAGGCGGTGTCGATGGACGCCAAGGGGGCCGCGATTTCAGGGATCGACCCGGATCGGATCAACCTGATCACATGGGGTATCTCAGGGGCACTGGGTGCGCTGGGCGGCGTGTTTTTCGCCAGCTATACGCAGCTTTCGCCGTCAATGTGGGTTGCACCTTTGATCATCTCGGTGGCCGTCGTCATTGTGGGCGGTATCGGATCGATCATCGGCACGCTGGTCGTTGCTCATATCGTCGGCTTTCTCGAAGTCATCGTTGTCGCCACCCTGGCGCCGGAACTGCGCGGTGTCTTCACCATGCTGCTGATCATCGGCGTGCTGGTGACGCGACCGCAGGGCCTGTTCGGCCGCGAGGAGTTGTAACATGGGTCTGCGCTGGTTTCACTTTGTCCTTTGGGGCGGCCTGATTGCGGGGATGCTGCTGCTGCCCCAGGTCGTTTCGAACGGGACGCTGCGCACGATGATCTTTGCCAACTATCTGGCCATCTTCGCCATCAGCTGGGATGTGCTGTCGGGCAGGACCGGGTATGTGAGTTTCGGGCATCCCTTCCTGATCGGTATCGGGGCCTATACGACTGCCATCCTGACCAAACGGTTTGACGTGCCGGTCGAAATCTCAATCCCTGTGGCCGTATTGGTCACAATGATCGCAGGCCTAATTGTGTTGTTGCCCGCTCTGCGCATTCGCGGTAGCTACTTCGCGCTGGTCACACTGGCTTTCATGGAACTGCTCTATCAGCTGGTTCAGGTGATCCGCCCGGATCTGACCGGCGGCACACGCGGGATGTCGGGAATTCAAACTCTGACACGCGGCGCTGCAAACGGCTACTACCTGTCCACGGCCCTGATGCTCAGCGTGGCGGTCAGCATGTGGCTGCTGATGAAAACCCGGCTGGGCACTGCACTGGCCGCCATTGGAATGAATGAAGAAAGCGTGCGCGGTTCGGGGCTCAGCACCACGCGGTTGAAGGCCTTTGCGTTTCTGACCAGCGCGTTCATCGCCGGTCTTGGCGGGGCGTTCTATGTCCATTATCTGGGCTCACTCGCGCCCCGCGCGCTGTTTGACATCAACTTTCTTTTCACCATCATCGTAGCGGCATTGCTGGGCGGAACATCGACCATCATCGGCCCCATGATCGGTGCGTTCTTCATGACGTTCCTTCTGGAATACCTGCGCCCCGTGCTTCCCGGGGCTGAACGGTATTTCGTCTACGGTGCCATCGCACTGCTTCTCTACATGTATCAGCCAAAGGGATTGGTTGAACTTGTGCAACGCGGCTTTCAAAGACTGCGGAAAGGGGGGCTGGCATGACCGTTGCGCTGAAAGTTTCCGGTCTCGTCAAACGGTTCGGCGGGCTGGTGGCCACGAATGATCTGTCCTTTTCCCTGCAAGAAGGAGAGTCGCTGGGCCTGATCGGTCCGAATGGCGCGGGAAAGACGACGGTATTCAGCCAGATCATGGGCGAATTGCGGCAGAACAGCGGTACGATCGAGCTGTTCGGCAATGAGATTTCGGCACTGTCGACGCCTCAGCGTATCCGGGCCGGGGTCAGTAGAACCTATCAGATACCTCGGCCGTTCGGCGACATGAGTGTTGCAGAAAACATCAGAGTGGGTCTGATGCCGGACGACATATGGCGCATGATCGTTTCGCCGCCGGATACGGACAGGGAAAAAGAGCTCGCGCTGAGTGTCGGGTTCACGGAAACGGATCTGAGCCGCTCACCCGCCGAACTGGCAATGGGTGATCTGCGCAAGCTCGAAATGGCCCGAACCATGGCCACGGCACCGCGAGTCATGTTGCTGGACGAGGTGTTTGCAGGTTTGACAGTCGGTGAAATCGCGCAGATTTCCGATCTCATACAATCCATGCGCAAGGACGGGATGACCTTTTTGATCGTCAGCCATGATTTGCCGGCGCTGGAACCGCTGATCGACCGCGCCATCGCCATCGAGCGGGGCACTATGATTGCCGAAGGCGCGTTCAGCGACGTGATGAACGACACGGCCGTTCAGGCCTCGTATCTGGGGAGCGTTTGATGTCCTATCTGGAAATCGAGAAGCTGTCCGCGTTTTACGGCAAGGCCCGGGCGTTGACCGATATTTCGATCACGGTGCAGCCCGGTGAGATTGTCGCCGTGGTCGGCCCGAACGGTGCAGGTAAATCCACCCTGTTGGACAGCATCATGGGTCTTGTGAAAATCGAAGGCGACATCCGCTTGCGCGGGCACAGCCTTGCCGGTCGAAGCCCTTCGGAAATCGTGCGTCACGGGGTGGGCTATGCGCCCGAGCGGTTCAACCTGTTTCCCTATATGTCCGTGCGCGACAACCTGATGGTGGGGGCCTTCACCGCACGAGACGATATCGAAAACAACCTTGAGATGGTGCACAGTCTTTTCCCGCGTCTGCAAGAACGGGAAGGGCAGGAGACGTCGACCCAATCCGGCGGGGAAAGGCAGATGGTGTCCTTTGGCAGGGCTTTGATGACCAGCCCGGAACTGCTGCTTGTCGATGAGCCGACGATCGGTCTTGCCCCGAAGATCTGTCACGAGATTGCCGAAGTCGTCCGTCAGCTGAACAAGGAATACGGGCTGACCGTCGTCATCACGGAACAGAATGCCAATTTTGCCCTGTCGCTTGCCAGCCGCATCTATGTGCTGGAGTCCGGGCGGATGCAGACGTCGGGTACAGCTGACGAACTGAGAAATGACAAACGCTTGCTCGAGGCCTATTTCGGCGGCCATTGAGTGGCTTGGTTGGCAAGCCGGGCAGGTGCTGTCCGGCCATTCGATGGCGGGTGATTTCAGTTTCAGCCAAGTGCGGCCAGAACCTCGGTGCTCACGTCGATGCCATGGGCTTCGGCGGCTGCCCGTTTTGCAAGGCGACCGTCCCCCGGAACCCGGGCGGATCCGTTGCCGGAAATCTCGGCGCAGATGCGGGCGACATATTCGTTGAAGGCCGCGTTGCCGAACCGGGTGGGATCGATGGCAATCAGGGTCGCACCACCTTTGATGTTCAGGGCGCCGAAGGATTCGCGTTCTTCGTTGTCCATGGACAGGGTCCCACCGGCCAGCGCGGCGCCCACCACCTCAACCATGAAGGCGATCGCGGCTCCCTTATGCTCTCCGAACGGCAATAGGCTGCGGGTTTCAAGGATGGCATTCGGGTCTGTTGAGGGCTCGCCTTGGGGATCAAGACCGGCAGGGCGGGGCAGGTCGTGCCCCTCGGCAGCGGCCATGCGGATATCCATGAGGGCCACCATGGACGAGGCCTGATCCCAGACCACGGGCGCGTCGCCGTCACGCGGGCAGGCAAAAGACATGGGGTTGGTGCCAAAAACCGGGCGAACCCCACCTTGCGGAACCACCATGGACAACGAGTTGATCACGGCAAAGGCCACCAATCCGGCTTCGGCCAAAGGTTCGGTGTCAAACCGTAACGCACCCAGATGGTGGCAGTTCGCACAGGTGAACGCGGCAATCCCGTTCTCCCGGGCCATCGCGATCAGATCCTCGCGGGCTTCTGCCGCTGCAACCTGATAATACCCGTTGTCGGCGTCATAGCGCAAAACGCCCGGGGCAACCTTTTCGGTCTTGGGCTTCGCGTGCCCGTTGGCATAGCCGGACGTGAAGCTTTGGACATAGACCGGCAACATGCGCAACCCGTGACTGCGCGGGCCGTCCCGTTCAGACCGGGTGACGATATCGGCAAGTACATCACTGCTGCGCGAGTCCGCTCCGGCAGAAACAAGAACCGATTTGGCCAAGTCCCGAACTTCGGCAAGAGAAAGCGTTTTTGTCGGTTGTTCGGTCATCCGTTCGAGTCCAGTCTTTCTGTTTTCGCACTCATGCGCGCGGGCGTGTGTTTGCGGGATCGACAGCACATGTGTCGATGACCACGGCGTCGCGCATCTCATTGTGGACCAGCACCTGCATTTTCGTTCCGGGCGCCGTCATGTTCTGTGGCACTAGTGCCATCGCAATGTCGTGGTTGCAATAATAAGAGAACCCGCCCGAGGTGACACGGCCGATCAGCTTGCCCCGAGCGTAGACACCCTCGTCAAACATCACCGATGTTTCGCCAAAGGGCAGTTTCAGCGTGACCAGCCGCCGGTACGTGCCTTCCTTTTTCTGTTTCAAAAGAGCGGCCTTGCCTGTGAAGTCGCGACCTTCGGTTACCACGAACCGATCAAGGCCGGCCTCGTATGGGGTCATGTCCTTGCAAATCTCGCGATTGATGGCACGATATGATTTTTCAAGGCGCATGGATTCCAGTGCCTCAAGCCCGAAAGGTTTTACACCGGCCTTCAACAGCAGGTCGACAAGATGGCGGTTGTAACCGACCGGGTGATGAAGTTCCCACCCCAGCTCGCCGGTATAGGACACTCGAAGCAGATGAACGCCCTTGGCGTACCCCACTTCACCCATTTGCGCAGAAAGCCAGGGGAAGGTTCCGTTCGACAGATCATTGTCGGTCAGCGGTTGCAGGATCTCTCGTGCCATGGGGCCTGCCAGAGCGATCACGCCCAGTTGTTCTGAAACATCTTCAAGTATGACAGAGCTGTCATCGGGCAGCAAACGTCGCAGTTGATCCCAGTTGTAGGCGCGCCAGTTCGGGGTGGAGACCAGGTAAAAATCATTCTCGGCATAGCGGACGACCGTGTATTCAGCATCCATGCCGCCCTTTGGGTTCAACAAAAGCGACAGGGTCATTCGCCCCACTTTGGGCAGCCTGTTCGCCATAAGGCCATCCAGCCATTTGGCGGCCCCCGGTCCGCGCACGGTGAACTTGGTCATCGGCGACATCTCGATGAACCCGGCCACGTCACGGGTGGTGCGCACCTCTTCCTGAACGCGTTCCATGTGGTTGGTGCGTCGGAAGGAATGTTCCGGAACAGCTTCCTTGCGCGATTTGGCGAACCAGCGCGGAAACTCATATCCGTTGAAGCTGGTCCAGACGGCGCCATGCGCGCTCAGCAGATCGTAGGACCCCATCGTTTTCATCGGGCGCGCGCCGGGAAAATCTTCTCCGGGGATGTGCGCGTTCATGTGGGTGCCCCACGTTTCGCGCACCTTGTCCATGGTCCACCGCTTGGACGCGTAATCCGAAAAACGGCGGGGGTCGAGTTCGGACATGTCCATGCCCGGATCCCCATCGACAATCCAGCGGGCCAGACGTTCACCAACGGTTCCACCCCACAATATGCCGCCGGGCATGCCTTCGGCCAGCCACAGGTTTTCATGCCCCGGTGCGGGTCCCGCAAGCGGCAACTCGTCCGGTGTCATCTGGAACGGACCTCGGGTGTTGGCCTTGATACCCACCTCACCAAGTGTTGGAACCCGCTCGATGGCACGCTCCCACTGCGTTTGGACCGCGTCGAAATCTTCGGGCAAGAGGTCGGCACCAAAGTCAGGCGGCACGTGATCTTCGGCGAATAGCTTGAGGTCTTTGGTGAACTCATAAGGGCCGAACTGAATGCCGCCCACATCTTCGCGCAGATAGGCGCCGTAATCTTCATCCCGCAGGATCGGGAACTCGGGCAACCCTTGTGCACGGCGTTCTTTCAGCAGCGGAACGGTGTCCGTTGTCCAGTATTGGTGAACGATTGGAATGCAAGGCAGATCCAGGCCAACACGGCGCGCGTTTTCGCGGGCATAGTTTCCGGTCGCGAAGGCAAGATGTTCGCAAGTGATCTCACCCTGATTGGTTGTCACCTTCCAAAGACCGTTTTCCAGTTTTTCATAGGCCAGCGCTTCGGTGTTCTGAAACACTTTGGCGCCTTTCTCGCGCGCCAGCCTGGCCATTGCCATGGTAATGTCGGCAGGGTTCACATAGCCGTCCTCGGTATGCAGGATGCCGCCGCGAATATGTTCCGATTGGTTGAGCAGAGGGTGCAGTTCGGCGATTTCCTCTGGTGTCAGCAGTTTGCAGGGTACACCGGCAGCTTCGGCAATCGAGACATAGGACAGGAACTCGTCCCAGCGTTCCTGCGTATTGGCGACGCGCAACTGACCCACCTGGCGCAGCCCGACCGAAGCGCCGATCTTCTTTTCGACTTCGGAATAGATGCGGATGGTCTCCATCGTCATCTTCGAAACGTTGTGGGACCGCACAAAGGTGACCAGCAGACCTGCCGCATGCCAGGTGGAACCGGAGGTCAACGTGGTTCTCTCAAGCATGACCGCATCGGTGCAGCCGTGCTGCGTCAATCCATAAAGAACCGAAGCCCCGACGCATCCGCCGCCAACGACAACAACTCTGGCATGTGACTGCATTCGCTGAATTCCTTCTTGCGACTGATTTCGTTTTCAGACGGATCGTCAGCATGAAATCAGTAAACCCAGAACTGCTTGAACTGTTTACGTGAAGTCAGCGTCAGACAATTCGAAAAATTTTCGGGCCCAGCTTAGTTCAATTAAACCTTGGTCGTGTGTGCTGATGATTCCACGCGTTCTGTGAGGGTTTTCATAAAATTAAGTGCCATCTCTTGCTTGGCCTTGTTATGTTAGCGCAAACTGTGCTGATAAGGTCTGACATGGGTTCAAAGTGCTTGGTGGCACCATCAGCCTGTGCTGCATTTAGGGGGAAAACGCGTGTATCTCGGTCTGGATTTGGGGACGTCAGGTCTTCGGGGAATTGTGGTCAGCGAAGAGGGCAACGTCGTTGCCGAAGCCGAAGCAGGTGTCGTGACATCCACGCCACGCCCCGGTTGGTCAGAACAAGATCCGTCCGATTGGGTAGAAGCCTGTCAAAACGTCGTTGCCCAATTGCGTGCGTTGAACGGTTCCGCATTTTCCGCGGTGCGTGGCGTCGGTCTGAGCGGCCACATGCATGGTGCCACGTTGCTGGATCGGGATGGCAATGTGCTGAGGCCCTGTATCCTTTGGAACGACACGAGGTCAGCGCAGGAAGCTGCCGAGCTGGATGGTCTGCCATCGATGCGCGCGATCACCGGGAACATCGTTTTTCCGGGCTTCACCGCACCCAAGCTGGAATGGGTGCGCAGACACGAGCGCGACGTGTTTAAAAAGACATCCAAAGTGTTGCTTCCGAAGGATTATCTGCGTTTCTGGCTCACCGGTTCCTATGTCAGCGACATGTCCGACAGCGCCGGTACGGCGTGGCTGGACGTTGGAAAACGTGAATGGTCAGACACCGCGCTGGATCTAAGCCACATGCGCTGGGACCAAATGCCAGAGCTGGTAGAAGGCAGTGCGGCAGGCGGAGAACTGCGGTCAGAGATCCTTAGGCAATGGGGCCTGACCGGGCCCGTCGTGGTTGCCGGTGGGGCCGGTGACAATGCGGCGGCGGCCTGCGGTATCGGAAGTATTGGCGAGGGCAGCGGATTTCTATCCTTGGGCACTTCGGGGGTGTTGCTGGTCGCAAAGGAAAGCTATGCGCCCGCGCCGGAAACAGCCGTTCATTGTTTTTGTCACGCGGTTCCGGATCGCTGGATTCAAATGGGTGTGATCCTGTCGGCCACCAACAGTCTCAACTGGCTGTCGCGCCATCTCGGTCAACCCGTCGGTGCGCTGGCGTCGACCCTGCCGGATTCGGTGAAGGGGCCTTCAAAGATTACATTCCTTCCGTACCTGTCCGGTGAACGGACGCCTCACAACGACAGCGACATACGCGGGGCATTCCTGGGGCTGGATATCGCATCGGAACCCGCTGATCTGACGCAATCCGTGACAGAAGGGGTTTCCTTTGCCATGCGCGATTGTTTGGAGGCGCTCAAAAGCACGGGCACCAATCCCGAAAGTCTGCTGGTCGTCGGTGGCGGGGCGCGGTCGCGGTTTTGGCTGGAAACGCTGGCCACGGTTCTGAACACGCCGCTTGCTGTGCCCGATGGAAGTGGGTTCGGCGCAGCCATAGGCGCAGCGCGTCTTGCTGCATGTGCGGTGGACGGCACCGACCCCAGGGATGTCATGCTGGCCCCGGAAGTCGCTGAGCGTGTTGAACCACGTGTCGAGCTGTCCGGCGCATATGAGGCGGAATATCAGCGGTATCGCGAATACTATGCTGCTTTGTCCCCTTTGGCCGCGCGCTGATGGCTGATCCCAAACCCAGGCCTGTCGAGCAGGTCCTTCTGGAAGACGGCAACATGTCCGTTTCCCTGTTGAACTATGGCGCAATCACGCGAGGCTGGTGGCTTGGCAAAACGCCTTTGATATTGGGCTACGATAATCCGCAGGATTACCTGTCGGACCCGTTTTACCTTGGCGCGATAGTTGGGCGAGTGGCCAACCGCATCGGCGGGGCGCAGTTTGCATTGCAAGGGCACGTTCATCATCTGACAGCAAATGAAGGACCAACCACGCTGCATGGTGGTCCGGGCGGGCTGTCGCGCAAACACTGGGAAATCGTGAAAACCACTCTGAATCAGGCGGTTCTGTCTTTGACTTCGCCTGACGGTGAAGGTGGGTTTCCCGGAGAAGTCGAATTCGAGGTGCACGTCAAACTGACCTATCCGCGCCTGACTTACACGATCACGGCGCGACCGGATCGCCCCACGCCGATCAGCATCGCACAGCACAATTATTACTCTCTGGGCTGTCCAGGGGATATCCTGGGCTGCCGGCTCAAGCTAAGATCGAACCGGGTGCTGGAGTTGGACGCGCGTTCCGTTCCTTCCGGAGATATCTCCGCTGCCGGCGAAAATGTGCCAAATTTCGCGTTGTCCCGCACCGTCGGGGCAGAGGGGCGCGAGCTGGACCATTATTTTGTATTTGAGGAAAGTGGAAACCATGATCATCCGGTCGCAGAGGTCAGGGCACCTTCGGGATTGAGGATGAATGTGAATTCAGATCAACCCGGGGCGCAGGTCTATACCGGGGCACATCTGTCAGGCCGATTTAGCCCGGGTGCGGGGCTGTGTATTGAACCGTCAGGATATCCAAACGCCGTGAATATCCCTGCGTTCCCATCCGTCATCCATACGCCGGACAGCCCGTATCGACAAACACTGACACTTGAGATTTCCGAGGGACGATCATGAGATTTCAGATCGCAGCAACTGCCGTGGGCATCTGGATGTCTCTTTCAGTTGCTCAGGCGCAAGACCTTGGTCCGCGCCCTGAATTCATCGAACCTGACCTTTCCAGCGTAGAGTTGGGGCAACTGCTGTTTTATGATCCGATCCTGTCGGGGAACAGGAACATCAGTTGCGCAACCTGTCATCATCCGAAACTGGGAACGTCCGACGGTCTTTCGCTGGGTATCGGCGAAGGTGGGGTCGGGCTGGGTGGTCAGCGCAAGGTCACACAAGACAACGGGCCCGAGCAGCGCATTCCCCGGAACTCGCCCGCGATGTGGAACCTCGGGGCGCTGGAATTCACGACGTTTTTCCATGACGGCCGCCTCGAGGCGGACCCGTCACAGCCCAATGGCATCAGAACCCCGTTGGGGACGCATATGAGGCCGGGGTTCAAATCGGCTTTGGCGGCGCAGGCGATGTTTCCGGTGCTGTCACCTGACGAAATGGCGGGGCACTATTCCGAAAACGAGGTGAGCAAGGCCGTACGTCTCGGCCTGCTGACCCAAGTGGGTGGCGCCTGGGATCTGATCGCCGCGCGTGTGGCGGCGATACCAGAGTATCAAAGGCGATTTGATGACATCGCGCCCGGAGAAGGCATCTCCTTTACCGCAATCGCCAATGTCATTGCCGATTTCATCGCGTTTGAGTGGCGGGCTGACAACAGCCTGTTTGATCGTGCGATGAGAGGCGAAGACAGGCTGCCCGAACAAGCGCAGCTGGGGATGGAGCTGTTCTACGGAAAGGCTGGATGCAGCGCCTGCCATTCCGGCTGGTTCCAGACCGATCACGGGTTCCATTCCATCGCCATGCCTCAGATCGGCCCCGGAAAATCAGCCCGTTTCGAAAATCATGTGCGGGATGACGGGCGATTGCGCGTCACGGGCGACAAGGATGATGCGTTCGCATTCCGCACGCCGTCGCTGCGCAACGTGACCCTGACGGCGCCATATGGCCACAGCGGTGCCTACACACGGCTTGAGGATGTCGTGCGTCATCATCTGGATCCGGTTTCCGCCTTGCGGAACTACGCCATCGAAATGGCTGATCTGCCAGAGTTTTTCGGGGCAGAGGATCAAAAAGCTTTGCTTGATCCCCGGCATGTCGAAGCCATAGCTGCGTCAAACGATCTGGCGCCCATCGACCTGAGTGATGACGAGGTCGATGCCATCCTGAGTTTTCTGGGCACGCTGGAAGATCCGGCAGTTCGGCTGGGTGTTCCCCAAACGGTTCCCAGCGGATTGCCCGTCGATCAGTGATCAACGGCCGAGGCGGATCACCTGATTGGCATCTACCTTCTGCCAATCTCCATGTTCACCATCAGGCCAGATCACCCGTACTTCTGCGGTTTCGAGGTCTCCTAAACCAAAGTGGTGGAACCCGGCAATTCCGCTGGCGTGCCCCCCGCCAATGGTCACTTCACGGGTTTGAATGCCCTCGGGCGTCCTGACCTCGATAAAACTGCCGACTGCCTGTCTGTTGGGGTGGCTCTGGCCGAGATCAATCATGAGCCAGTTGCCGGTCGTCGGTTCATTCTGAAAAACCTCTAGGTCCGAGCCACGATTGACCACCACCAAATCCAGCCACCCATCCCCGTTGAAATCCGCCAGGGCCCCGCCGCGGGACTTTGCCATGGACGCGACACCAGCCTCTGATGCTGTTTCGACAAACTGACCGGTGAAGGTCTGCATCAACAGATTGTTGGGGTCGTTCTGCGCCGCGTCGGGCATCTGCTCGACATTGCCTTTGGCGACGAAAATGTCGTCCAGCCCATCATTGTTGACGTCCCCGAACTGTGCATGCCAGCCGGTCGAGGGGCGGCCGTCTCCTCCTGCATGTGGCCTGTGTGCCGTTGTTCCACGGTCGTAAGTCGCATCCCGCCATGTCGGCCCATCTGATGCAGGGTCAAAAACCTGGTATTTCTGGTCCCCCATGGACGTCAGATAAACATCGGAAAACCCGTCACCGGTCAGATCCCGCGAGGCGATCCCCATGCCCCAGATCGAATAGGGTAGCCATCCATCGGCCTCGCTGTACAGGCGCGGGGTGTCTTCCATGGCCCACAATTGCTCTTGCCCGCCACGCACATAGTAGTGGCGGTCATTGCTGACACGCAGATCCGCGCGACCCGTGCGCGCCCAGTCGGAAAACAGGATCGACAGGGAACAGTGACCGGGTTCCAAACGGACAGGATCGCCGTACTTTTCGCCTTGGGGTCGGTACAGAAGCGTCGGCCCGCAAGCCTCAAAAGGTCCATCCGGATTGCTTCGGTCGACATAGGTTCCAAAGGCCAGCGTTGGCAGGGTTTCCCCGCGTTCCCAAGTGGCGGAAAAGCCGGTTGTCCAATGGTCCTGAGATTGAAAACCCAGTGCCGTGAACGGTTCGAACGCACAGTTCGGTTTGCCGCGCAGCAACAGGTCTTTGCCTACGCGCAAAACCGCAAGATCCAGGAACCCATCGCCGTCAATGTCCACCGGATATGCGCCGGTCACACGGGTCAAGGATAGCTGGTCAGGTGTTTCTGAGCGAAAACTGACCTTTGTGTCGGATGTGTTGATGAACAATTGCGCTGGGTTTGATCCGCCTGCCACATAAAATTCAGGGCGGTCGTCATCATTGCAGTCGAAGACCGCGACACCCCCGCCGACGAAATGTTCCCAGCCGCCATCGTAAACATGGCCGGGGGTTTCCACCTTTTGAAAGCGGGGTGGAACGGTGTCCGCAGCGGCAGCGGAACCTGCCGCAAGCAAGATTGCCATCTTAGTTCGCATGAGCCGCCAGTTCCCTGACCTTCAGGATAGAAACTTGTTCAATTCCATAAGCCGCTGCCCCTTTTGCCCACATTGAATCGCCCCAGTGGTTGACCTTGATTTCCGGCAACGGCGCGTCGACGCTGACGACGCCGTTTTGGACACGTGCCATCACCTCGTCTGAATGCAGATAATCAAATCGGCCTCTGGCGCCGGACAGGATAATGCACTCGGGGTCGAACAGATTGATCAGGTTCGAAACTCCCATCCCGAACATTTGGCCCGCGCGAGCCAGAACGGAGATGGATCGGGCGTCGCCGGCTTTTGCTGCTGCAACTATATCGACAAGAGTGCGGGGATCCGTTGCTTCACTGGCGATCGTGGCTTCGCGGATCAGGGCGTATTCCCCCACATAGGCCTCGAGGCATCCGCGCTGGCCGCACTGGCACAAGGCACCGTCCAACTGAACTTTGAGGTGCCCAAATTCTGCGCCGCATCCGCGTTCACCGCGATAAAGCTTGCCATCTAGAACGATGCCCAGGCCGATGCCGTGTTCGATCGTAACAACCAAAAAATTCTTCAGCCCTTTTCCCAATCCAAAAAGCTGTTCCGCCTTTGCGACCAGGTTGGCGTCGTTTTCGATGAAGGCGGGGCAGGGGAGCACCTTGGACAACAGCGGGCTCAAATCCACATTTCGTTCTGTCAGCGAAGATGACCAATGCACGAAGTTCCGATTTGCATCGATAAGGCCAGCGATGCCGATGCAGACACCTGACAAATCGGCAAGGGATCGGTTTGCCGAGGCGCAGGCCTGATCAAGCACGGCGCGGATCTTCTTGGCAAACGCATCCGGGGCCATGCGGGCTTGGTCCAGCGGATGCGTATACGAAGTGATTTCGGTTCCTTCAAAATCCACGAGTATGACTGAAACCTGCTGGCGGGCGACTTTCACGCCCGCGATCAGATGTGACGCGCCATTTAGTTTCAGCTGTACCCGCGGTCTGCCGCGGCGCGCTGATTTGGAAGGTGTTTCGCTTTCTATTTCCGCAATCAGACCGGCAGACAGCAGATCGGCAGTGGCGGACGTGATGGTCGCTGGGCTGGTCTCCAACGCGGTGGCGATGTCGATTCGCGAAATGGTTCCTGTGGCCCGGATTTTTTCCAGAACGCGCAGGCGAGTGACGTTCCTTTGGTCCGTGGCATTTGAAGAAGCTTTGCTTTTCAGCATCTTGCCCTCGCGAATCTGATCCCTGTTTCAACCTAGGTGGTTTTTTCAGTTACCGATAGCATAAATATTTTACCGACTGAAATAAATATGCTACTCAGAATTATCGGGGCCACGAATCATGAAACGATGGCTCAATGAAACCGGGAGGAAATCATGAAACGAATTCTCAGCGCCTCTGTCGTGGCGGTCCTGATGGGGACAGCTGCATTCGCAGAGCCCACGGTCGGCGTAAGCTGGTCGAATTTCCAGGAAGAGCGTTGGAAGACCGACGAAGCGGCGATCAAGGCTGCACTGGAAGCGGGCGGTGCGGAATACATCTCGTCGGATGCCCAATCTTCTTCTGCCAAGCAATTGTCGGATATTGAAAGTCTGATCGCCCAGGGCGTTGATGCGCTGATCATCCTGGCGCAGGATTCCCAGGCCATCGGCCCGGCAGTGCAGGCGGCGGCTGACGAAGGCATTCCGGTCATCGCGTATGACCGTCTGATCGAAGATGACCGTGCCTTCTATCTGACATTCGATAACGTTGAAGTCGGCCGCATGCAGGCCCGCGCGGTGTTCGAGGCGATGCCGAAAGGCAACTATGTGATGATCAAGGGCTCGCCCACGGATCCGAACGCGGATTTCCTGCGCGGCGGTCAGCAAGAGATCATCCAGGCCGCCGTTGACAGCGGCGATATCGTCATCGTGGGTGAAGCTTATACCGACGGTTGGTTGCCTGCGAACGCACAGCGCAACATGGAACAGATCCTGACCGCGAATGAAAACAACGTCGATGCCGTCGTGGCCTCGAATGACGGTACTGCCGGCGGCGTTGTTGCAGCACTGACCGCGCAGGGCATGGAAGGCATTCCGGTCTCGGGTCAGGATGGCGATCACGCGGCGCTGAACCGGGTTGCCAAGGGTACGCAGACCGTTTCTGTCTGGAAAGATGCGCGTGAGCTTGGCAAAGCTGCCGGTGAAATTGCAGTTGCGTTGAGCAATGGAACAAGCCCCGAGGACATTGAAGGTGCCATCAAATGGACTTCGCCCGGCGGAACCGAGATGAACTCGGTCTTCCTTGCGCCTGTACCGATCACCAAAGACAACCTGTCCGTCGTGGTCGATGCTGGCTGGATTCCGTTGGAAGACCTGTGTCAGGGCGTCGAAAACGGCCCTGCACCCTGTAACTAAACCAAGTTCCAACCAAAATATCTCTGGCCCGCAAGGGTGGGCCAGAGATCATAGCTGAACATGAAAGATCGGATATGACCGAAACTTCGTCTCAGCCGGTACCCCAAAAAGCGAAGGCCAACCTGTTTCAGCAACTGGAACTGGATATGCGGCTATTGGGCATGATCGGCGCCTTCATCATCCTGTGCATTGGCTTCAACATCGTGACAGATGGCCGCTTTCTGACGCCCAGAAACCTGTTCAACCTGTCGATCCAGACCGTCTCGGTTGCGATCATGGCCTGCGGCATGGTGTTCATTATCGTCATGCGCCACATTGACCTGTCGGTTGGGGCGCTGCTGGCGACCACATCTGCCGTGATGGCGATGACCCAGACCGAGCTGTTGCCCAACGTACTGGGAATGGGTTTGAACCACCCGGCGACCTGGGCGATCACATTGGTGGTTGGCCTTGTGGTGGGCACATTGATCGGTGCATTCCACGGTTGGATGGTAGGGTATCTGACCATCCCAGCTTTTATCGTGACGCTTGGCGGTTTTCTGGTCTGGCGCAACGTTGCCTGGTACATGACCGACGGACAGACGATCGGCCCGCTGGACAGCACGTTTCTGATGTTTGGGGGGACAAACGGAACCTTGGGAACAACCGTCAGCCTCCTGTTCGGCCTTGCCGCCACGGCTGTTGCGATCTGGGCGTTGTGGAGCGGCCGCCGGTCCAAAGCCGCTCATGGATTCCCTGTAAAGCCGGTCTGGGCTGAAACAACGCTGGCCGGGATCATTGGCACCGCCATTATGGGTTATGTCTTGATCGTCAACAGCTATGCCATCCCGACGCGCCGTCTGGAACGTATGTTCGAAGCGCGCGGCGAGACCATGCCGGAAGGGCTGGTTGTGGGATACGGTATCCCGATTTCGGTCCTGATCCTGATCATTGTGGCGGTGACGCTGACCGTCGTGGCCCGCAAAACCCGCTTTGGACGCTATATCTTTGCAACTGGCGGCAACCCGGATGCAGCCGAATTGTCTGGCATCAACACCCGTTTGATGACCGTCAAGATCTTTGCCCTGATGGGGTTTCTCTGTGCACTGTCGGCGGTTGTGGCCTCGGCCCGTCTGGCCAACCACTCGAACGATATCGGAACGCTGGATGAACTGCGCGTGATTGCCGCCGCCGTGATCGGTGGAACGGCGCTGTCCGGCGGCATCGGAACGATCTACGGCGCAATCCTCGGCGCGCTGATCATGCAGGCGCTGCAATCGGGCATGGCCATGGTCGGCGTTGACGCGCCGTTTCAGAACATCGTCGTCGGCACCGTCCTGGTTCTGGCCGTCTATATCGACATCGTCTATCGCAAACGTCTGGGGGCGAAATGATGCAAGCACAAGAAACACAAAACCGGGCTTCGGGTCGCGGATCGGGCCAGCCTCCGCTGGTGGAAATGCGCGATATCTCGATTTCTTTCGGGGGTATCAAGGCGGTAGACCATGTGTCGGTCGATCTCTACCCGGGCGAGGTCGTGGGCCTTCTGGGCCACAACGGGGCCGGCAAATCCACCCTGATCAAGGTTCTTTCGGGCGCCTATCAGATGGACCATGGCGAAATCCTGATCGACGGCAAGAAGGTCGAGATCAACAACCCCCGCGACGCGCGCGCCAACAATATCGAGACGATCTATCAGACGCTGGCACTGGCGGACAACCTGGATGCAAGTTCGAACCTGTTTCTGGGCCGCGAAATGGTGACGCCCTTTGGCCTGGTCAACGACGCCGCGATGGAGGCGGAATGCCGCAAGATCATGGCGCAACTGAACCCGAACTTTCAGAAGTTCAATGATCCGGTCTCGGCCCTGTCGGGCG
Source organism: Ruegeria sp. HKCCA5463 (assembly GCF_013034175.1). Taxonomy (NCBI): domain Bacteria; kingdom Pseudomonadati; phylum Pseudomonadota; class Alphaproteobacteria; order Rhodobacterales; family Roseobacteraceae; genus Ruegeria; species Ruegeria sp. HKCCA5463. The sequence goes on from NZ_WQFL01000007.1 coordinate 134,390, forward strand.
GTCAGCGGCAATCGGTGGCCATTGCACGGGCGGTGTATTTCAACGCGCGTATCCTGATCATGGACGAGCCCACGGCCGCACTTGGCCCGCACGAGACACAGATGGTGGCGGACCTGATCCAACAGCTCAAGGCGCAGGGGATCGGGATTTTCCTGATCGACCATGATGTACACGCGGTGATGGAGCTGTGTGATCGGGCCTCGGTCATGAAGAACGGGCAATTGGTTGGAACAGTCGATATCGCAGACGTCACCGATGACGATCTGTTGTCGATGATCATTCTGGGCAAAAAGCCCGGCGAAAAGACGGAATGAGGTAAGCGAAATGACGAGCGGTTTTTTTCAGGGAATTGAAGAAGTCCAATTTGAAGGCGAGGACAGCAAGAACCCGCTCGCATTCCGTCACTACAACCCGGACGAGATTATCTTGGGCAAGCGCATGGAGGATCACCTGCGTTTTGCCGTGGCGTGGTGGCATTCCTTCGCGTGGGAGGGCGGAGATCCGTTTGGCGGCCCCACTTTCGAGCGCCCCTGGCACCCACAGGATGACATGGGCCGCGCCAAGATGAAGGCCGATATCGCGTTCGAGATGTTCCAGATTCTGGGACAGCCCTATTTCTGCTGGCATGATGCCGATATCCGTCCAGAGCAGGGGAACTTCGCCGACAATCTGCGCACGTTGAACGAGATCACCGACTATATTGGTGAAAAGATGCAGGCATCCGGCACCAAGCTGTTGTGGGGTACGGCCAACATGTTCAGCCATCGCCGCTGGATGGGCGGTGCCAGCACCAACTCCGACCCCGACGTCTTTGCCTTTGCTGCCGCCACGGTGAAATCCTGCATGGATGCCACCCACAAGCTGGGCGGAGAAAACTATGTGCTGTGGGGTGGGCGCGAAGGGTACGAGACGCTGCTCAACACCGACATGAAAACCGAGCTGGATCATATGGGCCGGTTTCTGAACATGGTGGTCGAGTACAAGCACAAGATCGGGTTCAAAGGTGCGATCCTCGTCGAACCCAAACCGCAGGAGCCATCAAAGCACCAATATGATTTCGATGCCGCGACCTGCATTGGTTTCCTGCGCAAATATGGGCTTGAGAATGAGGTCAAACTGAACCTCGAACAGGGGCACGCGATCCTGGCGGGGCACAGTTTTGAACATGAGATTGCCGTAGCCGCGGCCGAGGGGATGCTGGGCTCCATCGACATGAACCGAAACGATTATCAATCGGGTTGGGATACGGATCAGTTCCCCAACAACACCCCCGAGGTTGCGCTGGCCTATTACCACATCCTGAAGGCGGGTGGGTTTACCACTGGCGGCACCAATTTCGACGCCAAGCTGCGCAGGCAGTCGATCGATGCCGAAGATCTGATCGCCGCGCATGTGGGCGGTATGGATATCTGTGCCCGGGGCCTGAAAGCAGCGGCAGCGATGATCGAAGATGGTGGATTGGAACAGGCGCTGGCTGATCGGTACGCGGGCTGGAATACGCCCGAGGCGCAGGCAATGCTGACCTCTGGTCTTGATGAGATTGCAGCGCGGGTGCTGGCCGAGGGTCTCAATCCAGATCCGCGCTCGGGGCGTCAGGAAATCCTCGAGAACTACGTGAACCGTTTTGTCTGATCCCCGTGGGTTCTAGCCGGTCCTGAAAATAACTTGTGTAAAATGCCCCGGAAACGCGTGAGTTTGCTTCAGCGTTGGCCGGGGCTTTCCTTTGCTGGGCGCAACGGCATCAAAGGCCCGTCGGGGTCGAACAAGTGGGGCGAGCAGGGTTTTGGCGGATCAATCGGCAAGCAAAGCGGTGTTTCTGAGCGGCAGTCTGATGCTGCATGTGACACGCATGTCATTGACCACCAGCATTGGCCTGATGGCCATTTTTGCCGTCGACTTTGTCGATATGATCTTCATCTCGATGTTGGGCAACGATGCGCTTGCGGCGGCGGTGGGCTATGCCGGTACGCTGCTGTTTTTCACCAACGCGATTAATATCGGATTGTCGATTTCCGCCGGGGCGCTGGTTGCGCGCGAACTCGGGGCCGGGCGGGCTGAACAGGCAAGACACTACGCGTCCAGCGTGGCCGTTATTGGTCTGATTGCCGGGCTGACGACCTCGGGACTGGTCTTGTTTAACCTCAGCTACCTGCTGTCCTTGCTTGGTGCGGAAGGAGAGGTTCTGAGGCTGGCGACGCGTTATGTGTCGATCATCCTTCCCACCATGTGCGTGATGTCGATTGCGATGGCGGCAATGGCGGTGCTGCGCGCCCACGGCGATGCGCGACGGTCGATGATGGCAACGATTTATGGCGGTGTGGTGAATGCTGTTCTGGATCCGATCTTGATCTTTGCTGTCGGGTTGGGGCTGGATGGGGCCGCAATCGCCTCGGTCCTGGCGCGGCTGTGCATGTTGGGGGCGGCATTGTGGCCCGCGCTGCGGGTGCATCGGGGATTTGCACGCCCTTCACTGAAGCAAGTGGGACAGGATTTGCGCCCCGTGCGGGCAATAGCAATTCCTGCTGTTCTGACGAATGTCGCCACGCCGATCGGGAATGCCATCGTGGTGCGGGAAATCGCGCAATATGGAACGGACGCGGTTGCGGGCATGGCGGTGATCGGGCGCCTTTTGCCGGTGGCGTTTTCGGTTATCTTCGCTCTGTCCGGCGCGATAGGGCCAATCATCGGGCAGAATTTCGGGGCCGAAAAGTTCGATCGCGTGCGTGCTGCCTTTCTGGCAGGGATCAAGTTCACGGCCCTTTATGTCGTTTGCATGTCGGCCATTTTGTTTTTGCTGCGCGCACCGATTGCGGATCTGTTTGCTGCCGAGGGCGAAACCCGCAGTCTGATCTATCTGTTCTGCGGCCCGTTGGCTTTGGCTTCGTTCTTCAATGGCGTGATCTTCGTGACAAATGCCAGCTTCAACAATCTGGGGCATCCGGTCTATTCCACATGGATAAACTGGGGTCGTCACACTATCGGCACTTGGGTTTTCGCGACGATTGGTTCACAGATCGCCGGCGCATCCGGCGTTCTGCTTGGGCAGGCGTTTGGAGGCGTCATCTTTGCAGTCATAGGCTGGGTTATGGTCGCGCGGGTCGTGGCGCGGTTGGAGCGCTCGCAAGCGCTCGAGCCTTTTTCAGATCAGGGTCGGCTTCATTCGCTGTTCGGGCGTCGCGGCTGGTGATCAGGTCGGATCAGTTCCCCTGATTGCGCGCTTCCAGCCGTTCCAGATTGACCACGGTTGACAGCATCAGGCGGTCATGGCTCCAATCTTGCGTTTGCTGGATCGACGCAGACCCCAACGCAAGAAGGGTGGCGAAGGTCAATGCCATCCCCAGGAACAGAGCGGGCAGGGTAGGCACCGCCGGCTGTGCATCGGTCAATGCAAGCACGCGCTGACGCAGCACGCGCTTGGCCTTGCCGCCCGTCACAAACGCAACATTCAGAACGCGAGGATTGTTTGCCGAGATCGTACGCGCGCAATAATCCAGCAGGCAAGCCGTGTATTCGCGCGCATCGATCCGTTTGCGGGCCACCACGGACTGGTCACATGCCAGTTCACGCAAGCGGCCGAACTGATATTTGAGCATCAAATAGGCTGGGTTCCAGAACAACAGCGGGCGCAGCATTTCAAAGCCCAGTTCCCATTCCACGTCACCCGCGCGAACATGCTGAAGCTCGTGCGCCAACGCAAAGCGCAGTTCGTGCGGGGTATCCAGCAGGTGGCTTGGCAGAACGACATGGCGACGGCGCAATCCGCGCACGGCGAACGGAACGGTGATGCGATCCGAAAGACGGATGTCAACCTTGGCCGACTGCCGCCAAAGAAAGCTGGATTTGACTGTCTGACGGATCATCGCCGCGTCCCGCAGAGCACGGGCCGCAAACACGGCGGCGACCAAAACAAGCAGCGTCACAAGGGCAGTGATCACCGGCTGTTGCCCCGACAACGCAAGATCCACCCACCGTTCACGGGTGTTCAGCAAGGCCTCGAACTGGGTGGCGGGCATGGCGATATCGCCGCGCAGATAGGCGGCAACGGCGATGTCGCCAAGCGCCATGGCGCTGCCCGGCCATGCATAAGAGGCGAATGATGACACGCCGAACGCAAGAAACGGGCTGATCAGTACGCACACGCACAGCGCCTTGAGCGCACGCAACTGCGCGACATAGCTGTGGCGCAGGGCTGTTCGGGTCAGGGCTGCGCGGGCCGCCAGCCAGATGACGGCTGACAAGGCCAGCACGATGTTGAGTTCGATAAATGTGTCGAGAACCGGTCTAACCGCTGTCATTTTGCAGTCTCCTTTCTACCAGTGCTCGAATTTCCTCCAGGTCGGCTTCGCTCAGCCCCGCATCATCGACAAGCCGGGCCACCAGTGTGGCGGGTGTGTCGTCAAACAGAGTGCGGGACAGGTTTTGCAGAGACCGGGCCTGATACCTGTCCTTTTCCAGAAGCGGCGTATAGATCAGGGTCTTTCCTGTCTTGCGGCTTTCCACAAAACCTTTCTCGTCTAGGATACGCAGGATCGTGGCACCGGATGTATAGGCCAGATTGCGTTCCGAAGGCAGGCGGTCCAGGACATCTCGCACCGAGCCTTGCCCGAGGGCCCAGAGCTCGTTCATGAACTCCAGTTCAACCTCGGTCAGCAGATTTGTTGTCTTTTTCTTTCGCATCGATCTCGGTGTTGTCATGTTTAGTATGCCTGCCAGACAAGCATCCTTTCGCGATTTCTCAAAGTCTAAACTTTCCAGAACACAAAAACGCCCCAGCCGATAGACAGGAAAAGAGGTGTCCATACCGGCTGCCCGACAATGCCCAGCCATGCGAGGAAGATATAGGCGGACCCCAGAAGGGTGATGAAAAGCCGATCGCCCAATGTGGTTGTCAGCCCCAGTACACCGCGCCGTTCTATGCCATCGCGATACTTGAAGCCCTCAAGAACGCCAATCAGCGCGATGGCCGAAAAGATGCCGACAAATACGGCAAGTGTCGCCGGGGTCCAGGCCATCCAGAAATCGGGCCAGAGTGGCGCAGTCCAGGAAAAACCTTTTTCCTCTTGCTGGCCGACACTGCCCCATCCGGCCTGCTGGGCAAAGGTCGTGGAAGGCAGGAAAAGAAGGGTGAGAAGAAGTTTACGCATATCGAACCTCACACACGTCCCATCGCGAAACCACGCGCGATGTAGTTGCGGACAAACCAGATGACGATGGCGCCGGGGATGATGGTCAGGGTGCCGGCGGCGGCCAGCAGGCCCAATTCATAGCCCGCGCTGGATGCGGTGCGGGTCATCACGGCGGCGATGGGTTTGGCCTCGACCGCGGTCAGGGTCTTGGCCAGCAGCATTTCCACCCACGAGAACATGAAGCAGAAGAAAGCCGCCACGCCGACGCCCGCTTTGATATTGGGCAGGAAGATCGTCACGAAGAAACGCGGGAAGGAATAGCCGTCGACATAGGCGGTTTCATCCAGCTCTTTTGGAATGCCGCGCATGAAGCCTTCCAAAATCCAAACTGCCAGCGGCACGTTGAACAATGTATGCGCCAGTGCCACAGCCAGATGCGTGTCGAACAGGCCGATCGAAGAATACAGCTGAAAGAACGGCAAGGCGAAGACCGCTGCCGGGGCCATCCGGTTGGTCAGCAGCCAGAAGAACAGCTGCTTGTCGCCCAAAAACCGATAGCGAGAGAACGCATAGGCAGCGGGCAAGGCGACGCTGACCGACAGCACCGTGTTCAACGTCACATAGGTGATCGAGTTGATATAGCCCCAATACCACGTCGGGTCCGTGAAGATGGTGATGTAATTCTCCAGCGTAAAAGTCTGGGGGAACAGGGAAAAACCCGACAGGATCTCGTTCGTTGTCTTGAAGGACATCGCCACCAGCCAATAGATCGGCAGCATCAGGAACGCGATATAGAGGATCGGGATGAGAGACCGCTTCTTCATTGCGCGTCATCCTTTGTCATGAGGGTGTAGAAGAGCCACGAAACCAGCAGCGTGATGGCGAAATAGATCAGGCTCATCGCAGCCGCAGGGCCAAGGTCGAACTGCCCCAGCGCGATTTTCACAAGGTCGATCGACAGCAGGGTGGTCGAGTTGCCGGGCCCACCGCCGGTCAGCACGAACGGCTCGGTATAGATGTTGAAACTGTCCATGAACCGCAGCAGGACCGCGATCGTCAGAACCGTCTTCATCTTGGGCAGCTGGATGTAGCGGAACACCGACCATGGGCTTGCGCCGTCGATCTTGGCCGCCTGATAGTAGGCGTCCGGGATCGACACGAGGCCTGCATAGCACAGCAACACGACCAGCGACGTCCAGTGCCAGACATCCATAACGATGACGGTGATCCAGGCCGAAAGCGGCTGTTGCGTCATGTCATAGTTGATGCCCAGAACGTCATTCAGGAAATATCCCAACAGACCGATTTTGGGCAGGGTGAAGATGTTCCACATGGACCCAACGACGTTCCACGGGATCAGCATCGGCAGGGCCATCAGCACCAGGCAGACAGGCACCCAGAAACCTTTGCGCGGCATCGACAGGGCCACGATGATGCCAAGAGGCACTTCGATGATCAGGATCAGGAAAGTAAACAGGAACTGTCGTCCAAGTGCGGCCTGAAACCGGTCCGACCGCAGGATCTGTTCGAACCAACCCAGGCCTTCCCAGAAAAACTGGTTGTTGCCAAAGGTTTCCTGCACCGAATAGTTGACTACCGTCATCATCGGCACCAGCGCGTTGAACGCGACCAGTGCCAGCACGGGCAGGACAAAGAACCACGCTTTTTGATTTTCTGTTCTCATTGGGCCCGCTCCTCGGTTGCGATCCAGCCGTCGCGGTAGACGCGGGATTGTTCGGGTTTGAATTGCAGGAAAACCTGTGATCCGGGTTCGGGCACGCTGTGTTCGGTCACGGCCTTGAGGGCGGTATTGCCGACCATCGCGCTGACCACAAAGTGGCGACCGATGTCGGAAACCTTGGTCACATGCGCCGGGATGCCGGTCTCGCCCAAGCCGACATATTCCGGGCGAATGCCCAGATCGGTACGGCCGCCATCACCGTGAATGGGACCTTCCAGCATGATTTCGTGCCCTTCGAACAGGGCGCGGTCGCCGCGCGCCTCGCAAGGCAGCACGTTCATACCGGGCGAGCCGATGAAATGGCCCACGAACGTGTGCTGCGGGCGCTCGAATAATTCGACCGGGGTGCCGATCTGCACCACTTCGCCCTCTTGCATCACCACGACCTCGTCCGCGAAGGTCAGGGCCTCGGTCTGGTCGTGGGTGACGTAGATCATCGTCGCCTTGACGCGCTGGTGCAGTTCTTTCAGCTTGGACCGCAGCTTCCATTTCAGATGCGGGTCAATCACGGTCAGAGGTTCATCGAACATCACCGCGTTTACGTCGTCGCGGACCAGGCCGCGACCCATCGAGATTTTCTGCTTGTTGTCCGGGCTGAGGCCGCTGGCACGGGTGTTCAGCATGTCGGTGACATCCAGCATCTCGGCGATCGCATCGACGCGGCGCTTGATCGTCGCCGGATCGACGCCGCGGTTCTTCAACGGAAAGGCCAGGTTTTCGCCCACGGTCATCGTGTCGTAAATCACCGGAAACTGGAACACCTGTGCGATGTTGCGCTGATCAGGGGGCAGAGCGGTCACGTCACGGTCGTCGAACAGGATCTGCCCTTCGGACGGGGTCAGCAGGCCCGAGATGATGTTCAGCAGCGTGGACTTGCCGCAGCCCGACGGGCCCAGCAGGGCATAGGCCCCGCCATCACGCCAGGTCACGTCGATTTCCTTCAGCGCATAATCCTCGGGGCCTTTTGGCGACGGCATGTAGCTGTGGCGGAGGTTCGAAAGTTTGATCTGTGCCATGTCAGGCCACCCTTTTGCCGTCTTGGCCGAAATACCGGCAATGGACCGGGTTCATGAAGAATGTGTGGTCCTCGCCCACCTGATAGGGATGGACTCCGGCGGCCAGCGACACCCAGGCGTCCTCGCCATGCTGGAAATGCGCGCTGGAATCCGAACCCGAAAGCTCGGTCACGATCACGCGGCCGGTCAGTTCCACGTCCGCGTCAGACGTACGGAACGGCGTCACACGATGCGGCCGCACCGCGACCATGTAATCTCCGTCGGCCATGTCGGTGACGGCCCAGCCACCTCCACCGGCCAGTTGCGCCTGGGCAGCGGAAACGGTGATGCGTGCGACATTGATCGGGGGGTCTGAAAAGACCCGCGCGGCGGCGATGTTCTCGGGGTTGCGATAGATGTCAGCGGTTGGCCCGAACTGGGTCACGCGGCCATCTTCCATCAGGGCGGTGTAGCCGCCCAGCAGCAGCGCCTCTTCAGGCTCGGACGTGGCATAGACCACCACGGCCCCGCGACCTGCGAACAGGTCGGGCAGCTGCTCGCGCAGTTCTTCACGCAGTTTGTAGTCGAGGTTGGCCAGCGGTTCGTCAAGGAACACGGCGCGGCTTTCTTTGGCAATGGCACGCGCCAGCGCGGTACGTTGTTGTTGCCCCCCCGACAGTTCGTGCGGGCGGCGGTGCAGCATCGGGCGCAGTTGCAGCAGGTCGGCGGCCTCTTCTACGCGGCCTTCGATCTCGGATTGCGCCATGCCTGCCACGCGCAGGGGCGAGGCGATGTTGTCGAATACGGTCATATGCGGGTAGTTCACGAAGAACTGGTGCACGAGGCTGATTTTTCGCTTCTGCGTATTCAGCCGCGTGACGTCCTGCCCATCCATCAGGACCTTGCCCGAGGCGATCGGGTCCAGCCCGGCCATTATCTTGATCAGAGAGGTCTTGCCCGAGCCCGTCGCGCCCAGCAGCACGTTGAAGTGGCCTGTCTGAAGGGTCAGGTTTGTGGGCTTGATATGGATGACGTTGCCGACCCTTTTAGTCGCGTCTTGAAGTTCGATCATGTCCGTGGGTTCCGGTCCTTCAGTGCAATGCACTGGTCTTGAGGTGGGGGTGCCTGACGCGGCACCCCCGGGTTTCAACGGCTTACTTTGACTGCCAGCGCTGAACCAGTTCGTCATAGTTGACGGTCTGGCCCTGCGGCTTTTCGTTCTCAAGCTTGGCCTTGGGCGAGCCCGGCTTTTCCAGCCAGAAAGATGGGTCCTGCGGCTCGTTCAGGCGCGGACCACAGCCGCCGTAGACACCGGCGCTTTCATCAGCGGCCTGCATCCGGGCCATAGTGATGTCCATCTCTTCGGCCAGACGATCCATCGCCTCTTGTGGGGTGAAGGCGCCCGAGTTCACGTCACCGATCTGCTGCCACCAGATCTGGGCCAGCTTCGGATAGTCCGGCACGTTGATGCCGGTCGGCGACCATGCCACGCGGTCAGGTGAGCGGTAGAACTCGACCAGACCACCCAGCTTGGGCGCGCGTTCGGTGAACGACTCGTGGTTGACCGAGCTGTCGCGGATGAAGGTCAGACCCACATGGGACTTCTTCACGTCGACAGTTTTGGAGGTCACGAACTGGGCATAAAGCCAGGCTGCCTGGGCACGATCCGAGGGGGTCGATTTGAGGAACGTCCAGGAGCCCACGTCTTGGTAGCCAACCTTCTGGCCTTCTTCCCAATAGGGGCCGTGCGGGCTGGGCGCCATCCGCCACAGCGGCGTGCCTTCGTCATCCACGGTGTTGTTGCCTTCGGACTTCGGCTTGACCATGTCGGCGGTGAAGGCCGTGTACCAGAAGATCTGCTGGGCCACGTTGCCCTGGCTAAGTGCCGGCAGTGACTGGTAGAAGTCATAAGACGCGGCACCCGGAGGCGCATAGGCCCGCAGCCATTCGTCCCATTTCCGGATCGCATAGACCGCGGCCGGACCGTTTGCAGCACCACCGCGCGACACCGAAGCGCCAACAGGGTTACAGGTGCCCGCTTCCATGCGGATGCCCCATTCGTCGACAGGCACACCGTTCGGTTCGCCCTTGTCGCCGGCACCGGCCATCGACAGCCAGGCATCGGTCATGCGCCATCCGAGGTCGGGCGCGCGCTTGCCGTAATCCATGTGGCCGTAGATCGTGGTACCATCGACTTCTTTCACATCATTGGTGAAGAACTCGGCGATATCTTCATACGCGGACCAGTTGACCGGAACGCCCAGATCATAGCCGTACTTTTCTTTGAACGCGGCTTTGTTCGCCTCATCATCAAACCAGTCCTTGCGGAACCAGTAAAGGTTCGCAAACTGCTGATCGGGCAGCTGATACAGCTTGCCGTCCGGTCCGGTGGTGAACTGAATGCCCATGAAGTCATCCAGATCCAGCGTCGGCGAAGTCGTCGCGGCCCAGTCACCGCCCATCATGTCCGTCAGCGGATAGGCCAGCTGCAAACGCGAATGGGTGCCGATCAGGTCACTGTCGTTGACATAGCCGTCATACAGGTTCCGACCCGTTTGCATTTGGGTTTGAACGGCCTGAACCACCTCACCTTCACCCAGAATCTGGTGGTTGACCTTGATGCCGGTGATTTCCTCGAACGCCTTGGTCAGCACCTCGGATTCGTAGGAATGTGTCGGGATACCTTCGGACAGGACGTTGATTTCCATACCTGCGTAAGGCTGTGCAGCTTCGATGAACCACTGCATCTCGGCCATCTGTTCGTCTTTCGACAAGGTCGATGGCTGGAATTCGTCGTCGATCCAACGTTGTGCTGCGGCTTCGTCGGCCCAAGCAGGACCGTGCCCCGCAATGACGGCAGCCGCCGCCACTGCGGAAAGTAGATGTCTCCGCATCTGTCTCCTCCCAAAAATTATGGTTCTCCGGCGGAAACCGGATGACGGACAGCATCAGCGATTTCTTGCGTATGTGTCAAACTAAAAATTTAGTAATTGACGTTCAGGCATCCCGGAAGAGGTGGCGCTGAACTCGTTTGCCAATTTGTGAATTCGTTGTAAGCTAGGATTGTCATTGCAAAAATTACCGCTGAGACGTGCGGCGCGAATTACGAAAAACGACTTGGAACAGTGAGGATAGGCAATGTCCCGAAGTCTGTTGAAGTACACGCGTGTTCTGGAAATCGTCGGGGACACAATCAAGGTTCGGGTTCCGATCCAGAACAAAGGAGAGCCGGCTGTCCGGTTCAACGACCTCGCCGTGATCGAGACGGTGGATGGCCGAAAAACACTGGCCCAGACGATCTTCATCGACCGGGATGTCGTCACGTTGCAGGTGTTTTCCGGCACCAAGGGCATATCGACCGAAGCAACGGCAACCTTTCTCGGTCACCCGATGCAGACACCTTATTCGGCCAACATTCTGGGCCGCGTTTTTGATGGTGCCGGTGTGGCCATTGATGGAGGCCCCGACCTGTCTGCGGAACCGCATATCGATATTGGCGGACCCACTGTCAATCCGGCGGAACGCGCGGTTCCAAACAGAATGATCCGCACGGATGTGCCGATGATCGACGTGTTCAACACATTGGTCGAGAGCCAGAAAATTCCGATCTTCTCGGTTTCAGGCGAGCCATTCAACGCTTTCCTCAGCCGAATCGGTATTCAGGCCGATGCAGATATCGTGATCTTTGGCGGGCTGGGGCTGATTTTTGACGACTACCACACGTTTCGCACCTCGTTCGAAGATGCGGGTGTGTTTTCGCGTACCGTCATGTTCGTCAATCAGGCGATGGATCCTTTGGTGGAACGTCTTCTGGTGCCGGACATGGCATTGGCAGTGGCCGAGAAGTTTGCTGTGGAAGAGGGCAAACGCGTGCTGGTCCTGCTGACGGACATGACCGCCTATGCTGACGCGATGAAAGAGGTTGGCATCAGTCAGGAGAGGGTGCCATCTCAGCGCGGCTATATGGGGGACCTGTATTCGCAGCTTGCGCGCCGATACGAAAAAGCCTGTGACTATGCCAAAGGCGGGTCGGTCACGGTTCTGACCGTCACGACCATGCCCGGAAACGACGTGACCCACCCGGTGCCTGACAACACCGGCTATATCACTGAAGGGCAGTTCTATCTGCATTCCGGCGTGATCGATCCGTTCGGCAGCCTGTCGCGCCTCAAGCAGAACGTGATCGGCAAGACCACCCGCGAAGATCATGGGCAGATCATGAACACGATGATCCGTTTCTATTCTGAAAGCCGCGATGCCGCGCAAAAACAGGCGATGGCCTTCGACCTGTCAGACTATGATCACCAATTGCTGAAATTCGGCGGCCTGTTCCGCTCGCGGTTCATGGACATCAATGTTTCGATCCCGCTGGAAGAGGCGCTGGATCTGGGTTGGAAGACACTTGCAGAGTGCTTTGCGCCGGAACAGTTGCTGATGAAGCAGGCATTGATCGACAAGTATTTCCCGAAGGATGCCAATGGCGCGGTTGCAGCTGAATAAATCGTCGCTTGCGCGCGAGCAGACACAGCTGAAAAGCTACGAGCGGTTCCTGCCGTCGCTGGACCTGAAGCGACAACAGTTGATGGCTGAACGGGTCCGGGCCCGGGAAGAGGTCGACCGCCTCGAGCAAAAGGTGCAGGCGCTGGTGCGGCAGGTTGGTGAAAAGCTGCCGATGCTGGCCCAGCAGGGTGTCGCTCTGGATGGGCTGGTCACGCTCAAGGACTACAAGGTCAAAGAGGTCAATGTGGTGGGGGTCAAACTGCCTGACCTTGATCGGATCGAAGTGGCGGTGCGCCCATATTCCGTTTTGGCCAAGCCCCATTGGGTCGATGCCGCTGCGCTTTTGCTGCACGACGTCATCGAAGCGCGGGTGCGGGTGAAGATTGCCGAAGAACGCGTTCGCATCTTCGACAAGGCGGTGGCCACCATCACCCAGCGGGTCAACTTGTTCGAAAAGGTTCTGATCCCGCGCGCCAAGGCCAACATCAAGAAGATCCGCATCTACCTGAGCGACGAACAGATGCAGGCCGTCGTGCGGTCGAAGATCTCGAAACGCAAACACGCGCAGGAGGCTTTGACATGAGCGTTGCGCGACTGAAAAAGATGTCTCTGATCGGGCCTGCTGCCCGAAAGGCGGAATCGCTTGAGGCGCTTCAGGCCCTAGGCTGCATGCATGTTTTGCCGCTTGTTCCCACACCGAAAGAGCCGGAAAAGATCAGTGAGCGCGGTGCAAGAGAGGCGTATAAGGCATTGCGTTTCCTTGCAGAAGTGCCTGACCCGCGTCGCCAGGTCCAGCGTGCGTCTGATTTCGACATGGATCGTTTCGTGCGCGAGGTGACCGACCTCATGCAGCGCGTTCGGGATACAATGGACCGGCGTGACTTTCTGGCGCATCGCATCGCCCAGGTGCGACCTTGGGGGGATTTGGATTTTCCGCCGACCGATGCGCTGGCTGGCAACAGGCTGTGGTTCTATCAGCTGCCGCTGAAGCACCGGGATGCATTGTCCGAGGTCAGATTCCCCTGGGCGATATTGGAGGAAGACCACCGGTACCTGTATGCCGTTCTGATTTCACCTGACGAACCCGATGATGGTGTTCTTCCTGTTCCGCGAACCCATGTCGGTTCGCTGCCGGTACACGAGCTTGTGGCCCAGTTGGAAGAGGCCGAGATCGCCCTCGAGGCGTTGGAAGCCGAACGCGTGGCGCTGACGCGCTATCTGACATTGATGCGCCGGAACCTGTCCGTCGCCGAAAGTGCCGCCGAGCTTGCCCATGCAACGCAGAAAGTGCGCGACGAAGAGGCAGTGTTTGCTTTGCAGGGGTGGGTTCCCGTGGATCAGGTGGATGCTGTTCTTGCCATGGCAAACGCCAAGGGTTCAGCCGTCCTGATTGAAGATCCGGGGTCGGGCGACGCGCCTCCGACCTTGCTGGAGCAGCCCGAGAACCGCAGGGCCGCTGTCGATCTGGCGCTGTTCTATCAGGTGCCCGGATATCAGGACTGGGACCCCAGCGTCATCGTCTCGGCGTCCTTCGCAATCTTCTTTGCCATGATCGTGGCGGATGCCGGGTACGGCGCCGTCATCCTGCTGGCGGTGCTGGCCTTTTGGAGACGGATGGACCGCACCGCTGGTCAAAGATCCTGGCGTCTGTTCGGCCTGATCATCTCGGCTGTTACGATATTTTACGGGGTCATGGTGGGCAGCTATTTTGGGGTATCACCGGCTGCGGGCTCGATTTGGGCAAGGCTCAAGGTGCTGGATTTGAACGATTTCGGCGCGATGATGATGGTCTCGATCGTCGTTGGCGTTATACACCTTGTCCTGGCCAACGCACTTGCGGCTCGCGCAGCGTGGGGGCAACGCATGGCGGTTGCCAATTTGGGCTGGATTGCGGCCCTGATCGGCGGGTTTGCCCTTTGGCTCGGCTACATGAACGGCAAGTCGCCGGTGCCGGGCGCAGCTATCCTGAGCGCCGGCATCGTGCCGATTGTCCTGTTTTCCAGCGAGCGGGTCATCCAGCGGCCGATGGACTGGATCTGGCGTTTGCTCGAAGGGTTTCAAAGCCTTGCCGGGGCGATGGGCGCGTTTGGGGATGTTCTCAGCTACATGCGTCTTTTCGCGTTGGGCCTTGCTTCGGCCTCGCTGGCGATCACGTTCAATGATCTGGCGGTGTCGGTCATGCAGGCCCTTAGGGGGCCGGGCATTCTGTTTGGGCTGCTGATATTGATCATAGGTCATGTTTTGAACTTCGCGCTCGCGATGATGAGCGGCGTCGTGCACGGCTTGCGTCTCAATTACATCGAATTCTTTAAATGGGGTCTGCCGGATGAAGGCATCATCTTTCGTCCATTTGCCCGCAAGGAGGTTCAGGAATGAATGAGCTTGTTCTTACACTGGGTTGGCTGGGTATTTATGCGCCAATGGCGTTGGGGGCTGCAGCCAGCGCTATTGGGTGTTCGATCGCCGGTATGGCCAGTATCGGGGCCATGACGGAAACCGAGGGCGGCTATGGCCGTTTCGTGGGTGTATCCGCGTTTCCCTCAACGATGGTCATCTATGGGATCGTCATCATGTTTACCCTGAACCGCGACGTGACACCTGAAAACGCGGGCGGTCTGTTCGGGATCGGCATCCTGTCGGGTATCGCGCTGATGTATTGCGGCATCTGGCAGGGTCGGGCCTGTGCGGCTGCGATCAATGCGACCAAGGAAAAGCCCGAGATTTTTGGCCTTGCTCTGGCCCCTGCCGCAATCATCGAAGGGTTTGGTGTTTTTGCCTTCGTGTTTGCGTTGGTCATCAGTGCGGGGATCAGCTGATGGCACAAGACAGAACGATTGCGCATGGGGTTGACGCGCTGATCGACAAATTGCGCAACGATGGGGTTGCCGCTGGTCAGGCCGAAGCCGAGAAGTTGCGCGCAGAAGCAAAAACCGAAGCCGCGCGCATCGTGGCAGAGGCAAAGCGCGAAGCCGAGGAGTTGAAAAAGAAAGCCCGCACGGAGACAGACAATTACAGGGCTGCCGGCGAAGAAGCATTGAACACCGCGATGCGGGATGCCGTGCTGACCATGAAGGCGGGTCTGACGGATCGCTTCAAGGCAGATGTCGAACGCCTTGTAACCAAAGAGATGTCCGATCCCGAGCTTCTGAGGCAGATGATCCTCGAGGTGGTAGGCCGGGCCGGGGAAGGTGCAAATTTGAATGGCAGGGTTTCCGTCGTTCTTCCTGCCCGGGTCGCCACGCAGGAAGACATCAAGCAAAACGCCGATGACATTCAATCCGGCAAGCTGACAAAATATGTTCTTGGGCTGACTGCGAAGATGCTGCGCGAGAATGTCGAGTTGCACGCAGCCGATGACGTGCAGGAAGGCATCCGCGTTCGCGCAGAAGATCAGGGTGTTGTTCTGGACCTTACGGATAAGGCGGTGGCATCGCTGTTGATGGAGCATTTGCAGCCCCGGTTCCGTGCCGTTCTGGAAGGGGTCATCCGCTGAGATGTCAAAGCAGGACGCCTATATCGCGTTGATGTGCAGCCTTCCGGGTTCGGAACGGTTGTTCGTTGCCAAGCAGCCGCCCCTGTCACGTATCAGGCTGGACCGTCGATTGACGGCTTTGACACCTGAGGACAGCAAAGTTCTGAAGATCCTCGAGCACACGTTGAGCTGGAGCGCCTACGACATGGATGTCTCCGACGCTCAGGCGATCCAGCGCTGCAAACAAGCGATGGAGGACATCCCTCAGCCCACCTTGCGCAAACTCTTCATGGAACGCATGGAACTGCGCTCGGTGGTTGCGGCATTGCGATTGAGAAAACGCGGAGAACCAGCGCCTTCAGGCCCATTCGGAGTCGGACGATGGAGCCGCCACATCCCCGCCAATTGGGGTGATCCCAGCTTTCGGTTGGAACGGCTCATGCCCTGGATCAAAGAGGCAACCCAATTGCTGGAAAACGAAGATCCGCTGGGTCTGGAACGTCTGCTTTTGTCGATAAGCCACAAGCAGCTCAAGCGGCACGCGGCTCGTCACATGTTCGATTTCGAGGCGGTCGCCATCTACGTTCTGATCTGGAACATCTTCGACCGCTGGGCGCAAAGCAGCGCTGCGGAAGCCGCCAAGAGATTTGAGAAACTGGCACAACAGGCCATGGCCGACTTCGCTGATGTCGATTTTGAGGGAGCAAGCGCATGACAGCCCCAATCTCAGCCAAACACTCATCGACCGCACGTGTCGTCCTGGTTCAGGAAGGGCTTGTGCGGATACAAGCCAATTCGGACACGACCGGCCACCCCGGTCAACTGGTCAAAAACGAAGTGGTTTACATATTGCCTTCGCGTTCCGGCCCCGGTGGGCGTCAGGAAAGGCTCAAAGGCGAAGTGCTGCGCGTACGTGGGGATATGGCGGACGTTCAGGTCTATGAAAGCACTGATGGGGTGGCGGTTGACGACCCGGTGGAGCAATCAGGTCAGCTTTTGTCGGTAGAGCTTGGTCCGGGGCTGCTGGGGCAGGTGTTTGACGGGTTGCAATCGCCTTTGCCCAAGGTGGCCGCCGAATTTGGAACCTTCTTGCCGCGCGGCGCAGATGTCGCGCCCTTGGATGAACATGCGAAATGGTCCTTTACGCCGTCGGTGAAGGTGGGCGATACGGTCACTGCCGGGGACAGCATCGGAACGGTGCCCGAAGGCCATTTCAGCCACAAGATCATGCTGCCGTTCAACTGGACCGGTGCGTACAAGGTGGTCTGGGTGCAAAAAGGCGCGGCCACGATCCATGACATCGTGGCCCGACTGGAAGACGAAGACGGTGGCGAGCATACGCTAACGCTTTCGCAGAAATGGCCGGTTCGGCGACCATTGCCGGAAAACATCCTGAAGCGCGCACTGTCCGAGCGGTTGTATCCCACGGAACCGGTTCTGACGTCGCAACGGCTGATCGACACGTTCTTTCCGATTGCACGCGGCGGCACCGCCTGTATTCCCGGGCCGTTCGGTGCGGGCAAGACCGTGCTGCAAAACCTGATCGCACGGAATGCGAAGGTTGATATCGTGATCGTCGTGGCCTGCGGCGAACGTGCAGGTGAGGTGGTCGAGACCATCGAGGAATTTCCGAAGATGACCGATCCAACCACCGGTGGCAGCCTGATGGATCGGACGATCATCATCTGCAACACGTCCTCCATGCCGGTTGCCGCGCGCGAGGCGTCGATCTTCACCGGGATCACGTTGGGGGAATACTACCGCCAGATGGGCAATGATGTCTTGTTGATCGCCGACAGCACCAGCCGGTGGGCGCAAGCCATGCGCGAGACCTCTGGCAAGCTCGAAGAGATCCCGGGCGAAGAGGGGTTCCCGGCCTATCTGGAAAGCTCGATCAAGGGTTTGTACGAACGCGCCGGGGCGCTGAAAACGAATGACGGCGATCTTGGCAGCCTGACGCTGATCGGAACGGTTTCGCCTGCTGGCGGCAATTTTGACGAGCCGGTAACCCAGTCAACCTTGTCGACGGTCAAGTGTTTCCTCGGGTTGTCATCCGAACGCGCCTACAAGCGGTTTTATCCAGCGGTCGATCCAATGCTCAGCTGGTCTCGGTATACCGACCAATTGTCCGACTGGTATGACAGGAACGCCGAGCAGGGTTGGACAGCCAAAGTGCGCACCCTGTTGGCCCTGATCGAAAAAGGCGAACAGGTCGATCAGATGATGCAGGTCACTGGGGAAGAGGGCGTCACAATTGACGACTTTGTAACCCAACAGAAAGCCTTGTTCGTCGATATGGTCTACTTGCAACAGGACGCATTTGACACAGTCGATGCGACAGTGCCGCTTGAACGGCAGATAAAGACGTTCAAGCTTGTGTACGATGTGACGCAATCCAAAGCGGTCTTCTCGGACAAAGCCGAAGTGAGGCAGGTGTTCACGCAGCTGACCGGGCTGATGAAAAACTTTCACTACGCGGCAGAAAACACACCCGAATACAAATCCACCTGGCAAAAGATCGAAAACCTGTGCCGAGAAAAGTTCGGAGTGTGATCAGGTGAAATGATAGCCCGAAGGGGGTAGCGTAGTTTTTTAGTAGTTCCCAAGGCTGACCAATTGCAAAATGCTCTGCTTGCAGCTTTTTTGTGAGAGCCTAACCCTTACCGCTTCCCAGACTTAAACGAAATGCGTGGGACAACGCGGTTGATGTCCTTAGTAAGTTTTGTGATCCAACTTGAGTTTGGTTTCGCACGGGAGAAACCAGATGCTGTACTGCTGACGCGTTCGATTTAGTCGTTTTAACCTGAGAACTATTGTTGGCGGTGAACGAGACATACTTGAGGTTTCGAGAAACAAACGCTTCATGCAGTTGGATAGCTTCTCTCAAGATTAAGTCTGCGTCTTCTAGAGCGGCTTCTATAGCGCGATCTCCGAACCTCTCTGAAACATAACGCAGTTCTTTGGCCTTGTTGATGAAATAATGCTCAATTTCCATTTGGCCTGAAGCATGAAGTTTCCATGCGCCGTGGGCAGCCATGTTTCGGTTTGGCAATCCTGAATGAATACGCTCAGCTAACAGAAGTAGTCGTATCCCTAACGGAGCGTAGCACTTAACGGCCGATTGCCTGAGTCTGGCAACTATGTTTCTGGTGTTTAGCTTTAGGCGAACAAATTCCTCAATTTGAGCGCGGGACGAAGGGTCAATTCCATCGACCATCTGAACAATTCGCCACGTGCACAACTCGATGTGAGCACAAGTTTGAAGGTAAACCCCCTGCTTCAACAATACCTCAGAGGGAACAAGCTGCTCGACAAAGTATCTCATTATTTTTTAACTGACTAATTTAGCTCTTCAGTAGATAACACTTCGTGAGAGCAGAAAGCGAAACTGCCTTAGATCAAAAAGAACCCCCGGTGGGGCCTGAGAAGCTTACACTGAGGGTTCCCTGCGTGTATACGGATCTCTTAGGACCAGATGCACGGCTGACAAGCAGGACGGTATTTCCTCTAGGCTGCACCATCAAGGCATAATCAATCCGAAATCGCGCGCAGGGAGACTTTTCCGGTAGCTTGTTGATGTTGAATAAGAAAATGGTAGCCCGTAGGGGAATCGAACCCCTCTTTCCAGGTTGAAAACCTGGCGTCCTAACCGATAGACGAACGGGCCACTTGGTAGTGACGCAAGCACAAATGGTAGCCCGTAGGGGAATCGAACCCCTCTTTCCAGGTTGAAAACCTGGCGTCCTAACCGATAGACGAACGGGCCACGCTGGCTTGTGGAGGGCCTTTTACGGTTTCACCGTGACCCCCGCAAGCCGAAAAACGCAGGGATGAGAAAGTTTTTTACGCCTTCCGAGCGAGACGTCAATTTGCCTCTGCCGCGTCCTCGAGCCTGAGCTGCACGGATTGCCGCCCGCCCCAGTTGTTCACCTCAAGCCGGCCTGCAAAATGAAAGCGTGCGCCACCATGATTTGATAGTCTCTCGCCCATCGGACTGTCAAAGGCACCAAAGGCAATCGCATCCAGCCCTCCACCCATGCCATCGGACAATGACAACTTCAGGTGCGTTTCCCCGACACGTTTGGCAAAACGCACCTGAAGATCCGGAAGCGCGTATCGCGGGGCAGGGGCTCCGGCGCCAAACGGTCCGGCCTGTTCGATCTGTTCGACAAGGTCCACTGTCGCGGCACCCGGCATAAGGGCGCCTTCCAGCTTCATATCGGCAGGGCCGCCCTGACCTGCGCCTTGTTTTGCCAGCAACTCGCTGAGGCGTTCCATCGCAGGTTCCAGTTTGTCGCGCATGACGGTAAGTCCAGCGGCCATCTTGTGCCCGCCACCCTTGACCAGCAACCCTTCGGCCGCGAGCCGCTGGATCGACGCCCCCAGATCCACGCCCGAGACCGAACGCCCCGAGCCTTTGCCCTCATCACCGTCAAAGCCGATCACGACGGCCGGACGGTTGGCGGTTTCCTTCAAACGAGACGCCACGATGCCCACCACACCCGGATGCCAGCCTTCACCGGCGGCCCAGACCAGCGGTGCGTCGAGTCCGCGACCCTCGGCCTGCTCCATCGCGGCGGCGCGCACGGCGTTTTCAATGTCCCGGCGTTCTGTGTTCAGCGCGTCCAGACGTTCGGACAGGGCCTGTGCCTCGTGCAGGGAATCCGTGCTCAGCAGGCGGGCGCCCAGATCGGCCTGCCCGATGCGACCACCCGCGTTCACGCGGGGGCCAAGCAGAAAACCCAGGTGATAGCTGTTGGGCGCCGTATCCATGCGCGAGACATCGGACAGCGCGACAAGTCCGGGGCGCTGCCTTTGGGCCATCACTTTCAGGCCTTGTCGAACCAGGGCGCGATTGGCGCCGATCAATGGCGCTACGTCAGCCACGGTTGCCAGGGCCACCAGGTCCAGCATCGATATCAGGTCAGGCCCCTTTGCGCCTGCCGCGCGCAGCTGGCGCCCTGCTTCGACCAGCATCAGAAACACGACACCCGCCGCGCAGAAATAGCCTAGATCACCGCTTTCATCCTGCCGGTTGGGATTCACGACTGCGACGCAATCCGGCAGGGTTTCGCCGCCGAGGTGGTGATCCAGAACAATCACGTCGGCCCCCGTGGCTGCGGCAATCGGTTCATGGCTGAGCGTGCCGCAATCGACGCAAATGATCAGGTCGTGGCTGGTTGCCAGTTCCCGCATTGCCGGAACATTCGGACCATATCCCTCATCAATCCGATCCGGCACATAAAGCGTCGCCTGCAACCCCATCTGCCGAAGCCAAACCAGCAGCAGAGCGGCAGAGCAGCCGCCGTCAACATCGTAATCCGCGAACACCGCGATTTTCTGGCGATGGCGTACGGCGTCCAGAAAACGCGCCGCCGCCGTTTCCATGTCCTTCATGTCGCGGGGATCTGGCAGCAGCTCCTTTAGCTTGGGGTCCAGAAAGCCGCGCGCCTCCATGACCGGCACGCCACGACGGGCCAGAACCTGACATACCGCACGCGGCAGGTCGGTCTGTTGAGTCATCATCTCGGCAGCCCGCTCCAGCTCGGCTTCCGGGCCAACCCAGCGCCGCCCGGTCAGTGATTGTTCTACGCCAAGAAAACCCATTGCCTGCCCCTTGTGAACCAAGGCCGGATCCTTTCGGACCCGGCCTTTTCATCTTTTCCCAAATACTCCCGCCGGAGGCAACGGCGCAAGCCGTTAGGCGTTATCGTGCGGCCAGGTGGGGGTGCGATACGACATGCGGCGTACGGACCCGGTCTTTGAACGCATCAGCAGCGTCGTGGTTTCCACCCAACCCGGCTCGCGCTTGATGCGCGGCAACAGAGAACCGCCGGTTACACCCGTTGCGGCAAAGATCACATCTGCGGTCACCATCTCATCGCGCGAATAGACCCGGTCCAGATCGGTGATACCCGCCTTGGCAGCACGGCCCCGCTCGTCATCGTTGCGGAACAACAGGCGACCAAAGATCTGACCGCCCATGCATTTCAGCGCAGCGGCAGCCAAAACCCCCTCGGGGGCGCCACCCTGGCCCATATACATGTCGATGCCGGTCACTTCGCTTTCTGCGCAATGCATGACACCTGCCACGTCACCATCGGTGATCAGGCGGATCGATGCTCCGGTTTCGCGCACTTCGGCGATCATCGCCTCGTGACGGGGACGTTCCAGAATACAGACGGTGATGTCCGCAGGCTTGCAGTTCTTGGCTTTTGCCAAGGATTCCACCCGTTCACGTGGAGACATGTCCAGATTGACGACGCCCTCGGGCAGGCCCGGACCAACAGCAAGCTTGTCCATGTAAACGTCGGGCGCATGCAGCATCGAGCCGCGCGGGCCCATGGCAATCACGGTCAGCGCGTTGGGCATGTCCTTTGCGGTCAGCGTTGTGCCTTCCAGCGGATCCAGCGCGATGTCCACGCCGGGGCCGTTTCCGGTGCCGACTTCTTCGCCAATATAAAGCATCGGAGCTTCGTCGCGTTCACCTTCACCGATCACCACGACGCCAGCAATGTCCAGCATGTTCAGCTGTTCTCGCATCGCATTCACGGCGGCCTGGTCGGCGGCTTTCTCGTCACCACGCCCCACCAGCGAAGCCGAGGCCAGCGCAGCCTGTTCCGCCACCCTTGCCAGCCCCAGAGACAGCAGGCGGTCGTTGAAATCGGTTTTGGCAGCACTCATTGTCATGTATCCTCTGGTCATTTAAGCCGTTTCTATCGGCATAGCTTGCGTTTCATGCAGGCCGCAAGTTCAAACCTCTTCAATCCGCAATGCGACGGGGGCACCGGCAACCACATCCGTTTCCCGGAACCGGTCCAGCGCAACGTCCAGCGCGGCGCGGGTGGTTTTGTGGGTAACGATCAGCACAGGCGCCGTGCTTTCTGCATGGGCATACTGGCGCATCCTGTCTATCGAAACGCCGGCATCGCCCAGAATGGCTGCAACCTTGGCCAGTGCGCCCGGTTTATCCAGCAGACCCAGCCGCAGATAATAAGGCGCAGGCAGGCCCGTGACGGCCGGGGCCGCGGCCTCAAGCGAATTGGCCGGTCGGCCAAAGGTCGGGATTTGCAGCCCACGTGCCAGATCGCACACGTCGCCCATCACGGCGCTGGCCGTCGGGCCTTCACCCGCACCGGGGCCACGCAGAACAACCTGTTCAACCGCGTCGCCTTCGATCACCACCATGTTGGTGCCGCCTTCCAATTGCCCCAAGGGCGAGTCGCTGGGCACAAGGCAAGGCTGCATGCGTTGTTCCAGCCCGCGCGCGGTGCGCTGTGCCACGCCCAGCAGTTTGATGCGAAAGCCCATATCCTCGGCCTGGTCGATATCGTCGAGGCTGATTTGCTGAATGCCTTCGATCTCAATCCCGTCGAAATTTGGCTTGGTGCCAAAAGCGATCGAGGCCAGCAAAGCCAGTTTGTGCGCGGCGTCGATGCCACCGACATCCAGATTGGGGTCAGCCTCAAGATACCCAAGTTCGGCGCATTCGTCGAAAAGGGCGTTATAGCCCTGACGCTGCGATTGCATCCGGGTCAGAATGTAGTTGCAGGTGCCGTTCATCACGCCCATCACGCGCGTGATCTCGTTTCCGGCCAGCCCCTCGGTCAGGGACTTGATTACGGGGATACCGCCCGCGACTGCGGCCTCAAACCGGATGACGCGGCCAGCAGCTTCGGCCTGTTCGGCCAGTTCCTGCCCGTGAATGGCCAGCAAAGCCTTGTTGGCGGTCACGACGTCTTTGCCGCTGGCCAGCGCGGCTTCGACCGAGGCCTTGGCCGGACCGTTTTCGCCGCCCATCAGTTCGACATAGACATCGATATCGTCACGTTTCGCCAGCGCAACCGGGTCGGTTTCCCAGGCATAATCCGACAGGTTCACACCGCGGTCCTTGTTCGTATCCCGCGCCGATACGGCCACGATTTCAATCGACCGGCCCGTGCGCGCCTTCAGCAAATCTGCGTGGCGGCGAACAATCTTGACGACACCCACGCCGACAGTTCCCAAGCCCGCAATTCCCAGCCGCAGTGCCTGTGTCATGTCGTGGGTTCCTTTCCGCTCGAAACTTGTCTGAATTCGGACGCCTGCCCGATCAGCGCTGCCTTATCGGGTTCAGGCCAAGGGTGCAATCCGTCACCGGGGGATTGTCGAGGTCAAATGTCACGCTTTAGTTGGTTTGCGCGTTTTGCAGCGCCTGGGCCTTTTTCGCAAGCGCCTCGCTGCGCTGCGTCAGGTCTTCCTCCACCTCTGCGGCCTGGCTTACGGGATCAATCGAAGGCCCCAACGTTTCCTGCACCGGAACAAGGCGCGGGTAGGGGGCCGATTTGACCGAGGCCGGTTCACTGCCTTCAAGTTCGGGAAAGTCTGAACACCCGGCAAACACAAGAATAAGAGGCAGAACAGGCAGCAGTTTCATGTGGCACGCTTTTCGGTTTCGTTCGTCCTTTCGTGATGCACCTTTTACCGGCGCCGATCAAGCGGGGTTCTATATGAACATTTGTTCAGATACTGTGGGTGCATGGCACGTACTCAAGGCTCCCACTCTGACATCACAGGCCCGCGCATCCGAAAGGCGGCCCTGAACCTGTTTGCCCGCCACGGCTATGCCGCGGTTTCGATGCGGCAGATCGCGAAAGAGGTCGGCGTTCAGGCGGGGGCGCTATACAATTACACACCGGACAAGCAGAGTTTGCTGTATCGGTTGATGCGAGAGCATATGCAGGATCTGCTTTCGGCGCTCAACGCGCTGGAGCGCTGCGATGACTGCCGGCAAGCGTTGCGCCGATTCGTCGGTTTTCACATTCGTTTCCACCTGCAACGCCCAGACGAGGTGTTCATCGCCTATATGGAACTGCGCAACCTCTCGCCCGAAAACTTCGCTGAAATCGAAGACCTTCGGCGCCAATACGAAAACGCGCTGGAGGACATTCTTCACTCTGGCCAGCAGGCTGGTCAGTTTGCGATACCGGACACCAAGATCGCGACGCTGGCGGTGATTGCCATGTTGAACGGAGTGATGACCTGGTACAGGTCCGGAGGGCGGCTGTCACTGGACGAGGTCGAACGGATTTATTGGAACATGGTGCATAAGGCGGTGACGGCCTGACAGGGCCAGACCGTCACTGTGTCAGTGCGCAGGGCGAATGAAGGTCCCGTTTCGCAGTTCGCGAAACGCTTGTTCCAATTCGGCCCGCGTGTTCATCACAATGGGCCCGTGCCATGCGACGGGCTCATTGATCGGAGCCCCCGAGATCAACAGAAACCGAACGCCTTCGGGGCCAGCCTGAACGGTGATTTCGTCCCCCGTCCCGAAACGGACAAGCGTGCGGTCACCCGACATATCCCGGATATTCACCTCTTGCCCGGCGACCTCTTTTTCCAACAGCACACCGGACGGGCGTGACGCATCTGCAAAAGCTGCCTGACCTTGAAAGACATAGGCGAAGGCTCGGCGATAAGTGTCGATGCGAAAGGTCTTCTTCACACCCGCCGGAACCGAGATGTCCAGATATTGTGGATCTGCCGCAATGCCGTCCACGGGGCCGGTTTTGCCCCAGAACTCTCCGACAATCACACGAACGGTGGTGCCGTCGTCATCAGTGACTTCGGGGATATCCTTGCTTTGAACATCCTGATAGCGCGGGGCAGTCATCTTCTGATCCGAAGGCAGGTTACCCCACAGCTGAAACCCATGCATCTGCCCCGAGGTGTTTCCCTGCGGCATTTCCTGATGCAGGATGCCGGACCCCGCCGTCATCCACTGCACGTCGCCCGCGACCAAAGTGCCGGTGTTGCCCAGCGAATCCGAATGCTCGACCGATCCGGCCAGAACATAGGTGATCGTCTCGATTCCGCGATGCGGATGCCAGGGAAAACCAGCCTTATAGTCCT
The DNA here is from genome assembly GCF_013034175.1 of Ruegeria sp. HKCCA5463. Classification (NCBI taxonomy): domain Bacteria; kingdom Pseudomonadati; phylum Pseudomonadota; class Alphaproteobacteria; order Rhodobacterales; family Roseobacteraceae; genus Ruegeria; species Ruegeria sp. HKCCA5463. The sequence continues at coordinate 160,115 of NZ_WQFL01000007.1, forward strand.
GCGGGCGTTCGTTCCTGAAGTCGTCGAACAGCAGGAAAGGATCAAGTTCGGACGGGTCCTGAAACCCGAATGCGCGGTGAAGTTTCACGCCAGCCCCTTCCATCGTCGGGGTGGCCCTGCGTGTTTCCAGTGTTGGTCTAAGGGACATATTCGCCTCCGGTTCGTTTGATCAGCATGTAACCCCTGCGTGATTGCGGTCAATCAGCGTTAATTAACCGGAGCTGTGCAAATTTGCTAAGCAACCAAAGCCCTGTTGTTTCCCCTGGAAAGTCGCTAAGTCGAAGCGGAACGGACAGGAGACATCCATGCAGGACGAAGTGCTGGCAACGATTCAGGCATCATCCCCCAGACGGTGGATCGGGGTAGGGATGCTGTCGACGGTTGGGGTGCTGGTCACATACGTCGCTTTGGCATCGCCGCCCGAACCGGCGTGGCAAGTATTTCTTTTTGCTGTAGGGGGCGCGTCGCTTTGGCTGGCCTATCGTGTATGGCACGCGACCCAGGACCATATTGAACTGACACAGTCGGAATTGCGTACCGGGTCAGGTCAAATGATCGCAAAGGTGGCTGATATTGAGTCGGTGGATCGCGGCGTATTCGCGTTCAAGCCGTCAAACGGCTTTCTGGTTCGCACCAAGCACAAAGATACGTACCAATGGGCCCCCGGATTGTGGTGGCGGATTGGTCGCCGGGTAGGCGTTGGCGGCATGACGTCTGCCGCCGAAGCCAAGTTCATGTCAGAAGTCTTAAGCGCTATTATCCACGCAGACGACCGGAGGGCGCACTAGGTTGCAAGCGACCTTGGTGGAAAAGCGGGGACGGGTGAAGATGAAGTTTTGAAAGTTAATGCCGGTCGCCAGATCCCAGCCAGGTTTAAACTGAGGAATATACTCGTTGGATGTTTCCACCAGAATGACCGTGTCCTGATCCGGCATCGGCGGCAGACGGTTTTCGATTTCCTGGATGTTGTTGTCGTTCCATTCCGTGTCATAGCCGCGCACGGTCGACCAATCCACGTAGTGGCGGTTGTCGTTCTCGTCAAAACGGATCAGCGAGACACGCATGCGCACTTCAGACCGGTTGTTGACCATTTCGCCCATAAGTTCGTGAAGCGAGTCGATGTAAACATCAGTCACGGCGGCCGATTCACGTGAGATCAGATCGCTGACCGTATAGGCAGCTTTCAGGTTCGACGCGCTTTGACGAAATCCCTCGAATGCGGTGAACGTAAACGTAATCGTCCACAACAACAGCGGGAAGATCATGATGGCCTCGACGGTCAGAATACCACTTTCGTCCTGCTTGAAGGCCTTGATGCGGTTTTTCACGTTTCTGAATACAAACATAGCTTTACCGTGGCTCCTGCACGAATGCGGTCGTTGCGGTCACTGCATAGTGGCCGCTTTCGTCGACCACTGTGTTTGCGATGATCGAGCTTTCCAGAACAGGATCGATACGCAGGCAGGCCCGCAAAATCATCAACTCGTTTGAGGCCCCGCTTTTGAAGTCGAGCACTGGTTTGGGGTCTTCCGAACTGTCGGTGCAGGGTATTTCGTCCGAAAGTACGATACCATTGAATGCGTTCTGGCGGAGCATTTGCAGCCGCAGGTTGGTTTTACAATTCTTGATACCGGAAATGTCGCAAATCCGGTCCTTGATTACATCGTGGCTCCAGTTGGTGCCTGTGCCCAGACGGATATCCCGAACGACCAGATCAACTCCCCGTTCCAGCGCGGCGTGCTTGGTGGTGATTATAGACATCTCTCCACCAATACCAATGAATGCCAGGAAAAACGGAATGATCATGACAAATTCGATCGTCGCGTTCCCGGACTCGGATCGCTTGAAAGTACGGAGTTTTGACAGTGATTTGCGGATCATTGCGTCAGCCTCAATTTGCGGATGGACGAAGCAATCGCAGTAAACGCCTTGTCCAGATCCAATCCAGCTACATTGTGAACATGGCTGTCCGAGCTTGCGCAGGACTTGATGGTATTCAAGCCGCTGGTGGGGGCCTCGAAAGCGATGCCATAGATGATGACACCCTTGTCTTTGGCCGCGCCGCAGATGCTGGTCGTGCGCGCGTTCTTTGTGGAAGATCCCACTGATTTTCTGAGGCCGTAGTACCAGTTATTCTCGTGGTTGCTTTGCCAATAGAAGTTGTTCTTGGCGTTCCACCACAGCGAAGCTCGGGCAAAAAGCTCAGGATAGGTCAGGCGAGTGGCGGTGCCGATCTCTTCGTTAGAAGAGTTTTCATTGGGTGGGTTCCCAAAAGGATGGCCTGCCGTGACATAGCTGCCGTTTTCTTCTGTATGTTGCATCCAGACCCAACGATCTGGGTTGGTCGAATAGCGGATACTATATTCACCCTTTTTCCCGTCGGGTCTTTGATAGTCAGGGTTGAACCAAACTTCAGTCAGGCCACTACGCGCGGACGAGTCCAACATGTACTGCGAAGTGTTTTGCCCGTCGGTCATTACGATTACGACCTTAAGCACGTCCGAGTCATAAGATTCCGGGCGCAGAGCGAATTTTGCAGGAACCTTGTTTTCGGTGGCCAAGGCATTGATCACAGGCTGGAATGACGGATCCAGCATGCCGACACCCCATTTCATGCCTACGTCGATAGATGTGTTGCCACTTGCGGTCAGGGCATCGATGCGGTTGTGCAGATATTGGACATTGTCGGTGACAGCTGTAATTTCACTGCCGCTGCGAACAGGGCATACGAAATAGGCCGGGGGCTGTTCTCCATCGGTTGAAACGCCGTTGACGTTTGCCGAATTGTATCGCCAAGGATCGAAATGCCCAGTACGCTGATAGAAGGTATTCGGGCTAAGCGTCGCAGATCCGAATTGTCCGGAAGTAAAGTTCACGCAATGGGAATAGTTGTGCTCTGAGGTCACGTTGGTGAATTTACCCAGAATGTCCTGCCCGGCATTGACTTGAGTGGCATAGGGGACAATCGACATCGAAATCTTCGTTTCACCAGATTCCTCAAGCATTTTGGTGACAAAGCCCTTCGCCGCAGTTCTCAAGACTTCGATCTTCGACTTTCCGGCGGTCGCAGAAGACCTTGTCATGGAACCGGACATGTCCAGAACCAGCGAGATTTCAACAGAACCGATGGACTCTATGGCAGTGCTTGCCGCTTTCATATTCAGTTCGGTAACTTTTCCGAACCTCATGAAGCGCGTCGGAACGACTGCATTGGCGGTCGCGGCCACTTTTCTGGAGCCAAACCCTTCGGTGACGGTCACGGTTTTCTCAAGATGGCCCAGCCCGGCCTTTTCCATATAGGCGTCGACAACATCCTTGGGTGGCAGCTTTTGGTCAAGATCTGCTGCAGCAAGCACCGCGCGGTCCAGCGTGGATTGCAGGCTGGCGCGGTCGCGCTCGTACGTCATCAGATCCATCGCCATGCCGGTAATGGCCAGCATCAGGATTAAAATGAGCAGGGTGAATATCGTAAAAGTGCCGTCTTCTTTTCGGGCAAACAGCCGCAACTGGGAAATCTTGTGTTTCGGCTTCGAGCCGTCGTTCTGAAGCGAGAAAATTATCATTTGATGACTCCGCCTCGCACATAGAAGTCGTGCGCCAAAGAAAGGAAATTCCGGTTAAATTTAATTTTCAAACGTGGCGTGAATTGGGCGAAAAAGGCTTGGTTTTGGCCTTTTTGCGCACTCAAGGGGTATAATTTTCACGTTTTCCCCTGGTCTGTCGATGAAATGAAGACAATCAGTTAAGCGATTGACTGGATTGGGCGACTCACCATCAGGTCCTCAAGTCTCTGTTAAGAAGGTGATGAAAAAAAGTGCATTGTTTGATTGCAGCCAGACTTGAGTGGTGCGACAAAACGTCATGACGTTTCGTCATCCAGCGGTACGGAGGATTTTATGACCGGCATCCAAGAACCAAGCTTTCGCGAGAGTGTTGACCTGATGTTCAACAGGGCGGCCGCCCTGATGGAACTGCCGCCGGGGCTGGAGCAGAAAATCCGGGTTTGCAACGCGACCTATACAGTTCGGTTCGGTGTGCGTCTGCGTGGTGAGATCCATACGTTCACCGGATACAGGTCTGTCCATTCTGAACATATGGAGCCGGTCAAAGGCGGCATTCGCTATGCCACTGCTGTGAACCAGGATGAGGTCGAAGCGCTAGCTGCGTTGATGACGTACAAATGCGCTCTTGTCGAAACGCCTTTTGGCGGATCGAAAGGCGGGCTTTGCATTGATCCGCGGAAATACGAAGAACACGAGCTGGAGCAAATCACACGACGCTTTGCCTATGAACTTGCAAAGCGGGATCTTATAAACCCGTCGCAAAACGTTCCCGCGCCCGACATGGGAACGGGCGAACGCGAAATGGCCTGGATGGCTGACCAATACGCCCGGATGAACACCACCGACATCAATGCACGGGCCTGTGTGACCGGCAAGCCATTGAACGCAGGTGGTATCGCTGGGCGGGTTGAAGCCACCGGACGTGGCATTCAGTACGCTCTGCGCGAATTTTTCCGTCACCCCGAAGACGTCAGGGCGGCAGGCCTGTCGGGCAAGCTGGACGGCAAGCGTGTTGTGGTGCAGGGGCTCGGCAATGTGGGCTATCACGCTGCGAAGTTTCTGAGCGAGGAGGACGGTTCACGCGTTGTAGGTATCATTGAATGGGACGGAGCGCTTTATAACCCGGATGGTATCGACGTCGAAGCCGTCCGCCAGTGGATCGTCAAGCATGGCGGCGTCAAGGATTATCCGGACGCGACTCATTCAGCGGAAGGCACAAGCGTTCTGGAGGCTGAGTGTGATATTTTGATCCCGGCTGCCCTTGAGGGTGTCATCAACCTTTCCAACGCCGAGCGGATCAAGGCACCTTTGATCATCGAGGCAGCGAACGGCCCGGTCACCGCTGGCGCGGATGAGATTCTTCGCAAGAAAGGTACCGTTATCATCCCGGATATGTATGCCAACGCGGGTGGTGTGACGGTGTCTTATTTTGAATGGGTCAAGAACCTTAGCCACATTCGTTTCGGCCGGATGCAGCGTCGGCAGGAAGAGGCGCGACATGAACTGATCGTCAGCGAACTGGAGCGGCTGGACCGTTATCTGGGTGACGCGTGGTCGATGTCTCCGGACTTCAAGGCAAAATACCTCAAGGGTGCCGATGAGCTTGAACTGGTGCGTTCAGGCCTCGACGATACGATGCGTATTGCCTACCAGTCGATGCGTGAAGTGTGGCACAGCCGCGACGATGTCGAAGACCTGCGTACTGCGGCCTATATCGTGGCGATCGACCGCGTGGCCAAAAGCTATCGCGCCAAGGGGCTCTGAAGCAGGCGGGCGGGGTGATCATTTCGCCCCGCCGGTACGCGCCGCGGCTTGAATGTCGATGGCGGCCCGTTAGTTTGACGGATAGTAGACACTCAGAGAAACGAATCCCGGAGACCTCCATGTTGCGTATAGCCATTGTCGCGGCTCTGCTGGCCACCCCTTTGGCCGCTCAGGAAACTAAGGAACAAAGCTGCAAGTATCAGGCGGATGTGGTGGCAGCGATCCAAAAGGCGCGGCTGGACCGCGTGAAAGAACGAGATGTGGCGCAAGCCGTGGCTGATAGTGGCCCGACATGGCCCGAGAACTACAACGCCGCGATTCCGCTGATCACGCCGTGGGTCTATGAACAAAAGATGCGCGACGTGCGCAAAAAGGATCTGGGCGCCGCTTGGCTTGAGCTGTGTTTGCAACAATAATCCACAGCCCGGACATTTCCCTGTGGACAAACGCGCGCCTTCCCCTTGGCGCGCTTTCCTGTTTCTGTCAGGTTTGACTCATGTCACTGCCCCCAGGATTTCTGGATGAACTGCGCACCCGCCTGAGCCTGTCTCAGGTCGTCGGGCGCAAGGTGATTTGGGATCAGCGCAAATCCAATCAAGGCAAAGGTGACATGTGGGCGCCTTGCCCTTTTCATCACGAAAAGACGGCCTCATTCCATGTCGATGATCAGAAGGGGTTTTATTACTGCTTCGGCTGTCACGCCAAGGGCGACGCAATCAGCTTTGTGAAAGAAACGGAAAATGTTTCGTTCATCGAAGCGGTGGAAATCCTCGCCCGCGAGGCTGGCATGCCGATGCCTGCGCGGGATCCGAAAGCACAGGAAAAGCAGGATCGCCGCAGTCAGCTTGCCGATGTGATGGAACAGGCGGTGCAGTTTTTCCGCTTGCAGCTGAAAACGGCGGCGGGGGCAGAGACACGGGATTACCTGTCGCGCCGGGGTTTGGATCAAAGCGCGCTGGATCGGTGGGAGATCGGGTTTGCGCCGGACAGTTGGCAGGCGCTTTGGGATCACCTGCGCGGCAAGAGCATCCCAGAGGAGCTGATCCTTGGCGCCGGGCTGGCCAAGCCTTCAAACAAAGGCAAAAAACCCTATGACACATTCCGCAACCGGATCATGTTCCCGATCCGGGATCCGCGTGGGCGCTGCATTGCATTCGGTGGCCGCGCGATGGATCCGAATGACAACGCGAAATACCTGAACTCGCCCGAGACCGAGTTGTTCGACAAGGGGCGCAGCCTTTACAATCAAGGTCCAGCGCGGCAGGCGGCGGGCAAAGGGCAGCCGCTGATCGTGGCCGAAGGGTATATGGACGTGATCGCGCTGGCCGAGGCGGGGTTTGGTGCGTCGGTTGCGCCTTTGGGAACGGCCATTACTGAACATCAGTTGCAACTGCTCTGGCGGATCGCGGATGAACCGATCATTGCACTGGACGGGGATGCCGCGGGTCTGCGGGCGGCCATGCGGGCGGTTGATCTGGCACTGCCGCTGCTGGAGGCCGGAAAATCCCTGCGTTTTGCCTTGATGCCCGAAGGCAAGGACCCGGACGATCTGTTGCGCGCCGAAGGCCCGGGCGCCGTTCAGGCCGTTCTGGAAGGGGCCGTGCCGATGGTCAAACTGCTGTGGCAGCGCGAGACCGAAGGAAAGGTATTCGACAGCCCGGAACGCAAGGCAGCACTGGACAAGGCACTGCGGGACAAGATCAAGCTGATCCGAGATCCCTCGATCCGCTCGCATTACGGTCAGGAAATCAAAGACCTGCGCTGGCAACTGTTCCGCCCCCGACGACAACCTCAAAACCGTCCGTGGCAACCGCGGGGAAAATGGCAGCCGCAGCAGACCGCGACGCCGGGCGCGCGCAGTTCGTTTCTGGCCTCTTCGGAAAACGCGGATATCCAGCTGCGTGAAGCCGCTATTCTGGCGATTTCAATTCTGAATCCCAAGGTTGTTGTCCAATTTGAGCAACAGTTGGAAGAAATGGAATGTCACAATCCTGACTACGCGGCGTTGCGCGATGCTGTTCTGCGTCACGCAATTGATGATCCGGACAACCTGAAAGACCACATTATCGCATCAATGGGGCCTGACGCCCTTGAAAACCTGCTGACCCTTCGCCATGTGGCAGTCATCCCCTGTGTGTCCAAGCCAGGCGACGTTGAAAAGGCCGAGATGACACTGGCCGAGGAACTCGCAAAGATCAAAGCGCTCCGGGGGTTGGATGCCGAGATTGCCGAAGCGGCGGAAGAACTGTCCGATCTGCCCGATGAGGCGCTGACATACCGGCTGGCGCAAGCCGCCGAAGAGCGCAACCGCACGAGTCGAAGCCAGAACGAGGATAGGGCCGTTTTCGACATTGCTGACAATGGGGCGCGAATCAATCGTGACGAGAAAGACGCGTTTGCGGCGATCATGTCTGGCATCAAATTCGAGCGGAAACGCCGATAAGTGGTGTTTTCGTAAGGCACTGGAAAAGAAAAACGGGTAAACGGGTGGCCGAATCACTTATACGCGCTAATGATTCGGCTGAGACGAATCACCCATCCCTGCAGGAGCATTGAATGGCCGCCAAGGATACGAACGAAGACCGCAAATCCGACGAGCAGGAACAGGAAATCTCGCTGGACATGAGCCAGGCGAACGTCAAGAAGATGATCGCCGAGGCTCGCGAGAAAGGTTACATTACCTACGACCAGCTCAATCAGGTGTTGCCGCCTGATCAGGTCAGTTCGGAACAGATCGAAGACGTAATGTCGATGCTGTCCGAGATGGGCATCAACATCATCGAAGATGAAGAGGCCGAAGAAGAAGAGAACAAAGGCTCGACCGAACTGGTTGCCGCGGAAAGCAACCGTGAGGTTGCACTGGCCGGTTCCGGCACTGAAAAGCTGGATCGCACCGACGACCCTGTGCGCATGTATCTGCGTGAGATGGGGTCGGTCGAACTGCTGAGCCGCGAGGGTGAGATCGCAATCGCCAAGCGGATCGAAGCCGGTCGCAACACGATGATTGCGGGCCTGTGTGAAAGCCCGCTGACCTTTCAGGCGATCACCATCTGGCATGACGAATTGTTGTCCGAAGACATTCTTCTGCGGGATGTCATTGATCTGGAAACCACATTCGGCAACCAGTTGGACGAGGACGGTGACGTTGAAGAGCCGGTCGTCGATACCTCGGCCGTGCAGGCGAACAAGCCAGCCAAGGATACCGGCCCCGAGCTGGATGCGGATGGCAACCCGCTGAACAACGATGACGATGACGACGAAGACGATCAGGCCAACATGTCACTGGCCGCGATGGAAGCGGCGCTGAAGGATCAGGTCCTGACCACGTTGGAGCGTATCTCGACCGACTTCTCGATGCTGTCAGAAATGCAGGACAGCCGGATTTCGGCCACGCTGAACGAAGACGGTACGTTCAGTGAAAAGGACGAAGAAACCTATCAGAAACTGCGGGCTGAGATCGTCGAGCTGGTGAATGGCCTTCACCTGCACAACAACCGGATCGAGGCGCTGATCGACCAGCTTTATGGCATCAACCGCCGCGTCATGTCTCTGGACAGCGCGATGGTCAAGCTGGCCGATCAGGCACGCATCAACCGCCGTGAGTTCATCGAAGCGTATCGGGGACGTGAGCTGGATCCGAACTGGCTGGCCGAGATGGCCGAAAAGCCGGGCCGGGGATGGCAGATGTTCATCGAACGCTCGACCGCGAAGGTCGAGGAACTGCGCAACGACATGGCTCAGGTCGGCCAGTATGTCGGTCTGGATATCTCGGAATTCCGCCGCATCGTGCAGCAGGTTCAGAAGGGCGAGAAAGAGGCGCGGCAGGCCAAGAAGGAAATGGTCGAAGCCAACCTGCGCCTGGTGATCTCGATCGCCAAAAAGTACACCAACCGCGGCCTGCAATTCCTTGATCTTATTCAGGAAGGCAACATCGGCCTGATGAAGGCGGTGGACAAGTTCGAATACCGTCGTGGCTACAAGTTCTCGACCTATGCGACCTGGTGGATCCGCCAGGCGATCACCCGCTCGATCGCAGATCAGGCCCGCACGATCCGTATTCCGGTTCATATGATCGAAACGATCAACAAGCTGGTGCGCACGGGCCGTCAGATGCTGCATGAAATCGGCCGCGAGCCGACGCCGGAAGAACTGGCCGAAAAGTTGCAGATGCCGCTCGAGAAAGTGCGCAAGGTGATGAAGATCGCCAAAGAGCCGATTTCTCTGGAGACGCCGATTGGCGACGAGGAAGACAGCCAATTGGGCGACTTCATCGAGGACAAGAATGCTGTGCTGCCCCTGGACAGCGCCATTCAGGAAAACCTCAAGGAAACCACCACAAGGGTTCTGGCCTCGCTCACCCCGCGCGAAGAACGGGTTCTGCGGATGCGTTTTGGCATCGGCATGAACACCGATCACACTTTGGAAGAAGTCGGCCAGCAGTTCAGCGTGACCCGCGAACGGATCCGTCAGATCGAGGCCAAGGCGCTGCGGAAGCTGAAGCATCCCAGCCGTTCACGAAAACTCCGGTCTTTCCTGGATCAATAAGAACAAAGATATATCAGAACAAAGGCGCCCCTCAGAGGCGCCTTTTTTCGTTCACATTGGCTGGTTCTCGCATCACGTTGGCGCGAATGCACAAGGCCGGGGCGGTGTGCCTTTCTATATCGGTCTTGTCCACTCATGGGACAGGCCGGGGCGAGGTTTTTCAGGCTGATGACCCCCGGCCAGCTGTCCGAATGGGATGTTCCACTCGGGTCTTGAAGGCGCTGGGCGGTTGACCTGTCCACCGTTTGAAGGCGGTCGAAAAAGCAGCCTGATCGGCATAGCCCAGCGCGTATGAGATTTCAGACAGAGTCATGCCATTTGTGATGAAAGTCTGGGCCAGATCACATCTTAGATCGTCCACAATATCGCGATAGCTTGTGCCTTCTTCCTTGAGACGTCGACTGAAGGTTCTGAGGCTCATCCCCAGATCAGCCGCCGCATCTTCGGCTTGCAGGATTGCGCCGGGCAGGGATCGGGTGATCAGACCTTCGACACGGGCGCGGGTCTGGTGCTTGGGAGGTGTTTTTTCGGCCAGCAGACGTTCACCGTATTCCAGCAAATGCTCCCGCAGCTTGGGATCATAGGTCGGCACTTTCAATTCCAGCGCAGATAGCGGCAGAATGATCTCAATCTTTTCAGCGCTGAAAACCACCGGGCAGCCTGCCAGCTTTTCGTAGGTTTTGGCGTAGCTTCCAACTTTGTGCTGAAAGCGCATCTCGATCGGGTGCAACTTCACCTGCGTGAGGTTTCTCATCCTGGCCAGCGCAGCGAACAACAGGAATTCCGTGCGCCGATGATAGCGGGCAAAGCTGGCGTCTTTCCAATCGGCCTCAAGGGCCGCGAAGTTACCGGCAACACGGAAGCTGAGCCCGATGGCCGGATCGATGATGCCGTGAAAACGGGACAGGTTTTCCATCACCTGCCTCAAATCGCGGGAGTATTTACTGATATACCCCGTCACGGTCGAGGCCGACGTGACCTCGAGCCCAGTGCGTGCCGCAAATGTGATGTCACCAACGGCGTCACAGGCGTGCCGGATGAACAGAGCCTCTTTATGTGCGCTGTAGACTGCGGCAGGGGGCGCGATATCCTGCTGACGCAGCCCGGCCTGTTTCAATACCCGCTGGGATACTTTGCTGTTGCCGGCGTGGCGATCCAGTGCCTGGATCAAAAAATGTAGTCGGTCGATATCTACATCCATCGTGGTACAACACCTTACATTCTCAAATACACTAACAGTTTATCAGGGAAATCCCTTTGTTGACTTTGGCTTTTGGCAGAAAGGATTTTGCACTTGAGTACTACTTGTTGGCAAGTTCTCGAAAGGTTTTGACCGGAACGCGCATGAAGTGTAGAGCGGGGCTGTCCAAATCAGCTTTGTTGCCGGGTCGGGACCTTTATGGGGATGAGGTCAGAGCCTCGGAGAAATCACCAATCTCTGCTCAGGGCTCCCCGGCACGCTCTTTTTCCCGCAAGTGGCGCGTTGTTCTACGACGCCGGGCTTGGGCCTGCTGATCCGCTGTCAAGGCTGGCTCACACCGGATAACGCTATGTACCTGGCGGGCTGAATTGATTGTGAGGTACCCTGTGCACGCGGTGAAGTTCGACTAACCTATTTAGGGGTCGCTATTTGGAACAAGCAATCAGGGAAGAAATTACCATGAAACAGTCATACACTTTCGCCGCGTTGGCAGCCTTGGCCTTCAGTGTTCCATTGACAGCAGATGCTGCACGGAACGGATTTCGAACGGAACCCATAAACGCCACTGATTTTGAGGTCATCCCCCGCGGCGACATGCGTACCGAAGGCTATTGGTGCGCGGCCGCAGATTATGCGCGCCGAACCTTGGGATTGGGTTGGACGGACCGGATTTACGTGCTGCGGGGGTACGGGCCCAGTGTCACAACCGGTCGCAGAACAGCGGTTCAGTTTTCGATCAAGCAACCTCAAACGGTTGATGTGCAACCAAGCAGCTTTGTCTCGTTCGGGTTTCAGCCTGGCAACAGTGAATCTGTACAAGGTGCGAATGCACGGTGTAATTATCGACCGTTCTTCAACGACTGACAAACGCGCAGGATAGACACGATGCAGACCGAGTTCGTTTTGCACACCCAAGGACCGGGGCTGTACGAATTCACGTCCGACGTTCTGCAATGGCTTGAACGGGTGGCGAAAGATGGGGTCTTGACCCTTTTCGTTCGCCACACTTCCTGCTCATTGCTGATTCAGGAAAACGCGGACCCCGAAGTTCAAAAAGATCTTCAGGCGTTCTTCGAACAGCTGGTTCCACCGTCAGACAACCCTGCCATGTCGTATCTGCGGCACACCTATGAAGGCCCGGACGATATGCCTGCGCATATCAAGGCCGCGCTCTTGCCGGTTTCGTTGACGATCCCGGTGTCGCAGGGACGGCCTGTTCTTGGAACTTGGCAAGGGATTTACCTGTTTGAACACCGCACCGCGCCGCATCAAAGGAAGGTCGCGGCGTATCTGGCCTGACCCACTATTTAGCGGTTTGAATTTCCGACTACCCAAATCCTAGCGGCTGCCCTATAGTTGTGGATAAGTAAGCCGCAGCGCTTACAAAAAGAGGCCGAACATGGGACGAGGAGACGGCGGATGCGCTGCCCGTTTTGCGGAAATATCGACACTCAGGTGAAAGATTCACGCCCGGCAGAGGACCACGTGGCAATCCGCCGACGCCGGTTCTGTCCGGCCTGTGGCGGACGGTTCACGACCTACGAACGTGTGCAACTGCGTGATCTGGTTGTCATAAAAACCAATGGTAAACGCGAAGATTTCGATCGCGACAAGCTGGAGCGTTCGATCCGTATCTCGATGCAGAAACGCCCCGTTGATCCCGAACGGATCGATCAGATGATTTCGGGCATCGTGCGCCGTCTGGAAAGCATGGGCGATACGGATATCCCGTCCAACAAGATCGGTGAGATCGTTATGGAAGCTCTGGCGCGGATCGACACTGTCGCCTATGTTCGCTTTGCGAGTGTGTACAAGAATTTCCAGGCGGCCGATGATTTCGAGGAGTTCGTCCACGAACTGCGCCCGCCGCAGCCTTCGACTGACGAGTGAACGAAACAGATAAGCGATTCATGGCGCTTGCCCTGTCTTTGGGGCGGCGCGGTCAGGGGACGTGCTGGCCGAACCCCGCCGTGGGGTGTGTCATTGTTCGTGATGACCGGATCATTGGGCGGGGCTGGACGCAACCGGGTGGCCGCCCTCATGCCGAGACCGAAGCGTTGGCTCAGGCCGGGCAGGGCGCACGTGGTGCGACCGCCTATGTAACGTTGGAACCCTGTGCCCATCACGGCAAGACGCCGCCCTGTGCCCAGGCCTTGATTGCGGCAGGGGTATCCCGCGTTGTAGCCGCTGTGGAAGATAGCGATCCGCGCGTGGCCGGGCAGGGTTTTGCCATGTTGCGCGAGGCGGGGATTGAAGTCATAACCGGCGTTCTTGCGGAACAGGCAGAACGGGATCTGGAAGGCTTCTTCCTCAAGACTGAACAAGGCCGACCTTTTGTGACGCTGAAGATGGCCAGCAGTTTCGACGGGCGCATCGCAACCTCGACAGGGCACAGCCAATGGATCACCGGACCGCAGGCACGTCGTGTGGTCCATGCCATGCGTGCACGTCACGATGCAGTGATGGTCGGGGCAGGGACGGCGCGCGCCGACGACCCCTCGCTGACCGTTCGGGATATTGGCGTTGAGCATCAGCCTGTCCGCGTCGTGGTGTCCCGCCATATGGACATATCCCTGATGGGTCAGCTGGCTCGCACGGCCTCAAGGATACCTGTCTGGCTCTGCCATGCGCATCACCCGGATGCCGAGCGTGCACAGACGTGGGAGGGATTGGGGGCAAAGCTGATCCCCTGTGCATTGAAAGACCATCATATCGATGCAGTGGATCTGCTTCAGCAACTGGGTCAGGCCGGTTTGACCAGTGTCTTCTGCGAAGGCGGGGCCGCGCTTGCGGCCTCGCTGCTGGCCGAGGATCTGGTGGACGAGCTGGTCGGGTTCACTGCCGGTTTAACCATCGGGGCCGAAGGACTGGCCGCGGTCGGGACACTTGGTCTGGAAACGCTGGAGGCCGCGCCGAGGTTCGAATTGATCGAAACGCAGGCGGTCGGCGGGGATGTATTGCACCGTTGGCGCAGAGCGTCGGAATAACGTCAACGCCAAAGATGAGCGTGCGTTGCGAACGCGCCCTGAAGCTTTGACAGAAATCGATTGAACGGACCGGACGGTGCCGAATACCCCAGCGCCAAGCGTTCAACAGCCACTTCGACAGGGCAGGGTTGTCTGGTGATCGGATCGAAATAGCGTGGATAGTCAATCAAGGTGGCGTGCACCAAACCCATCAGCGACGGCCGTGCACCTCGCCTGACGGGGACGGCATCCAGATCGGTGGTCAGGCCCCATCCCGCATAGAAGGGCGCGCCCAGGGTCGTGACCCTCACCCCGCGCAACAATGCCTCGAACCCCAATAGCGATGTCATCGTCCACACCTCGTCCACCTGCGTCAGCAGCGAGGCAGGGTCAGTTCGGGTCACGACAAGGTCCGCAAGTGACTCTGCGTCTATCTGGCCATCCCGCAAACCGGCTTCGACATCGGGGTGCGGTTTGTAGATCAGGATTGCATCGGGGTTGGCTTCGCGCGCCGATTTCAGCAAGTCCAGATTGCTGCGCACCGTGTTGGTGCCCAGCAGGATCGAGGCGTCATCTTCAACCTGTCCGGGCACCAGAATTCGGTGCCCATGGGGTAGAACCGGCGCGGATTGGCCCGTGTTGTATTTGCTCAAACCATCGGCCAGCAATCTCTCAACAAGCCGTTCAGCGCGCAATTCCTGATCCGGGCGCAATGTTGCACGCTCGCTGATCAGGTTTTCCAACTGGCTGGGCTTTGTGGGGTCATAGTAGATGCCGATTTCGTCGGTTACCAGGGATAGGGGCGGAACAAGCGCCGCCCCAAGTCCGCGGGAACGCAAAAAACCGTCTTCCACACGAACGGCCCCTTCGCTGTCGCGCGCCTGACTGGCCCAGACCATGTGCGGGCGATCCGAGGCATCAGGCTGTGTGGCCGTAAAGCGCAACTTGCCATGCCGCCCGAAAATCTGTTGCATGTGCCTGCGTTTCCACAGACGCATACCGGCGGCCGTCCAACCGTGCCTGTCCTGCTGCCATGCGCGGGTCTGCGCCTCCAAAATGTCCAGAACCGTTTCCAGTTCGCAGAGCTGATCGCGAAAGGGGTCGTACCAGGTCGGGTAAAGCAGCATCGCGGCCGCGAACAGTTGCGCGCGGGTCAGGTTGCGCTGTCGGCGTTGGACTGGGAATTCATCCTGAGTCAGGCCCCAGCCGGCATAGAACGGTTGGCCGAAAACGCGCGGTTTGTGACCGGCCAGGATTGCTTCAAAGCCCAGCTGCGAGGAAACGGTATAAACCGCAACGGCACCCTCAAGCAGGGGCCAGGGGCTGATGGGCTTGTCAAACCACGTGACCCGGTCTGACAGGTTCTGATCGGTGAAATATCCCTGACGATGACCTGCCATCGTTTCTGGATGTGTCTTGATCAGAATGCGCGCGCCTGGGTTTTCCTCCTGCGCGACCACAAGCATTTCAAGAAAACGGGCACGATCGGCACCGCTTGCCGAGACGGCGGCATCGCCAACCGTCTGGTCGATGATCAGTACATAACCGGGGTCAGGTGCGGCAAGATCGGGGTCAAACGCGGAATACTTGCTGAGGTGCAATTCCCTGACCCGCTCCATCGCCGCGCGTGCGCGGTTCAGCAGCGCGGTGTCGTCCAAGGGATCAGTGTTCAGCAGCTTCTCAAGGTCGGAAGGTTCTGCCGCATCGAAATGCGGGCCTGAACGGTCCAGCAAAAGACCCAAGGGCGGTTCACCGGCGCGCCCCGGGTGCAGAGACCTGAGAAAGGCATCCTCGACCCGCAGAACGGGTGCACGGTGTTTTTCGGCGATGCGCAGGCCCCGATACGCGGTCGGGCTGTTGCCCCATATGCCCACGCAATCGCCATCCTTGGGAAGACCCAGACGAATGTCATATCCGGCAAGCGTTAGAATCCGTCTCAGGCGTTTTTGCGTAAGAAACCCGCCGTTGTAGACGAACAGCCGGGTGCGCTCGGCCCCGGCTGCGCTGTCCGGATCGGGTACCATGCATCAGTTGCCGGTCAGCGTGGCGACGTTTGCGATGGGGGTCAGGCCACCAGCGATCAGCGAGATCGATTTGCTCCACTGTGCATAGGGCGCTTCGGTCACATAAATCGTATCATCGTCGCGGATCACGAAATCCCGCGCGATGAACAGGCCGTTGGGGGCCGTCAGGTTCAGCAGGTAGATCATGCGTTGATACCCCTTCAGGTCGGCGCGTCCCGTGATGCTGCGCGCGATGTCCTGACGCTCTTTTCGCAGAATGAAAATGCCGGTTGGATCAGAGGACAGTGTTAGCAGACCACCGACCTGAGCCAGTGCTTCCAAGGCGGTAAGGTCCTGACTGTCAAAGGCCACACGAGACTGACCCCCGGTCGCGCCGAGAGCTATGTATGATCTGCTGTCTTCTTCCACCAAAATGCGGTCGCCGCCACGCAAAGCGACGTCCAGTTTCGGGTTGCGGAACAGATCTTCGTACCAGACGGTGCCCTTTTGATCCCCTCGGATCAGCGTCACCAACGCGATATCCGACGCTACTGAGACCCCGCCCGCCTTGGACAGCATGCCAAGCAGGGAACGGGTTGGGCGTTCGATCGGATAGATGCCGGGGGTTGCGACTGTACCCGTCAGCGAGACGGTGGAACCGTCACCCGCAACACGCCGCACTTCGATCTGTGGGTCGGGTGTCTGTTCCCGCAGCTTGTTCGTGATCAAAACGCGAAGCTGTTCGGGGGTGTTGCCCGCGGCCCGAATCCGACCCGCATAGGGGACGAAAATGAAACCATCGCTGTCGACCTGAACTTCGTCCAGAATGGTCGCCGCACCGGTTTCGCCGGACAGCAACCCATCGTCCACGTTTTCCCATATGGTCAGGCCGAGCACGTCACCAGGGCGGACAGTGTCGGCGGTCAAGGCCTGGGCGCTGCTGAACGAGGACGAAAAGCCGAACTGAGGCACGGCGGATGTAAGGCGTGTCACGCGGTCATCGACTTCGACGACAAACGCGTTGCCGCCATTCTGGACTGCGCCCGCCAGAATTTCGGTCTTGTTAGGCCCGGATTTCGGAAGTTGGCAGGCCGCCATCAAGCCGATTGCGGCTACAAGGGAAACCCCCCGCATCCATCGCTTAGGAGAGAATTGCACTGCCGGATATCCTCAGTCTTTTGTTGTTGCGGGAAGATTAGCCGGTAAGCAGCACAACTTCCAGTCACAGAGCGCCCGAATTACTCGACGATTTTCAACTGTGGCGTCGGTGCCTCGTTCTTGTTCAGAAGGGCCTGATAAGGGTCACTGCTGCTGAGCATCATGTCCACGGCGCGGCGCAGCAACTGCCGCCTGCCGCGCCGGGAATAAAACCCGCCCGGAACCTGGCTGGTTTCCAGCAGGAATTGCCGGTAACAGCGATAGGCGTCGACATCCGGCGCGTCTGGTTCAGCAAAAAATGCGGCGATCGACTGCTGTGATACGAAGTCGGTCTTGTCATAAACCGAACGTCCGAAAATACGCAGCGGAATACCCCGCCACAAGACCTGCTGCCCCGCAGTGGAATTCACGGTGACGGCCGAGTTCGCCTCATCCAGCAAACCTGCCAGTTTTCCGCCGGGGACATAGTGAACACGGTTCTGCACCCCGTGTTTCCTGGCAATCTCCATGGCGCGAAGGTGCAATGGTTCACGGTGGTTTTCCAAAGGGTGCTCTTTTACAACCAGCCTGTGATGCGCCGGTGCGCCTTGCGCGAATCCTGCGATGACCAGTTCCAGAAAATCGGACATGCAAGAGAATTCGGAATGGGCCTGAACCGAACTGTCATGCCCGAGTTGCAGCAGCACGAGGTGATAGGGGAAGCCCCCCCATCTGACGCGCGCCGTGGCAACGCTGCGTTGCAGGCGATGAACAGGCATCAGCATCAGGCGTTTGAAATACAAACGGAATTCCTGTGAAACCGACAGATCACGATGAGGCTGGAAATTGCGGTATCTCTTGTTCAGGAACATGACGAACCAATGATAGAGGGCACCGTAGAATATGTGTTGCCGCATATCCCCCCAATGCGACGGTGGCGGGGGCGTTTTACTGTCCGAGCGGGCCAGAGCCTGCTGCATCTGGTCGACATCCAGTGACATCAGGCGCGAATGCCCGTTTGACCCGTCCCGCTCGTACGTGACCCACCAGGGCCGCAGGTAGCCTTCTTCGAAAACATGAATTGTCAGCCCTTGAGACTTCGCAATCTCAACCGCGCGGGCGTGGACCGGTCTCGTGTCGCCATAAAGAACGATATCCGTGACGCCCTTGTTGGCAATCAACCCGTTCAATGTCTCGGGCCAATCGTCGGGCTTGTTCCGGAATGCGATGAAACTTGCCTTGTCGAACCAGAACGCCTGATCCCCCGCATTGAACCCAACCCGCCAGACCTGTGCCCCCGTGGCACGCAACATCCGCCCGAGTGTTGAGAAAAACGGCCCGTGAGGTCCCTGAAGAAACAGGAAGACCCGTTTGTCTGAGCCTGAACGCATTTGCGGCATCTGGACTGCTCTTTTGGTATTTGTTGCGGAAACTATGCCCGTTTGGGCCTTGTACGGCAAGGCGGGGCTTGCCCGCGCGGCCCATTGGGCTTACCTCGACGGTGAATAGCAGGCACAGGTTAGGAACTGAGGGTTAACGGAATGTTCACAGGGATCGTCACCGACATCGGCACCGTCACCGAGCTGGAACAGCAGGGGGATCTGCGCGCCCGGATCAAGACGGCCTATGACACGGCCGGTATCGATATCGGAGCCTCGATTGCCAGTGATGGTGTGTGCCTGACGGTGATCGCGCTGGGCGATGATTGGTATGACGTTCAGATCAGCGCCGAGACGGTTTCGAAGACCAATCTTGATACCTGGGCCGTCGGCAAACGCGTCAATCTGGAGCGAGCGCTAAAAGTCGGTGATGAACTGGGCGGTCACATCGTTTCGGGTCATGTGGATGGTGTGGCCGAAGTGGTCGCGGTCGAGGATGAAGGCGACAGCACGCGTGTCACCTTGCGCGCACCGAAGGAACTGGCCCGGTTCATAGCGCCCAAAGGGTCGGTTGCGCTGAACGGGACATCGCTGACGGTCAATGACGTGAATGATTGCGAGTTTGGCATCAATTTCATCCCTCACACCAAGGAAGTCACGACCTGGGGCGATGTCAGTGTGGACGATCGCGTCAATCTTGAGATCGATACGCTGGCCCGGTACGTCGCGCGCCTGTCCGAGATGTCCTGATACGTCGCGTCGGAAAACCCCAGCGCCGTTTGTGGACTGGTCTTTGCGCCCTCAGTGGTCTATTCCGCCGAGCAAACCCGCCATGTGAAAGGCTGCCCCATGAGCTTTGAAACCCCCGGACCGGTCGAGGCCCAGTTGCGTGACGCGATCAGCCCGATCGAAGAAATCATCGAAGAGGCGCGCGCCGGCCGGATGTACATTCTGGTCGATCACGAAGATCGCGAGAACGAAGGCGATTTGGTGATCCCGGCCGAGTTTGCGGATGCCGAGGCGATCAACTTCATGGCCACCCACGGGCGCGGTCTGATCTGTTTGCCGATGACGGCGGAACGGATAGATGCGCTGGGGCTGCCGATGATGGCCGTGAACAACTCGTCCCGGCACGAGACGGCTTTCACCGTATCGATTGAGGCGCGCGAAGGTGTCAGCACCGGGATTTCAGCCGCCGACCGGGCGCTGACCGTGGCGACCGCGATCAACGAACAGAACACGATGGCGCATATCGCCACCCCGGGCCATGTCTTCCCGTTGCGGGCAAAGCGGGGCGGGGTGCTGGTGCGCGCAGGCCATACCGAGGCCGCCGTGGATATCTCGCGTCTTGCCGGGCTGAACCCGTCAGGCGTGATCTGCGAGATCATGAATGAAGACGGAACCATGGCGCGCCTGCCGGATCTGGTCGAGTTCGCCAAAAAGCACAACATGAAAATCGGCACGATCAGCGACCTGATCAGCTATCGGGCGCGCAATGACAATCTGGTTGTCGAGACTTCTCGTCAAACAGTCACCTCGGAATATGGCGGTGAGTGGGAAATGCGGATTTTCACCGATCAGACCCACGGCATTGAACATGTTGTCATGATCAAAGGTGACATCACCACGCCCGAGCCCGTTCTGACGCGCACGCACGCCCTGCACGAAGCGCCGGATATCCTGGGGCTTGGTCCGAAATCATCCCGCGAACTGCCGCGCGCAATGGAAAAGATCGCCGAAGAGGGCCGTGGAGTGGTCTGCCTGTTCCGCCAGCCGCGCAACTCGTTGTATGCGGTCGAGGATGAAGGCCCGCGCACCATCAAGCAAACCGGTCTGGGGGCGCAGATCCTGTCCAAGATGGGGATTCAGGAACTGGTGCTTCTGACCGACTCTCCTGAAACGGTGTATCTTGGGCTGGACGCGTTTGGCCTGTCCATCGTCGGCACCCGCTCGATTCTGAAGGAAGACTGAACATGGCTGAACAAGACAAACACGGAATTCTGCCGACACCCAGCTTCGACAAGCCGGTGAAACTGCTGATCGTGGCGGCTCCGTTCTACCGCTCGATCGCCGACAACCTGATTGCGGGTGCCACGGCCGAGATCGAAGCGGCTGGCGGCACCTGCGAAGTGGTCGAAGTGCCCGGCGCGCTGGAAATTCCCACGGCCATCGCCATGGCCGACCGACAGTGCAACTTCGACGGCTATGTCGCGCTTGGCTGCGTCATCCGCGGTGAGACCACGCATTACGAAACCGTCTGCAACGACTCCAGCCGCGCGATCCAGCTGCTGGGCCTACAGGGGCTGTGCATCGGCAACGGCATCCTGACGGTCGAGAATGACGAGCAGGCCGAAATCCGCGCCAACCCCGAAAAGATGAATAAAGGGGGTGGCGCGGCCGCTGCGGCCTTGCATCTGATCGCGCTCAGCCGTAAGTGGGGCGCTTCGAAAAAGGGCGTCGGATTCAAGCCGCCGTCCGAGTCCATCCTGGTGGCGGGCGACAGCAACGGATCAACGACAGCATGACCCAGACAGACACGCCGAAACCGGCAAACAGGAAACGCCTGATGAAATCCGCCGCGCGGCTTTATGCCGTGCAGGCGCTGTTCCAGATGGAGCAGTCGGGCCAGACGACCGAGCAGGTGGTCAACGAGTTTCTGGACCATCGGTTCGGCGCGGTCTACGAGGGTGACGAGATGCTTGAGGGCGACAGCACGCTGTTCCGCAAGCTGGTGGATGACGCGGTGAACTATCAGGCGCCGATTGACCAGATGACCGACCGCGCGCTGGTGGCGAAATGGCCGATCGCGCGCATCGACCCGACCCTGCGCGCGCTGTTTCGCGCGGCGGGTGCGGAACTGACCCAAAGCGGCACACCGCCCAAGGTGGTGATCACCGAGTTTGTCGATGTGGCACGTGCCTTTTTCCCTGAGGGTAAAGAACCAAAATTCGTCAATGCCGTGCTGGATCACATGGCGCGCGAGGCCCAGCCCGAGGCGTTCTGACACGTTTACCTGAACCAGACATGCGCTAGCATAGGCAACGAAGCGCAAGGAGGTTCGCCATGCCCAAACTGATCCGCCTGTATATCACGCAAGTCGCCTGGGGTTTTGTCATTTCGGCCGTGTTTGTCGGGGTGCTCTTGGCGCTGAATGTCGCGAATCTTCGGCACCTGATCACCGGGTCGGAAATCGGCCTGATCGCGTTGGTGATGATCTGGTTCATGAACGGTATCGTCTTTGCCGGCGTTCAGTTCGCGTACAAGATCATGAGCATGGCGGAAAAGCCGCAGGGGCCACGTCGGGGAACACCGGTCGCACACAGTTTCGAGCCGGCAGCCGTGAAACAGGAAGCCCACGCAGGGCGCTGATATTTCAGGGAAAGTGCGGCGGGACCACCAGTCAACCGTGCGGTTTGATTCCCGAGGACCTGTATGTACAGGTGGGCGCCGGGTAATCAGGCCAGGACCTGAACAGAGCCAGCCCCCTCGGAATTGCTTAAGGCCACCAGAATGCTACCTGTCACAAGAAGGGCAGAACCCGCCACGCGCTTAAGTAGGGTGTCTGACGGGTTCGCGCAAGAGGTCAGGCGTCAACAGTTTCGTGCAATGCCACACGCAACTTGCCGAAATGTTCGTCCCATCCTTTGTCCAGGGCCAGGATCAGATCAAACGCTGTGACGCCTTGCGGTAATCCTTCGTGCACAAGCTCAAGACGTGTGCCGCCCAAGACCGGCTCCAATGTCCATTTGACCACGCTTACAGCGTCTCCCATCGGTTTGACGGTAAAGGTGTGTTCAAGGTATTTCGGGGGGCGGGCGACAAGGACCTCTCCCCAGATCAACAAGTCGCCGCTTGTTGTGCCGAACATCTCAAGCTTCTGACCTTCTGCCAGTGTTCTTTCAGGTTTGTGGAACCATTCCGCCAGATGCTCAGGTTCCGTCAGATAGGCCCAAACGGTTTCCGGTTCCGCCCTGAGGAAAATCGATTTCTTCAATACGGCATCAGTCATTTTGTTTCCTTTCAATGGCTTCCTTGAGAGAGTTGAGGCGGTCGTCCCAGAACTGGTCAAAATAGCTGAGCCAATCGAGCACCGGGGCCATACCCTGTGGTTCAAGTCGATTGATGCGTTCCCGGCCGCGCGCTTCGACTGTGATCAATCCACCGTCGGACAGAACCGTCAGGTGCTTTTTGACCGCAGCCCGGGTCATGTCGAACCGGTCGGTCAACTGCCCGATCGTCATGTCCTGTGACGAGAGCAGTCGCACGATGTTCCGGCGTGTGGGATCGGCCAGCGCGCGAAATGCGTTTTGAGTTTGGTTCTCCATAAGCAACCTCAGAAATAGTACCTTTTGGTGTCATATTAATGCGATACCAAAAGGTACCGTGTCAAGGCGCAAAGGTGCTTTACTTTTGTTCGCTAATTGTTCACATTTTCAGCCATGACTTTGGATCTGCAACCTGGACAGAGACTGGCACGTGGCGTCGCGCGGCATCTTGCGGCCCATGGCTTTGTTTCCGTAGAGGAATTCGTGCCTGCGCGCGGGTTGCGCGTTGACGTGATGGGGCTGGGGCCAAAGGGTGAGTTGTGGGTGATTGAATGCAAATCCAGCCGTGCCGATTATCAGTCGGATTCGAAATGGCAGGGCTATTTGGAATGGTGTGACCGATTCTTTTGGGCCGTCGACACGGAATTCCCGACCGATCTGTTGCCTGATGAAACAGGCCTGATCATCGCCGATGCCTATGATGCGGAAATCGTGCGCATGGCGCCCGAGGACAAAATCGCACCGGCGCGGCGCAAGAAGATGATCCAGAAATTTGCAACGGATGCCGCGCGCCGTTTGCACGCGCTTCGGGATCCCAGGCTGTAAGGTCAACCTTTGACGGCAAGGGCGGCTTGTACCGCAGCACGAATTTCGTCGGCGATTTCTTCTGCTTCTTCCGGGTCAAAATCCATCGGTATTTCGATGCCGTCAGCTTCGATGAACAGGCGGACCATACCCTGATCGGTCGGACCGATTTGCAGGTTTGCCTGAATGTCGCGTTCGGTATTGATGCCCATCTGTGCCTCCGAGACTGAGCGTTCCTGCTAGCGCGCACGGGGTTGAGAATCAAGTCACCTTTGCGGTCAGATGAGATATGGAAGACGCCGTTCTCAGACCCTTTAACCCCGATGACGCCGCGTGGCTGGTTGAACAGCACGGTCTGCTTTATGCGCGCGACGAAGGGTTTGATGACAGCTTTGCGCCCCTAGTGGCCAGCATCCTTGACGACTTCATGGCCAACAGTGACCCCAAGCTTGAAAGAGGCTGGATCGCCGAGCAGGACGGGCAGCGTCTGGGCAGTATTTTCTGCGTTGCTGTTGACCGGAATACCGCCAAGTTGCGGCTGTTTCTGCTTGTCCCGAAAGCACGAGGGCAGGGGCTGGGAAAGCGCCTGCTGCAAGCATGTACTGCCTTCGCACGCGGGGCAGGATACAAAGAAATGGTTCTGTGGACGCACGAAAGCCATACCGCCGCCTGCGCACTTTACAAGGCGTCCGGCTGGGAATTAACAGACAGCAAAGCGGTGCATTCCTTCGGTGTCGATCTTGTCGAACAAAGCTGGAAAATTCGGCTTTAATGCTCTTGCATTCCGCGGGCGTGTTCGGTACATCGCCCCTCACGAGTGCCGCCTTAGCTCAGTTGGTTAGAGCGCTGGATTGTGGATCCAGAGGTCCCCTGTTCAAGCCAGGGAGGCGGTACCATCTTCCAATCTTAAATTTCAACATAATTGCAGCATCTTATGCGGCGTGATTGAGCCTGTATTTCGTTGCGCCGATTTTGAACAAAAAGGGGGTAAAATTCAAAGTTGCCCAAAATTTGCCCAAAAAAGTAAGTGAAACAGGCACAAGACACGTCTCTTCTCGCTAAAAAGTGTCACCAAGGCTAGCGCTGAGATTTAGCGGTGACTGTGCCGATTTCTGAAGCTTGTGGCCGCTTACTCAATGCAAATGCTACGTGGCAACGCTGTGATGTACTCAATCGAAGCAACTTCTCTGATACCAAACTAGCGGTTGGTTACGTTCGGCATTTGTTTGTCACAGAAACAAATACTCTGGGATGTTTTTTTGCGCCGATATGGACACTTACAGTGTGTGAAGCCATAGTTCGCTGTATTGAATGTAGGTTGATTTTCAACCGATAATTACCTCTCAAAGGTGTGAAATGGGGCTGGAAAATAAAGCAGGTGCTTGGCGGCTAATGGGCTGCGAATTGGATAACGGATGGAAAGTCGTTGAAGCGTTGGGTTGGGATGCCGAGACTGGCACGCCAACGGACATTTATCCCGGTACAGGAGGGAATTTCTCGGTCTCGTATGCTGTAGAGCGAGATGGAAAGCGGGCGTTCTTGAAGGCGATTGACTTCACACGCGCAATGAACTCAGGAAATACCGTCAAAGCATTGCGCCAGCTTACGGATGCATATTCATTCGAAGCACAGATTTTAGATATCTGTGCTGGGGCCAGAATGGATAGGGTGGTGATCGCCATCGATTCCGGTGAAGTTAGTGTTGGACCAAACATTCAAGACACCGCGCCCTATTTGATTTTTGAGCTAGCGGATGGCGATGTCCGAAAAAAGCTTCGCGCCGTCCAAACGCAGCTAAAGCAATCCTTTTGGCTCAGAGCAATGCATCATGCGACCGTTGGGTTGACCCAATTGCACGGGCACCACATATCTCATCAAGATGTGAAGCCCTCAAATCTGTTGAGCTTTGAAGGAGACGATGGATTCAAAATTGCGGACTTGGGGCGGTGCATCAACGAGAAGGCCCGGGGTCCGTATGATCATATGACTTTTTCGGGTGATCCAAATTACGCGCCTCCGGAAATCCTATATGGGCACATTTTATCCGATGGACATCACAGACGCTTATCTAACGACCTATATCTTTTGGGGAGTATGATATTTTTCTTTGTTAAAGGCCAAGGAGCCACGGCCTTGCTTTTCGAGAAGATGGAGCCGGAACTACGCCCAACGTCGCTTTGGGGGCCTTGGAGCGGATTGTACAAGGACGTTTTGCCTACCATTCAGAACAAGTTTACGGAAATGCTGTCTGAATTGCGCGAGGATATGGAAGATGAAACAGGTGACGAACTGACAAAAGCAGCGAGTGAATTGTGCAATCCAAACCCGAAACTAAGGGGACACCCATTGGAAAGAACCACCGACGGTACGCAATACTCCTTGCACAGATACGTTTCGCTCTTTGACCGGCTGGCTCGCGTTGCAGCGGTTAAGGCAAAATCGACGGGTAAGACATGATACACGCGGACGATAGTTCGAAACGCCATACGATCCCTCGTTGGCGGTCCATTTCGGGCGCAATCGCTGCAGGTGAGATGAGCTCTCTGCCTCGGCGGAAAACTAGCGACGTTCAGGATCTTCTGGTTAGCGAAACTCAAGCGCGACTTACCAGAACTTTCGATGACTTGGCGACGAAGTGGCTCCAATCCAAGAGCCCTGAACTCGCCGAAGAATTGGTATCAACGGCGGTTATTAGTGATCGCCTTGGCGAGGCTGTTGTAATAGAGGCGGCTACCTCAATTACAGAAGACGAACATCAGCCAAAGTCCCTGAAGCGTTACGCCCAAAAAATCGTGGAAGGTATAAGCTCCAGAGGAAATAAACCCTTACCCGAGGATGAAGCCGGTATTCGTGCATCAATCGCACGACGCAAGCGTTTGCTTCGTTTCAACCCGCGTGATGCACTAAGAGCAGCAGAAACCGCTTTGTTGTATGCCAATATCGGTCAACTCGCTTCAAGCGAGAACCTTCTGATGCGCGCACTAAAACTTGCACCACATGACCGCTACGTTTTAAGGGCCGCCGCTAGGTTGTACACGCATCTAGGTGAACCCGATCGCGCGCTCCATTTTTTGAAGAAATCTGGCAGAACCAATTTTGATCCTTGGCTTAAAGCAGCAGAGTTAGCCGTGGCGGGAGAACTCGGCGAGAGCCCGCAAGGGTGGAAACTCGCAAAAAGGATTGCGGATAACTCACAGTTTTCATTTGTCGACCGTTCAGAACTTGCTTCTGAATTAGGAACTCTTGAATTGCTCGACGGCTCTCGAAAAAAAGCAATGAAGCTTTTTCAGACAGCCACGGAAAGCATGAATGAAAACTCCTTTGCGCAAATCGAATGGGCAGGGCGATACACAAAGGCGTTTGAACCAGAAGGTTTGCTAAAGAACATATCGATTTCGCACGAAGCTGTTGCAAACGCTGCATCGTGGCACTCCGACTGGGATGTTTCGCTGAAAGCATGTGAGGAATGGTCAAAAATTGAACCCTTCAGTGCGAAACCGGCAATTCTAGCTTCGTTTGTTGCCAGCATTAGTGCGGATGGGGGAGAAAGTGAGAGAAAAAACAGGTTGTTTCGGGGTATTGCTGCAGCTGAAAAGGGTCTGTTGGCAAACCCAGACAGCTTCACCATCCACAACAATATGTCGGTGTTGATGAGCTATTCCGGAGAAACTGAGGCCGCTTTGCGATCAATTGCCGAGATGCAAAGACTCTCTTCCTCACCTGAGGACAAAGTACTTATTGATGCCGCTTGTGGGTTGGCAGAATTTAGATCAAACCAAGTCGACCAAGGTATTGAGAGTTACGCCCGTGCAATTGAGCGCGCAATAGATGCAAAGCAGCCAGTAAACGCCCTCAGAGCCTTCAGCTTTTTGGGGCGTGAGGTTTCGCGCGTTTCCGGAGCCTCCGCCGAATTCTTTGTTGCAGAGATAGATCAAATAACTGAAGAGTTTAAGCGCCGATCTGTATCTGTACCGCGAGACGTGACTCTTCTCAGAAACGAGATTCAGAAATGTGTTGAGTCTGACAATGGCGAGGCATCGTTGGACTTAAGTAGGCTGAACATGATTCAAAAGCTGAACGACGATGAGTGATTGAGCTGAAAAAGTCGTGAGCTGGTTCGTTCCTGCTTTTGGGCCAGCTCAGGACTCCCATTCACACGATTAAGTCCCGCGAGACTATTCGTGTCACTTCCTCCATGGTTCGCGTGTCATTCGGGATTAGGTGGCCGTACTGATCCAATGTGAATGCAACTGAGCTATGGCCAGCAAACGCGGACGCTTCCTTAATACGCCCTTCTCTGACCAGAAGTGATACGAAAAAGTGTCTTAAGCCATGCAGACCGTGGTCTACTAATTGCTGCCTAAATTGCTCATCCCGCCTAGTATTGACCCGTCTCAAAAGTGGCTTCCAAAACTTGTTCTTGACGTTGTTGTAATCCAGTGGGCGGCCTGCCTTCGTCGGAAACACCCAGCCTTCCTTCGTCGCTGGGCAAGCGAGACGCCATTCTGCAATAATTGGCCGAACTGGCTGTGGAACGGGTATCGTGCGTCTCGAGTTTTTTGTTTTGGTCTTCCCTACACGCTGCTTCAGTGACTGGTTGCCGCGTGCGCGATCAACTTTCCGGCTAATTGTGACTGATGAGTACCCAGTTTCGAAGTCGCCCCACTGAAGTCCAAGGCATTCGGAGATTCGTACCCCAGTCATCCTAAGAATAAGAAACATGGGATAGTATCTACGGTACGTTTGCGCGATACGGGGATCATCCGAATAGTAAAGGTCGCGCGCCATTTCGTCTATTTCGGCCATGTCTTGTTCGGATGGAATACGGTCTGATTTCAAGTCCTCGTGCGCACTCCAATCCAACTTGATTTTTACGCCTTCAGCAGGATTGGCGAAAACGGCATCGAGCAAGGCAGCATACGTGAAAATGGCTTTTGCAAGATTCAGGGCGTGTTTGGCTGTGTTTCGGCTGGGACAACGCGCAATCAAGTGATCGCGAAACTCTCGCATTTTTGCAGTGTTGATATCGCCAAGTGGAAGCGCTCCCAATTTTGGGTTGATCCAGTTGCGGAGATATGACTCGTATCCGGCGATTGTCGCCGGTTGAAGCGGCTGTTCTCCATCGCGGCCATTTCGGCTATCCCTTATGAACTTCTCCGCGAATTTCTCAAAAGTGGTGTAACCCTGAGCAATTGCTTCATCTTGCAATTCCGAGGCCAAACGTTCTTTGGCCAACTGTTTAGCTTCTCTTCCGGACTGGGCTGTGACCCGTTTCCTTTGACCGGAGGGCGTGTAGTAGGCCTGAACCCAATAACTACTTCCGTTTACGGTTTCGATACGCGGGCGACCGGAAAGGCGTGCTTTCATTTTGGACAACTCATCACCTCAAACTTGGAGAATGAGTTAAGCCAACTACCAAATTATTATCGAGTCAATGGTGGTAAATATTTGGCTTTAAACGGAAAAATCCAGTTTTTTGTCATTTTTTCTGACCAAACTTTTGAGGGGCGGTCATTTAAAATGACAATGACAAAAGCACTCACAAAAGTTATTGCCCAAATTGTTGCCCAAAAAATTTTCTCGAATCATTTAGTGACTTGATAATCCTAAGAATACCTCTTGATTCCTCGCCCCTTGTGGATCCAGAGGTCTCTGGTTCGAACCCAGAAGGCGGTACCACCTCCCAAGTCTTAAAAATCAAATAAAAACAAAGCATTACTTTGTTAATGAGTGGGCAAGTTTTCCTCACATTTGTCATTTTGACTGAGGAAACACCTGTGAACGTGACAGGAACACTAGCAGAACTGAGGAAAAACTGAGGAATTCCTCCGGTTTTCATTACGCGTTTAGCCGTCAAACGTAAGTAACTCTTTCCTTGAATGTGGCCCTAATTCAAATTGTAGTAAGCCATTGTAGCATTGAGGTTTTTGGCCAGCAGCAAAGTGTTTGCGAACGTTTGACCCAATCTGTTCTTGCAAACGCAACAACCAACTCAGATTTGAGAAAGCTGTTATCCGAAACCACTTTGAAAATTGAGCCGCTTGCAAATGGAATGGATGTGGAAGAACAGCGAATTCTAAGTGTCTACGAACTCTATGAACTAGTTTGGCGGCACCCTATGTATAAACTAGCAAGACAGTTTGGAGTGTCTGACAGGGGGCTGGCAAATTGCTGTAAGAGGTACAGAATCCCCACACCTCCTCGTGGCCATTGGACTAAGGTCGATACCGGAAAGCTGGTGGAAAGACCGGAATTGCAGCTTACCCAGAGTCAGATGGTTGAAGTCGTGGTTTTCCCAGTCGCAAACCCATTTGACAATCAAAAAAAGCAGACAAAGCGAGAGCGCGCTGAGGCTTTCCGGAAAATCGACCAGCCGAGTGTAGATAGCTGTTTAAGTGATGCCCATCCTATCGTTGCCAGTTGGATTTGCGATATGAACTCAAGCAAATCCGCGTGTGCCGATTGCTTGAGCGGCTTGAGTTTGAGCGATTTTGACTACTATAGGCTGAGGGTCACTAGTGCATTCTTTAAATCAATCGACAAGATAGGAGCGCAAGTTGTCCAAGCACGTGTCGACGGCCGATTCAGAATCCAAATCGGAAGTGCTGAACTAAAGGTCAGTATACGTCAGAAAATGTCGGAAGAACGTCGCTACGGAATCGATCTGGAAAACTGGACGGCTTGGCCGGAACATCACGGTTACTGGCTCTACCCGACTAAGAACATGAAGCTCTCAGTTTCAGGAAACTGTGTGCGCTCTTTGGAATTTGTGTGCAGTCGTAAAGAAGTGGAACAATACGGTCTAAAAAGGCTGGTAGCTTGCGTAGCCGCTGCAAGGAAAGCTGCCGCACGGCGTGAAATTGAAAGAGCTGAAATCCGTGCTATACGCCGTGCAGAAGGACAAGCCAAAAAAGAAATGGAGCTGAAAGAAACAGCGATGCTGGCTCGTTTGGAAGGCTTTGAAAGACTGGCAGACCAGTGGAACAGGTCCCAAAAGTTACTAGCGTTTCTGACCGAATTAAGGGTTTGGGTAGACCATAATGCGTTGAGCGATGAAGCGGATACTTCTGTCAATAGTTGGCTGGATAGGGTGGAAGAATTGATAAGGTGCGAAGACCCCTTGGGAGATTTGCAAAAAATCCTTCACGATGACGAAACTAGCCGCATTTCTCGGTCCCTAACAAATCCAAAACCAACGTGAACATTGATCCAGTTATCAAGTCTACAGAGCTTCGACATACGGCTGAACTTAAGGTGTGCACGTCTGATTGGAGTTTAGAAGGGCGTGTACGAAATATTCAGTTCAAGTCTACGGTGCTTCATGCCATTCTCTAACCTTTCGGGTGATTTCGGACAATGCAAGCCCACGTCTCAGCCCGGAATCAATAACCCCGATATCTTCCGCAAACTTGACTTCTGATTGTCCGTCCAAGACAAATTCGTACCTTCCGCCAGGGTTGTCTTCCTCAAGGTTATAATCCACGGCCCGCCACTTCCCCAGAAATTCTCCGTCACGTGTAATAACGTCGCCACCGGCAAGCTCATGCGTGTATCCACTCGCAACCCACTCGTCGTAACCCACAAAATTTATTGGATATCTCAGGTCCATGACAATCATGTAGGAGGTGGCATGGTCTACTGCAAGGCCGATGCACGCGGCCCAAAGCTACCATTCGTCATCGCGTTTTATACTGCGGTGAGCCTCCCTGTGGTTGACATTGGCCGATTGCGCAGCCGCGATTGTCCGTCTTGCACAAGCCGCTTTTTGCCTTCATTTCAAAGCACGTGCAATTCCAAAAAAAAGATGTACAGCTTTCCGTACACAACCGAAGGACGACTCATTTTGTCAAAAATCAATAAATCCGATATTTATGAGAAAAACTTGAATTTCCTACTAGGCTCCGGTGCCTCTTACGGCTTGCTGCCTACTCTTGCCCTGAAACTCAAACATGTCGGCTCAGACGAGGCGCATACCGTTGAGACATTGGCCACCAAGTACGAAGGTAGGCCAGATTTCCAAGCACATCTATTCTCTTGGTATGTTCGCGAGGTCATCCTACCAGCCGCAGAATACAACCCCAACTCCACACTGTTCAACACAGATGCCCAAAACAAGGTGATTGAAAATTATCGTCAGTTTGTCGAAACGGTTTTGAAGATCCTAAGCAAAAAAAGCCACAAAAAGCGGGTCAATATCTTCACTACGAACTATGATGGAATGGTAGCTCATACTGCCGAGACGCTGCTCAGGCTTGGCTCTTACGATTTTCATCTAAGCGATGGTACTGACGGTTTTGTAAAGCGCACATTAAATGCGCGGAACTTCGGAAGGTACTTTCAAGACCACGGAGTTTTCGACCGCCACGCCAAGAGCGTTCCCCAGATAAATCTTATCCAGCTTCACGGTAGTGTTTACTGGTATAAAGATGGCGAAAAGATTGAAGTATCTTATGACTTAGAGCGGGCCAAGAAGCGTATTAAGGACGTTCCGCTTCGAGAGGACGAAGACTTCTTTGATGCCTTGGTAGACGAGACCAAGACAGAAGCGGACCTGAATCCTCCTGCCGACGTTACTGCTACAGCGAACACGGCATTTCAAACTGCCTACGATACTCTTCCAATCGTGAACCCAACAAAATGGAAGTTCCATGAAACAGTTTTCGAGGAACACTACTATCAAATGTTGCGGTTGCTAAGTTATGAGCTTGAAAAACCGGACACTATATTCATCGCGTTTGGGTTTTCTTTTGCGGACGAGCATATCCTGAACCTTGTTAAGCGTTCACTATCCAACCCCTCCCTTCATATGTACGTCTGCTGTTTTGACGAAGCTGAAAGAGACGAGATGGAGAAGAAGTTTCTAGGCTTTGGAAACATTGAGCTGGTTACAGTTGAGGGTTTTCTCGACTTTACCGCGTTCAACGACCAAGTTTTCACAACTAAACCGACGAGTGAATAACGATGAGTATTCAAATTGGTGAGGTTGTCGCGGTTATGGGTGTTGAGGTATCTGTCAGGGCATTTGAAAACTCAAACCACGAGACGCACTTTTTCCAGGGTAAGAAGTTCAAAGGTATTTCAATTAGGGAGTTCGTATCCATCTCTCATGGCTTTCGTGAGATCGTTTGTACTGTTGAAGGTGAATACCTAGACGAAAGAAGTTTCGAAATTGAAGCTAGCGAAAAGCTATTCACGCGAAAATTGAAGCTTCGCCCAATTGGATATTTTGAAGATGATGAGTTTAAGGACGGCATAAAATTCCTACCAAAAATAGGTGACATTGCCCGACTTCTTTCCGAGCAACAGGTAAGCAGTGTTTTTGAACGCGAGACTTCGGATGGTTTTGTTATTGGTCGACTTTTGAAGGAAGACTTGCCGGTATCACTTCCATGGCAAAAGCTTTTCAACTCCCACCTTGGCATTTTCGGGAACACCGGGAGCGGAAAATCCAACACTCTAACAAAGCTCTACACTGTTCTTTTTGATAATAAAATCAATAATATAGGCGAAAAAAGCAGATTTGTGTTTTTGGACTTCAATGGTGAGTACACTGGCACCCAACTGGCAGACGCGAACCACAAGCGCGTAATTCGCTTAACAACACGAAATGCGGAAGGCGATAGATTTGTCTTACGAGAAAGCGAGTTTTGGGACGCAGAAACACTCGGCATACTCTTTCAAGCAACTGCAAATACTCAACGACCTTTTCTCAGACGTGTAATTTCCGGGCGAAGACGATTCCAAGAACTTCCTGACAGCTTAAAGAATTATATCCGAGGCACATTTAGGCGAGTTCTCACATCAGAGGATCCAAGCGGGGAAGCACTCGAACTCTTGCGAACACTTGCTCGGAGCATTGCGGACGACGACAATCTATCAGACTCTTTAGCTAAGGTGGGTTTGCGAAATGGACAGGGCATAACCTCGTTTCACGTGATACTCCCTAATGGCGTTTGGAAGTATCTATCCAATGATGAAGATTTTTATGTCAGCGAATTTGAGGATAAAATAGAACAGCTCGACCTCGTCAATGTTATCGGACTAGATGAGCTGCAAATTCGTGCAAATCTTCAAATCCTAAGGGACGTGCTATCGGGTTCTGCGCAATATGAACATATCCAGCCATTGCTTCGG
Source organism: Ruegeria sp. HKCCA5463 (assembly GCF_013034175.1). Taxonomy (NCBI): domain Bacteria; kingdom Pseudomonadati; phylum Pseudomonadota; class Alphaproteobacteria; order Rhodobacterales; family Roseobacteraceae; genus Ruegeria; species Ruegeria sp. HKCCA5463. Next base: position 193,657 of record NZ_WQFL01000007.1, read on the forward strand.
AGAATTGAGGCTTTGAAGGAAGACTTCTCCCGAGTAATTTTGGTCGGAGAAGTTCAAAACGCTGGTCCTGCTGTCACAGTGTTATCGCTCAGGGAATGCAAACAGGATGTAAAGAAAATTCTTCCCATTTTAATAGCAAAGCAATTCTACGAACAGCACAAGTCGACAGTTGCCTCACCACCAGAAACAACGCTTCACCTCGTGATTGATGAAGCCCATAATATACTTTCGCAGCAGTCAAATCGCGAAGCAGAGAGCTGGAAAGACTACCGGTTGGAGCTTTTTGAAGAGATAATTAAGGAAGGACGGAAGTTTGGGATATTCATCACTCTTGCAAGTCAAAGACCTGCGGACATATCTCCGACCATCGTTTCTCAACTTCACAACTACTTCATCCACCGTCTGGTAAATGACAGAGACCTCGCTCTCCTAGAAAATACCATATCCACCTTGGATGGCATTTCCCGAGGACAGATACCGACTCTGCCACAAGGTGCTTGTGTGGTCACCGGGACTACGTTTGACATCCCAATGCTCATGCAGATTGATAAGCTTCCCAAAGAACGCGAGCCTGACAGTAGCGACGTGGACCTTGATAAAATATGGGGAGACTAGAATAGGGTCGAGGAAGACTGATTAATGGGCGGTAACTTTGTTGGGATTCACGCGTCAATCCGCTAGGAATGCGCGACGCTCAACTCAAGGTATTGGTCAAACAATCAATGTGTAGGTTGGTAGCAACATTTTTTGATTGTTTCAGCGAGGCCTACACTTGGACAAATAATCCAGAGTTAATAGGAGTAGGCCCACCTAGTGCAATTTGAGGAATTCCTCAGGAGAGGCGAGCGAAAAACTCATTAAGTGATTGATTGTTGTTTATTTTTATGAGGCGGCCCAGCCGTTGTGGATCCAGAGGTCCCCTGTTCAAGCCAGGGAGGCGGTACCACTTCTCCCCTTTTGAATGTGCTGTAAAGCGCGCGGGCGCGCGGTGATTGGCGTTGATTTGATTTGGTGTCCAGACGTGACTGGCGCGCCGAAACTCAGCGCGCCAGGTTCAGTTTGAACCGCATCTTGGCCCGTTTTGCGACCGGCAGGTGCCGGTTCAGGCGTTTATTGATCAGGCCAAAGCCCCCGACAATCACCAGCGTCAGCAGGATGAAATAGAACGCCAGTATCGGGTATGGGATGAACGGGTTGAACGTCTTGTCCGCAAAGTAACTGGCGTAATACAGGGCGTCTCCGCGTTGCTGCCATGCCGGAAAGGCTGAAAAGAAGACCAGCGTTGTTGCGTGGAAAAGAAAGATTGCTTCGTTTGTGTAGGCAGGCCAGGCAAGACGCAACATGGTGGGCCAGACGATCCGGCGAAAACGGGCCCAGCCTGACATGCCATAGGCATCTGCGGCTTCGATATCGCCCTTGGGAATGGACCTTAGCGCTCCGTAAAAGATCTCGCCCGAATAGGCTGCGGTGTTGAGGAACAGCACGATCAGCGCCCCCAGCCAGGCTGAGGTGAAGGCGTCGAACATCGGGTTGGATTTCTTCAGCGACAGGAACAGGAAATAGGCGAAGAAAAACTGGATAAACAAGGGCGAGCCGCGAAACAGGAAAATGAACCATTCTGAAGGCTTGCGAAGCCATTTGTTTGCTGACGCCTTGCCGACGGCCAGGGCCGTGGCCAGAAAGAAGCCGGTCGCCAGCGCCATGATCCCGAAATAGACATTCCAGATCATCCCCGACCCGATCAGCGTGAACTGTTCGCACAGGGTGAAGTCACTTTTGGGCAGTAGCCGCTCGCCGATACCCAGGGACCGCAGGCCGTAATCTTGAATCGTCTGCAAGCAGCTCATGCCGTGGTCTCCTTGCGCAGAAGCTCGCCGCCGGACGTGGCCTGCCCGTGGGACAGTTTCCGCATCAGCTTTTCAAGCCCAAGTTCAGATACGCGCGTCATGCCGAGGTAGAACACAAGCAGGAACAGGAAGTACCACATGCGCCAGTCGCCATGCGGATACTGAGTGAACTTGGACGTCTTGGTGCCGCCAAGTTCGCGGGCCCAATAAACGATGTCTTCGATCCCCAGCAGGAACAGCAGCGGAGTGGCCTTGATGAGAACCATCCAAAGATTCGACAGGCCGGGCAGGGCATAGACCCACATCTGCGGCACAAGGATGCGCCAGAAGGTCTGGCGACGGGACATGCCATATGCTTCGGCAGTTTCAATCTGCGCGTGAGGCACGGCGCGCATTCCACCAAACAAAACGTTTGCCGCAAACGCCCCGAAAACAATTGAGAAGGTAACGACGGCCAGGAAAAAGCCGTAGGTTTCATGCACCCATTCCGGTGCGGTCCCCAATGGCAGCTTGGCCGCCTGACAGACGATAAAGTCATTTCCCTGCCGGATCGGGTCGGTCCATTCGGGGCACAATATCTTGTGCCGCGTCCATTCGAATGCCTGATCCAAGGCTATCACGAAAAACAGGAAGAAAGCGATGTCCGGAACACCACGCACGATGGCAATATACCCTTTGCCCAGCCAGCTCAGCGGCGGGAAATGTGATCGGGCGGCCATTGCGCCAACAAAACCAAACGCCAATGCGACCGGCGCGGTCACCGCCAGCAATCCCAACACCTTGAGGAACGACAGGTAGAAGGACCAGTGCACGCCGTTGGTCAGGTAGCAGGAGAACCAGCGGAACGTTCCAAGCGTGTCAGGGTCAGCGCAATAGGAAAACATGAAGCGTCTTTCGAGCGTCGTACCCGGTTATTCCACCGGGCAGGGTTCGGCGCGATGGACGCGCCGAACCGCTTGATACGGATTAGTTTGTAACGACCGAACCGTCAGCGTTGTAGGTCGGAACGCCTTCGCCGAACCACTTGATGATCAGTTCGTTCAACGAACCGTCCGCTTTCATTGAGGTGATCGCCTCGTCGAACTTTCCGCGCAGTTCGCCATCCGATTCACGGATGCCCAGCCCGATGCCACCGCCCAGCGGAACGTCATCACCCACGAAGACCAGCTCTCCGGCGGATTCTTCAACGATCGGCACCAGGAAGTCCTTGTCGGCAAACACGGCATCGGCTTCACCGTTGCGGACGGCTGCGATGGTTTCTTCCGGAGTTGCAAACTCGACCAGAGTCGCGCCCGACTCGGCTACGTGGCCTGCCTGAATGGTGGCGGTCTGTGCGGCAACGACACCGGTGGTGACATCAACATCCTCAGACGCACCGACATAGGCCGAGGCCGCAGGCGGGAAGTAGTTCTGGGTGAAGTCGATGACTTCGTCACGTTCGTCGGTGATCGACATACCCGCGATGATGGTGTCGTAGTTGCCCGAGACCAGGTTCGGAATGATCGAGTCCCAGTCGTTCTTGACCCATTCACATTCCAGGTTCGCGCGCTTGCACAGTTCGTCGCCGACTTCACGCTCGAAGCCGTCGATTTCGCCCGCATCATTGATGAAGTTGTACGGAGGGTAGGCGCCCTCGGTTCCCATGCGGACGGTGTCGGCCATGGCGATACCGGCGGTCAGCGCCAGTGCGGCAGTGGACAGAATCAGATTTTTCATTGGTTGCTCCCCAGTTTGGTTCTGTTTTTGAAGTTAAGCCGCCTGAGTGGCGGAGAGAAAACCCCGAAGCCGTTCGGATTCAGGAGATGTGAAGATATCTTCGGGCGTGCCTTCTTCCTCGATCAGGCCCTGGTGCAGGAACACCACGTGGCTTGAAATGTCGGCGGCCATTTTCATGTCATGCGTCACGATGATCATGGTACGCCCTTCGGCGGCCAAGTCCTTGATCACCTTGATCACTTCCTGTTCCAGTTCAGGGTCCAAAGCCGAAGTCGGTTCATCAAACAGCAGGGCTTCGGGTTCCATGCACAGGCCGCGGGCGATGGCGGCGCGCTGTTGCTGCCCGCCGGACAATTGCGCCGGATAGGCGTCGCATTTGTCGCCGATGCCAACCTTATCCAGATACTTGCGCGCGCTCTCTTCCACCTCGGCCCTGTCGCGCCCCAGAACGGTCACGGGGGCTTCCATCACATTTTGCAGGATGGTCATATGCGCCCAAAGATTGAACTGTTGAAACACCATCGACAGGTTGGTGCGTATGCGCAGAACCTGTTTGGAGTCGGCGGGGCGGCGCCCGTGGCTTTCCCCGGACCATTTCACAGGCTCACCCTTGAAAAGGATTTCTCCTTGCTGGCTGTCTTCCAGAAGATTGCAGCATCGCAGAAGCGTCGACTTGCCGGACCCGGACGACCCAATCAGTGATACCACGTCACCGCGATGTGCCGTGATATCGACCCCCTTCAACACTTCAAGATTTCCGAAGCTTTTGTGAAGGTCTTTGATTTCGATAACGGGTGCAGTTTCTGTCACGGGCAGTCCAGTGGTTGGTGGTGTTGGTCCGGTACTAGGACCGAAAAAAAAGGTCAATGCAATGTGCAAATGACAGAATCAAGCGGAGAAACACCCAAATTGGCCAAAATCAGTCGACAAATTGGGCAGTCGTTGATTCGCCGTCTTTGGGGGGCGCCGGAGTGGGGATAGCCAAGTAGTGCGCCGCGGGAATATCGATCAACCCGCGTATATGCAGCAATCGTTGATCGTCGTCGCAAAGCTGGTCAATCGCGGCCCGAACAGCGCCTGCAACGACCTGCGGATTCTGACCCATCGATGTGATGTAGGGCAGGGTCGGAGTCGGAGTCGTTCTTGCCAGTTCGCGCAGTTTGGTCCCCAAATTGCTATGTTGTTGCAGCATCAGCCACGTCAGCATGTCCAGTGCGGCAAAGTCCGCTTTGCCATCTGCGACGGCTTGGGCAGACAGCGCATGCCCGCCGGTTTCCAACAGTCCGGCGGGGTGCAGGTTTGCTTGGGTCATATGTGTGATCGGGGCTGCCCAGCCGGATTGGGACAGGCTCTCATTATACGCGAACACGCCTGTGCTCAGCCCCGCCAGATCCCGATCGTCGTCAAGCCGTGCCACAAAGACCGAGCAATAATACCCGGGTGGACATCCGGGCAGGCCGTAGTCCGGGGTGCCAACCAGTTGCACGTGACTATGCAATCGGGTTCGAAACGGCATGCCACAGGTTTGTGCCAGAATCAGGTTTGGGTCCCGCCAGACCGTCCACACGTCTTTGTCGCGGGTAAGGTGTTCCGGGCCTGATCCAAGTTGGGCGCGAATCAGGTTCCAGAACCTGTCATTGGCGGCTTGCAGGGCAGGCATGTCATACATGCCCAGCATGGCAATCACGATTTTGCAGCCTTTTGCCGTGCCAAAGCGGAATCCACGTCACTTACGCCTAGAAGACTGACCACCAGACGCAGAAGCGAATCTTCCTCGCTTGTGCGGTGCCCATCGGCCAACGCCACGGACCACAGTGCCTGAACGACCGCAAGCCGATCTTCATAGGCAACCGCCTCTTTGATGGCTCGGGTAAAGCGGACGGTGTCCGGGGCCTCGGCCTCAAGATCTTCAGCGCGGGCGCGCAGGGCGGCGCTTTCGAACGGCGACAGGCCATAGCGTTGCGCCGAAATTCGGTCGATACGGGCCATTTCGGTATCGGAATAGTCATTGTCGGACCGTGCCAGACGCACCAGCAGGGCCGTCAGGGCCAGGCGGGCGTCATCGTCGACAAGAGGATCGGGCTGAGGCTGCGTGAGCCTGGAAAGAAATTCACTGAACATGCGTTAGATATAGCGAGCGACTAACTCACATCCAAGCGGCTTTGAACGCGTTCACGCGCAGCCTTGCTGTCGTTAAAGCTCAACCCCATGGCAACGCGGGCTTCCTCGACGATTTTCACCTCGCCTTCGTCGGTGTTTCCATCTGCCAGGACAACTTCCCATAGCGCATCCAGAGCGGCCAGGCGTTCCTTCAGATCCGTGGTCTCACGGATCAGCTTGCCGAAGGTATCGGTATCCGGTGCTGCCGCGTGAAGCTTTTCGCATGTGGCGCGCACCTTGGCTGCTTCGATCGCGTTGTGCTGGTAAAGACGGGCCAGGATTTTGTCGATCAGGCGGATCTCTTCCAGCTTGTAGTCCCGATCAGCCTGCGCCACGCGCACCATGAGCGCCCCCAGAGCAAGTTCGGCATCCGGGTCCGGAAGATGTTCATGCTGGGGCGGTCTGAGCGCCTGAAGGAACTTTTTCAACATGGCAAAAGATTATTCCATATTTTGTGGTGCGCCAAGCTTAGTCTACCCGTCATAGCCCTGAATGATCACAAGATCGCCCATCGATACCGGGGCGCGCAGTGCTTTGGCTTTCTGGTATGCTTCGCTTTCGTAACAGGCAAGCGCATCCTCATAGCTGGGAAATTCGATCACGACGGTCCGGGCGCGCGCTGCGCCTTCCTTAACTTCGCGCTTTCCTCCGCGCGTCAGAAAGCGCGCACCATAAGCTGCAAAGGGTTCCGCATTTGCAGCAATGTAGGTCTTGTACGTGTCCATGTCGTCCACATCGACATGTGCAACCCAATAGCCTTTCATCAGGCTTGCCTCCTGTTCAGTTTCAAAAGCAGGGTGGTGAGAAGTGGCGGCAATTGCAATCCCACAACTTCAGGGTGATCAGTTGCGGTAGTGAATAGCGGCGTGCGCCTGATCTGTTAACCACTTGATCATCTGACGATAAGGAACCGGACCATAGCTGACGCGCGCAACCCCCAGTTCAGCCAGACGCGGTGTGCCGGGGGTGCCGGGCAGGGCGATGATGTTGACCGGAAGGTTCGTGCGCTCGCACAGATGGCCGATCATCGCCTCGTCTTTCAGCCCCGGAGCAAAAAAACCGCTGGCGCCCGCAGCCTCATAGGCCGAAGCACGGGCAATGGCGTCGTTCAGCATGGCCTCATCATGTGTTTCTGCCGGGGCTTTCAGGAAAATGTCGGTTCTTGCGTTGACATAGGCAGGTATGCCCGCGTCTTCGCAGGCCGCGCGCATGGCTTCGACGCGTTTGGCCTGAACCGTTGTATCGTACAGCCCGTCGTCGCCGATGATCTGATCTTCGAAGTTGAAACCAACCACGCCGCAATCCAGCGCACGCTTGACGTTTTGCGCAATGCCCTGTGGATCTTCGGCATATGCCCCTTCGAAATCCAGTGTCACCGGAAGATCAACCGCTGCAACGATGCGGCGCGCATTTTCCAATGCGGTCTCAAGCGGGATGTTTTGACCGTCGCCAAAACCCTGTGCCATGGCGACAGGTGCACTGCCGGTTGCAATGGCTTGCGCGCCTGCATCCCGCACCGCGCCGGCACTGCCAGCATCCCAGATGTTGAACAGAATGACGGGGTCGCCCTTTTTGTGAAGGCTGGTAAAGGTCTTCGCGCGTTGGGATTGATCGCTCATCGGGGCTCTCCTGTCGTGGTGTGATCAACAGTTAACCCCATGAGGGCAGACCGAGTAGAGGTTTTTTGCTCGGCAGCGTCACATTGAAGTGACGGAAACCGCACGGCCCGGTCCATGGCAAGATGGTCCGGGCCATGCTGGTGCAGGGGCAAGCGGCGGCGCGTGCCTCAGGCTTCTTCTGCGGCGCCGGATACGAATTTTGCGCTGAAGTTGGCCTCACCCAAACGCTTCAACAGGTTCAGTTGAGTGTCCAGCCAGTCCTTGTGGCCTTCTTCTTCCAGCAAGATGCGTTCGAACAGGGTCCTTGACCCAACGTCGCCGACCTCGGCGGCCTGCAACGCGGCCTTGGTGTAGAAGTCGACCGCCTCGGTTTCATCCTTCAGGTCCGCGGCAAACATGTCTTCCAGAGACCCCGCGGCGACTGGGCTTTTCTGAAACGCAAGCTCGGGCACGCCGCCAAGGAACAGGATACGCTCGATGAACGCGTCGGAGTGACCCAATTCTTCCTGCATTTCAGCGCGCATTTTTTCGGCAAGGATGTCCAGCCCCCAGTCCTCCAGCACATAGGCATGCAGCTGGTACTGGTGCGCCGCCGTCAGCTCCATATGAAGCGCTTGCTGGAGGTTGGTAATCGTTGTTGCGTTGCTCATCGGAAATCTCCTGAAACTCTGAACGGCATTGAGCCTGCGAAGCAGAAATTCTGCCTGCACATACAGTTAAGAGATCAGCCCGCACAAAACAACGCGGGGTGACAGTCCGACACAGCCCAGGGTCAGACCAGGCGAGAAGTGTCTTTCGCAGCGCGTACGAAATCGCGGAACAGGGGATGCGGGTCGAACGGTTTGGACTTAAGTTCCGGGTGGTACTGCACGCCGATGAACCATGGGTGATCCGACCATTCCACGATCTCGGGCAGGCGTCCGTCCGGCGACATGCCCGAGAAGTTGAGCCCGGCCTTTTCAAGCTGCTCACGGTACTTGATGTCCACTTCATAGCGGTGACGGTGGCGCTCTTCGATCTGTGTGCCGCCATAAACTTCAGCGACTTTCGATCCCTCTGCCAGCACCGCATTGTAAGCGCCCAGGCGCATGGTGCCGCCCTTGTCGTCACCGACCTTGCGTTCGACCTTGTGATTGCCCTGCACCCATTCCTTCAGATGGTACACGACAGGTTCAAAACGTTTCTTCCCGGCTTCGTGGTCGAATTCTTCCGAACCAGCTTCCTTGATGCCAGCCGCATTTCGGGCGGCCTCGATCACGGCCATCTGCATCCCAAGGCAGATGCCCAGATAGGGGACTTTGTGCTCGCGCGCATATTGCGCGGCCTTGATTTTGCCCTCTGTGCCACGTTCGCCAAAGCCTCCGGGGACGAGGATGGCGTGGAAACCTTCAAGATAGGGTGCGACGTCTTCGTTGTCGAACACCTCGGCGTCAACCCATTCGACCTTGACCTTGACCCGGTTGGCCATGCCGCCATGGGTCAGCGCCTCGGCAATCGATTTATAGGCGTCTTCAAGCTGCGTATACTTGCCTACGATGGCGACCTTCACTTCACCCTCGGCATTGTGGATGCGGTCGCTGACGTCTTCCCATTTTGCCAGATCAGGTTTGGGCGCAGGGCTGATCTGGAACGCGTCCAGAACGGCCTGATCCAGACCTTCGCGGTGATAGGCCAGCGGCGCGTCATAGATGGTGCTCAGGTCCTGCGCTGCGATCACACTGTCGGGGCGCACGTTGCAGAACAGGGCCAGTTTCTCGCGCTCTTTGGTCGGGATCGGCCCTTCCGAGCGGCAAACCAGAATATCGGGCGCCAGACCGATCGAGCGCAGTTCCTTCACCGAGTGCTGAGTCGGTTTGGTTTTCAGCTCGCCCGAGGCCTTGATGTAAGGCAGCAGCGTCAGGTGCATGAAAATGCACTGCCCGCGCGGCTTGTCCTGGCTGAACTGGCGGATCGCCTCGAAAAACGGCAGACCCTCAATATCGCCCACGGTGCCACCGATTTCGCACAGCATGAAATCAACCTCATCCTCGCCGATGGCGATGAAATCCTTGATCTCGTTGGTGACGTGCGGGATCACCTGAATGGTCTTGCCCAGATAGTCGCCGCGGCGTTCCTTTTCCAGAACGTTCGAATAGATCCGCCCCGAACTGACCGAGTCGGTCTTGCGCGCGGCCACTCCGGTGAACCGTTCGTAATGGCCCAGATCCAGATCGGTTTCGGCCCCATCATCGGTGACGAACACTTCGCCATGCTCAAACGGCGACATCGTCCCCGGATCCACGTTCAGATAGGGGTCCAGCTTGCGCAGCCGTACCGAGTATCCCCGGGCCTGCAACAAGGCGCCCAACGCCGCCGAAGCCAGTCCTTTGCCCAAGGACGAAACCACACCACCAGTGATGAAAATAAAACGCGCCATAGTTTTTCGGCTGCTCCCGTGAGACGTCATAATCAGCTGCCCGACGGTTTCGAAAAACCGCTGCATCACGGGACTTCACGTATAAAGGATTCGCGCCAAAAGCGCAAGAGAACCGCAAGATGCTGTTGCAGTCCTCTTCCATGTTTCTAGGTTTTGTAGGTCAGTCGGCCTGCGGGATCAGCGGCGCGTTGTCGCCCTGTGCAGGCGGCAGAAGTTCATCCGCCGACGGAATTGCCGGAGTACTTTCTTCGCTTGAAGCCGGAGCCGGCACGCCCAAACGGTCGATCACCGAGCTGCCCGAAGATTTCTGCGCCGCCAGAATGGTCAGCGTGATCGAGGTCACGATGAAGCAAGCGGCGAGGATCCAGGTCAGTTTGCCCAAAGCCGTCGCCGCTGCACGGCCTGTCATGGCTCCGCCACCACCGCCACCCATGCCAAGGCCACCGCCTTCGGACCGCTGCATCAGAACAACGGCAATCAAGCCTAGGGCCAAGAGGAGGTGGATGATGAGAACGACGTTTTCCATGGTGGTCCTGTACAGCGTGGCGTGTATCGCGTGGTATCTATGCAAGTTTGCCAGCGGGGGCAAGTGAGGAGTTCGCATCACCGCACGTGATATGACATATCACGTCAAAGGGACTGGACAGAACGCCGATGCGTGACGCAGGCTGCGGCCCATGCCTCATGACGACCACGACCACCCGCACGCCCTTTTGCCGACCGAACCCGCGCTGCGCGTCAAAGCGCTGGAAACGATTCTGACCCGCAAGGGCCTGATCGACCCGGCGGCTCTGGACGAAATCATAGACACCTATCAGAACAAGATTGGCCCGCAGAACGGCGCGCGGGTGGTTGCCAAAGCCTGGAGCGACCCAACTTTCAAGGCCGCTCTGCTGGAAGATGCCACCTCGATGGTCGCGGATCTTGGTTATTTTGGCCGCCAGGGTGAACACATGGTTGTTGTCGAGAACACGCCAACCCGGCACAACATGGTCGTCTGCACCTTGTGCAGCTGCTATCCTTGGCCGTTGCTGGGTATCCCGCCGGGCTGGTACAAATCTGATGCCTACCGTGCCCGAGCGGTGCGTGAACCCCGCAAGGTACTGGCCGAATTCGGCCTCACCCTGCCTGAAGACACTTCGGTGCGGGTGTGGGATTCGACGGCCGAGGTTCGCTATCTCGTTCTGCCGATGCGTCCCGATGGAACTGATGGGATGGATGAGGAGGCGCTAGCCGCACTTGTGACACGTGACAGCATGATCGGCACGGGCCTGCCGAAGGCCCCTTCATGACCCGCGTTCACGATATGGGCGGCCGCTTTGGAGATGGTCCGATAAATCCCGAGGCCGAGGACGCGCCGGTTTTTGCCGAAGACTGGCACGCACGGGCGCTGGCGGTGACACTTGCATCCGGCTTTCTGGGGCAGTGGAATATCGACGTATCCCGCCACGCAAGGGAACGGTTGTCGCCAAAGGACTATGCCCGGTTTTCATATTACGAGAAATGGATTTCGGGCCTGGCTGACCTGTTGGTCGAACACGGCGTTCTTTCTCTGGATGACCTGCGCAGCGGCGGAGAGGATGGGCCGCATCCGTTGGCAGAACGGATACTCAAGGCGGACGCCGTGTCAGCCGCCCTGGCCAAAGGTGGACCAGCGGACAGACCTTCGAACGTGGCGGTGCAGTTTTCTGTCGGTCAACAAGTGGTCACGACCCGTCCGGCGGGAAATCGCATCGTGGATGGCGGGCACACACGCCTGCCGAATTATGCGTCTGGTGCCAGGGGTCGAATACTGCGCCTGCACGGAACCCATGTCCTGCCCGATTCCAATGCTCATGGGCTGGGCGAAGCGCCCGAACCGATCTATGCCGTGGTCTTCCCCGCTTCGGAACTTTGGACCAGCCCGGAGCATCCGGATGACGAAGTAGTACTGGACCTCTGGCAAAGCTATCTGGAACCGGCATGAGCGGCTGCAACGAGCATTCAGCCCCAGAACCGGTGTTTGCCGAACCCTGGCACGCTCAGGTCTTTGCCGTCACCGTTGCCCTGAACGAGGCGGGGCGGTTCAGTTGGTCCGATTGGGCGGCACGGTTCTCGGGCACATTGAAACGCCACGGGCTCGCGCGAGAGCTGGATGGCGGCGACGACTATTTCCATGCATGGCTGGAAACGCTCGAGGGGTTGCTGGCCGAGCAGGGCGTCGCGCCGCCTCAGGAGGTAAAAGGGCTACATGAGTCCTGGGAAGAGGCTTATCTGACGACGCCTCATGGGCAACCGGTGCATCTGCGTTGATGTCGGGCAGGGGGCTCTGCCCCCGCCGCCCGTTCCGTGCGGCTCCCCCGGGATATTTTCAGCCAGATGAAGCAGGGGATCCGCTTTTCATCTGGCCATAAATATCCCCGCCGGAGGCATCGCGCGTTCGCGTGATTTTCATCTGCGGCGAAATATCGGTTTCCCTGCCGTTTGCGCCCCGCTATATGAGCCGGGTTTGATAACTCAGCGCAAAAGGACCGGATATGGCCAACGTGGTTGTTGTCGGCGCCCAGTGGGGTGACGAAGGAAAAGGCAAGATCGTCGACTGGCTCAGCGAACGGGCGGACGTGATCGCGCGTTTTCAGGGCGGGCATAATGCCGGACATACGCTGGTGATTGATGGCGAAGTTTACAAGCTGCACGCTCTGCCGTCCGGTGTCGTGCGCGGCGGTAAGCTGAGTGTCATCGGCAACGGCGTGGTGTTGGACCCCTGGCATCTGGTCAAGGAAATCGCGACCATCCAGGCACAAGGTGTGGAAATCACCCCCGATACGCTGATGATTGCCGAGAACACCCCGTTGATCCTGCCGATCCACGGCGAGTTGGATCGTGCGCGCGAACAGGCGGCCAGCAAGGGAACCAAGATCGGCACCACAGGTCGTGGGATTGGACCCGCTTATGAAGACAAGGTCGGGCGCCGTTCTGTTCGCGTCGCGGATCTGGCGGATGAGGCCACGCTCGAGGCTCGGGTGGACCGTGCTTTGCAGCACCACGACCCGCTGCGCAAGGGTCTGGGAATCGAGCCGGTCGACCGCGACGCGCTGATCGCCCAATTGAAAGAGATCGCGCAAGAGATTCTGCCGTTTGCCGCGCCTGTGTGGAAAGTGCTGAACGAAAAACGCAAAGCAGGTAAACGCATCCTGTTCGAAGGGGCGCAAGGCGCTCTGCTGGACATCGATTTCGGCACCTATCCATTTGTGACCTCGTCCAACGTGATCGCAGGTCAGGCCGCGACCGGAGTGGGGATTGGACCGGGATCGATCGACTTTGTACTGGGGATTGTCAAAGCCTACACCACCCGTGTCGGCGAAGGCCCATTCCCGACAGAACTTGAGGATGCGGATGGTCAGCGCCTTGGGGAACGCGGGCATGAGTTCGGAACAACGACAGGTCGAAAGCGCCGCTGTGGCTGGTTTGATGCGTGCCTGGTTCGTCAGACCTGCGCGACCAGTGGCGTGAACGGTATTTCTCTGACAAAACTGGACGTTCTGGATGGGTTCGAAACCCTGAAGATCTGCACAGGCTATGAACTGGACGGCGAGCGCCTCGACTATCTGCCGACTGCCGCAGAACAACAGGCGCGCTGCACCCCGATCTACGAAGAAATGCCGGGCTGGAGCGAATCCACTGAAGGCGCGCGCAGCTGGGCCGAATTGCCCGCGAACGCAATCAAGTATGTGCGCCGGGTGGAAGAGCTGATCGAATGCCCTGTGGCCCTTTTGTCCACCAGCCCGGAGCGGGACGACACCATTCTGGTGACCGACCCGTTTGCAGATTGATGAACAAAGAGCAGAAAACAGGTCTGAGCTATAAGGCGCGCCGGCGCTGGTCGTTGGTTATTCTTGTGATCGGCCTGCCACTTTACATTGTGGCGGTGGTGACGGTTCTGAACTGGCTGGAGCGCCCCCCGATATGGATGGAACTTCTGGTCTATATCGTTCTGGGCATTCTTTGGGCCCTGCCGTTCAAGTTCGTTTTTCGCGGCGTTGGCAAAGAGGACCCGGATCAATCCTGAGCCGGGCCATTGCTCGGACCAAGGCGGCTGGTCGGGCCCGGTACAATGGGCAACGCTGTGTCTTGTTTAACAACGTGCGTTTGTCTCTGGGCGCGCCATAGCAAAAGGGCCGGGGTTCACCCGGCCCTTTTTTGTCAATTGGCGCGGCAGTCAGCCTACTGCGCGCTCATCATCAGGTCGGAAGCCGATCAGGTCAGAGGCCGCAAAACGTCCGCCGCCGGCTTTTTCGATTTTTCCATCGCGCAGCAGCTGTCCGAAGGAGCGCAGGCTTTCTTCGCGATTGAACTCATCCTGCTTCAAAGAACGGACTTTGTTCATAAGTTGCGGGCGCGAGAATTGTTGCTGTCCTTCGATGAAAGACAGGTAGGCTGCGGCCGCTTCAAGCAGGTCCTGGAGCGACTGTGCACCCTGATCCTGTGCGAATTGCGCAAAACCGCCTTCTTCCGACCCGGTTTCTTCCACCTGAGTGGTCACGCGACGCGGCATCACGGGGCCATTGGATTCGCTTTGATCGTCCACGCGCTGCTCAGCAACCAGCTTCAACGGAGCCGGAGCGTCTGCTTCCGGGCGTATGCTGGTCACGTTAACTTCGGGGCGGCGCGGGCTGACCGCTGACGCAAGATCAACGCGATACTCATCAACAGGCGAGGTTTTCGGGGCCGGTTGGTCATCACGGTCGGCCTCGGTCGCGGCAACGGCGGTGCGAAGGTGCGAATAGGTTTCTCGCGCGTCGCTGCTGGAGGGATCCTCCATATGTTCACCGGTTTTGGCCATCAGTCGCGAGATATCTTGATCAGGATCGGCGTCATCCGTCAGTTTTTGGCTTGAACGACCTGCCATGTCTTTTTCGATTTCGGAAATCTCGGACAGCAGCTGAATCTCGTCCTCTTCCGACAATACTCCTTGCGCCTGATCGTCTTGCGGCTCGTCATCTGCTTCATCTTCGGATTCGATCGCCACGTCTTCGACGTTGAGGATGTTTGGAACATCTTCTTCGTCGATTTCCTCGTCGGTATCCTCTTCAAGATCCGAAAACAGGGGCTCAGCAGGAAGCTGCGCGTCGTCCGTTGCGACCTCGATTTCTTCATCCCGCAGGTGGTCGGGGGTCAGCTGCACCTGCTGTTCGGAATTGTTCTCGATATTCGGCGCGGCGGATTCGAAGGCCTGGTGTTCAGATACTGCCGGCGCGTCGTCTTGTACCTCTTCGGCGTCAAGCGCTTGCAGATCCTCGATTTCTGCGGCCTCGGGCTGAGCAGGTTCAGCAAAGTCATCCGCATTGAGAGCACCTGCTTCGAACGCAGCGGCCACGGCGTCCACCGGGGGGGCGGTGTTGGCCAGCAGCGAAGATTCCTCGTCTTCGGAATAGGCAGTGGGGGGGACGTCCGAATGGGAAACAACGGCCCGGATGCGTTGCAGTTTTGCGGCAATGCTGTCGGCCGGCGGAGATGTGGTGGCGTCGACGGTCTCCGCGTTCGTGAACGCGGTCTGCCCCGGGCTTGCTTGCGCATATTCGGGAGGGGGGGTGGTCATGGCATCTGCATTTTGCGCACGCGGGCCCTCTGCGTCAGAAGCGACTGGTGCCGGGGCTTCGGTGTTTGGAGCGGCACGCAGCAGAAGCCCGGATTCGTTTTGGCTGGCTTCGACGCGTTGCGATGCGTCGCGGCGTGCGATACGGGTCAGCATTTCGGCGTCTGGTTGTGGAGGCTCTGAGCCGAAGTAACGATCATCTGCAGCAAGATCGCGGAAATATTCGGCAATGGCTTTCATCGTTTCAAAGGAATCGTCGAATCCTTCCAAAGTGCAGGAGAAGGTTCCATATGAAACGGTTAATACCTTGTTATTCTGTACCATCAGACGCACGTCCTTTACAAACTACGAGAGCCCACTTACCCGGAATCGGGAGCACACGAGGGCTCTGAACTTTATGCATGAACCTATCATTTTGTGGTCTTAATGTGTCCAAATCCGGGAAAAATGGCCAATCTTTGGAAAAATGAACCAATTGTACGCTCTGCCGATCCAATCGGGTTGTTTGGGGGTGGTTTTGTCGGTTCCGAGGACCTGAATTTGGTGCTGAACCGCGTCACCTCCGTCGTTGCAGCTGATGGTGGAGCGGCAGTTCTGACAGAATCAGGCCGGATTCCGGATGCGGTCATCGGGGACTTCGATTCGCTGGACAAAGCAACGAAAGCCAATATCCCGTCTGACCGGCTTTTTGCCATTCGTGAACAGGACAGCACCGATTTCGACAAGGCCTTGCGTAATGTGCAGGCTCCACTGGTTTTGGGGGCCGGTTTTCTGGGCGGACGGCTTGATCATCAGCTTGCCGTTCTGAACGTGCTGGTCAGACGTCGGGAACAGGCCTGCATTCTGCTGGGTGCGCATGAGGTGGTGTTTCACGCGCCTCGCCAAATCCGGCTGCCGGTCTTGCCGGGGGATGTGGTGTCGCTGTTTCCAATGCGCCCTGTGACGGGGCGCAGCACCGGGCTGGAATGGCCCATCGACGGCCTGCGGTTGCAACCGGACGACCAGGTGGGCACCTCCAATCGCGCACTGTCGGATGTTGAATTGCAGATGGATGGGCCCGGCCTGTTGGTGATGGTTCCCCGCGCCGCACTCGATCCGCTTATGCAGGTGTTTCTGTCGGGGCAGAGCGAGCGGTGGCCCGTTCACGAAGAATAACGTACAAACCGGCGGCGACGGTAATCATGATCCCAACCGCCGCCAGCCCGTCGGGCAGGTCGCTGAAGATTGCCCAGCCAATCAGGGTCGCTACAGGGATTTCCAGATATTGCATCGGGGCCAGCGTGGCCGAAGGTGCATAGCGCAGCGACCATGTCATCAGCAGATGTGCGACAGTTCCCAAAACTCCTATCGCGATCAGCAGCCAAAACATGTCGGGGGCGGGCAAGGCGGCTGACAGGTTCCAGATACCAAGCGGTGTTCCGATCACAAGGACAGGAACCAGCCCCACAGTTGCCATGACACCAGACACCGCCTGCAAGGAAATCGGATCAGTTTCCTTGGCGATTTGCCGCGTGACCAGCATGAACAGGGCAAATACCACGGCAACGATCAACGGCAGCAGGGCAGGTAAACCTACCTCGGCAAAGCTGGGCTGGATGACCAGAAGTGTGCCGATGAAACCGACGATGCAGGCCACGAGGCGCCGCGCGCCGACCTCTTCGCCCAGAACGTATCTGCCCAGCAGCAACATGATGAACGGCATTACAAAGGCAATGGCGACGGCATCAGCCAGGGGCAGGAACTGCAACGCACTGAACATCGCGGTTATGCCGATGATGTGCAGCAGCGTGCGGATGACTGTCAGGCGCAGGATACGCCCGTGCATCCGCCAGGGCCGGCCTGTCATCATCACCAGCGGGATGAGAATCAGCGCTTGTACCGCGAACCGGGCTGCAACCAGCAAACCCAACGGTGTCGTTTCGCCCAACAGCTTTGCCATCGCATCCCCCAAGGGTGCAAGCACGCAAAAACCGAGCATCAAGAAGATGCCAAAGACGGGACGATCCTGAGTCATGCGCGCGACGCTATCTGCTTCGCGGCGCAGTGGAAAGGTCGAATGTCAGGCGTCGGGCAGGGGTTGAATCTTTGTGTAATCCGGCCCGGTGCAGGTGGGCAGGTTGTCATCCAGATGCAGCCAGCTCAGCCTTTCTTCATGAGACACGTGCAATGTGGGCTGCATTGCCTCGGGGTTCTCCAAAGTGGCGACGTAAAGATGCAGCACATCCGACATTTTGGCCGAGCGGAACGAGATTGGCGTGCCGCAATCCGGGCAAAAGCTGCGCTCGACTCCGGGCGAAGAGTTGAAGCGTTTCGGCTCTTCTCCGATCCAGCGCCACTGCCCGTCACGAACCGCGAAATAGGTTGTCATCGGCGCGGCGCATTGGCGTCGGCAGCTGTCGCAATGACAGGTGACGCAGGACAGGGCAGGAGGGTCGATTTCGTACTTGATGCTGCCGCACAGGCAATGTCCACGCATATCGACCCCCATTTGTTGCGATCTCAGCAGTTTGGCACGTTCACGGCCAATCCACCAAGCGAGGTTTCCTTGTATTTTTCGTGCATGTCATGACCGGTCTGACGCATCGTTTCGATCACCGCATCCAGCGGCACGAAATGCTCGCCATCCCCGCGAAGGGACAAAGACGCAGCGGACACAGCCTTGATGGCCCCCAGCCCGTTGCGTTCGATACAGGGCACCTGAACCAACCCGGCGACGGGATCGCAGGTCATGCCCAAATGATGCTCCAACGCGATCTCGGCGGCGTTTTCAACCTGTTCGGGCGTACCGCCCATCACGGCGCAGAGCCCCGCCGCGGCCATGGCTGATGCGCTGCCGACCTCGGCCTGACACCCCGCTTCGGCCCCCGAGATGGACGCATTGTATTTGACCAGCCCGCCAATCGCGGCCGCGGTCAGAAGGAAATCTTCGATATGGCTCTCCGAGGCACCGGGAACGTGGTCCAGGTAATAGCGCAGCACCGCAGGAAGAACGCCCGCCGCCCCGTTGGTCGGTGCCGTTACGACTTGCCCACCGGCGGCGTTTTCTTCGTTGACCGCCATGGCGTAGACGCTCATCCAGTCGTTGATCGTGTGCGGCGCGGTCAGGTTCATGCCGCGTTCGGCCATCAGCGCGTCATAGATACCCTTTGCCCTGCGTCGCACTTTCAGCCCGCCGGGCAGAATGCCGTCGGTCGTCAAACCGCGTTCGATACAGGCATTCATGACGTCCCACAGACGGGCGCATCCTTTGGCGAAACTGTCGGCGCAGCCGCGCGCAATCTCATTGGCGCGCTTCATCTCGGCGATGGTTTTGCCGCTGGATTTGGCCATCTCCAGCATTTCAGCCGCGGACTTGAACGGGAACGGCACCGGTGCGCCCTCCTCCGTTGCCTTGCCTTCGGCCAGTTCTTCTTCGGTCAGGACAAAACCACCACCGATGGAATAGAACACCTGGCGCAGGATCACGTCCCCCTGCGCGTCCGTGGCCATCAGGATCATCCCGTTGGCGTGTCCCGGCAGGTTGGTGTCATAGTCGAAAATCAGGTCTGTATTGGGATCGAACTGAAGCGTCGGCAGGCCGTCGGGGGTAACCGTGTGCGTCTTGGCGATATCCGCCAATGCGGCCTCGGCCTTGTCGTTGTCATAGGTGTCCGGAACAAAGCCGGCCAGGCCCAGTATGGTCGCCCGGTCGGTCGCATGGCCGACGCCGGTAAAGGCGAGCGAGCCATGCAGCGAGCCCTTCAGACCCGCAAATTCAAAGGGTGAAGCACGCATCATATCCAGAAAGCGCGCCGCCGCCACCATGGGGCCCATGGTGTGCGAGGATGACGGGCCGATGCCCACTTTGAACATATCGAAGACAGAGAGGAACATGTCAGGTAGCTGAGCCTTCTAAGGGGTTGGCGTAAATAGGAGAGGTGTAGGGTGCGGGGCCCAGACCCTCGGCCGCGATGGCCGTGTGGGTGGCGGGGCGTGTCTCGAGCTGTGCCAGGATGGTTTGCAGGGCCGGGGTGTCAGACAGCGCATACCAACTGCGATCTGCATCGGCCGGATACAAGGCCATCCAACGCATTATGCAGGCGACATAATAGGTCACAACCGACGGGCATTCCGCGCAAAACCAGGCTGGCGCGCGTTTTGCCAGCGCGTCCAGCAGTTGCAGGTGCTGCTTCAAACGGGGTCTGATGCCTGCGCGCAGGGTATCAGCCTGTGGTGGGGTGATGTATTTCTCGGCATAGAACATAATGCGCAGATCGGCGTGCAGCGTGTTGGACGCAAAGAACAGCCATTTCAAAAACTCTGCGCGTTCGGGGGCGCCTGCCGCCGGGGCCAGTTGCCCGTGGCGCTCGGACAGCCACAGCAGGATTGCCGCCGTTTCAAAGATCGGCCCTTGCGGAGTTTCAAGCACCGGGATCAGCCCGTTGGGGTTCAATGCCCTGTACGCCGCGCTGTCCTGTTCGTTGCGACGCCGATCGACCAGCACAGTTTCATAAGGTGCCCCCATTTCTTCCAGCACCAGCCGGATCACCAGCGAGGCGTTGTCAGGGGCGTAGTGCAGGCGGTATCGGGTCAACATGCGGGCAATCTATATGACAAAGATGAGGGCGTAAGACATGATTGCGACGTTTCCGATAGGAAACGCGCAGTCTTCAGGCATCTTTACGCTTGCCGAACCGCAAAATGTGGTCGCAGTCACGCGGCGCATTCCCTATAACTCCGGCAGGCCAAACTGGGAAAGCTGCCATGACCGGAGAACTGTCGCCCATCGACACCGCAAAATACGTGGCCGCATGTCGTGCCGCCGAGATGGTCGAGGACGGCATGCGCGTGGGTCTTGGAACGGGATCCACTGCGGCCTGGCTGGTCCGTCGTTTGGGCGAACGGGTGCAGGACGAAGGTCTGCGGATCAAGGGCGTTCCCACCTCCACCCGCACCGCGCAGCTGGCACGCGAAGTCGGGATCGAAGTCATTTCTCTGGATCAGGCCGGGTGGCTGGACATGACCATCGACGGCGCGGATGAATTCGACGCCGACCTGAACCTGATCAAGGGCGGCGGCGGCGCGCATTTGCAGGAAAAGATCGTTGCCACGGCCAGCGATCAGATGGTTGTCATCGCAGATGCCGGGAAAGAGGTGGAAACGCTGGGTGCTTTCCCCTTGCCGGTCGAGGTTGTTCCATTTGGCTGGCAAACCACGCGAACACTGATCGAAGAAGCGCTGGACGCGATGGATGTGCTTGGAACTTCGTCGGCGCTGCGTATGAATGGCGCGGCCCCGTTCGTGACGGATGAAGGCAATCACATTCTGGACCTGCACCTGCAACGCATCGGCAATCCGCGTCAGATGGCCCTGATCCTCAACCAGGTTCCCGGCGTGGTGGAAAATGGCCTGTTTATCGATATTTGTGACAAGGTCATCATCGGCCACGGCGACGGGCGGGTCGAACTGCGGGATATCAACGCGGGCACCCTGGAACTGGATCAGCTGCTGAGCGGATCCCGGGAAAACCTGTTTTCCGACCAAACGGACTGAGTTTTATGCAAGCCAATCGGACAAGCGTCGGCAAAAGATCGAAAATTCCACGCCCGGGGGTTGGCACCGGGGTTTTTGCGCCCAGATATCCAGAGGATTTTTGCAAGTTGAACGAAGGAACCCGGCATGAGCTTTGACTATGATCTTTTTGTGATCGGCGGAGGCTCGGGCGGGGTCCGGGCGGCACGCGTGGCGGCGGGTGAAGCCGGTGCAAAGGTCGCGCTGGCTGAAGAAGATCGCTATGGCGGCACCTGTGTGATCCGGGGCTGCGTGCCAAAGAAACTGATGGTCTTTGCCAGTGAATACTCGGGCATGATCGAAGATGCGCAAGCCTATGGTTGGGATGTTCAGCCCGGCGCGTTTGATTGGGGCATGTTTCACGGCAAACTGGTTGCAGAACTGGACCGGTTGGAAGGGATTTATCGCAGCATCCTGAAAAACAACGGCGTTGAAAGCTTTGATCAGCGCGCGCGCCTGGTGGATGCGCACACGGTCGAGCTGGCCGATGGCACCCGGAAAACCGCCAAACACATCTTGATTGCAACAGGCGGTCGACCGGTGGTGCCGGATTTCCCGGGATCGGATCTTGCGATCACGTCGAATGAGGTTTTCCATCTGGACAAGCTGCCCGAAAGCATTCTGATCGTCGGCGGTGGCTATATCGCCAGCGAGTTCGCCGGGATCATGAACGGTCTGGGTGTCAAGACCACGCAATTCTATCGCGGTGCGCAGATCCTGCGTGGCTTTGATGAAGAAGCGCGTGGGCTGATCTGCGAAGAGATGCGCCAGAACGGCATCGACGTACGGCTGGGCACCAATGTGCTGGAAATGGTCAAAGATGGCGACCAGATCCGTGTCAAGGCGACAGACGGCACCGAGGATCGTTTCGATGTCGTCATGTACGCCACCGGCCGGGCACCGAATGCCGATAACCTCGGGCTGGAAGAGCTGGGCGTTGAACATGGGCGCAAGGGCGAGATCGTCGTGGATGAATACAGCCAGACCGCCGTTCCGTCGATCTATGCCATTGGCGATGTCACCGACCGGGTCAACCTGACACCCGTGGCCATCCGCGAGGGTATGGCCTTTGTGGAAACCGTCTTCAAAGGCAACCCCACGCCTGTGGATCACGCGCTGATCCCAACCGCCATTTTCACGCAACCGGAATTCGGCACAGTCGGCCTGAGCGAGGAAGAGGCCTCGGCCCAGGAACCGATCGATGTGTATGCCACTTCGTTCAAACCGATGCAGAAGGCGTTTGCCGGTGGCACGCAACGGGTTCTGATGAAACTGATCGTCAGCCAGGCCACCCGCAAGGTACTGGGTTGCCATATTGTCGCCCCCGGAGCAGGAGAGATGATCCAGCTGGCCGGAATTGCCGTAAAGATGGGCGCGACAAAGGAAGATTTCGATCGCACGGTTGCAGTACATCCCGTTATGGCGGAAGAACTGGTGACAATGCGGCAACCTGTACGCTCCGCTTGATTTGCAAGCGCGCGCACACAAGTTACAAGTGTGCCCGTGATCACACGGGCCTAAACGAAGGAAATGATACATATGGCGGGCAACAGCGGTGGCCCCTGGGGGGGCGGAGGCTCTTCAGGAGGTGGAGGAAATCGGGGTAACAACGGGGACGGGCGACGCCCACCCGAAGGCGAAGGCCCGCAGATTCCCGAGATCGACGAGCTGATGAAAAAAGGCCAGGAGCAGCTGCGCGTCCTGATGGGCGGTCGCGGCGGCGGTGGCCGTGGTGGCAGCGGTGGTCAGGGCGGTGGAGGCCCGGCCTTTACCAAAGGTACAGTTGCGATTGGTCTGGTGGCGGCTGCCGTTTTGTGGGGGCTGGCCAGCTTTTATACTGTAAAACCGGAAGAACAGTCAGTTGAGCTGTTTCTGGGTGAGTTTTCTGCGGTTGGCAATCCGGGTCTGAACTTTGCGCCATGGCCGTTTGTCACTGCCGAGGTGATTCCGGTCACCCGCGAACAGACCGAAGATATGGGCGGAGCCCGGGGCAGCGACGATGGCCTCATGCTGACCGGCGACGAAAACGTGGTCGATATCGATTACCAGGTCGTCTGGAACATCAACGACCCGGCCAAGTTCCTGTTCAATCTGCGTGATCCGCGTCAGACGATCCGCGCCGTGTCGGAATCGGCGATGCGTGAGATTATCGCGCAGAGCGAGCTGGCACCAATCCTGAACCGGGATCGCGGCATCATTGCTGAGCGCCTTCAGGAACTGATCCAGACGACGATGGACAGCTACGATTCGGGTGTGAACATCATCCGAGTGAACTTCGACAAGGCCGACCCGCCGCAGGACGTGATCGCCGCCTTCCGCGATGTTCAGGCCGCCGCGCAGGAGCGTGACCGCTTGCAGAACGTGGCGGACGCCTACGCCAACCGGGTTTTGGCTGAGGCGCGCGGTGAAGCTGCCCAGGTTCTGGAAGAAGCCGAAGCCTACCGCGCACAACAGATCAACAGCGCCATGGGTGAGGCCAGCCGTTTCAGCGCGGTTCTGGAAGAATATTCCAAAGCGCCTGATGTGACTCGCAAACGTCTGTACCTGGAGCGGATGGAGCAGGTTCTGGGTGACGTGGACAAGATCATTCTGGACGAAAACTCGACCGGATCGGGGCAGGGCGTCGTACCTTACCTGCCGCTGAACGAACTGCGCCGCAATTCCGGACAGGAGAGCAACTGATGCGTAAAGCGACCTTTATTCTGCCGATCGTTTTCATCGCGATTGTTGGTGTACTGTCCTCGATCTTCATCGTGGATGAACGTGAGCGCGCGTTGGTTCTGCAATTTGGCCGCGTTGTTGCGGTCAAGGAAGAGCCGGGTCTGGCGTTCAAGATCCCGCTGATTCAGGAAGTTGTCCGCTATGACGACCGGATCCTGTCCATCGACGTTCAGCCGTTGGAGGTTACGCCTCTGGATGATCGCCGACTGGTGGTTGATGCCTTCGCCCGCTATCGGATTTCTGATCTGGAACAGTTCCGTCAGGCCGTTGGTGTGGGTGGTATTCCGGTCGCCGAAGACCGTCTGGATCGTATCCTGCGCGCTGAAACCCGCGAAGTACTGGGTTCGGTGTCCTCGCGTGACATCCTCAGTTCAGACCGTGCCGCGCTGATGCTGCGCATCCGCAACAGTGCGATTGCCGAGGCACGTGCGCTGGGCGTCAACGTTATCGACGTGCGCCTGAAAGCGACCGACCTGCCGCAGGCGAACCTCGAGGCAACCTTCGACCGGATGAAGGCAGAACGCGAACGTGAGGCGACCGACGAGCGCGCCCGCGGTAACGAAGCTGCACAACGTGTTCGCGCTCAGGCAGACCGTACCGTGGTCGAACTGGTCTCGGATGCCCGTCGTGAGGCGGAAATCATTCGCGGTGAAGCTGACGCCGAACGCAACGCGATCTTTGCCGAAGCGTATGGTGCAGACCCGGAGTTCTTCGAGTTCTACCGTTCGCTGACCGCGTATGAAAATGCGCTGCAAGGTGGTAATAGCTCATTGATCCTGAGCCCGGATTCCGAGTTTTTCAACTACCTCGCTTCGCCAAACGGACGGCGAGCACCGGCGGCTGCGGCGTCTGAATAATGGGTATGATCCTTCTGGCTTTCGGGCTGGTACTGATTGTCGAGGGGCTGGCCTATGCGCTGGCCCCTTCGCTTATCGAGCGGATGCTTGAAGCCCTGCGGGACATGCCAGAGCAAGCCCGGCGCCTGGTCGGATTGCTATGCGTGATCAGCGGTTTGGTCCTGCTTTGGGGCGCGCAACAATTGGGATTTTGACGCTGTGGTTTCACTTGCTGGTGATTTCACTGCGATCCCGAGTTGCTCGTGGGGGCAAACTGACTACATTGGTTTGTAAGAAAGGCCGAGAACAAGCGGTCTTGGCGTGAATGTCGACAAGGAGAGCTCAAGTGCAGGCGAAAGCGCGCAGTGTATCCGTCCGGTGGGACGAAGTGAGTGTTTGGATGCGGCTGATGTGGCTGGCTTTTGCAGGTTCACTGCTGTTGCTGGCGCAATCGGTTGCAGCGCAGGCCAAAAGTGAAAGTCTGGCACCGCTGGCCGAGGAAATCAGCCCGGCAGTAGTGAACATTACCACCAGCACTTTGATCGAAGGCCAGACTGGACCGCAAGGTATTGTTCCTGAAGGCTCTCCGTTCGAGGATTTCTTTCGCGAGTTTCAGGATCGCAACGGTGACAACGGTGACAACGCGCCGCGCAGAAGCAACGCGCTGGGATCTGGGTTCGTTATCTCGGAAGATGGCTTTATCGTCACAAACAACCATGTGATCGCCGAAGCTGATGAGATACTTGTGGAATTCTTCCCCGGCGATGGCCAGCCCAAGAAAGAACTGGTAGCCAAGGTTATCGGAACGGATGAGAAAACCGATATCGCGCTGCTCAAGGTCGAGGCTTCGGGCCCACTAAAATATGTGAAATTCGGCGACAGCGACGTAGCACGTGTGGGTGACTGGGTTATCGCCATGGGCAACCCGCTTGGGCAAGGCTTTTCGGTATCGGCAGGGATCGTTTCTGCACGCAACCGAGCACTGAGCGGAACCTATGACGATTACATTCAAACGGACGCGGCGATCAACCGGGGCAACTCGGGCGGGCCGCTGTTCAACATGGACGGCGAAGTGATCGGTGTGAACACCGCAATCCTGTCGCCCAACGGCGGTTCGATCGGCATCGGTTTCTCGATGGCGTCGAATGTTGTCGTGAAGGTCGTGGATCAATTGCGCAAGTATGGCGAGACCCGCCGCGGGTGGTTGGGCGTCCGTATTCAGGACGTAACCGAGGACATGGCCGAGGCCATGGGCCTGGAAAAGCCGGGCGGGGCGCTGATCAGCGATGTACCGGACGGCCCCGCCAAGGAAGCTGGGTTGAAGGCGGGTGACGTGATCCTCAGCTTTGATGGCGTCGAGGTGGAAGACACGCGAGGTCTGGTGCGTCAGGTCGGTGAAGCAGAAGTTGGCAAGTCGGTCAGAGTGGTCGTGCACCGCGACGGCGGAACCCAGACCGTACTTGTGACACTGGGGCGTCGGGAAGATGCGGAACGCGCTGACACTGGCGAGGAGGAACCGCAGGAAGCTCCGATTGAAGAGAACGCGGATATTCTGGGCCTGACGATTTCCCCCCTGACCGATACGCTGCGTGCAGATTTGGGTCTGGATGGTGATGCAGACGGCCTTGTGATTACGGATGTCGATGAAGCATCTGAGGCGTATGCCAAGGGAATGCGGGCAGGTGATCTGATCACCGAAGCAGGCCAGCAAAAGGTGGAAACCATCGGAGATCTCGAAGCCCGTATGGAAGAATCGCGCGAAGCTGGTCGCAAATCTCTGCTGCTGTTGGTGCGCAGGGGCGGCGATCCGCGTTTTGTGGCGCTGAGCCTTGAGAACTGATTGAACAGGCCGGGAGAACTTCCCGGCCTTTTTTCTGATTGCGGGCCAGACCAGGTATCACTGATGCGCCAAAAAAATGAGCCATACGCAGTGATTGCGTATGGCTCAGATACAGGGAGAGGTCAGTGGACAGATATCGGGGATGATTCTCTGACCTCCTACGGTAACAATCTCACGTTAGGTCAAAGCGTAATCGATGGTCTGTGAACCAGATCACACCGGATCAAATAAGATCTGAATCAGCCAATTCTCGCAGGGCTTCAAAGTCCTGGATCAGCAAACCACCTCGAGAGGCTTCGACCATGTTGTCGCGTTTCCAGATCGAGATGGTTTTGGATACTGCCTCGCGTGTGGCACCGACAAATTCGGCCAGTTCGCTCTGCGACAGGGTGATGCGCGCGGTCGGGTCGTCCTGTAAACTGGACAGGTGCAGCAGCTTGCGGGCCAGCCGAATAGGCATGGGCAGAAAGACCTGCTCGTTCAATTGCAATCCCATCCATCGCATCCGCAATCCGGCCAGACGGATCATATCCACGGCCAGATCAGGCTGTTGCCTGATCTGGTTCATAACGTCGTTGCGGCGCACACGCAGTACACGCGACTTTTCGGCCGCCGCAATGGTGGCCGTACGCGGACCATTGTCGAACAACGCGATTTCACCGAAGACTTCGCCGGGGCGCATCAAGGTAAGTGTCAGTTTGCGGCCGCTCATTGCCAGAAAGGAAACCTCTAACGTGCCTTCCAAAATGGCATAGAGAGAGTCGCCCTCGTCACCTTGTTCAAAAAGTATTTCACCTTGGGACAGAGATATTTCGGTCGCCTGCGCCGAAAGCATTTCTCTGAGCCCGTCGGAAGCTTCGGCAAGGAAGCCGCTGGTGGGAAAGGCCGTCATGTATGCACCGATCTTGGGCAGGGTATGAGAGTGGGTGGTGGCACAACTTCCCATAGCTGGGCGCTCAAGCCAAGAATTTTGTTTGTTTTGGCAGGTCTGGCGGGTGTAAAGGCCGCTATTTCTGCTCGGGATCGTCCATATAGCGTTGCAGAATGCTGAACTGAAGCATCAGGAAGGCCATCAGCGCGATGGGAAAGCCGAAGGTCTCGATCTTGACCCACAGATCCGTCGACATGGTGCGCCAGACGAATTCGTTTGCGGCGGCCAGAACGGCGAAACAAGCACACAGACGGCGCGTGAGTATCATCCAGCCTTCGTGTTTCATCGGCAGCATTTCGTCCAGAACATAGGCCAGGTAGGATTTCTTTTGCATCAGACCGATGCCGAGGATCAGGGCAAACAGACCATAGACAAGTGTGGTTTTCATCTTGAAGAACCGCTCGTCGTTGAACCAGGCTGTGAGACCGCCGAAGAAAATCACCATGATGGCCGTGAAGATCTGCATCCGGCTGAGTTTGCCGGTCAGATACCACAGGATACCCATTGCCCCCAGCATCAGGGGGACAAAGATAATCGTGGCGATAATGAAGCCGGAATACTCGATGCCGCCGATCAGAAAACTGTCGTCGCGCAGGCGCAGGTAGATGAAGAAGAAGGCCAGCGGGGGGCCAAGTTCCAGAACCTGTTTCAGAAACGGGTTGATGTCTTTTTTGACTGTCATCTGTACTTCCTGCTGCTTATCCGCCCATTTCAACTATTACGGCGCCAAGTGCAATCAATGCCATCAAGGCAATGCGTCTGGGGCCAACCGTTTCCTTTAGCACAAGCCAGCCAATCAGCGCAGCGAAGACTGTTGAGGTTTCGCGCAGAACGGCAGCTTCACCGACCTTGTCCAGCCGGGTGGCCATCATGATGGCCCCGAAGGACAAAGGGGCGATGATACCGCCAGCGAGGCCGCGCAGCATCAGCGGGCCAGGCGCAGGTCTGTGCGCCATCGCGCGCCACCTGAGAAATGCGTAGATCGGCATGGCCGCGCCGTCGATCATGAAGAACCAGGCCAAAAAGGTGAACGGATCGGCGGTGGCGCGAATGCCATAGGCATCATAGGTGGTGTACAGGGCCACAAACAGGCCAGTGATGATCGCCAGTGTCAGCGCGATGCCCAGCGTATCCCTGTTGGTTTCCAGGAACCTGAAGTTGTAGGCAGCCAACCCAAATATCCCCGCCAGCAAGGTGGCCACGCCCAGCCATTGAACGGCCGAGAATGTTTCGCCGAACAGAAGATAGGCACCGATGACGGTGAACAGCGGACCCGTCCCGCGCACCACCGGATAGACGACGGTGTAAGAGCCTTTGGTATATGCCATGGCTTGCAATGTCTTGTAGGCGATGTGGATCAGCCAGACGAGCGCGAAGATCGGCCACATATGAGGTTCGGGCCAGGGCACCACGAAAAAGGCGAAGGGGGCGGCCATGAGGCAATAGCAGGCGTCGATCGCGCCGCGGGACAGCCATGGGTCATGCCTGCCTTTTTGCAATGCACCGAAGACCGCGTGCAGGAACGCCGCCATCAAAGCAAGCACCAATGCCAGCTGGTGTCCGGCTTCGGTGCCTTCGAGAGAGATCAGCCAGTCGCTCAAATACGCGGACCTTTTGCGGAGCGGAGAGGGTGGGGGGCTGTCTGCCCCCCACACCCCCCCGAGGATATTTGGGGCCAGATGAAGCCTGGGATCAGCCTTTGTCGAGACCGGTGAGGGCGGCAGCGAATTCTTCGGGGTCGAAAGGGGCAAGGTCATCGATCTGTTCGCCGACGCCGATCGCGTGGATGGGCAACCCGAATTTATCTGCCAGGGCAACAAGAACACCGCCCTTGGCCGTGCCGTCCAGCTTGGTCATGACCAGACCGGAAACGTCCGCCAGTTTGCGGAACGTTTCCACCTGGCTCAGCGCGTTCTGTCCGGTGGTGGCGTCGAGTACGAGCAAGGTGTTGTGCGGAGCAGTGTCATCAACCTTGCGAATGACGCGGACGATTTTGGCCAGTTCCTCCATCAGGTCGGTGCGGTTTTGCAGGCGGCCCGCCGTATCTATCATCAGCAGATCGGCGCCCTCTGCCTGTGCACGGGTCAGCGCGTCAAAGGCGAGGCTGGCGGGGTCCGAGCCTTCGGGGGCGGTCAGCACCGGAACTCCGGCGCGATCGCCCCAGACCTGCAACTGTTCCACGGCCGCAGCGCGGAAGGTATCGCCGGCGGCGATGACGACCTTTTTGCCGGCCTCTTTGAACTGGCTGGCCAGTTTTCCAATTGTCGTGGTCTTGCCCGAGCCGTTGACGCCGACGACCAGCACCACTTGTGGCCGTTTGGGATAGATCGGCAGAGGCTTGGCCACAGGCTCCATCACGCGGGCGATTTCTTGTGCCAGGAGTTGCTTGATCTCTGTGGTCGACAGTTTGCGGCCAAAGCGGCCCTCGGCCATGTTCGACGTGACACGCAAGGCCGTGTCGACGCCCATGTCCGAGGCGATCAGCAGCTCTTCGAGCTGCTCCAGCATGTCATCGTCCAGGGTGCGGCGCATTTCCGTGACGGCGCCTCGATTGAACAGGCGGTTCAGGATACCCTTGGATTCCGGTATTTCCGGCGGTGGAGCGACAGGCGTCGGGTCAGCCGGGATCGGTGCTGGCGGTTCAACCGGTTGCGGGGCCGGGGCAGGTTCTGGCACTTCCGGAACGGGTTGCGGATCGGGCTGCGGCTGAGGGATCACCGGATCCGGAGCCGCCGTTTCCTCGCCGCCATCCTCGACGATGGCTTCCAGCCCTTCTTCAAGACGAGATGAAGATTTGAACAGCTTGTCCTTTAGCTTTGAGAAAAACGCCATACTTGGTCTCCACAGGTGTTCCCTTCACCTAATGCGGATTTGCGGCAGTTGCAAAGGGTCACGCAAACGCAAGGACAAAGCCAAGCTGAGCACCCCAGTAAAGGGGCCATACAAGATAGGGCGTCACCTTGAGGGCCGGATGGTGCGGCGGCAGCAGGAACTTCTCGGTTGCGAGGATCAGATCTGACGCGATGAAGGCCATTGCAGCGGGAAAGGCCCACCGAAGGGGACCGGCATCCGGCAGTGCCAGCACCGTGATCCCCATGCCAAGAATGATGGGGATATAGGCCAGAACGGGCCCCTTCAGGTCTCCGGCGCGGGGCGCAAGCAATGTGGCCATGATGATGCCCAGAATGATCAAGGACCATACAATCGCAGGCGCGCTGAGGATCAGCCCGGCAGAACTGATCGGCAATGTCAGGAACAGAGCGATATAGGCCAGATGCCCGGCGGCAAATGCGGCGATGCCCGTCATGAAGGTGGCATCTGTTTCGCGCGACAGCAGCGCGTCGCCTGTCGCACAAAGAGCGAGCGCAAGAACCAACAGCCAAGGCCCACCGTTCATGATGGCCGTGACCGCCAATAGGGCGACCGATGCGGTTTTCAGTACAGTGCGCAAAGAACCGGCGGGCCGGGAGGTCAGCGGCAGGTACCCAAGGGCACAGCCAAAGGCGATCCAGAACAGTAGGGTTGGCATGTCATCTCCTCGCCGGTTCAGAATAATCTGATCTGGGACGTGGCGTGAAATCAACCGCTTACGTTGAGTTAAGCGCCTTGTGATGACCCCGATCCAACAGGCGAATGGCATGACCGAAGCGCTTCTGACAAAATGGAAGCATGTTCAGGTTCCTGATGATTCTCGCGACTTTTGCCGCGCATTCCGTGGCGGCACAAACGCCTTTGTCTGGCTCGGAGTTCGACAAGTATACGCAGGGCAAAACTCTGTTTTACGGGTTCGAAGGTCAGATTTACGGGGTGGAGCGGTATCTTCCGAACCGTCGTGTGATCTGGTCTTTTCTCGACGGGAATTGCAAGGAAGGTGTCTGGTATCAGCAGGGTGAGCAGATCTGCTTTGTCTACGAAGACAGGCTGGATCCGCAATGCTGGGTTTTCACTCAATCCGGTGGCGGTTTGATTGCGCAGTTCGAAGGTAATCCGCAAGCGACCGAGCTGTATGAGGCAGAGGATCTTGGGGAAGAAATGGTTTGTTACGGGCCGGACGTTGGCGTTTGATCAGTTTGCGCAGCTCATCATGATTGATCATGACATGGGTTTGGCAAGCTGTCCTGTCCGTCAACCCTTCATAATGGCGGCGCAAACTGGGCAGTGATGCGCGCGAAATATCGATGTCATAGTAGCGATCGAGTATGTGTCCCAACTGGATATCGGCCAAAGTCAGGCAGGAACCGCACAGGAAAGCGTTTTCAGAAAGTTGCGCATCGGCGATTGTCACGGCCCCAAATGGTCAACTTGGCTTAGAACAGTGATCCCTGATCCGGGGTGTCCGGCCTGGGTTTCTTTGAGGGTGATTTCGCGCCCGGGCCGGTGCTGAGAACACCATCGGCGAATTCGATCTCGAGCGCCGTTTGTTTGGCGGCCTGAGCCTTGGTGGTGATCACATTCCCTTCGGCCCGGACGACCGCGTATCCGCGGTCCAAAGTGGCTTTGTAGCTCAGCGTCTCGCGCAGGCGATCCGTCGCTTCGAGTTGCTGTTTGAGGCGGTCCAGTCGCGTGGTTTGGGCCGTGTGCATTCGATCGCGCAAACGATCGAGGTTTTGCCGCTGTTGATCGATTTCCCTTTGGATCGGTCGCAGGGACAGGCGCGATGACAGGTTGCGCAGCGATTCCTGTCGCGTCGATATCAAGCTTCGCAGGGTCGAGGGGCGCAGATGAGCAGACAATTCCACCACTTGCAGGCGACGGTTCTGCACCCCTCGGATCAAGGCGGGTGTGAGGCGATCTGCAATCAAATCAAGGCGTTGTCTTGGTGTGTTCAACAGGCTGTCCGGGCGCGGCAGGGCGCGGGACAGATCGCGCAGCCTTTGCGTTCGGCGTTGAACGGCATCCGTTGCCGCGCGGGACAGGCGCGCGGCTTGCTCTTCGGTCCAGGCAAGCAGTTCCATGCGCACCGGAACGGCCAGTTCGGCGGCCGCGGTGGGCGTCGGCGCGCGCTGGTCCGACACGAAATCAATCAGGGTGGTATCGGTTTCATGCCCAACGGCCGAGATCAACGGTATGTCCGACGCGGCTGCGGCGCGGGCGACGATCTCTTCATTGAAACCCCAGAGGTCTTCGATCGATCCGCCGCCACGGGCGACGATGATCAGGTCGGGCCGCGGCAACGCGCCGCCGGGTGTCAGTTGGTTGAAGCCTTCGATGGCGCGGGCGACCTCGGGCGCGCAGTTGGCCCCTTGAACCGCCACAGGCCAGATCAGCACCTTGCGCGGAAACCTGTCCCTGAGCCGATGCAGAATGTCGCGGATCACGGCACCGGAAGGGGATGTCACAACGCCAATGATCTGCGGCAGGTACGGCAGGGGTTTTTTGCGTTCGGGCGCAAATAATCCTTCGGCCTCAAGCTGCTTCTTGCGCTTCTCCAGCAGCGCCATCAGCGCGCCCTGACCCGCGACGGAAACCTCATCGACATTCAGGTTGTATTTGGATTGCGCCCCGAAAGCCGTGAGGCGACCGGTGACGACGACCTCCAATCCTTCTTCGGGCACAACGGACAGGCCGGAAATCTGACCTTTCCACGTGGTGCAGGCCAAAACGTTCCTGTCGTCCTTGATGTCGTAGTACAGATGCCCGGATCGGGCTTTGAACACGCGCCCAACCTCACCGCGCACGCGGATTCGACCGAACGAGCCTTCGAGCGTCCGTTTCACTTCACCCGAAATTTCGGACACAGTGTATTCAGGGGTGTTTTGGCCCGGAATCGGGTCATCAAGCAGGTCGGACATTTCAGCGCCTTGTTTCAAATGCGCGCCCAGCTTAGAACGCCGCGCAGGCAAGGCCAAGCAGATCGGAGAGCTTTCATGAATATCCTCATTCTCGGCAGCGGCGGGCGCGAACACAGCCTGGCATGGGCAGTGCTGCAAAACCCCAAATGCGACCGTCTGATCGTGGCTCCGGGGAATGCGGGGATCGCTCAGATCGCGGATTGTGCCGCTCTGGATATTGAAAACGGCGGCGCTGTTGTCGGCTTTGCCGAAGAAAATGCGATTGATTTCGTGATTGTCGGACCCGAGGCGCCTTTGGCGGCCGGTGTGGCCGATCGGTTGCGCGAAGCCGGTGTATTGGTTTTTGGACCTTCAGCCGAGGCGGCGAAGCTGGAAGCGTCGAAAAGCTTCACCAAGGAAATCTGCGACGCGGCCAACGCCCCCACCGCGGCTTATGCCCGGTTTACCGAGGCTGAGCCTGCCAAAGCCTATATCCGCGAACAGGGCGCGCCGATTGTGGTCAAGGCCGATGGTCTGGCCGCAGGCAAGGGCGTGATCGTTGCGATGGACGAAAAGACCGCACTGGACGCCATTGACGACATGTTCGGCGGTGCCTTTGGCGGTGCGGGCGCGGAAGTCGTCATCGAAGAATTCATGGATGGTGAAGAAGCGTCGCTGTTCGTTCTGTGCGATGGTGAGGACATTCTTTCAGTCGGCACGGCCCAGGATCACAAACGGGTTGGCGAGGGCGATACCGGCCTGAACACCGGCGGAATGGGGGCGTATTCTCCGGCGCCGGTGTTGAGCGAAGAGGTGGAGGCGCGTGCGATGGAAGAAATCGTGCGCCCTACCATCGCCGAGATGAAGCGCCGGGGAACGCCGTTTCAGGGCGTTCTTTATGCAGGTTTGATGATCAAGGACGGGCAGCCAAGGCTGGTTGAATACAACGTCCGCTTCGGTGATCCGGAATGTCAGGTGTTGATGATGCGGTTGGGTGCGCAGGCGATGGACCTAATGCACGCGGCTGCCGAAGGCAGGTTGGGTGAGATGCGGGTGAATTGGGCGGATGACCATGCCATCACGGTGGTAATGGCGGCCAATGGTTATCCGGGTGCTTACAAGAAAGGCACTGCGATCAAAGGGCTTGAAGGCCTGCCGGAAGACAGCCGGAACATGGTGTTTCACGCTGGTACAAAGAGTGCCGATGGGCAGGTGGTTGCATCGGGCGGGCGCGTGCTGAACGTGACCGCCCGTGGGAGCACGCTGAAGGAGGCGCGCGACCGGGCCTATGAAATGGTTGAAGCCGTGGATTGGCCTGACGGGTTTTACCGGCGCGATATCGGATGGCGTGCATTGGATGGTTGATCGGGCAGGGGGTTTGCCCCTCGGCCTTGCGGCCTCCCGGCGCTGCGCGCGTTCGCGGTCGAAATCGTCCACTGGACGATTTCTTTTCAACCGCTGATCCCTCAGGATTTTTTTGGCCAGATGAAGAGGCGGATCAGCAGTTCAGGGCTTGGGCTAGGCTTTTGCGGCCGTTGAACGGGCCCCGGTCGGATGTGATCCAGCCGTTGTCGTAAGAGACGCTTATGATCCGCGTCCAGTCGGCGCTGGCCACGATCAGTTCCGGGCGGTCGCCGCAGGTGCGCAGGCCTCCGGAAATGAAATCTTCACCGATCCTGTGGTTGGTCAATCCGGGCAGAGCCGCGATTTCGGTCAGGGCATTGTCTTTGTAGCGCCAGATGCGCAGCGTTTTGGCAAGGTGCGGACGGTCGACATAGGCGATCTCGACATGTCCGTCGCCGTCCAGGTCGGCGGCCCCGATCGGGGCAAGCCAGCGGAAGCGGGTGCCGATATGAGGCGTGGCCGCGATCTTGTCTCCGGCGGCGTCGTAGATCGCAAGCTGAGCCCCTGATTTGTCGTGGGATTCAACGACAATTGCTTCGCGTGCGCCGTCCAGGGTGACGTCTGCCAAGCGCGGGGCGATGTCTTCGAACACGCGATCCTGCGGCAGACGAACAGTTACGACCGTACTGTCGGTCGTGAATTCCAGCGCGCCATATTCGATCGTGTCACCCAGGACGCCATGGGCGTAACGAGTGGTTGGTTCTGTGAAGCGGGCGTCGTTTATGGTATCTGCCGCGCCAGCTTGTGGCAGCGCGAGCCAAAGTCCGAAAGATAGCAAAGCGCCGCGTGCCCGACGTTGCCAAAAGCGGCGGGGCAGGCGCGGCGCATTGTTGTGCATCAGATCTGCTTTTCAGGCATCTGAACGACCAGACCGTCCAGCGCGTCGGTGACCTTGATCTGGCAGGTCAGACGCGAGCGGGCCGGGTCGGGCTCGAACGCAAAGTCCAGCATGTCTTCTTCCATGTCATCCTTGGCCGGAATTTTCTCGACCCAGTCGGGGTGGATGTAAACATGGCAGGTCGAGCAGGCGCAGGCGCCGCCGCAATCGGCCTCGATGCCGGGGATGTTGTTGTCACGGGCCCCTTCCATGACGGTCAGTCCGTTGGCGACCTCGACTGTGTGTTCGGTACCGCCGTGCTCGACATAGGTGATCTTTGCCATTGCGTGCGTCTTCCTTTTGCGATGTTCGATTTCTTCCTTAGTGAAGGCATTTAGGTCTTTCCAGCCTCATTTGCGACTCAGCGCGCCATGTCTGGACTTTCTTGTTGTTTGTTCTATTTTTGTTCTCATGCTTGTTGCACCCGTTCGCCCTGTGGTTTCAAACCGGGATTGGCCGCGCCCGCCGTCCTGTCTGCCTTCCAGCCAACTGGATTCCCCGCCCGAGGGCGCGCGCGTGGCTGTGGCCGGGCTTGTGATCCTGCGGCAGAGGCCGGGAACGGCCAAGGGGGTGATCTTTCTGACGCTTGAAGACGAGACCGGGATCGTGAATGTGGTGATCTGGCGCAAAATCTACGAACGGTTCCGCCGTGCGGTGATTTCGGGGCGGTTGCTGAAGGTGACGGGCCGGATGCAGCGGGCGCATTCAGTGACCCATGTGATTGCGGAAGAAATCGAGGATATTTCGGGGATGCTGGATATGCTGGTTCAGGGCGCAGGGGCGGCCTGCCGTGACGGACAATAGCGAGCGGCTGTCTTGCCGCCTTGCGCACAGCAAGACCTGTGCGCCGATGAATGTCGGTAAGTTCTCGCATATCACGCTGGGTCAAAGGCGCTTTTCCGCCAATTCGGCATTGGTCGGTCGACTCTTTGATGTCGTGTTAGTACTGCGGGCATCTCTATGCGTCGGCCTGTGTCTGAACGCAGGCGCGACGGCACGCTACTCAACATTTTCTCAGAGTCAGTTCAGATGCCCGAAGTAACACGAAATGGATCGTTCGAAAAAACCGTCCAGCTGGATGAGAGCCAGATTGCCGGTCGCCTTGGCGAACTGTTGGAGCATACGCGTTCAAAAGGATACGTGCATACCGCCAGAATGATCGAGGAAGCATTGAGTGCCCACTCTTTCGAGCGCAGACACCTTGGGAATACCCAAAAATACCTCTCGGAATTGCAGCGTCTGAAGCGAAAAGAGATGACACGCTTGGTGCGGGAAACGGATGGGAAGAAGCAAGCGGCTTTTGTTCTGACACCCCGGATGCGCGTTGACCACAGAAATCCTGCCGCGCTGCGCAGTGGAGCTTGGAGGAACACCCCGATGCCTTTCCCGGCGGAACCCGAATTCAAGTTTCGCTAGCCGAACCTGCCGTGGCCAAGGCGGACAGGGCTGATGATCCGCGTCAATCCAAACGGGTTTTCAACGCAGTCATCGTTTGAACAAGACCTCCTGCGCCTGCTTGTCACGATTGTCTCCTCGTAGCTCTGCGTGCAGAGCGCGTCCGGCCTGAACACCGGGGCGGGCGCCGACGGTCTTCAGCCAGCGCGCAAAGTGGGGTTTGTCATCCAGCACTTGCTGCTGCCCTTCCCACAGGCTGGCCCAGCCCCAGATCGACATGTCTGCAATCGAATAGAAGTCTCCGGCAACGTATTCGTTCTCGGCCAGCCGTCTGTCGAGCACCCCGTACAGACGACCGACCTCGGCCCGGTATCGATCTTTGGCATAGGGCAGGTCCTGTGGCGGGTTCAGTTGCGGGGCGTATTTCAGGAAGTGATGCGCCTGACCTGCCATCGGGCCAACACCGCCCATCTGCCACATAAGCCATTCTTCGACGGCGATCCGATCACGCTCGGTCTTGCCATAGAACTGCCCGGTCTTGCGGGCCAGATACATCAGAATTGCCCCGCTTTCAAAAACCGAGATCTGTGCACCATCCGGCCCGTCAGGGTCCACGATTGCGGGCATACGGTTGTTCGGGGCGATCTTCAGGAACTGCGGGTCGAACTGATCGCCCTTTCCGATATTGACCAGATGCGTGGTGTAGGGCAGCTCCATCTCCTCAAGGGCGATGGACACTTTCCAGCCGTTCGGTGTGGGCCAGAAGTACAGATCAATCGGGTCGGCCATGTGTTCTCCTGATGTTGAAGGGATCATGCGGGTTTCTGCCGGTTCGGCAAGGGCCGCTTACGAAAGCGTGACTGAAACGCAGGCCGGGCTTGACCGCAAACCGCCCGAGGCGTATGCCATCCCAGAGCTTCGTGGCGATTTGTTACCGGATTGCGGGCCACGCTAAACAACACCGCTAAAAGGTCAGGATGAAAGACCCCTTTCGCTTGGCCGCGTCTGGGGTTTTTTGTTTGCCTCCGCCGGAGGCTGAAAGGGAATGAGATGAGCGAGAACTGGAACAAACGCACCCAAGCCGTCCATGGCGGTGTCCGCCGCAGTCAGTACAACGAGGTGAGCGAGGCGATTTTCCTGACGCAGGGCTTTGTGTACGAAACTGCCGAACAGGCCGAAGCCCGGTTTCTGGAATGCGGCCCCGATGAGTTCATCTATGCCCGCTATGGCAACCCGACCGTGTCTATGTTCGAACAGCGCATCGCGGCCCTTGAAGGTGGCGAGGATGCGTTCGCGACGGCCTCGGGCATGGCGGCGGTGAACGGTGCGCTGACCTCGATGCTGAAGGCCGGGGACCATGTTGTTTCAGCAAAGGCACTGTTCGGGTCCTGCCTGTACATTCTGGAAAACATCCTGACCCGTTTTGGCGTCGAGGTGACTTTTGTGGACGGCACCGATCTGGAGCAATGGCAGACAGCGATCCGCCCGGACACCAAGGCGGTCTTCTTCGAGTCGATGTCGAACCCGACTCTTGAAGTGATCGACATCGCATCCGTGTCCAAGTTGGCCCACGCCGTCGGGGCGATTGTGGTGGTGGACAACGTGTTTTCGACGCCCGTCTTTTCGCGCGCGATAGAACAGGGCGCGGATGTGGTCGTTTATTCGGCGACCAAGCATATTGACGGACAGGGCCGTGCGCTGGGCGGCGTCATCATCGGCACCAGGGATTTCATCCGCGGAACCGTCGAGCCGTATCTGAAGCATACCGGCGGCGCGCTCAGCCCGTTCAATGCCTGGGTCATGCTCAAAGGTCTGGAAACCATGGCGCTGCGCGTCAATGCGCAGGCCGACAGTGCACAACGGATCGCAGAGGCGCTGGAAGGGCACCCGGCGCTGGCGCGCACCCTTTACCCCGGTTTGAAGACCCACGCGCAAAACGCTCTGGTTCAATCGCAACTTGGTGGAAAAGGCGGGACCGTGTTGTCCCTGGATGTCAAGGGCGGCAAGGACGCGGCTTTTGCTTTCCTCAATGCGCTGACCATTCCTGTGATCTCGAACAATCTGGGCGATGCCAAGTCGATCGCAACGCACCCGGCGACCACAACGCACCAGCGTCTGAGCGATGCGCAGAAGGACGAGTTGGGCATTACGCCGGGCCTGATCCGTTTTTCCGTTGGCCTGGAAGACGCCGGAGACCTGCTGGCAGACATCCAGCAGGCATTGGAGGCTTCGCAGAAGCAAACAGCAGCACAGTGACAAGCCTCTTACCACTAGGGGTCGTCGCGTTATCTGTGAACGCGGCGTCTTTCCGGGTGGTGTTCGCGGTTGAAGCCTGACCTTTGTGTCTGCGAAAGGCGTATTTCGTTGCAGAATGACGGTTTTGCGCCGGTTTTTTCAATCCGGACTGCTATTGCCTGCGTATTGGGTTAAACTGGTAAATCACCTGCAGTCGTATATATTTCTACGACCAATCGAGGAACCGCAGCCGATGAACATCCACCCGCGCGATATTGATGAGACCCCGGATCAGGAAAAAGCCGCCGAGGCCCTGAAAGTTCTGCGGCAATGGGCGGAATCTGCGACGGCATCCGAGATCAGCCAACTGGATCCGGCTATTGCGCGGCTGGTGCCCGGCCTGACCCGGGTGAACTATCCTTCGCTTTCGCGCGAGTACCCGGAGGGTTTCTCGGTTGACGCGGATTACCGAGCGTCGTTGCCCGACTTGCAAAACGGCCCGTCCAGCTTGATACGCGGTGCCAAGCAACAGATTCAGCATGTTGGCATCTCGAACTTTCGCCTGCCGATCCGTTTCCATCGGAAAGATGGGGAAGACCTGACGCTTGAGACATCTGTTACGGGCACCGTCAGCCTTGAGGCCGAGAAAAAGGGCATCAACATGTCCCGGATCATGCGGTCTTTTTACAAACATGCCGAGCGTACATTCAGCTTCGAAGTGATGCAGGCGGCGCTTGACGACTATATGACCGATCTGGACAGCTTTGACGCTCGTATCCAAATGCGGTTTTCTTACCCCGACAAGGTCAAGAGCCTGAGATCAGGTCTGGAAGGATATCAATATTACGACATCGCTCTGGAACTGGTGGAGTCGGGCGGTGTGCGCCAGAAGATCATGCATCTGGACTATGTCTATTCCTCGACTTGCCCGTGCTCTCTGGAGTTGAGCGAACATGCCCGTGTCATGCGGGGACAATTGGCAACACCGCATTCGCAACGATCTGTCGCGCGAATTTCCGTGGTCGTGGATTGCGATGCCGATTGTCTTTGGTTTGAAGACCTGATCGAGTTGTGCCGACGCGCGGTGCCGACCGAAACTCAGGTCATGGTCAAACGTGAAGACGAACAGGCTTTTGCCGAGTTGAACGCAGCCAATCCGATTTTTGTCGAAGATGCGGCGCGCTTGTTCTGCGCTGAATTGCTGGCAGATCATCATGTTGGTGATTTCCGGATAGTAGCCAGCCATCAGGAGAGCCTGCATAGCCACGACGCTGTGTCGATTCTGACCGAAGGCCCAACCTTTGCGGCATCCAGCTTGGATCCAAGACTGTTCAACACTTTGTTTCACGTTGGGTGAATACCGCCGTGTAAGCGATTAGGATTTAATCAAAGATTACGGCGGTAGGCGTTCTTTTGCCGCAATGCAGCAAAAATGCTGCATTTGCGCAGTCGTTTGTTATATATCTATCGTGAATGCAGCAGCTGGATGCTTGCCATTTGATTGGCTGGCCGCCCCGAAAAGGATGCCGAGACGTGAGACGCCTTGGACTGCAAGACCGCGACCACCGTTCGAGAAATCGAAGAGGGCAAGGCGTTTTATCCATCACATTTGGGCTGCATCGTTATTACAGGAGAAGCATGTAATGAATCCGATTACCCAACCGCTGGAGTTTCAAGCTGCGGCAATTCGCATGGCTGGTTACGCAATGGTCAACCAGATGAAGATCATGCAGATCGTAGCCCGTTCAGCGTTCGAATTGCCGATGGCTCCTGTGCAGGCGTTGCACGTGGCTGCGGCGTCCCCGGAAAAGCCGGTGGAAAAGACGACGGTCAAGGCAAAAGCCACTGCGCCGCGTGTGCAAAAAACTGTCGTCAAAAAGACCGCAGCAGTGAAAAAAACCGTAACGAAGGTCACCGCCGGCAAACCTGAGCCCAAACCCGCGGAGTTTTCCGCGAAGCCGCGCGCCGTCGTCACGCCAAAGGCTGAACCTGCGGCGATAGCAAAGCCCGCACCAAAACCAGCACCCAAACCGGCGCCGCAGCCAAAAACAGAATCGAAACCGGCTGCAGCTGTTGCAAAAAACGCCAAACCGGCTGCGCGGAACGCGACTGCAACCACGTCTTCCTCTCGCGCGTCGGCCCCGGCAAAAAAACCTCGTACCCGACCGGCGGCTTCTGCGACCAAGGCACCTGCTGCGCGTGCCAAAGCCGCTAAGCCTATCGAACAAACCGTTTCGACCCCAGCAAAAACCGCGCCCCTTGCTCCCAAAGCAGAAACTCAGCATTCGGCGCCCGCTGCTGCGCGGTCAAAACCTGCGGCATCGGCAGAACAATCAAAACCGCAGGCGCGCAAAACGCGACCGCCGTCGAAACCGCCCGCAATGCCGGGAGCGGATACCAAAACAGACACGTAAACCGGGATCATCTGCTTGACACGGTCGGGCTGGCGCGCCAACGCTGCGCGTTATGATGGATCTTCGCCCGGTCGGATATGTGATTGGCTTGCTGGTCGCCATTCTTGGGGCGACCATGCTGTTTCCTATGCTCGCGGACATTATCGAAGGTCGCGGCGAATGGAATGTGTTCCTGGAAAGCGCGATAATCACAATGCTGACCGGATCCGTCCTGGCGATGAGTTGCTCGAACGGTGTGGGCGAGGGGCTGACCATCCGGCAGACCTTTTTGCTGACAACCGGCGTTTGGGTCGCGCTGCCGGTGTTTGGTGCAATCCCGTTTCTGTTCGGTGAAACCGAGCTGCGCTTTGTCGATGCCTATTTTGAGGCGATGTCAGGCCTTACGACGACCGGTTCGACCGTAATATCAGGGTTGGACACGCTGCCAAAGGGCCTTTTGTTGTGGCGCGGTATCCTGCAATGGCTGGGAGGCATCGGTATCATCGTCGTCGCGATGGTATTCCTGCCCGAATTACGGGTAGGAGGCATGCAAATCTTCCGATCGGAAGGATTTGAAACCATGGGGAAAATCCTGCCTCGCGCGCAGGAGATTGCGGGGCAGATTTCCCTGATCTACGTCTTCCTGACCCTTGTGTGCGTGCTGGTCTATGCCGCGTTTGGGATGAGCTTTTTTGACGCGTTAGTGCATGCTTTCACGACGGTGTCCACGGGCGGTTTTTCGAACTATGACGCCTCGTTTGGAACATTTTCAGGCCCGGCCGAATATGCTGCATCCGTCTTCATGATTTTGGCGGCTCTTCCTTTTGTGCGCTATGTCCAGTTGGCCAATGGTCATACGGCGTCGTTATGGAAAGACAGTCAAATCCGGGCATTTCTGGCGACCATTCTGGTTCTGGTTGTCATCATGTCAGTCTTTCTGACCTCGGTCTTTCCGCATCATTGGGAACAGGCGTTCCGCGAGTCACTGTTCAACATCACCTCGATCATCTCGGGGACAGGATACGCCAGTGTCGATTACATGGGGTGGGGCAGCTTTCCGATCATGCTGTTTTTCCTGATCGGATTGATCGGTGGATGCGCGGGGTCGACTGCGTGCTCGATCAAGGTTTTTCGCTATCAGTTGCTGTTCGCCTCAATCAAAAGCCAGATCAAACGGATCAGGTCCCCGCATGGCGTGTTCATGCCGCTCTATGATGGAAGGCCGGTCGGACGGGACGTTCTGACATCGGTGATGAGCTTTTTCATGTTCTTCGTTCTGTCGATGGGAGTGTTGTCCTGGGCGTTGGCACTGACAGGTCTGGACTTCATTACTTCGGTGTCCGGGGCCGCGACGGCGCTGGCGAACGTTGGACCGGGTCTCGGCGATCAGATCGGACCGGCGGGTAATTTTGCAGGTCTCAACGATACGGCCAAATGGCTGCTGACAACTGGAATGCTGGTCGGGCGGCTCGAGCTTTTAGCGGTATACGCGATCTTCACCGTTCAATTCTGGAGAGGCTGATGAAAAGACCCCTTGGCGCGCAAATCTCGCATATGCTCAAGGATCGTGGCGTGGATGTGATTTTCGGTATACCGGGCGTCCACAACCAGGAAATGTATCGTGGTATCGAAGAGGCCGGCATCACGCATGTTCTGGCCCGGCACGAGCAGGGTGCCGGATTCATGGCTGATGGTTACGCGCGCGCAACCGGCCGCCCCGGCGTCGCCTATGTGATCACCGGCCCCGGTTTGTGCAACATCATGACCCCGATCGGACAGGCCTACAGCGACTCGGTTCCGATGCTGATTCTGTCCTCTTGTCTGGATGAAACGCAGGCTGTCCGGGGTCAGTTGCACCAGATGAAAGATCAACGTGCTGCCGCCGGTACGGTTGCGGATTGGTCTGTACAGGCCAACTCCGCCGAAGCTGCCTATGGGCTGATAGAACGGGCGTTTGAAGAATTCGAGCTTTCGCGCCCGCGCCCCAAGCACATTCAGGTGCCCATCGCGCAGTTGCAGGCCGAGGCCGCCCCCGCGCCGTTCCCCAACCAGCCCGCGCTGCGCGCCAAAGCCTTGCCGCCTGACGTGTCATCGGTCGTGTCCATGTTGAACCTTGCCCGCAGGCCGCTGTTCATCCTAGGTGGCGGATGCAGGTCGAATGATTGGCGTCAGATTTTGACACAGCTGGGGGCGGCCTGTTTTACCACGTATGCCGGGCGCGGGCTGCCGGGCGCAAATTATCCGCTGGACTTCGGGTCCATGTTGCCACGTCCCGGCAGCGCCGAGGTAATCGCGTCGGCGGATCTGGTCGTTGCGGTGGGGGCCGAGCTGGGCGAGGTCGATTTGTGGCGGCAGGATTTGGGGCATAAGGCGACCTTGATACGCGTCGACCTCGACCCCGAAGTTCTTTCCGATCGCCATCGCGCCGCCATCAAGCTGCAAGTCGACAGCCAGAGCTTTGCCCGCGCCTTGTGGCACGCAACTCAGGACATGAAACCAGCAACAGGCTGGTCACCCGAGGAAGTCGCCGAGATGCGCGCCCGCTGGCGTGCCGAGGTGGATGGAGAGCGGCCCGGAATCGTGCCGATCTCGGATGCTTTGCGCGCTGCCATGCCGGCCGACACCATGATCTATTCGGACATGACGCAGTTTGCCTATGTCGCCAAAGATGTATGGGACATGGCCTATCCTCATCACTGGCATCATCCGACGGGGTTTGGCACTCTTGGCTATGGGTTGCCCGCCGGTATTGGCGGGGCGGTTGCCCGGCGCGGCAAACCCACGGCGGTTATCGCCGGGGATTACGGGTTCCATTACACAATGCAGGAACTGGGCGTGGCGGTTGAGTTGGGATTGTCGCTGCCCATCATTCTATGGGACAATGGCAAACTGAAGGAAATCGAGGACAGTATGGTGCGCAGCCAGATCGCGCCCAACGCGGTCATGGCGCATAATCCCGATTTCTGCAATCTTGCCGAAGCCTTTGGTGCGCGCTCCTCGGCGCCTTCGAATGTGGCAGAGATGCAAAGTGCAGTAAGGGCCGCATTCGATGCGCCTGTGCCGACCTTGATCCACGTGACACCTGATATTCTGTAACGAAAAAGCGCCGCACTTTCATGCGGCGCTTTTTTGCTGAGGTGCTGTCTGATCAATCCCAGCAGTGAACCAGAACCGTCATGCCGGTTG
Organism: Ruegeria sp. HKCCA5463; assembly: GCF_013034175.1. NCBI lineage: Bacteria > Pseudomonadati > Pseudomonadota > Alphaproteobacteria > Rhodobacterales > Roseobacteraceae > Ruegeria > Ruegeria sp. HKCCA5463. Next base: position 238,129 of record NZ_WQFL01000007.1, read on the forward strand.
CGCGCCGGTTCAACTCATTGGGTGATATCTGTATGGTTTCTTCACTCGATTGACCGGACACTCCGGCCTCTGCAAGAATTTCGGTCAACCGATCAACGGTGGCCGCAAGGCTGACCGAAGCGGGCAGGGTGCGCCCTTCGGACGGTGTGGGCAACAACATTCCAACGACGTTGCCGCTGTCGTTGAAGACCGGGCCGCCTGCATCACCGGGTTGGGCGTTCAGCGCCAGACGCTTGACGCCGGTCTCACCGCTCAGCCCACGTATGTCCGCGACCTGCCCGTAGGTCAGGGTGGGGCCACCCAATGCGCCCTGATAGGAAAAGCCGGACACGGCCACTTCCGACTTGATGCGCGGCTTGGTGGCACTGAACGCGGCGACGCTCATGGGGGCGAGCGTTTTTGCAGGGCGCAGGACTGCCACGCCAAGTTCAGGGTCCGTCAGGGCCAGTTGAACCTCTTGATCACCATCCAGAGTGATCCGCGTGCAGCTCTCCGCGGCCTCGGAAACCGTCAGTACTGTCCCGTTCTCATCCGCGAAGAAACCAGAGCGCGTCAGCCGAGGCTTGCGGACCTGAAGGCCCGACACCAGATCGATGCGCTGTTCTGCGGAAGCACCGGCGGCGGCATCCAGAACCGCATCCGTCGTGCTGAAGCTGGACGTCATCGCTGACAGAACTCGCAGGCGACGTGCCTCGTCTCCTTCGGGCCAGACAAGGGTGAAGCCCTTGATTTTTCCATCGGCCAATTGCGCTTGCGTAAAGGACACTTTGCCGTTGCCGCGCCCTTCAAGGGTAAACCGGTCGCGGCCCAGTTCACGAGGGCCATTCAGCGGAACGATCTCAAGCGATTGCATCACCTCGTAAAGCGCGCGGAGCGTGTTCTTGTCCCCCTCCTGACTGATCAGGAGCGCCTTGGCGTTCAGGTCAGAGATGCTTTTGAAATGTGCAAACGGGGCTTCATAACGATCAAGGCTCACAGCGCCCAGAGGCATGTCGAGCACAATCCCGGCCTTGTCGTCGGAATACCGCTCCATTCCGACAGAGATCAGCGGCGCGTTGTATTCATCCATCAGGGCCTTGCGCTGCAACGTGGTCAGAACACCCGTGGCGTCAAACCCGTTATAGCGCTGCCAATCGCTCATTGATCGGCGGGTGCCTTGCCCGAACGCACCATCAATGGTCGAGTTGTAAAACCCCGCCGCGCGCAGAGCCGTTTGCAGATCCTTGCGTTCCTGCGCGGTCAACAGACGTTCGGACTGAAGCGCCTGTGCGCGGGTTTCATCGGAATCCTGTGGTGTGGCGACTGCCGGAGCCTCTTCCGGTTGTGCCACAGGTTCAATTGGTGCCGCGACGGCGCCGCGGTTCAGCACGTTTGCCCCGACGGGCCAGAACTGTTGCCCCATCGCGCTGGAAAACGCGATGTAGCTGTCGCGCGGGATCTGGCCTTCGGCCCGATAGACGCGCAGCACCTGTTCGGCGTCGGTACGAGCATAGGGGCCGATCACAATCGCGTACCAGCCGCTGTTCAGGCGAAACCCGTTCACGTCCGGCAAAGCGCCGGCATAGGCCTGTGCCCGTTCCTGCGCTTCGCGCAGCGAGGGCTGGGCCTCGACCTGGACCCAGACGCCGGGATCTTGTTGTGCGGTTGCGGCGCGCAGGCCGACCAGAAGAAACAATAGGATTGCTGAAAATACGCGTGTCATAGTCTGCCCGTCTTATGCAGTGTTCATGCTTTGGCGCAGAATACGCGAATTCATTTGCGAAAAGCCATGCCGCGAATGCGGGGAATTTACGGTGTGGCCCTGCAGATACAGGCTTGGCCCCAAGCCCCGTTGACGCCCCTTTGCCCCTTGCATAGGAAGGGCAAAACCGACCGGAACCGGGCGCAAAGGCGCCCAGAGGGAATGCCATGACCGAACCGACCAGCGCACCGCGTTCATTTCAGGAGATCATCCTGCGGCTTCAGACCTATTGGGCGTCTAAAGGCTGTGCGATTCTACAGCCCTATGACATGGAAGTCGGGGCCGGAACGTTCCATCCCGCGACCACCCTGCGCGCGCTTGGCTCGAAAGCCTGGACTGCGGCTTACGTTCAGCCGTCACGCCGCCCGACGGATGGGCGTTACGGTGAAAACCCGAACAGGTTGCAGCACTATTATCAGTATCAGGTGCTGATCAAACCCAGCCCACCGGATTTGCAGGAGCTGTATCTGGGAAGCCTCGAGGCGATTGGCATCGACATGGACCTGCACGACATCCGTTTTGTCGAAGATGACTGGGAAAGCCCGACGCTCGGCGCGTGGGGTCTGGGTTGGGAAGTCTGGTGTGACGGAATGGAAGTCAGCCAGTTCACCTATTTCCAACAGGTTGGCGGCCATGACTGCGCGCCGGTATCAGGCGAGCTGACCTATGGGCTGGAGCGTCTGGCCATGTATGTGCTGGGCATTGATCACGTGATGGACATGCCGTTCAATGACCCCCAGTCGCCGAGTCCTTTGACTTACGGCGATATCTTCAAGCAGACCGAAGAGGAGTATGCCCGCTGGAACTTTGACGTGGCCAACACCGAGGTTCTGCTGCGCCACTTCGAAGAGGCCGAGGCCGAGTGCGCCGCCATTCTGAGCCAGGAGCATGTGGACCCGAAGACGGGCAAACGCATCATCATGGCGCACCCGGCCTATGATCAATGCATCAAGGCCAGTCACATCTTCAACCTGCTGGACGCGCGCGGCGTGATCTCGGTGACCGAACGGCAGGCCTATATCGGGCGCGTCCGTGCGTTGGCCAAACAATGTGCGGATGCGTTCGTGCAGACCGAGGCCGCCGGGTTTCAGGCCTGATGAGGCAATCAGGCCAGCCCGGGCAAAAGCGCCTTGAGCCCGTCTGCGATCATGCTGACGGCAATGGCGGCAAGGATCATACCCATGAAGCGGCTCATGATCACGCGCGCGTTGCTGGACAGGCGTTCAGCCAGCCAGGCGGCGTTCCAGAACGTGATCAGAAGCAGACCGACCACGACAAGAAATACTCCCATAAAAACAAAAGCCTCGACCGTGGTTTTAACCTGATGTGCGTACAGGATCAGGGTGGTTATCGTGCCGGGGCCCACAAGAATGGGAAAGGCCAGCGGGTAAAAGGCCACCGTATCGGTTTCGGGGTAAGCTTCCTTCTCTCCTTTTGTTCCATGATGAGAGGTGCTTTCGTTTCCGTTCAGCATGTTGAGGCCGATCATCATGACGACCAGGCCGCCGGCGACGCGCAGGTGATTGACGCTGATGCCAAAAAGGCCAAGCGCCTGACTTCCAGCCAGCGCAAAGGCACCGCCAAGGATCAGGCAATAGATCACCGTCTTCACCGCAATCTTGCGCTGGTCGGCGGCAGGCAGGTCCTGAGTGACGCTCAGAAACACCGGCAGGTTGGAAACCGGGTTCATGATGGCAAACAATGCGCCGAAAAAACCGACAGCAAGCGTGGATTCCATGGTGTTGACCTCATTGATGCCTGTACCCGGACGAAACCTGTCCTATTTTACAAGAACTTGAAAGAGGCAGCCTGAAACATGACGGGAAAACTGCTGGCAATTGTTCTGTTGTTGTCGGCCTTGGTGGCCGGGGCCGGAATGTATTATTTGCAGATTTACGGTTTCTACTATGAGGTCGAACCGCAGCCCGGCCAGGACGTGGTCCTGATGACGGACCAAGGTGATGCGCCTGTCCCAATCACCTATTCAGACTTTCAGGCGATCGATGCGGACAGTTCTCCGATCCGCTACCGAGGCTGTTTTGAAACGGATCTGAAGCCGGATCAGATGGCCGGGTTTATTGCTGTTGAAAACCCAGAACCCTTGACCGCGCCGGGTTGGTTTGACTGTTACGACGCCGTTTCGCTGGGCGATGCGCTGAAATCGGGGCAGGCGCAGGCGTTTTTGAGTGAGAAGAACATCCATTTCGGCGTCGACCGGATCGTGGCGATTACCAGGGATGGCAAGGGATATGTCTGGCACGCGTTGAACAACTGCGGTGAAAAAGCCTATGACGGTACGGTGGTGGGTGAGGAGTGCCCGAAACGCCCTGAAAACTGAGGAAAACCATGGCTGACGCCGTTTTGATCCCGGACTTCATTACTGCAACTCTGGGGTTTGCGGTGTATTTGTTGGGTGCCCGGATCAACGGCAAAGTCGCAGTTCTGAGGCAGTTCAATATTCCTGAACCGGTCACGGGCGGCCTTTTGGCTTCGCTCGTGGTTTTGCTTCTGTATCTCTTTGCCAATGTAGAACTGTCATTCGAGTTGCAGACCCGGGACGCTCTGTTGGTTCTGTTCTTTGCCGGGATCGGACTGAACGCGCGGCTTTCTGACTTGATTGCCGGTGGTAAGCCTTTGTTGATCCTTCTGATTTTGACGCTTGTCACGATTGTTGCGCAGAACGTTATCGGCGCGGCAGGGGCTTCCTTGTTTGGCTATCCGGCGCAAGCTGGCGTTCTGTTTGGTTCGGCCGCGTTGATTGGTGGACACGGAACCGCAATCGCATGGGCACCCGAAGTTGCCAGCGCAACGGGTCTGGACGGTGCAACCGAACTTGGCGTTGCCGTGGCGACGCTCGGACTGGTGCTTGCTGCGCTGGTGGGTGGCCCCATCGCGCGTCTTCTGGTGGAAACGCGAGGCCTGTCGCCGGACCGACCTGACGAAGAACATACGGTCGGACTGCCGGAGGAAACGACCGCAGCCACCGAAATTGACCATGTGACCATCATGCGCGTGCTGCTGCATCTGAACCTTGCGATTATTCTGGGCTATGCGCTGGGCGAGGCGATTTCGGCCGCTGGGCTGAAACTGCCGCTGTTTGTGCCCTGTCTGATCATGGGCATCGTGATTTCGAATGTCCGAGCGGCCATCGCTCCGTCCGCGCCGCCGGTTGCACGGACACCGTCGCTGGCATTGCTGTCTGAATTTGCGCTTGGGGCCTTTCTGGCAATGTCACTGATGAGCTTGCAGTTGTGGACCATCGCGGAACTGGGTGTGGCAATTGCCGTGATCATGACGGCGCAAACGGTGTTTACGGTCGTCTTTGTGATTTGGGTACTGTTTCCTCTGATGGGCTCGAATTATCGCGGAGCGGTGCTGGCAGCGGGCTTCGGAGGCTTTGCCCTGGGTGCCACACCCACCGCGATTGCAAATATGACGGCAGTAACCAAGCGATATGGGCCGTCGCCTATTGCCTTTATCGTGCTGCCCCTTGTATCCGCCTTCTTTGTGGATATCGCCAATGCCATCGTCATTCAGACGATTGTGAACTTCTAAGGACCGACTATGCCCGACCTGCTGATCGAACTGTTTTCCGAAGAAATTCCTGCGCGGATGCAAACCCGTGCCGGTGAGGATCTGAAAAAGCGGATTACCGATGGCCTGGTCGAGGCCGGTTTGACCTATTCAAACGCGGCCGCACTGACCACACCCCGCCGCCTGACACTGGCGGTGGAAGGTCTGCTGGCGCAAAGCCCGACAATCCGGGAAGAGCGCAAAGGGCCCAAGGTCGGCGCGCCGGACAAGGCGATCGAAGGTTTCCTGCGCGGCGCGGGCCTGACCCGCGACCAACTGGAAGAGCGTGAGACACCCAAGGGCGCTGTCTATTTCGCCACCATCGAGAAACCGGGCCGCCCGGCCGCCGAGATCATTGCCGAAGTGCTGGAAGCCACCATTCGCAATTTCCCATGGCCCAAATCCATGCGTTGGGGCAGTGGCAGTCTGCGGTGGGTGCGTCCGTTGCATTCCATTCTGTGCATATTGTCGGATGAATCAGGGGCGCAGGTTGTTCCGATGCAGGTCGATGGCATTCGTTCCGGTGACACCACGGCCGGTCATCGTTTCATGGCCCCCAACCGGTTCTCGGTTACGTCTTTCGAGGACTATGCCGCCAAGCTGAAACGCGCATTCGTTTTGCTGTCACAGGATGAACGTGCCGAACACATCTGGAATGATGCGCAGAACATGGCTTTTGCCGCCGGTCTGGAAATCGTCGAAGACAAGGGACTGTTGGCCGAGGTTGCCGGGCTGGTTGAATGGCCTGTGGTGTTGATGGGGATAATCGATGATGAGTTTCTGGAACTGCCGCCCGAAGTGTTGCAGACCTCGATGAAAGAGCATCAGAAGTTCTTTTCGGTAAAGAACCCCAAGACAGGTCGGATCGAACGGTTCATCACCGTCGCCAACCGCGAAACCGCCGACTACGGCGCAACCATTCTGGCGGGGAACCAAAAGGTGCTGTCGGCACGTCTGGCCGATGCCAAGTTCTTCTGGGAGAACGACCTGCGCATTGCCAAGTCGGACATCAACCAATGGACCCGCGCGCTGGAGAACGTGACCTTCCACAACAAGCTGGGCACTCAGGCCCAACGTATCGAGCGCATCGCCGCGCTGGCCCGCGAACTGGCCCCGGTGACGGGCGCCGACCCGGATCAGGCCGAGAAATCCGCGCGCCTGGCCAAGGCCGATCTGAGTTCAGAGATGGTCTATGAATTCCCGGAACTTCAGGGGCTCATGGGGCGGTATTACATCGAAGCCGCCGGCGAGGATGCCGCGGTGGCTGCTGTTGCGCAGGAACATTACTCGCCGCTGGGGCCGTCGGATGATGTGCCTGCGGCACCTCTGTCGGTCGCCGTGGCGCTTGCGGACAAACTTGATACTTTGGCCGGGTTTTGGGCGATCGATGAAAAGCCCACCGGGTCGAAGGACCCGTTCGCGCTGCGTCGCGCGGCCTTGGGGGTGATCCGGTTGATCCTGAACAATGATCTGCGGCTGAAGCTCGACCGTTTCTTCGACGCGCAACTCGTTCGGGCCGAAGCGGCTTCGAACGAAGCCTTGCACGACGGGCATGTCGCAGAGCTGTTGGATGAGATTGCCGACCACGGTGTTTTCGGAGCGGCGTTCCGTACGGTGAAGGAGAAGCTTGCGGGCGACAAGGCCGGGACGCATCAAATGACGGACTTTCTGCATCTTGAACGGAAGGTACCCGATACGTCCGATGACCTTTTGTCCTTCTTCCACGACCGCCTCAAAGTCTTTCTGCGTGACGAGGGCATCCGCCACGACATCATCGATGCGTGCATCGCGATGGAGGGCAATGACGACCTCAGCTTGCTGGTCAAACGTGCCCGCGCCCTGAATGCAGTGATCGCGACTGAAGATGGCGAGAACCTCGTGCAGGGGTTCAAGCGGGCCAACAACATCCTGACCCAGGCCGAGGAAAAGGACGGCGTGGAATACTCTTACGGTGCGGATGTGAAATTCGCAGAGACCGACAGCGAGAAGGCGCTTTTCGCGGCTTTGGATGGGGCGCAGACGCAAATCGACGTGGCCCTGAAATCCGAAGACTTCCCAACTGCAATGGCGGCCATGGCCGCGCTGCGCGGGCCGGTGGATGCGTTCTTTGAGGACGTACAGGTCAACACCGACAATGACGTGATCCGTCGTAACCGGTTGAACCTGCTCAGTCAGATCAGGCAGGTTTGTTCCAGCGTGGCCGATCTGTCGCGGATCGAAGGTTGAAACCTCGGGCACGCAGCGATGCGTGCCCACAACGCCCTTGCACGAAGGGCGCAAGCGCTTATGCTGCACTCAAATCAAAAGGTGCTGCAGTGCAGAATAATCCGCATACCACGCTCATTACATCCGATGCGCCGGTCACGGCCCATACCCATGGCGGGCGGGCCAAGTGTCTGCAACGGCTGGTCCGACTGGACCTGCCGGTGCCCCGGACCGTCGCCTTGTCGTTTGATGCGGTCCATCAGATTGCGGAAGGCGACGTTCCGAACCTTGACGCGATCCTTGAGCAATTCGATCCCACGACCTTGCTGTGCGTCCGACCAAGTTCTGAAGATCCCGATTGGGGTGGGCCCGGTGCGGTTCTGAACATTGGCATGAATGATGCACGCTATGTGGACCTGTCCGACACCATGGGGGCAGAGGCCGCTGCTGCGCTGTATCTCAGGTTCGTTCAAAGCTATGCGATCCACGTGGCGCGGCTGGACGCGGACGTGTTCGATGACATCGACATGGATGGCAGCGAAGGCCTGCGCCATTCCCTGCGCGCCTACGAAGATGAAACGGACGAAGCCTTCCCGCAGGATCGGGGTGAGCAGTTGATCGGGGTTTTACGCTCGATGGCCCGTGCATGGGACGGGACATCCGCCCGGCTGCTGCGGCAGGCCAAGGGTGCCCCGGCAGATGCGGGTCTTGGGCTTGTCATTCAAGAGATGATCCCGGGCGTCGGGCAGGGTGAATGCGGATCAGGTGTGCTTCAACTGGTCGACTCGACCACCGGAATGCCGCAGATCACGGGGCGCTACCTGAGCCAGAGCCAGGGCCGGGATGCGCTGGGCGAAGATGTGGCAGCGCTGTTTCTTGAAAAAGACCCGCGAGGACCGTCGCTTGAAGAAGTCGCACCCAAAGCCTTTGCCGAGTTGAAAGAACAAGCCGCGCTGATGCGCGAAAAACTGCGCGAAGAAATGCAGGTCGAGTTCGTCATTCAAAACGGCAAAGTGCATATTCTGGATGGCGTCCGGGTTCAGAGAACGTCGCGCGCGGCGATGCGGATCGCCGTTCGTCTGGCTGAAGACGGGATCATACCGCCGCAAGAGGCGGTGATGCGCGTCGACCCCCATGCGTTGAATGAACTTTTGCACCGGCAGGTCCATCCGGAAGCGCGGCGTGATGTTCTGACAACGGCCATCGGTGCCAGCCCGGGCGCCTCAACCGGAAAGATCGTGTTTACATCCGCAGAAGCGCAGGCCAGTGCCGCGCGCGGAGAAGCATGCGTTCTGGTCCGCCGCGAAACCTCGCCCGAGGATGTGCGCGGGATGCATGCCGCCGTAGCGGTTCTGACGGAAAAGGGCGGCATGACTAGCCACGCTGCCGTGATTGGTCGTGGACTTGGCCTGCCCTGTATCGTTGGTGCCTCAGACATGCGGTTCCAGACCAAAAAGAAGATGCTGACCGCGCCCGATGGCCGTGTTTTCAAAACCGGTGATATTCTGACAATCGATGGCAGTTCCGGTCAGGTGCTGGCAGGGCAGCCAGCCATGCTTGAGGCCGCGTTGGATGATTGTTTTCAGACATTGATGGCCTGGGCCGATGCCGAGCGTGATATTGACATCCGCGCCAATGCCGACACGCCGGCTGATGCGCAGACGGCGCGCAATTTTCAGGCTCAGGGGATCGGCCTGTGCCGGACGGAACATATGTTCTTTGAACCCGGTCGCCTGATCGTGATGCGCGAGATGATTTTTGCGCAAACGTCTTCGGGCAGGGCGGCCGTGCTGGAACGTTTGCTTCCGATGCAACGCGAAGACTTTGTTCAACTGTTCAGAATCATGGAAGGGCAGCCTGTCTGCATTCGCCTGTTCGACCCGCCTTTGCACGAGTTCCTGCCCACCACGCGCAGCGGTCAACGGGAATTGGCCGAGGCTCTGGATTTGCCGGTTTCCGATGTCGAACGCCGGGTCAATGCGATGACTGAATACAACCCGATGCTGGGTTTGCGCGGCGTTCGTCTGGGCGTAACGGTGCCGGAAATTTATGACATGCAAGCGCGCGCGATCTTCGAAGCCACGCTTGATGCCAGAAAGAACGGCGCCCCGGTCGTGCCCGAAGTGATGATCCCGCTGGTCTCTGCCAAACGAGAGGTCGAACTGGTCAAGTCCCGCATCGATTCGGTGGCGGCCGCGGTCGCGTCAGAACGAGGGCAGGAGTTTGAATATCGGCTGGGTGTGATGGTTGAAACCCCGCGTGCCTGTCTGCGCGCGGAAGAGATCGCCCCGCAGACCGCGTTCATGAGTTTCGGTACCAATGACCTGACGCAGATGACCTATGGTCTGTCCCGCGACGATGCCGGCCGGTTCATGTCCGCCTATGTTCGCCAGGGTGTCTTCGGCGAAGATCCGTTTCACGTTCTTGATCCGGATGGGGTCGGGGAATTGCTGAAGCTGGGAGCCGAGCGGGGACGAGCCGCGAAACCGGATGTAACCCTTTCGGTTTGCGGAGAGCACGGCGGAAACCCCGAATCAATCGCCATTTGCAGGGATTTGGGGTTCGACTATGTTTCGTGTTCGCCGTTCCGGGTTCCTGTCGCTCGGCTGGCTGCCGCTCAACTGGCGATTTCCTCCAGACTTGGGGGTTGACAGGGGCTGAAAACCCAAGGATTAGTGGGTTATCAGAACACTCGCAGGCGAAATTTATCTTCGCTGCGGGCAAGATTCCACTTGCATTTTCCGAAAGACTGGACCTTTGCGCTCGATTGCGTTAGATGCCTCGTCGCGCCCGCCGGGGGAGGGTATGGCGCGTGAAGTGCCTGTGCGAGGTTATCTGATGCTACGTTACATAATGGCTGTTGCCACAATGGCGGCAACCGTGCTGCCGAGTGCGTCCTTCGCCGAGAGGGAAGCAATTGATACTGCAAAGAAAGAACTTGTCGCCCGCAGCGAATTGCCGGCGCAAAGCTTTCGCGACTATTTCAAACTGTTCCAGCCGCGCAAGGCGGCCAAACCTGTTGAAGTAACATACTCCAAGGACTGGCTTGACCAACAGCCCAAGGCGACCGGTGACGAAAACTGGAAGTGCCTGTCCGAGGCGCTGTACTTCGAAGCGCGAGGCGAAAGCGTGCGTGGTCAGTTTGCGGTGGCCGAGGTCATTCTGAACCGGGTCAAAAGCAGCCGCTTTCCAAGCTCACTGTGTGGTGTGATCCGCCAGGGCACCGGCAAGAAATACCAGTGCCAGTTCACCTATACATGTGACGGTCGCAAAGAGGTCATCCACGAGAAGAAGGCCTATGAGCGCGTGTCCAAGGTCGCTCGGGCGGCCATTGATGGTATCGGCCATGAGCTGACCGAAGGGGCGACCCATTACCACACGACCGCGGTTCGGCCATCTTGGTCGCGGGTCTATAAACAGACTGCGCGGATCGGTGTGCACATTTTCTACCGCCACAACTATCGGACAGCGAGCAACTGATTGACGCACCCGCGCTGGAAGCTTGATGGCGCGTGGCAGGTCGCAGTCTATATTACGGGCCAGGAGGCCCGTAATGCTTTTCACCCGACGACACATTCTGAAAACAGCCGCCGCAGTCGCCATTTTGCCGGTCGCGGCCGAGGCTGGTTATCCGCCGCTCAAGGCGCGTCTGAGCCGACAGCGCGTTGCGCCCGATGGGTTTCCTGACACGACGGTCTGGAGTTACGGTGACACAGTCCCCGGTACGATCATAAAGGTCGATCAGGGCGCACGCGTTCAGCGCAAGCTGGTGAATGACCTTCCCCAACCCACATCGGTGCATTGGCACGGAATACGCATCGATAACGCCATGGATGGTGTGCCCGGCCTGACGCAGGATGTTGTCGAACCGGGCGGCACTTTTGACTATGATTTCGTTGTCCCGGATGCGGGCACCTATTGGTACCACGCGCACAACCAGTCGATGGAACAAGTTGCCCGCGGGCTTTACGGGCCGCTGATCGTTGCAGAGGCCACGGCACCGGATGTCGATCAGGATCTGGTGCTGATGTTGGATGATTGGCGGTTGAACCCTGAGACCGCGCAGATAACGGATGATTTCGACAATGGCCATGATCTGAGCCATGCAGGTCGGATTGGGAACATCCTGACCGTCAACGGATCATTCGATCCCGCGTTTGCGGTACGCAGAAACGAGCGACTGCGACTTCGATTGGTCAACGCGTCCAATGCCCGGATATTTGATCTGGATCTTGATGGTCTTTCGGGGTGGATCGTCGCCTTGGATGGAATGCCCGTGGAAACACCGCTGCGGCTGTCGGGCTCTTTCCCGCTAGCACCTGCGCAGCGTGCGGATCTGATTGTGGATGTCGTCACCGAGGGCGAAACGGCAAGCCTGGTCAGCGTCGAAAGAGATGGTTCCTTTGGGCTGGCACGGTTCGAGGTTGGTGGAAACGCTGCCGGGGCGCACAGGCACGGCGTGTCAGCATTGCCGTCTAACCCTTTGCCTGAGATCGGAAATCTTCAAAATGCCAGAACGCACCGGATGGTTCTGCAAGGTGGCGCAATGCGCTGGCTGGAAAGCGCCCGGCTGGGTGAAACGGAACTGTCAGGCCGCGAGCTGGCGCAGTTGGGCAAATTCTGGGCACTGAACGGTTACGCCGAGCGCCCCGAAGATCCGTTTCTGGATGCGGCCGTCGGTAGTTTGCACAGGATCGAGTTCGTGAATGAAACCGCTTTTCCGCACGCAATGCATCTGCACGGGCATCACTTCCGGCTGATCATGGACGATGGCTCTCTGGGCCCCTGGCGTGATACCGTTCTGGTCGGGCGGGGACAGGCGCGCCAAATCGCATTGATCGCGGACAATCCCGGCAACTGGTTGCTGCATTGTCATATGCTTGGGCATGCTGCTTCGGGGATGATGAGCTGGTTTCGGGTCTCGTGACGCCGCATTCGGCGGTTGGAATGGCGCTTGTTTGAATGCTATAGGCCCTCGCGACGCCTATAGTAGGCAAACTATGCAACGAGCCCGAAAAGGCCTGACCCATGAGTTCTGAAATCCGTCTGGCATTCGCACACCCGTCCGAACGGTCCGAGGCGACGTCTCCTCGGGGGCCGTTGGATCGTATCTCGTTGCGCGACCATATCGTCGAAGTCGAAATTGGCGCCTTCCAGGCCGAGCGGGGAACAACCCAGCGGATCTGCTTCAACATCGTGGTCGAAGTCCGGCCTCTGACGGACCCGATTGATGATGATGTGGATCGCATCCTTTCATATGACCGCGTAACGGAATCCATCGCCTATGAGCTGGCAGCCGAGCGCCTGAACCTGCTTGAGACATTGGCCGAACGCGTTGCGGAACGCATCCTGCTTGAACCTCAGGCTGTAAGAGTCTTTGTTCGCATCGAAAAACTGGATCGGGGCCCGGGTGCGTTGGGGGTTGAGATCGTGCGCGGAAAAGACTCGGTCCATCATGAGGTCGCCGAAGAAGAACGCCCGCATCCCCGCCTTGTCTTCCTGTCGAATGACGCCATCGCCTCGGAAAACCTGAAGGGTTGGATCGATCAGTTGGAGAACCGCCAGCGCCCGCTGATCCTGTGTGTCGGGGCGTCCGACCTGGCCGCTCCGCAAACGGGTCATGCGATGACGCAACGCCGAATTGACTTGTTGGCAATTGAACAGAATGCCTGGGTTCTGGCGGCACGGGACCATCGCTGTGTGGTGGTCTCAACGCGGACCGAATTGGATTGGGCGATGAAGAATGGCCAGATCTGTGTCTGGGCCCCATCCAAGATCGTTCTGGATGCCGTTGACGGCCCGTCTGCCGCCCCGTCGGATGCCGTGGCACTGGCTGCATGGTTCGCGGCGACCTTTGAAGCGAGCGAAATGATGGTGATCGGCGGCGCATTGCCGACGGAACCCAAAACGCCCTTGCGCGCTGTTGCGGTGGATCAGGCCCAGCTGTGAGAACCTATTTCAGACCACTGACCCAGCATGGAGCGACCCGTCCCACAGGCGCTGTGCCGCTGGCGGGCCAACCCCTTTGGTTCACCCATGTCGAAGCGCTGCGGCGCGGGTTCGAACCCGAAATCGTCGCGGCCTCGGACGTTCCGCCAGATCACCTGAGCCGTTTGAGCCAATCGCGGGCTGACGTGGCGGGCCTTGATATGCAGCTGCCTCATATCATGGGGATTCTGAATGCCACGCCGGACAGTTTCTCGGATGGCGGTGTTCACAGCTCGGTAGATGCTGCTCGCGTGGCTGCGGTGAATATGGTGGCGCATGGTGCCACGATTCTGGATATCGGCGGAGAGTCCACCCGTCCGGGTGCGGATTTTGTCCCGGCCGGGGAAGAGATCGCGCGAACCCGCCCGTTGATCGAAGCGATCCGGTCGGAAACAGGCGCTTTGATTTCCATCGATACACGAAAGGTCGATGTCGCCAAGGCTGCCTGCGCGGCCGGGGCAGGGTTGGTCAACGATGTCTCGGGCTTCACCTTCGATCCGGCGTTGGCACCGTTCTGTGCCGCGCATGGAGTGCCTGTCTGTGTCATGCACATGCAGGGTGATCCGGCGACGATGCAGATCAATCCGCAATACGACAACGTATTGCTGGATGTTTACGATTTTCTCGAAGGCCAGATCGCGTTGCTGGAACGTCTTGGCCTGAGCCGCGATCAGATCGTTGTGGATCCCGGGATCGGGTTTGGGAAGACCGAGGATCACAACCTGACCCTTTTGCGCAATCTCAGCCTGTTCCACGGCTTGGGCTGCCCGATCCTGTTGGGCGTGTCGCGCAAGGGCTTTATTGGCGCCATCGGAAAAGAGCCTTGCAAGACTGCCCGCGCGCCGGGATCAATTGCGGTGGCTCTGGCAGGATTGTCTCAGGGCGTGCAGATCATCCGCGTTCATGACGTGGCCGAGACCTCTCAGGCCTTGCGCCTATGGGCTGCTGTCCGGTAATCCGGTCGCACGGCAAATCACGGAGTGACACCTATGCGCAAGCTGTTCGGAACCGACGGGGTGCGGGGCACCGCCAACACGCATCCGATGACGGCAGAGATGGCGTTGCGTATCGGGGCCGCTGTCGGGCGGTATTTCCGACGGGACGCGACAGGGGTGCACCGGGTTGTCATCGGCAAGGATACGCGTTTGTCCGGCTATATGCTGGAAAACGCGCTGACGGCCGGTTTGACGTCCACTGGAATGAACGTGCTGCTGCTGGGGCCCGTTCCGACGCCCGCCGTTGGCCTCATGACGCGGTCCATGCGGGCTGATCTGGGCGTCATGATCTCGGCCAGCCACAACCCTGCCGAAGACAACGGAATCAAGTTCTTTGGGCCGGACGGCTATAAACTGTCCGATCAGGCCGAGGTCGAGATCGAAAGGCTGATCGACGAAGGCGTCGGACCCGCCCAGGCGCAGAATATCGGCCGGGCGCGCCGGGTTGATGACGCACGGTTTCGCTATGGCGAACGTGTGAAGTCGTCGTTGCCGCGGAACGTCAGTCTGGATGGCTTGAAGGTGGTGATCGATTGTGCGAACGGCGCAGCCCACCGCACCGCACCAGAAGTTCTGTGGGAGCTGGGCGCAGAAGTGATCCCCGTGGGAATCGCGCCCAACGGCAAGAACATCAATCTCAACTGCGGATCGACCAAGCCACAACTGGCCGCAGAAACCGTTGTCGCGCATGGCGCCGACGTGGGCATATGTCTGGACGGCGACGCGGACAGGGTGGTTGTCGTCGACGAAACCGGCCAGGTGGCTGACGGCGATCAGCTGATGGCTTTGCTGGCGACGGCATGGAAGAAATCGGGCCAGTTGAAGGGCGACGCTCTGGTCGCGACCGTAATGTCCAACCTGGGCTTGGAACGCCATCTGACAGCGCAGGGTTTGCGCCTCGAGCGAACGGCCGTCGGCGATCGCTACGTGGTCGAACGGATGCGTGAAGGTGGGTTCAACCTTGGTGGGGAACAGTCCGGCCATATCGTGATGAGCGATTATGCCACCACCGGTGATGGGTTGATGGCAGGGCTGCATTTCCTGGCGGAAATGGTTCTGTCGGGGCGCAAGGCATCTGATCTGTCCAAGCAGTTCGAAACCGTTCCGCAGTTGCTGAAGAATGTGCGCTATTCCAGCGATCAAACACCGTTGGAGGTTCAAAGTGTTCAGGCGGCCATCGCCGATGCCGAGGCGCGGCTGAACGGGCAGGGCCGGTTGTTGATCCGCAAATCCGGGACCGAGCCTCTGATCCGCGTGATGGCTGAATGCGAAGACGATGGGTTGCTGACCCAAGTTGTCGACAGCATCGTGGCAGAGGTCGAAGCCGCCACAAGCTAATTCCCGAACAAAACCTTTCGCAGGCTGAACCACTGGCTGATAGCCATGCCAGTCAGGATCAGTGCCAGAGCGATGTAAAAGCGCAGGGGCAGGGCCTCGGACAGGATCCATGCGCCGAACACCATCGACCAGATCGGCACCTGGTAATTCACCAATGTCAGGAAAACCGACCCGGCGCTGCGGGTGATCGAAACGCGCAAAAGGGTGGCAAACGCAGTTGGCAGCAAACCCAGAACGATCAGGGCGATTGTCGGGCGTGGGCCTTGCCAGGTCGGCAGCCCCTCGGTGAGCAGCATTATGGGCAGAAGAAGCGCGGCCCCGACAACCAGCGTCAGAGCGGCCAGTACCAAAGGGTCAACCGGCGGGCAGCGTCGCGTCAACACGGATGAACTTGCGTAACACAGCGCCGCCGTGATGCAGGCCAGTTGCGCGACGGGTTCTGCCCCCTGGCCCAATTGTGCAAGGCCGGGTCCGATCAAAACCAGGGCCCCGGAAAAGCCAAGGCACACCCCCAGAAATCGGCGCAGGTTCAGTGGTTCATCCGAGAAGAAATGCGCCAGCGGCAGCACCATCAGCGGGATGGCAGCCATAGACAGCCCCGCAAAAGCAGATGGCACAAATTGCTGCCCCCAACTCAGCAACATGAATGGCACGGCAGTGGACAGCACGCCAATAAGGACAATCGAAACACTCAGCGCCGGCGTCAGAACCGGCAGCTTGCGACCGGTCGCCCTCATCATCAGCAACAGGGTAACTGCGCCCAGCGTGGTTCGTGAGGTGGCAACGGTGATTGGGCCATACCCTTCAAGTGCCATGGCAACGACCATGAAGGTCGCGCCCCAGATCAGGCCCAGCGTGAAGACGCCGCTCCAGTCCTGTCTTGTCGGCTGTTGCACCATTGGTTTGTCCTGTCGGGCAGCGCAAGTTCGCGAAATAGATTGGTCTGATCGGGCGTTTATGTGCCGCGCCACTTTTTTGTGCAAACGAAAAAGGGCGACCGCCGTGGCCGCCCTTATGCTGACTAAGGTCAGGCTTAGTTCTTTTCTTTGTCGACCATCTTTCCGGCCGAGATCCACGGCATCATGCCGCGCAGCTTGGCGCCGGTTTCCTCGATCATATGCTCGTCATTGGCACGGCGCGCCGCTTTGATGGTCGGCTGGCCTACGGCGTTTTCCAGCATGAAGTCACGAACGAATTTACCCTGCTGGATGTCGTTTAGGACCTCTTTCATACGCGCTTTGGTCTCGTCGTATTTCAGGATACGCGGCCCGGTGACGTACTGGCCGTATTCGGCGGTGTTCGAGATCGAGTAATCCATGTTGGCGATGCCGCCTTCGTAGATCAGGTCAACGATCAGTTTCACTTCGTGCAGACACTCGAAATAGGCCATTTCAGGGGCGTAACCGGCTTCGACCAGAGTTTCAAAGCCGCAGCGGATCAGTTCGACCAGACCACCGCACAGAACGGCCTGTTCGCCGAACAGGTCGGTTTCACACTCTTCACGGAAGTTGGTTTCGATGATGCCCGAGCGGCCGCCGCCGATGGCCGAGCAGTAGGACAAGCCGATTTCCAGCGCTTTGCCGGTTGCATCGTTGTGGACAGCGACCAGGCAGGGCACGCCGCCGCCCTTGGTGTATTCGCCGCGCACGGTGTGGCCGGGGCCCTTGGGGGCCATCATGATGACGTCGACGCCGTCTTTCGGCTCGATCAGGCCGAAATGTACGTTCAGGCCGTGGGCAAACGCGATGGCCGCACCAGGCTTGATGTTGTCGTGGACGTATTTTTTGTAGGTCTCGGCCTGAAGCTCGTCGGGCATGGTGAACATGATCACGTCACACCAGGCCGCCGCCTCGGCGATGCCCATGACTTCCAGGCCCTCGGCTTCGGCTTTCTTGGCCGAAGGCGAACCTTCGCGCAGGGCGATGACCAGGTTCTTTGCGCCTGAATCGCGCAGGTTCAGCGCGTGCGCGTGACCTTGCGAGCCATAGCCCAGGATAGCCACTTTCTTGTCTTTGATCAGGTTGATATCGCAATCGCGATCGTAATAGACGCGCATTTCGCCGGTCCTTTCTGGTTTGATTGCGGCGGTTGTATCTGCCCGTTCGCGCAATGGCGATAGGGTTGGGCTTGAGTATTTGCGAAAAAGATGAAGAATAATTCGCGATAATCGGAGAATGTGGAAAAATCATGCTTGATGATATTGATCGGCGTATTCTGCGCCACTTTCAAGCAGACCCGAGCCTGACAACAGCGGAACTGGCCGATCTTTGCCGGATCAGTGCGGGCGTCTGCTGGCGGCGAATCGAAAAGATGCAGGCCGCAGGGATCATCGAAGGGCAGGAGGCCGTGATAGACTGGGCCGCGATGGGATATGCCGTCGAGGTTTCGCTTCGCATCACGCTCGACAAGACGCAGGCCCGAGCTTTCGACGATTTCACGCAGGCGGCGCGTGACGTGGCAGAGGTGATCGAAATCCAGACCTTTCTGGGTCGTGTCGATGTTCGTCTTTCCGTCATTGCAAGAGATATGAAGCACTATCAGCAGCTTTATCGCGACCGGATTCTGACCCTGCCGCATATTGCTGATATCGAAGCCCTTATGCACATCGCGCGGGTCAAGCGGGACGAGGTGCTGCCGGTATGATCGAGCTGGATGAGATTGATCGCCGTCTTCTTCGCGCGCTGCAACAGGATGCCACGCAAAGTGCCGGAGCATTGGGGCGCCGGTTCGGATTATCCCAACCCGCCACCTGGCGTCGCATTCGCCGGCTGGAGGACGCAGGAATAATCAAGGGCCGTCGGCTGCGTCTGAATGCCGAAGCGCTGGGGTTCGGTGTGACAGTCTTTCTGGGCATCAAGCTGGGGCGCAAGGGCCAAGTCAGTCTTGAAGATTTTGAGCGCGCTGTCAGTGCCGTTCCCGAGGTGCAGACCGTCGAGCACGTGCTGGGGCTGTATGATTATCGACTGCGTGTCGCGGCCCGGGACCTGGCCGATTTCGAACGTGTTTTGCGGCGCCGGATCATGACTCTGCCGGGTGCAGGCGACGTCGAGGCCAACGTTCTGCTGAGCGAAGAACGTCTGCCCGGTCCCATTGGCTGAACAGTGTCAGTACTTGGTGCGGATGCAATAGCCCGGATGATGCGTCATACGCGCAAAGGTAAGCGGCCTGTCTTCTTTCCAGGTGGTGCGCTCCATTTGAATCATGGATGTTCCCGCCGTGGTGCCCATGAATTCTGCCAGTCGCGCATCTGCGGAAATGGCACAGAAAGCGACCTCGGCATCGGTGAAAGGTGCGGCCGTCAACAGCCATTCATGTGGCCCCTGTTCGAACAGGTCCGCGTCCTCCACATCAGGTACGGCCTCGATGTTGATCCATCGTTCTTCCATCTGAAAGGGCCGATTGTCCGCATAGTGCATACAGATTACATGTAGAACACGCGCATCCGGTGCCACGTTGATCTGCGAGGAAAGCCATCCTGGGCTGGTGACGACATTCCTTTCAACAAGCGCATAACGATAGTTTGCATTCTGGCTTTCGACCACTTGCCGCGCCAGTGACAATTCGAGTTTGGCGTGTTTGCTGGGCTCTTTCTTGACACGTGTGCCGCTCTTGCGTTTGCGCTCGACAAAGCCCTGGTCGGCCAGTTCTCTCAAGGCTCTGTTCACAGTGGCCCGGGCGCAATTGAACTCCTCTGCCAGCTGGGTCTCTGTCGGCAAAAGCGATCCTTGTGGCCAGACACGGCTTTCAATGCGTCGTTTTACTTCGTCTCGAACGAACTGGAAGCTAATCCGCTTTTGTATCGTCACGGGTGAATCTATCCCTTCAAGTATAAAGTGTGCGCATCTGTTCAGAAGCAAGTAGAAGTGTAAAGGGGAAGTGACACTGGTTGGCGTCATTTTCGTGCTTTCACGAATTTAGCGAAAAAAATTAAGTGTTTGTTAAGCTTTACGTTGGGTCAAATTTTTGCCGCGAAGGGGCTTTACCCGAACTGACAAAGCGGACAAGACTTCGAAAACGCTTTGGAGAGGATGCGCCATGCCAGGCTTGCTGGAAACCGTTGACCCGAACGGGCTCGAAGAATTCTCGGTCGTATTTACCGACCGCTCGCTGAACCATATGTCGCAGAAGTTTCAGCAGGTGATGCGCGACATTTCGGATATGTTGAAGGGCGTGTACAACGCGGATGGCGTCGCCGTTGTTCCCGGCGGTGGAACCTATGCCATGGAAGCGGTCGCCCGACAGTTCGCGCGCGGCGCAGATGTGCTGGTGGTTCGCAATGGATGGTTCTCGTACCGGTGGAGCCAGATCATTGAAAGCGGGTCTCTGAACAACTCGACCACGGTCATGAAGGCGCGCGAGACTGGCAATTCCAGCCCATCGCCTTTTGCGCCTGCTCCGATCGAAGAGGTCGTCGCCGCGATTCGCGAACAAAAGCCCGGTGTTGTTTTTGCTCCGCATGTTGAAACGTCGGCGGGGGTTATTCTGCCGGATGACTATGTGACCGCGCTGGCAAGCGCGGCGCATGAGGCGGGTGCGTTGATGGTGTTGGATTGCATTGCGTCGGGTTGCGCCTGGGTGGACATGAAAGCCACCGGTGTCGATGTTCTGATCTCGGCGCCGCAGAAAGGGTGGAGCGCCTCGCCATGTGCCGGTCTGGTCATGTTGTCTGAACGCGGAGAGGCACGTCTGGAGCAGACCAGTTCCGACAGTTTCGCCCTTGATCTGGAGAAATGGCGGCAGATCATGCAAGCCTATGAAAACGGCGGCCACGCCTACCACGCCACGATGCCTACCGATGCGTTGCTGGCCTTCCGCGACACCATGGCAGAGACTCGTGAATACGGGTTCGAAAAGTTGCGTGCGGCGCAGTGGGCGCTGGGTGACGGTGTGCGATCGATGCTCAAGGACAAGGGTGTCGTTTCGGTTGCGGCC
Organism: Ruegeria sp. HKCCA5463; assembly: GCF_013034175.1. Classification (NCBI taxonomy): domain Bacteria; kingdom Pseudomonadati; phylum Pseudomonadota; class Alphaproteobacteria; order Rhodobacterales; family Roseobacteraceae; genus Ruegeria; species Ruegeria sp. HKCCA5463. The sequence continues at coordinate 258,901 of NZ_WQFL01000007.1, forward strand.
GACGGTTTCGGCGCGCCCGGAGTTGTGGTCAGCTACACCTCGGATCCCGAAATCCAGAACGGCAAGAAATTTGCGGCACTTGGCATGCAGATTGCCGCGGGTGTTCCGTTGCAATGTGATGAGCCCGAAGGGTTCAGCACGTTCCGGTTGGGTCTGTTCGGGCTTGACAAGCTGTACGACGTGGACGGCACCATCGCGCGTTTGAAACGGGTGCTGGATCAGGTTCTGTAAGCGGACCGGGCCTTAGCGAACGCCGAGGCCCATCTGCATCAAAGTCTTGCGCACTGGTGGCAGGGAATAGAGCGCGCTCAGCCCCATCGCCCGTGCATCCCGCAGCGGCCGCGTCTCGATCATCGAGGCGCGGTTCAGCAGATCAATGCCTTTGACGCGCATCTCGATCTCGGTGTGACGGGCCTTGTGATAGGCACCCAGCATCTGCTCGTCTCCCAGACCTTCGGGCCGGGCCTGTGCCAAATCCAGCAGGCAACGCAGGTCACCCAGAGACATGTTCAATCCTTGTGCCCCGATGGGAGGCACCACATGCGCCGCCTCGGCCATCAGCGCGATGCGTTCACCCGCCAGCCGTTCAGCCGATTGGCTGATGATGGGCCAGATCGTTCTGCGGGATGCCAATTTCAGCGGGCCGAACAACCCGCAGGACCGAGAGGTCATGGCGGCCTCGAAAGCCTCGGGTTCCAGGTTAAGGAGTTCAACGGCCTTCGGTCCGCGTTCCATCCAGACGATGGCGGACGAGGGCTGCCCGTTCCAGTCCGGTAGAGGCACCAGCGTGAACGGCCCCCCGGATCTGTGAATTTCGGTCGAAACATTCTCGTGTGGAATTGGGTGCGTCACCGCAAATGCCAGCGCCTTTTGCCCATATCGTGTTGTGTGCACCTTGATGCCGGCTGCTTCGCGCATTGGCGAGTTGCGACCATCGGCAGCAAGCACAAGCTTGCACCGGACGCGGCTGCCATCACTCAGGCTCACGCGGGCCTCGGCGGTTCGGGTAAACAGGCTGGTGGTCGCGGTGCCGGGACGGAAATCGACATTTGGCAACTCGGCCAGTCGTGCCACCATTTCACGGCGCAACAGCCAGTTGGGCAGGTTCCAGCCGAAAGGTTGTTCGGAGATGTCGGCCGCGTTGAAGTCGCGGACGACGCGTGGCTCGGGCAAGTCGCCCCCGGCGTCAACGATCCGCATGACTTGCAACGGAGCCGCCTGTGCATCCAGTCTTGCCCACAGACCGCATTGTTCCAGCAGGCCGCGCGCAGGCTGCAAGAAAGCCGTCGTACGCAGGTCTGACCCGTCCACGTCCCGCTCGGTGATTGGAGGGCTCGGATCAACGCAGATCACTTCAAAACCTGCCGTTCCGAATACCGCCGCAGCGGTCATACCGGCGATCCCGCCACCGGAAATCAGGATGTCACAGCTGTCGGACATGGCGCCTCTCATCATTCTGGGCAGAACCTAGTTCGGATCTGCCCCGAGTGCCAAGTGACATCCTGTCCCGTATTTCAGCCCCGTGAAATCAGGATGAGGATAAGAAACATCAGCGGCACCATCATAAGGGCAGGGATGTAGAGGCCGGGAAGGCCGAACAACATTATGGAACAGCCCCACATGCTGAAAATCGCAGCGGCGGTGTAATACAAGTCTTCTGCCTTGGCGTTGACAGCGTCGCGCGCCAGCCATCCAAAGACGGGAATTGCGAAGAAAAGGCGCTGCCAGATCGGCAGGCGCAGCGGCATCTCAATCACGCTCATCGGGGTCTCCATCTGTTCGTCGCTGCAGCGCATATAAGGACGCAGATGGGTGTGCAGAACGTGCAGATCGTCGCACTGTGACAGCCTATCGCAGGCGCGCCAGAAACGCGGTCAGATCGTCCGTGTGATGGTGGATGTGATCGGCTTCATGCGGGTCGGGAGAAACATGAACCGTGCGCATTCCCATCTCGTGTGGGGCCGCGAGATTGCGTGGTTCATCTTCGAATATGGCCGCTATTTCGGTCTGAAGGCCGTCCTTTTCAAAAACCGCTTCGAACGCGGCTTTTTCGGGTTTTGGTCGGTACCCTGCATGTTCAACACCGTATATCGCGTCGAACAGGCCTGTCAGGCCGCGTGCCTCAAGGACCCGTTCCGCATAGGGCGCGCTGCCGTTGGTGTAGACGATCCGCCGGCCGGGAAGGGCGCGGATATGATCGGCCAGTTCCGCATCCGGGTCCATGTGGCTCATGTCAACCTGATGTACCGCGTGCAGGTAGGGGTCGGGGTCCAGATCATGTTCGGCCATCAACCCGGCCAGCGTGGTCCCGTATTCCCGCCAGTAATGCGCGCGCAGCCGGTCGGCCTCGGCCCGGTCAACACCGATGGCTTGCACCACATAATCCGTCATCAGAACTTCTATCTGATCGAACAGCCGCATATGCGGTGGGTACAGGGTGTTGTCCAGATCGAACACCCATTGTGTGACATGACTAAACGAAGGTTTGACCATGGCTTGGGTTTAGGGCGCAGTCGGTCGGTTTTCAATGCTGTACTTGATCGCCGCCCCCTGTCACGGCTAGACATGTCCGAACGAGGAGACAAACGATCCCATGAGCCAGACCCGATCCCCGACCAAGGACGCCTACAGCCTTATCCTGGAAGCCATCGATGTGGGCGTCTACAAGCCCGGTGATCGGTTGGTCGAAAGCGAACTGGCAGACCGTTTCGGAGTGTCACGCACCCCGATCCGCGAAGCGTTGCAACGTTTGGAAACCCAGTCTCTGCTGGAACGGGACGGGCGGTCGTTGATCGTCGCATCCCTGGATCACAACCAGATGGCCGAGCTTTACATCGTGCGCCGGGAACTTGAGGGGCTGGCTGCGCGCCTTGCCGCAAAACACGCCACCGAAGAAGAAATCAAGGTTCTTCAGGACATGGTCGTCGAAGATGACAAGCTGATCGATGACCCAACGGCCTTGTCGCGCGCCAACCGACGGTTTCACGAACAGATTCATCTGGCGTCACACAACCGCTATCTGGTTCAGCAGCTTGATCTGGTTCACCGGACGATGGCCCTGATGGCGACCACTTCGCTGGCAGTTCAGGGGCGTGGTGAGATTGCGCAAAGTGAGCATAAGGGAATCGTCGATGCCATCGCAGCCCGAGACGAGGAGGCTGCAGGGCAGGCGTTGAAGGAACATATTTCGGTCGCCTTCATGACGCGTCTGAAACAGGATGCCAGTCGTCGCGACAAATGAACGTCAGGTCAGCGGAACGTCTTCGCTGGCCTGCCCGTGTTGGGTTTTGTCCCAAAAAAACGGATTTGTCGCCAGTTCCCACAGGGCTTTGTAGCCGGCAACCACCCCCAGAGGGAAATACAAACACATCGTCGGGACCCACGGCAGCAAAAACCGCCGTTCACGCGCGGATACAGCGATGATCCCGACGCATATGTTCAGAGCCTCGGTCGCCAGAAACAGCCAGATCAGCGCCGTCGTGATCTGCTGCGGCAGGATCTGCTCCATCGGATTGGGCATGCCCAGGGCGTACAACCAGAAAATCCATAGAACAGGGGCCAGCAGGAACTGACCCAGAGTGCCCAGAAAGAACGCCTGTAGGCCGATAAACTTGGCCGCACCCAAATCAGCATACAGTTTCCGCGGGTCCCGCATGTGCACAAGATAGGTGACCATGAACCCCTTGAGCCAGCGTGAGCGTTGCTTCACCCACGGCCAGGCACGGAAATTCGCCTCTTCGAAGGTGGCGGTGTCCACCATCTCGGTCCGGTAACCCGCCCGGCAAAGCCGCACGCCCAAATCGGCATCTTCGGTGACATTGTGGGCGTCCCAGCCGCCCAGTTCCAAGAGCTTTTCGCGGCGGAAAAAGAACGTCGTTCCCCCAAGCGGTACGACCAGCCCCATCCGCGCGATGCCCGGCAGGATCACGCGAAACCAGCTGTTGTATTCGATGGTAAAACAGCGTGACCGCCAGTTCGTGCGAGGGTTGTAGTAATCCAAAACACCTTGCAGGCAAACCACCTCGGGCGAAGCTTGGGTGAAATGCGCAACCACACGTTCGATCTGATCCGGCTGTGGTGCGTCTTCGGCATCCCAAACGCCAACGATGTCACCGCGGCAAAAGTCCAGCGCGTAATTCATGGCGCGCGGTTTGGTGGTCAACCCGTTCAGTTCGGGGACTTCAACAACACGCATCCAACTGGGCAGAGCCACTCGCGCAAGGGCGTCGCGCGTCACGTCATCCGTCGCCTCAAGCACGAGAATGACGTCCAGCAGCGCTTTGGGATAGGTCAGCCTTTGAAGCCGTTGCACCAGAGCACTCGCGATTTCTCGCTCCTTGTACAACGGCACCATGATGGACACGCAGGGGTGACGCAGCGCGATCGCCGCCTCTGTTGGCTCGGTCGGCTTTTTCATGCGGTCGCTGAGGCAGGCCAGGGCGCCCATTATCCGAAAGGCTGCAAAAAGAACCAAACTGCCTACGGCCGCGCCCAACAAAACCATCAATCCAATCGAGGGGAACAGGGCAGAAAGACACAGCACACCCAGCGTTGCCGCAGATGATACGAGCCGGGACCCGGCGGTCCAGTTGCGACAGCTTTGTTCCGCGTTCACACGGGTTTCGGCCGCTTTTGCGAGTGTCCGCGAGAAGTGCTGTGCAATTACCTGGTCGATCTGATGAGAATCCGCAAGAACCGGCAGGATGGAATAGTCGCAATCCTGCATCTCGGCTGCCACGGTTGCAAAACGGTCGGGCCGGGCAGTGGCGACCAAAAGCAACGGGCCGATGCGCATCCAGGGAATGACATTGTGCTCAAGCCAGAAATCTACCGGCTTCAGGTCACACAATCCGGGCATCGTTGGAATTTGTTCGAGGTCCGCGATCTGCCACCCGAACTGCGTGGACAGAGCTTTCAGAACGTCCTGCCTGGTGGCATACCCCTCGCCAACCAGAATCTCGCCAAGCGGCGCTTTCTGCCTGGTCTGCAAGCTCAACGCATGGTCCAGTTGCGAGCACGTGATGACATTGGCTTCCAGCAGGCAAGTGCCCAGCGGTTTGCGAAATCCGGGCGCCGGGATCGGGGACGCGTTTGTAAAATCCTGAAGGTTAAGTTCAACCATTAAAAAACCCTGGCACAGTTACCTGCGCTCAGGGTTGATCAAACAAGGTTAATGTGCCGTTAACTCTGGTAACTTAAGGGTTTATGCCTGCCCTTTTTTCTTTTCCATCGCTTCGGCGAAACGTTCGAACAGGTAAAAACTGTCCTGGGGTCCGGGCGACGCTTCGGGGTGGTATTGTACCGAGTATACAGGTCTGTCAGTCATGCGAATCCCGCAGTTCGAGCCGTCAAACAGCGATCTGTGGGTCTCGACCACGCCTTCCGGCAAAGATTGTGCGTCCACGGCAAAACCGTGATTCATCGAAGTGATTTCGACCTTGCCGGTTTCCAGATCCTTGACCGGATGGTTCGCGCCGTGGTGGCCGTGGTTCATCTTGACTGTCTGACCGCCCAACGCCAGCGCAAGCATCTGGTGGCCAAGGCAGATACCAAAGACGGGCAGATCGGTTGTGTCCAGAATTTCCTTGATCATCGGCACAGCATAGGCACCCGTTGCGGCCGGGTCGCCGGGACCGTTCGACAGGAAAACGCCATCCGGCTGATGGGCCAGCACTTCGGCAGCGGTTGCCGTTGCTGGCAGCACGGTTACATCACATCCAGCCGAGGCGAGACAGCGCAGAATATTGCGCTTTGCTCCATAGTCGACAGCCACGACTTTGTGGGCGGGGGCCTCTTGCCGCTTGTATCCTTCCGGCCACGCCCAGCGCATTTCATCCCAGCGGTAGCTTTGGGCACAGGTGACATCCTTGGCCAAGTCCATCCCCTCCAGCCCGGCAAAGCCGCGGGCCGCAGCTACCAGTTCTTCGATGTCGAAATTACCCTCGGGATCATGAGCCAGCGCCACATGCGGCGCGCCTTGCTGGCGAATGGCGCGGGTCAGACGGCGGGTATCGACGCCGCCGATGGCGATGCGTCCACGGCGGGCAAGCCAGCCCTTGAGTTCTTCGGCCGAGCGCCAGTTGGACGGCTGGGTCGGACCCCATTTGACGACCATGCCAGCGGCAACCGGATCAGCGGTTTCGTCATCTTCGGGGTTCACGCCGACATTGCCGATATGGGGGAAGGTAAAGGTGACGATCTGCCCGGCATAGGATGGATCGGTCATGATTTCCTGATATCCGGTCATCGCTGTGTTGAAGCAGAGTTCTGCCACGGTCTGTCCGGTTGCACCGAAACCGATGCCGTAAAACAGCGTTCCGTCGGCCAATGCCAGACATGCGGTGGGCTTGGACGGGGCGTTCTGGGCCATGGCGCGACTCTCCTGCAAGGTAAACCGGCGCATACCTAAGGGGGTTAAGCGCTTGGGTCAAGTCTGTTCAATTTTTGGGCTATCGTTATTTTTCAATGGGTTAAGCTTGTTCGCCCCTGGTTGTAACGCGCTTTTTGTTTAGATATGTTCGGGGTTCCGTTGTCATGGGGATGGACAAGCCAAATGGACATGCGATCACGGGTGAATGCCGCCCTGAAGCAAGCAATGAAAGACAAAGCAGCCGAGCGTCTGTCGACACTGCGGTTGATCAACGCGGCCATCAAGGACCGCGACATCGCCGCGCGCGCCTCGGACAATGAAGAAGTCAAAGGCTGTGGTGATGCAGAGGTGCTTGAAATTCTTGGAAAAATGACCAAGCAACGCAAGGAAAGTGCGCGTGCCTATGAAGAGGGTGGTCGCCTGGACCTAGCCGAGCGCGAGATGCAGGAAGTCGCCGTCATCGAAGAGTTTCTGCCCAAACAGTTGGATGATGATGAGGTGTCAAAGGCGATTCAGGCTGCGATCACTTCGACCGGTGCCGGTTCCATTCGCGACATGGGCAAGGTCATGGGCGAGTTGAAAACCCGTTATACCGGACAGATGGATTTCGGCAAGGTCGGGCCTATGGTCAAGGACCACCTCTGCGCCGCGTCAAACGGCGACTGCTGAGACATCAGGCTGAAACACCTACTGCGCGACAGGGTCGCGCAGTTTCCTGGCCAAATCGTCATAGAGCGTGATGCGCTCATCTTCCGACAAAAACGCCCCGATTTCTACTTCACGCCCGTCTCCGACGAGCGTGACATAGTGTGGAACCGGGCCGCCTCTTTCGTACATTTCAGGTCGTGCCCAATAGCGATTGCACGACCATTCCTGTTGGTCTTTGCCCGGAGTGTGATGCACCAGGCGGGCTTGTGAACCGGACAAGGTGAAAACCTCAAACGCACTGCGCGCGCGATAGTTCGCCTGAATCGCCAGCCAAAGCCCAAGCACCGTCAACAGGAGAAACGGTAACAGGCCCCACAACACGACCGACCCAAGCACGGCCAACAATGGGATCAAACCGAACAGAAATACGGAAAGGATGGCAATCATCGCCCCACGTCGCGGCAGAGAGTTATGCGGCCAGAGGCGCAGTTCCTGTTCGGTTTCGGATGTCTGATTCCATTTGTACGGCATACCGGAAACATATCGCAGTGCCGCCTCATGTCGACGGATTTTGATCAGACCACGTGGCCCACACGCGCCCAGGACAAGGCGTCATCCAAACGGTCGTCGCCCCAGAACACCTCTTGCCTCACCACGAAGCTGGGGGCGCCGAAAACACCCAGTTTCACAGCGACGTCTGTTTCAGCTTCCAGCGCGGTGACGATATCCGGGCTGCGCGCGCGGGCCAGTGTCAGACGAGGGTCCTGCTGGCACCGTAGCAAAGCTTCGGACAGGGCGCTTTCGCTGCCCGCCTCGACGCCATCCTCGAACCAGATGCGGTATAGGTTCTGGGTAAATGACTTGCCCCATCCGTCCATCATACCAAGCAGAGCGACCTGATTGGCCAGGGCAAGATCGGAAATCGGATAGGGTGCGGGCAGGCTGGCGTGGATGTGATACTTGGCACAGCGACGTTCGATATCACGCCACATATATGCGGATTTTTCGGGTTTTCCGGCGAACGGGATATTCTGCTGGGCTGACATGACCGTGCGCACATTAAAGGGCCGCCAGTTAACGGTGGCGTCATGTTCTGCGCACCAGTCGTCCAGCCGCATCACGGTAAGGAAGCTGTAAGTGCTGCCGATTGAATACCAAAAGTCGATTTCCGGCATTGCCGATCCTCCGACTGTTCTGTGGGGGTATCATAGCGGATTTTGGTACACTTGGCGAACCGACAGAAGTGGAAAACGAAAACCCCGCCACTTGGGCGGGGTTTTTTTGGGATCAGATCGGGATCAGTGCGCGTGGCCTTTGTCCCAGTCTTCCTGCTTGGGCAGCTGCTCGAACGTGTGTTCGGGCGGCGGTGTCGGCAGGGTCCATTCCAGCGTATCCGCGTATTCATTCCACGGGTTCGGACGTGTCTCTTTCGCACCACGGAACAGGGCGTAGAACACGATCCCGAAGAAGAGCAGGAACGAGGCGAACGAGATAAACGCGCCGATCGACGAAACGAAGTTCCACTGGGCGAATGCCTCGGGGTAGTCGATGTAACGGCGCGGCATGCCCTGACGGCCCAGGAAGTGCTGCGGGAAGAAGGTCAGGTTGGCGCCGATGAAGAACAGCCAGAAATGAACCTTGCCCCAGAACTCGGAGTACTGACGACCCGTCATCTTGCTGAAGTAGAAGTACACCCCAGCAAAGATCGCGAAGACAGCACCCAGCGACATCACGTAGTGGAAATGTGCCACAACATAGTAGGTGTCATGATAGGCACGGTCGACACCGGCCTGCGACAGAACCACACCGGTCACACCGCCGACGGTGAACAGGAACAGGAAGCCGAAGGCGAACAGCATCGGTGTCTTGAACTCGATCGAGCCGCCCCACATGGTGGCGATCCACGAGAACACCTTGACCCCCGTCGGAACCGCGATGACCATCGTGGCCAGCATGAAATAGGCCTGCTGACGCAGCGACATGCCGACGGTGTACATGTGGTGCGCCCACACGACAAAGCCCAGCACGCCGATTGCGATAATCGCCCAGACCATCGGCAGATAGCCGAAGATCGGCTTGCGCGAGAAGGTGGCGATCACGTGGCTGATGATGCCGAAACCAGGCAGGATCACGATGTACACTTCCGGGTGGCCGAAGAACCACAGGATGTGCTGATACAGGATCGGGTCACCGCCACCGGCCGGATCAAAGAAGGTGAAGCCAAAGTTGCGGTCCATCAGCAGCATGGTGATCGCGCCTGCCAGAACCGGCAGCGACAGCAGAATCAGCCATGAGGTGACGAAGATCGACCAGCTGAACAGCGGTACCTTGAACAGGGTCATGCCAGGGGCACGCATGTTCAGGAAGGTGGTGATCATGTTGATCGCGCCGAGGATCGAGGAGGCGCCCGATACGTGCACAGCGAAAATCGCCAGGTCCATGGACATGCCGCCTTCGGTAGTCGACAGCGGCGGATACAGAACCCAGCCCACACCCGAGCCGAGCTGATCGTTACCACCCGGGCTGAGCAGCGAGGCAACACCCAGCGAGGTGCCGGCGACATAAAGCCAGAAGGACAGGTTGTTCATCCGCGGGAACGCCATGTCCGGCGCACCGATCTGCAACGGCATGAAATAGTTGCCAAATCCGCCGAACAGGGCAGGGATGACAACGAAGAACATCATCAGAACACCGTGATAGGTGATCATCACGTTCCACAAGTGTCCGTTGGGGGTGCACGGGTCGGCCATGAAGCCTTCCAGGCACATGTACTGAACGCCCGGGTGCATCAGCTCGAGCCGCATATAAACGGTCATCGCCACCGAGATCAGACCGGCAAGGGCCGAAACGACCAGGTACAGAATCCCGATGTCCTTGTGGTTGGTCGACATGAACCAGCGCTGGAAAAAGCTGCGCTGATCTTCATGGTCGTGACCGTGAATGGCTGCGTCTGCCATTATAGGTGCCTCCTGTTGCAACTGCACCGCGCAGTCGGACCTCTCCAACGCGCGGGATTCCTGCTGGTTTTAGAATGTGAAGAAGGCACCTTCAATGGCCGAGTTTGATCTGGATCAAGATTAATTGTCGCGGGCACGCGGGTGCCGCACGATTTTCCGGCTTTGAACGTGGGGTATCTGGGCATGGCGGATGAGAATTCAAGCCCGGACTGTCGATGCGGCATGGGCGTTGGCAGAGTTCCGCCTTGACCGTCGCCCGCGCGCGTCTCAGAACTGTGCCAACACCCGCAATCCAGAGGTTTGAGATGGCTGATTACGACCCCGACAATATCTTTGCCAAAATCCTGCGCGAAGAAATCCCGTGCATGCGCGTGTACGAGGATGATGAAACGCTGGCTTTCATGGATATCATGCCGCGCGCGGACGGGCATCTGTTGGTGATCCCCAAAACACCATGCCGCAACGTACTGGATGCCACGCCCGAGCAACTGACGGCGGTTACAAAAACGGTGCAGAAGATGGCTCGGGCGGTCAAGTCTGCATTCGACGCGGACGGGGTGACGATTCAGCAATTCAACGAGGCGGCAGGCGGGCAGGAAGTCTTCCACCTGCATTTCCACGTCCTGCCGCGCCACGAAGGGGTTTCCATGCGCCCGCCGGGCAAGATGGGGGATTTCGAGCTTATCGGTGAGCACGCGAAAAAGATCAGCGCCGCTCTCGCTTGATCATTTGGCGCCATGGGGCCCCATGCATGCGCCATGATCCTGAAACGCGTGCAGCACGGCACAGACATGATCGTGCTGCCCGTCGCAGGCCGCTGAAATTCGGGTCAGTTCCGCTTCGAGGTTTTGCAGTCGGGCAATTCGGTCCCGCAGATCGGCCAGTTGTTTTTGGGCAATTTCGTGCGCCCGGTTAAGGTCGCCGCCAGAGGTGCCCTCAAGAGACAGCAGGCCCACGACGTCGGCCAGTGGCAATCCCAGATCACGGCAATGGCGAATGAAGATCAGCCGTTTCAACGCGGCTGCGTCATACCGGCGTTGATTGCCCGCGGTTCGCTCTGGTTTGGGTAACAGGCCTTTGTCTTCATAGAACCGGATTGTCGGAATTTTCACTCCGGTTCGGCGCGATAAGTCCCCGATCGAATACATTTTTCCGGTTTTGACCTCTTGAACCTCTAGTGGCTAGAGGAATTACATGCTCTGGGAAGCCGTAACAAGGGACATGAAACGATATGGCACACCAGCATTCCCACACCGGGCATGGTCACCAACACAACCACATTGATCCAGACGCTGGCGATGCGCGCGTCGCCTGGGCGATTGCGGTGAACATGTTCCTGACATTGGCTCAGGTCATCGGGGGCATCATTTCGGGTTCTCTGGCGTTGATTGCCGATGCGCTGCACAATTTTTCGGATGCTGTTGCGCTGATCATCGCGTTTTTTGCCCGCAAGATTGCACGGCGTCCGGCCGATCCTCGGATGAGCTTTGGCTATGGCCGGGCCGAAGTCGTTGCGGCCTTGGTCAATTACACTACGTTGATCGTGTTGTCGGTCTATCTGTTCTACGAAGGCGTCATGCGGTTTTTTGAACCCGAGCCGATCAACGGATGGCTTGTGGTCTGGGTCGCCGCGCTGGCATTGGTGGTCGATCTCATAACCGCTGCGCTGACGTATACCATGGCCAAGGACAGCATGAATATCCGGGCCGCATTCATCCATAATGTTGCGGACGCCTTGGGATCAATCGCCGTGATCGTAGCGGGCACCGCAGTGATCCTGTTCGGCTGGACATGGGTGGACCCGGCGGTGACGATCCTGATCTCGGTCTACATCATGTGGCATGTCAAAGAAGAGATAGGCGAGACGGTCCGCGTTCTGATGCTGGGCGCTCCGCCCGATCTGGAGCCAGAGCAGGTTGCCGCGGCGATCGAAGAAACGGAAGGGGTGGCCGAAGTGCATCACGTGCATTTGTGGAGCATGCAGGAGCGGCAGCCCGCCCTGACGGCGCATTTGGTCATCGATGCGAACGCGTGGTCAGATGCCGAAATGGTACGGGACAGTGTCAGGCACACGCTGCAAGTTCGTTTCGGGGTGGGGCATGCGACGCTCGAACTGGAACAGGCTGGCCGCGCCTGCGTCGGTTCGTCCCGATTTGGCCACCAGGAAGAATAGCGGTGCCTGAAAGAGAATTGCCGTTCCGATTTGGGGTCGGAACGGCAGACTCGTAACCAAACACTTCTCGGATTTCGAGGGCGAGCCCTGGATCACCGGTTAACATACCACTCACTCTTGATTGGCAGTTCCATATTACTCGTTAACGGGGCCTTTGTATCTACCTGAGTTAAAAAATGCTTAAAGACTTCCATAAATCCACCGAATTCAGGGTTAATTGCCTTACGCCTGGGAAACAGAGCCAGCCGGCCACAGGGATTGTTGTTTGCAACAGTGGCGCGCAGCGATTCGCTGCGCAGTGATCGACAGATGGATTCAGGGTGCCACTGGGCCAAAAACGTCTGCGAAAGTCTTTTTCAGTGCGGCATCAAGGTCTGCCATCGTTACCGGCAAGCCCAGGTCGACCAATGAGGTCACGCCGTATTCGCTTATCCCGCAAGGGACGATGCCGGAAAAATGCTCCAGATCCGGTTCGACATTCACTGAGATCCCGTGAAAACTGACCCATTTGCGCAGGCGCAAACCAATGGCGGCGATCTTGTCTTCCGCCGGTTTGCCAGTCGCTGTCAACGGCTTGTCATCACGCCGAACCCAAACCCCCACGCGCCCTTCACGGATCTCGCCTTGCACGTTGAATTCCGCCAGCGCCGAGATCACCCAGGTCTCCAGCTGTTTCACAAACTGACGCACGTCGCGACCACGTTTGTTCAAATCCAGCATGACATAGGCCACACGTTGACCGGGCCCGTGATAGGTGTATTCGCCGCCGCGTTTGCTTGCGTAAACCGGAAACCGATCGGGGTCGGTCAGATCCTCGATCCTGGCCGAAGTGCCGGCCGTATAAAGTGGCGGGTGTTCCAGCAGCCAGACACACTCTTGGGCTTCGCCATTTGCGATTGCGGCGACGCGCGCCTCCATAAAGGCAACGGCGTCGTCATAGCTGGTCAGACCATCGGTGATTTTCCATTCCATGCCGGTCTCATATCCGTCTGAATCGGTCAAGAAAAGGGGTCAGGCGGCCTCGGACAGGCAACGTTGCAGCACCTGGGCATAGGTTTCAGAACCCTGTGCGCCGGTCAGCAGGTATTTCCCGCCAAAAACCATGGATGGCACGCCTGAAATTCCCCGGCTGGTCCAGAACAGCTGCTTTTCACGCACCGGGGCTATGTGTTCTCCGCTTTCAAGTGCTTGTCGCGCCGTATCCGCGTCCAGCCCGATGGATCGAACAACTTCCAGCAGAACATCCATATCGGAAACATCCCGCTGCGCTGTGAAATACGCGTCGAACAGAGCCAGTTTCAAAGGATGCTGTCGGCCGAATGTTTCCGCCCAATCCAGCAGCTGATGCGCTGCGAATGTGTTCACCATTCTGCTGTCATCGTCGAAGTTGAAGGCAAAGCCGAGCTCGGCCCCGATCGAGGTAAGCTTGTCCCGTGCCTGCTGACTTTGCTCGGCGGTCGAGCCGTATTTCGCCATGATATGTTCACGCAGGTTCTGGCCTTCGGGTGGCATGTCCGGGTTCAACTCGAACGGATGCCAGCGAAGCCGGGCAAGGACACCCTGTTGCTGCAACGCCATGTCAAGCTGTCGAAACCCGACAATGCACCAGGGGCACACAACATCCGAGACGATATCGATCTGAACGATCGGGAGGTTTTCGGGCGGGGGCATCGGCGGCTCCTGTCAGGTCAATGGCGTGTTGTCCAGTGGCAGAGATAAGCCCGTGGTGAAGGAATTTAAACCACTGCGTTTTTGCCTCTTCACATCGAGCGCACCAACGTCTATACGCCGCTTTACCAAGTCATTGGCAGTGCGGTCGTGGCGGAATTGGTAGACGCGCAGCGTTGAGGTCGCTGTGGGGTAACTCCCGTGGAAGTTCGAGTCTTCTCGACCGCACCAAAAAATTGAAATAATTGTTTTATTACAATATTATAATTGAATCCGTTTAGAATTAGGCCACCTCTTGGACCACCTTCTTGTGCCCGCTAGAAGTGGACGGAAAAAATCGATAGCAGCTGCTTGCTGACATAGTGACTGAAATGCGCAGAAAGCTGACTTTGCAAAGTTTGAGTAATTTTCCTCTATTCGACGTTTAGAACCTAATGATTGGTCCGTATGTTATCGGCCTATTTGGCGTTGCCAATATTTCACTTCCGCACCTATGAAGCGATTTGCCTTCAATCTTTCATAATCCATAGTTGAAGGTGTTCTTTAAACTGATGTTTGAACTGGTGAAATCCGGAAGCAAAAAGCACTCAACCGAGTACGAGGATCCAGAACGGTCGCAAGAGGGAAGGCGACGTTGTCAGTACACGTCGCCTTTTTCGTTGTTTTGAAACTACTCCAAGATAGCGAGGATCTACTCGATTAGTGTGATCTCACCGGGCCGCCATGTTCCTTCAAACCAAGGCTCCAAAGGACCGTAGAGTCTTAGAACCGTGGACCAGGATTTTCCGGGCATTGTCTGTATCCAATTGCCCTCTTTGCCTTCTGGCGCTTCTGGCGCAAACCAAACCGTAAAACTGCCGTCCTCGTTTGCTTCCAAAGTGGGTTGGTTGCTATCGACCCCTGCAAGTTTCTGGTCCGTTTCGAGAAGTGAACGGGTTTGCGTGTCGTAGACAACGAATGACCAATAGTCTTTTGCTGGCGGGTTTGGGGGAATTGTCACCGAGTAAGTTTTACCGCCGTCGAAGTAGTTTCCATCGCTGTCGCGATTCGCGAGTGCGTATTGCGATCCGACCCCTACCTTTTGAGCGACCATCGCAGGCGTGATTCCGGTCGCGTAGTAGTGGAACAGAGTCCGCGCATCCAGAATTTTGACGTCACCGGCTTGGAACTCGTGATTGCCCCCGACAAACGCGGTCTTCCAATACCCGTCGTCATAGTAGAAAGGTGCGCGGGATCGTGGGGCAAAGTTAAGAGATTTCGCGGCAGCAGTGCCAAGTGCCACGGCTTCGCTCAGCAAGGACTTCAGTTCATCATCAGGTTCAAAAGGCTCTCCCTTGCGAATCCCTATCGAGAACATTGCGCCCATCAACTCTTCCGGCAGCGCACCTTCGGCTTCGCTATCGACGACGGCTTTCATTTCATCGAAAAAGCTGAAATCGTTTGCGTGGATTGTGTTGAACTGTTTGTCCGTTAGATTCACGAACTCTTGCTCTGGTGGGTTCTCTCTGTCTTCCCAGCGATAGACACGCAAAGTTTCTTTGACCCGTTTTACCGCCGCTTCAACACCGTCATCCCCGTAGAACGCACGAAGCAAAAACCAGTTACGATAGCTTGGTGGCTGAACGATAAAATAGCCCTCTTCCGGCAAATCCCCTTCGAATCCGGGAGGCACGATCAGAAATTTTCCGCCTTTGCCTTCGTCAGGGCCAGCATTACCGATATCGGTGACGTATCGCATGTATGCGTCGTTCACGAAACCCAGCATACCTTCGGGCACTTCATATACCACCGGACCTTCGGAGAGATCGGTACAGTTCAATATATAAATTGTTGTCGTGTTGGGTGTCAGCAGTAGCGAACGCGCGTTATACAAATCTTCAAAGATGCCGATTTTCATCGGATCAACCCCAGCGCCTTCTTCAAGACCATGACACATCGCATAGGTCGATGCGGCGGGCATACCATCCATGAAAATCTGCATACCCCGCACGAAGTTAAGCGCGTTGTACGACAACTTCGCGGTTTCTGGCGTTGGAAGTCCATCGAAATACTCCAACGCACCAAAACGTGTTTCCACTGTGTCCGGCACAATGATGCTGTCGGGGACGTTTGCACTGTATTCCTGTGCTAAGGCCGGGATCGCAAGAGACAATGCGGCTACACCTGCGAACATCAGTCTTTTCATACCGTTTTCTCCTAGTGGGATAAGTCTACTATTCAATTCACTTTTTCCAGATCGGGTAGTTTCCAACCGCTTTCTATCCAGCCTTCAGCTGGTCCATAGAGACGAAAAAGCAAGAAAAAGTCCTCGCCGGTCGGAATCCAATTGCTTTCCAGCCCATCCGGAGCAATTGGGCCGAAATAAACGTCAGCCGAGCCATCTTCGTTAACCTGTATGTCAGGGAGGTCAGGCGTCGCCAATCCCACCCGCTCGTTGCCTTTTACAAAGCCCTTAGTTTTCATGCTGTATACAATGACGGACCAAAAATCCTCGGCGGGCGTGTCTGATGGAACTGTCAGTTTGTAGGTATCTTCACCGTTGAGCATGGCGCCATCACTGTCGGTTAAACCTGTCAGGTAGAACGTGCCTCCACCGAGCTTTTTGGGCAGGTAAGTGATCCAAGAATATGACCCGCCCGCGCGGTCGTCGATCAAAACCATATCTGTCGTAACATAGGGAAATCCGGCTTCCGGTTGGCCTTCGGCGAATGCCCAGACACCCCATTGGCGATCTTCCCACAAAGGCACGACAGAGCGCGTTATGAAGTGTTCTTGCATCGTATCGTAGGCACATTGGAGACCATCCAGCATGGCCGCTTGTGTCTCCTCGTCAGGTTCAAAAGGATGGCCTCGCACAATGCCCAGAGACGCCAGCATCGCCATCATTACCTTGTCTTGCTCCAAAACAGGCTCGCGCTGAATGACCGCATTCAGATCAGTGAAGAAAGTCATGTCGTATACAGGCAGCGTGTTGATGGGGTTCTCTTTTACGTCGATGAACCGTGTTGCCGGAGGATTGTCCGCATCCGACAAGGCATAGACTCGGAGCGTTTGGGCATATGCGGCCTGGTCTGCGCTTGTGCCGCCATCTTTTGCAACTGGACGGAAAGCAAAATGAACGCCATAGGTGTTGGACTGGTGAACGTAGTACCCGTCTGACGGTACGTCTCCGTCGTAACCAGGCGGAAGGATGAGGTATTTGCCACCTTCCCCCGCATCTTCGCCTGTCGTTCCGACGTCTGCCAGCGGGACTTGCCAGGCATTCACGATGGTTCCAAAGAAGGCCGCCTTATCACCGGCAGGGGGCACATCAATGACTACAGGCTCGTCAACAGTGATTCCGCCGCCGAATACATAGGGCGTGACATCGTTGGCCGTTAGAAAGCCGTGGCGACTGTCCATTGGCTCGCTCATATAGGCGATAACGCCCCGATCAGCGCCGGCATCGCGCTGGATTGCAAGTTCGATGTCATAAACGCCGACCGCCGGCATGCCCCAAATTGCAGCTTCACACGCGCGACGTTCGATCAGGTTCCGTTGTGCGTCTGACATCTCGGCGCTTGCGCTAATGGGTAAAAACAGGATCGCAGCGGTGGCCCAAGTTGAAAGGCATCCAATTCTGGGAACGTTATTCGACATTGCTTTCTCCACGTATGCTTGGATGTGAATTTATTGCACAAAGCCAAATGGGATGCGTATCATTTCACGACAGCGGACTTGTAGAAGCGAGACAATCTGGCATGAGCTTACCCCCAATGATTTCGGCGAAAGCACTTGGAGCAATGCCGCAGTTTGTCTTGGATGTGGCAGGGGAGAGAAGGCTTATCGCCGCGATGAGGGCAGCCGAACTGTCGTATAAATTCGTGGATGAACGTTCCGGCTATATTTCGGCTCATTCGCTGGCGACGTTCATACACGAAGCGGCTTGGTCAACCGGGCTAAAGAACATCGGTCTTTTTTGGTCTCCTCACCTGACTGTCGCAGAGTACGGCGCATGGGGGCGCTATGTTCTTTCGGCCCCGAACTTGGGTACGGCCCTCAATCGTGCTTCTTTTGTGATGCCGCTTCACTCGTCCACAGATAGGGCATGGTTGGAAAGCCCTGGATCACCCGCCAGGTTTTGCTACGATTTTGGTATTAAATCTCACCGCGCCTATCCCGATGTCGGCTTCTCCGCGATAGGAGTCATTCTTAGTATTTTTAAAGCTTATCTCGGAGCGAATTGGACGCCGCGTGCCGTTCTGTTGAATTTCCACAAAGTGACGAACGCGAACGAAGCTGAAGATGTGTTTAGGTGCCCGGTTATTTGGGACGCGCCGCGGTTGGGGATCGAGTTTGATAGATGTTGTTTGCAAGCCAGCCGCTCAAGTCGACCCAACGCCGAAAATCCAACCACAGTCGACGACATAGCTAGGGAGCGTCTGGGAGGACCTCCTGAGACGCTTTCTGAACGAGTTGCAGAACTCGCGCGCCAGCAACTTCATGATGATGCGGTTTCGATTGATTCAATTGCGCGTTCTCTAGATGTAGGAGTGCGAACCCTTCAGCGTAGGCTTGAAGCGGAGGGCGGACGTTATCGTAATATTATCAATAGAGTCCGCATAGAACGCGCGACTGAACTTTTGGCTTTACCAACGGAAGCGGTATCCGACATCGCTACCGCGCTGGGATATGAAACGTCCAATAATTTTAGCCGGTCATTTAAAAGGCAAATGGGCATTTCACCCACCGAATTCAGAAGCACTCTTTATCGCAAATAAAATAGGACACAGAGTTCTCGATTAGAAGGTCTTGTATGGGCTGCCACTCGTCACTGATGGAAGAAGAAGGAAACGGCAACTTCGAGCATCGTTGCCCGACGTCTTAAGCGGAGCGAGATAGCGGCATCACCGCCCCATTTTTCAACCTTCTAAGCAATCATCGCCGCCAGGTTATCAAGCGCCTTCTTGTAGTTTAATCCAAAAGCGCCTTTTAACCGCACGACCAAGTTTTTTTAGCGTCACTTTGTTCGCCTATCAAAAGTGGGTACTCGTGCAACAACTCTGAACGAAATCTTTGACGAACCTAAGCTCTGATTTCGGCCTTCATGAATTCAACAAAGGCTTTCACGCGCGGTTTGCGAAAAG
The DNA here is from genome assembly GCF_013034175.1 of Ruegeria sp. HKCCA5463. Classification (NCBI taxonomy): domain Bacteria; kingdom Pseudomonadati; phylum Pseudomonadota; class Alphaproteobacteria; order Rhodobacterales; family Roseobacteraceae; genus Ruegeria; species Ruegeria sp. HKCCA5463. The sequence goes on from NZ_WQFL01000007.1 coordinate 277,843, forward strand.
CTGATGGCAAATGGACACCTTGGATCGGGAGCGTGCGGGAGTGGATTCCAGAGAACAGCTCGACCAACCGCCCTGTTTCCAGGTCATCCCCGAGGAATACATCGGGGCAGATAAAGATACCCCGCCCTGCGCGTGTTGGCACGAGACAGGCAGGAGGGCTATTGGCGAGAAACGGCCCGGATACGGGCACTTGTATGGTTTGGCCTTCGACCTGAAACGGCCAGCGGTTCGGTTCGGGGTTGTTCGCATCCCTGATACAGATGTGTTCGGAAAGCTCAGCGGGATGTGAAGGCGTGCCATGCTCTGCAAGATAGGCCGGTGCAGCCACGACCTTCATGTGCGTCTCGCCCAGCTTGCGGACAATCAGGCTTGAGTCATCAAGGTTCCCAATCCTGATTGCAATGTCAAAGCCACCCTTGGCCAGATCAGCATAGTGATCTGACAGGTCCAGCTCGACCGTGACACTCGGGTGTTTTTCAACAAAACGAGTTGCGGCTACCGCCACCGCGGTGTCGCCATAGGTGAGGGGTGCCGCAACGCGAATAACACCTTTCAAACCACCTGAAGTATCGAATTCGGCTTCCAGCTGCTCAAGCTCGGCAAGCACACGTCGCGCCCCTTCCAGGTATTTTTCTCCTTCGTGAGACAGAGACATTGAGCGCGTGGTCCGGTGAAGGAGCGTCATGCCAAGCAGGTTTTCGAGCCCGGCGACACGCTTGCTCACCAATTTGTTCGAAATCCCCAAGCGTTGCCCAGCAGCAGCGAAGGAACCGGTTTCCACGACAGCCACGAAGCTTCGCATTCCATCAATCCGGTCCAATCATTTATCTCCAGAATGACGATACATACTCTCAATTATCGCCATTTCAGCGAGCAAAAGCCACATCTAAGTTCTTCTCAAGCTCAAACGCAGGAGACAAGAACATGGCAAGTTCACATGCCCCGATCTCGATTGGTCAGGTTGCCCTGACAGTGCGCGACCTTGATGGCATGGCCGCGTTTTATGAAGACGTGATTGGCCTTGGCCTGATCGAACGCAACGGCGAAACCGCCTGTCTGGGGACCGGCAACGGGACACTGATCGAGCTCCGCCAGGACCGCAAAGCCAGGCCTTTCCCGCGCGAAGCCGGGCTGTTTCACACTGCCTTCTTGCTGCCAACCCAGCAGGACCTCGCCGCTTGGTTGATCCATGTAGAGGAACGCGGACTCCAACTTGATGGCGCATCACATCACGGCGTTAGCGAAGCTCTCTATTTGAGTGATCCGGAGGGGAATGGCATCGAAATCTACCGGGACCTGCCGCGCGAGACCTGGAAGCGCAGCGGCGAGCAAGTGCAAATGACAACGCAACCGCTTGAACTGAATTCGCTGAAGCAAAATGCCACGCCGTGGCACGGCGCGCCTAGCGGCACTGTCATCGGACATGTCCATCTGCGTGTTGGAGACGTGGATGAGGCCGCGCGATTTGTTACTCAGGCCATTGGAATGGTGCAGACGTTCCAACTGCCCTCGGCGCGTTGGTTCGGTTCAGGCGGTTACCACCATCACCTTGCTGTCAACGAATGGCAATCCAAAGGGGCAAAGAAGCGCACAGAATGGAGCACAGGCCTCGCGAGTGTCGAACTTCTGGCGGGACCTGAAAGCCTAAACCCTGGTCGCCTGATCGACCCGTGGGGAACTGAATTCAAAATCACCGCGACGCAAGCCCGCGCCGCGTGAATTCCTATCACCACCGCTTCAAAACAAGGAGAAAATCAATGACCCCCAAAGAACTCGTACTGGAGGCTGTTGAAGCCATTTTTATCAATTTCGACCCATCCGCAGCGCAGCAACTGCTGGCGCCGGACTACATCCAGCACAACCCCGCCGTGCCGACAGGTGCAGCCCCCATACTTGGCTTCATTCCAGGCTTGAAGGACAGTGGGGTCGAAGTGAACATTCACCGCGTGATCGCCGAAGGGGACATGGTTGTTTTGCACACGACCTACAACAATGCGCAGGCTTTTGGCGCAGATACGTTGGTTGGCTTCGACGTCTTCCGCGTGGAAGATGGAAAGGTTGCAGAGCATTGGGACAATCTGACTCCGCTCGCCCCGCCAAACCCTTCCGGTCACACGCAAACAGATGGCCCGACCGACATCACTGATCTGGACAGGACAGCAGAGAACAAAGCGCTGGTCGCGGATTTCGTTGAAACCATCCTGAAAGGTGGTGAAACTGATCGGATCACCGACTTCCTGTCCGCCGAAACCTACATTCAGCACAACAGCCAGATCGCTGATGGTCTGGACGGTCTGGGCGCCGCTTTGATGGCGATGGCGGATCAGGGCATCCAGATGATCTATTCCGATGTGCACATGGTTGTGGCCGAGGGTAATTTTGTCTTCACCGCATCCGAGGGCACATTGGGCGGCGTACCGACCGCGTTCTATGACCTGTTCCGCGTTGAGGACGGCAAGATCGTCGAGCACTGGGATGTGATCGCAGACATCCCATCCGAGATGGCCCATGACAACGGCAAGTTCTGATCGGACGGCAACATGAAAACGTTCTTGATCACTCTAACGATGATGCTGGGAAGTATAGCCATGGCCCAAGATGCTGGTGTAATTGAGATCGTGACTATGAACCTCGCAGAAGATGTCACGGCACAAGAATTCGAACCGATCGATAAGGCCATCGAAGAAGAGCATGTCAGCCAGCAGCCCGGCTTCATCTCACGCCAAGCGGCCTTCGCGGACGGCAAATGGGCTGTCGTGGTGAACTGGGAAAGCGCGGAGGCCGCGCAAGCGTCGATGGACAGTTTTGCTTTCGCCCAAGCAGCCGAGAAGTTCATGAGTATGATCGACGCAACCTCAATGTCGATGAAACGCTATGAATTGGCGCGATAGCGTATAAACCTCCACAGCATCCGTAGGAATTACGGGTGCTGTACACTGAGCCTCCCCAACTGAACGGGTCCACCGTTATGTTTAGGAAACGGAGGACTGAGAATGGCAAACAAGCGACCGAAGCCCGAAGAGATTGTCTCGAAGTTACGGCAGGTTGAAGTTCTGATGGGGCAAGGG